>NZ_JBDPJM010000028.1:0-409 GCF_039871805.1 Rheinheimera fenheensis
TCAACGTGACCGATGGTGCCTACGTTTACGTGCGGTTTTACTCGTTCAAATTTAGCCTTAGCCATGGATAGACCCTTTTTAACAAAACGGCGGTTATTTAATAAGATTTTTGTTTGGATAGCAAGAGAGGAGTCAAGATGGTGCTGATACCCAGAATCGAACTGGGGACCTCATCCTTACCAAGGATGCGCTCTACCGCCTGAGCTATATCAGCAACGTTTTTGATTGGAGCGGGCAGCGGGAATCGAACCCGCATCTTCAGCTTGGAAGGCTGAGGTAATAGCCATTATACGATGCCCGCGGCCTACTCGTAGCTATTCTTCCTGACGAAGATGGTGGAGGGGGAAGGATTCGAACCTTCGAAGGCAGTGCCGGCAGATTTACAGTCTGATCCCTTTGGCCACTCGGG
>NZ_JBDPJM010000010.1:0-142416 GCF_039871805.1 Rheinheimera fenheensis
CCCAAACCGCAGCGCCCCGTGGCATGGCGCGCATTATAGGGCGTTTTAAAACACGTGCAAGCGGTTAAGTGTGAAAAATTGGCTTTAGGTGTGCGATTGCTTACTAATTCAACTTTTCGTGCAATTTAGCAACAATAACAGCCGAAATACTCTCAGCTTAATAGTTGCTCTTTATTGCCTAGCCGCTAAGATAAGGCTGCTTTAGCGAAAAAGCAGTCCGATAAATAGAATAAGTGCTTAGGATATTATTATGTTACCCACTTTACGTGCTTCTTTGCCGTATACACTGGCGTTGGCCGTGTTGGCTTATCTTGCGTTTACCTTTCTGCCCACACTGGGCCTTACTCAGCAAGTGTTCGTTGTCATTGGTGTATTGCTGTCAGGTATTTTGGTGCCTGTATTAATAGATGTGAAGGGCAGTGCTGTTGAGTCAGCTGCCGTCCCCTCACCCGCAGCTACATATAAAGGTGAAACCGTAACCTTGTATGTTGGCAATCTACCTTATCGTGCTAATGAAGATGCAGTAAAAGAGCTGTTCCAACGCTTTGGCGCCGTCGTTAATGTTCGTCTGATGAAAGACCGTCAAACCGGCCGCCGCCGTGGTTTTGGTTTTGTCGAAGTTGCCGCGAAAGACAGTAACAAGATGATCCAGAAATTGAATGACTTCAATTTTCAGGAGCGCACATTAAAAGTACGCGAGGCCAAAGAGCGGCAGGAGAACGACGACAGCGAAGAGTAGTTAATTATAGTTAGGCTCAAACAGGGAGACTTCAGTCTCCCTGTGTTGTTTTTACGGCTATAAAACGGTTTCGGGTTGGCTGCGAAGACTGTCTGGCTTAAAATAACCGTTTTGCCGATACCGAGTATTGAATGAGTGTAGGTCAGGTTTTTCCCGAACAGTATAAAGAGCAGCTAGAGAGCAAAGTTAGTCAGGTACAACAGCTACTGGCAGAATTCAACCCGCCAGCACCGCAAGTATTTAGCTCCAGTCCTGCGCACTATCGATTGCGCGCTGAGTTTCGTATTTGGCACAACGGCGATGATATTTATCATGCAATGTTCGACCCACAAAGCCGAGACAAAGTTAGAGTAGATTACTTCCCGGTCGCCTGTCGCACCATTGCTGATTTTATGCCAGTGCTGCTACAACATATTCAGTTTAACCACGAGCTGCGTTACAAGCTGTATCAGGTAGATTATCTGGCGACCTTATCTGGAGAGTTATTGGTATCGCTTATTTACAAGCGCCCCCTGACGAATAGCTGGTTAGAGCAGGCTCGCCTGCTGACTGAAGCACTGGCAGGACAGTATAACGTTAAGTTTATCGGCCGCTCACGCAAGCAAAAGCTAATGGTAACGCATGATTATGTTACCGAGCAGTTCGAACTTGACGGCAAAACTTTGCAGTATCAGCAGGTAGAAGGTAGCTTTACTCAGCCCAATGGCGAAGTAAACCGGCATATGTTGGGCTGGGCAAAAGCGCTAGCCGGAAACCTAAGTAATGACCTACTTGAACTGTATTGTGGCAATGGTAATTTTTCGATAGCCCTGGCAGCTTGTTTTGATCAGGTGGTGGCAACGGAAATATCCCGCACTTCCATTAAATCAGCCCAATACAATATTGCACTTAATAACGTAGCTAATTTGCAGGTTCTGCAGATGTCTGCTGAAGATGTATCTGCCGCTTTGGCACAAGGTAACGCATTAAAGCATATTGATTTAACCGGCATGCAGCTTGATACCGTACTGGTGGACCCACCCCGTGCAGGTTTAGATAACGACACAGAGCAGCTGGTCAGCCGGTTTAATGACATTATTTATATTTCTTGTAACCCACTGACTCTGGCAGAAAACTTAAAACAGCTGAGTCATAGTCATTATATTGCGCAGCTGGCAGTGTTTGACCAGTTTCCTTATACCCATCACATTGAAACTGGTGTCTGGCTAAGAAAACGCGGTTAAAGCGGGCCTTGTTCTTTTGGTTTACGGCCATAGCTGGCGGCACCATGTGCCAGCCAGCGCAGCTGTGTAATGGTGCGGCTGGTTAAATAAGCATATTGTGATGCCGGTGCATCCAGTGCATCTGCGCCGGTATGAAACACCAGGGTAACCATGGCCTCGGCTTGTGCTCTGGCTAACTCGTCCGGGCAGGTGGTTTCTTTACGCAAATATTCCGCCAGCTCAGCAACAAAGTGCTGAATTTCACGCGCCACCGCACTTCTAAAGGCCGCTGAGGTACCTGAACGTTCGCGCAACAACAACCGGAACACATTACTGTTGCCGGTAACAAACTCCATAAAAGTTTCTACTGAGGTGCGAATCACGCTGCCATTCTTTTCAATCCGTTGCCGCGCCTGACGCATTAACTGACGTAACATCAAGCCGGCTTCATCTACCAGTGTTAAACCCAGCTCATCCATATCCGCAAAATGGCGATAAAACGATGTCGGTGCTATACCTGCTTCGCGCGCCACTTCACGTAAGCTTAAACTGGCAAAGCTCTTATCTGCACTAAGCTGTGAAAAAGCGGCGTTAATAATCGCACGTCGGGTACGCTCTTTTTGCTCTGCTCTGGACACGGAATTTTCTCTGTTCACCGAAAAGTACTATTTTATACCTTGACCAAGCAATTGTGACCAGTAGAATGAGCGAACAGTTGTAAGCTAAACGGTGTTTTTATGCAACAAGCCCCTATTATCTGGACCAATGTCCTGCTGTTTTCCATCACGACGCTGGTCGCGGTTATCGGGGTGCCCTGGTACGCATTAATGGTCGGCTTTGGCTGGTTTGAAATCATCGCAACCATTTTATGTCTGGGCTACTGCGGTATGTCTATTACCGCCGGCTACCACCGCTTGTGGGCACACAAAACCTATGATGCTCACCCGCTGTTGCAATGGCTATTCGCTATCGGCGGCGCTTTTGCATTGCAAAACAGTGCACTCCACTGGTCTGCCGATCACCGGGTGCACCACAAACATGTCGATAACAACGATAAAGACCCCTACTCTGCTGGTCGTGGTTTTTGGTATAGCCACATTGGGTGGATGCTGCGCGACTATCCCGGTGTAGAAAAGCCCGATTATAACAATTGTCGTGATTTACAAAAAAATCGCATTGTGATGTGGCAGCACCGCAATTATCTGTGGCTGGCTATTGCCACTAACTTTGGCATTCCATTACTGCTGGGCCTTATCAGCGGCAATATCCTCGGTATGTTGTTGCTAGCCGGTGTGCTGAGGCTGGTATTAAGCCATCATTTTACCTTCTTTATTAACTCACTGGCGCACATCTGGGGTAGTCAACCCTACACTGAGCAGAATTCGGCGCGGGATAATGGTGTGTTAGCGCTGTTAACCTATGGCGAGGGCTATCATAATTTCCATCATATTTTCGAATCTGATTATCGTAACGGCATAAAGTGGTATCAGTTTGATCCGACCAAATGGTTAATTAAAACCGCATCCTGGGTTGGCTTAACCCATAATCTTCGCACAGTACCCGAAGAGCGCATCGCTCAGGCCAGAGCTAAAATGCAGTTACAACGCGCGATGGCAAAGGTAAAACAGCAACCAAATGCCGAACAGTTATTGCGTTTGCTAGAGCAGGAATATGAGCTGCTAATGGCGCGTATGCAGGATTATTATCAGGTGAAAAAACAGCTGTTGCAGCAGCGCCGTAAAGAACTGGTGGCGCAGTATCAGGCAGTCGATTTTAAACAAAGCTATCGCGAGTTTAAACAGCATCTGCAACAGCAGCAGCAGCATTGGCAGCGCCTGATCGGCGCCTTTAGCTAACAGAAAAAGAGACTTCGGTCTCTTTTTTTGTGCCCAAGACCTGATATGCTCAAATAAGTGTAAGCTAATCAGTGAGATTGAATTGTGGGCCAGAAAAAACTCAGCAGCAAACCCCGTTTTGATTATGATGCCATTGTTATAGGCACCGGCCCCGGTGGCGAAGGTGCTGCGATGTATTTGGCAAAAAGCGGTTTAAAAGTTGCGGCGATAGAGCGCTATCAATCGGTCGGAGGTGGCTGTACCCATTGGGGTACTATACCGTCTAAGGCACTACGTCACTCGGTTAGCCGCCTAATTGAGTTTAACGAAAACCCACTTTTTCACTTAGATGAGCAGCACACCAAGCTAACTTTCTCGCAAATACTAAAACATGCCGCTGGCGTGATCCGCAAGCAAGTACGTTTACGCAGCGGTTTTTATGACCGAAATTTGGTTAAGATTATTCAGGGTGAAGCAAACTTTATTGACAAGCACCGGCTTAGCGTTACCAGTGAAGATGGTAGTAGCTTCGAGCTGAGTGCCCAAACTATCGTTATTGCCTGTGGCTCGCGCCCCTATCGCCCGGCCGAGGTGGATTTTAACCACAGCCGAATCTACGACTCAGACACCATACTGTCGTTACAGCATGATCCTAAACACATCATTATTTATGGTGCAGGTGTTATCGGGTGTGAATACGCATCTATCTTCCGCGGTTTAGGCGTTAGGGTCGATCTGGTGAATACCCGCGATCGGCTGTTATCTTTTATGGACGCGGAAATGTCGGACGCCCTGAGTTACCATTTTTGGAACTCTGGCATGACAATACGCCACGGCGAAGAGTTTGATCGTATCGAAGGTAAAAATGACGGTGTAGTGTTGCATTTAAAGTCCGGTAAAAAGATGAAAGCCGATTGCTTTTTGTTTGCTAATGGCCGCACCGGCAATACCGATAGCTTGAATCTGGTTGCTGTTGGTTTAGAGGCAGATGGCCGCGGCTTACTAAAAGTAAACCAACAGTACCAAACCAACATCGACAATATTTATGCGGTAGGTGATGTGATTGGTTACCCAAGCCTGGCTAGCGCCGCTTACGATCAGGGCCGTTTAGCCGGCGAGGCCATTGTAAAAGGTAACCTCGATGGCCATCTGATCGCCGATATTCCCGCCGGCATTTACACCATTCCTGAAATCAGCTCTGTGGGTAAAACAGAGCAGGAGCTTACTGCTGCGCGCATTCCCTACGAAGTGGGTCGCGCACAGTTTAAGCATCTGGCCAGAGCACAGATAGCCAACACTAATGCCGGCAGTTTAAAGCTGTTATTCCACCGCGACACGCTGGAAATTCTCGGCATTCATTGTTTTGGCGAACGGGCGGCAGAGATTATTCACATCGGACAAGCCATTATGATGCAAAAGAATGGCGGAAATACAGTCGAGTACTTTGTACATACCACCTTTAATTACCCGACAATGGCAGAAGCTTACCGGGTTGCTGCATTAAATGGATTAAATCGGCTATTTAAAGATTAAGTTGCTGAAATTAAATAACTAAATTAATTACCGCCAAGCCTGATATTAAATTTTGTTTTGGCTGATAAATCGTTGTAAACTCGATTACATAATAATTAAACAATAGTGTGTTGGAGTGTTTTTATGGTGCAGCGTCGTTATGGTTTGGCACTAGCCTGGTTATTCATGTCATGGCAGGCAGCGGCTGATTTCCCCACCGCTAAAGCCTTGTTCGAAAAGCAGGAGTACGAACTGGCCAAACCGCAACTCGAGACGTTGGCGGAGCTTGGGCACCTAGAAGCACAATTTTTGCTCTCACGTATGTATGCTGAAGGCTTAGGGGTTGACCCTGATATGAACTTAGCCTATGCCTGGACACTGATTGCCCGCGAGAGAGAACATCCACAAGCCGATAAGCAATACCGGCAATTACGCTCTAAAGTGAGCTCCAGGTTAGAAGCCAAGGAGGTGTTTACCAGCCTGAACAATCAGTTCGGCAAAAATGCCCTGCATGGCAACCTTTACCCCTCCGCAAACCGTTATGTCGCTACCAACCCGAGATTAAAGGCCATCAGCACGCCAGAACCGTCTTATCCCAGCTATTTTGAACGTGCCGGTGTTTCTGCCTGGGCTATAGTACATTACGATGTAAACGAAGATGGTAATACTGAAAACGCCACCGTCGTAGCATCATTTCCAGTGGATGCCTTAAGCGAGTATGTGCTAGCAGCAGTGCAAAACTGGAAGTATGAACCACCGAAGGATTTATATGGCGATGCGATTCGATTAGAAATGCAATCACATACCTTTCAAATTAAAGCGCCACTCAGTGCCAAAGCACGTAAATTTGAACGGGAAAATGCCGAGTATCTGGACGCAATTCGGGCAGCTGCTGAAGCAGAGTCGGCCCGTTATCAGTATTTATATGCGCTGTTGGCAGAAAACCGTATTGTAAGTGGCGTAGATGCTATGCCCTGGTACCTACAGGCCGCTATTAACGGTTTTCCGAAGGCGCAGTACCGACTGGCACAATGTCTGGTGACCGGTAATGGCTGCGATCGTGACCAGAATAAAGCCGTAAACTGGTTAGCTATCTCAGCCGACGGTGGCGATGCCAAAGCAGCCTATTTGTTGGCGCAGGAGCTATTAGACAGCAACAACGTTAATTATGACCCGCGTAAAGCCGCTGGCTATCTTGAAGTCGCTGCGCTACAGGAATATATGCCGGCGATTACCGAATACGCATCGCTATTGGCCATGTCAGATGACCCAACACTGCGCGATCCACAAAAAGCTATTCGCCTGGCTGAGCAGGGCCGTGCTATAGACGCCAATAACCCTAATTTACTCTCTACCCTGGGTGTCGCTTTTATTGAGTTGGGCCAGCAAGGTCGTGGTGAGTCTATGTTGCGTCAAGCCATAGATGAAGCGAGAAAACGTAACTGGACGATTGAAAACTATGAAGATTTGCTAGCGGATTACCAGATGGCCGCTACCGATAACAACTAAAACAAACCCCGGCCAAAGTGCCGGGGTTTTTGTTATTACTCGGTAATATCGCTACTCATATGGTAAGTGCGACTGAACGAGTGCACCGCATCAATAAACACCGATACCCGCTCAGGATCGACATCAGGTGTTATGCCATGGCCTAAATTAAACACATGGCCGGAGCCCTGACCAAAACCGTCCAGAATCATCTGCACTTCCTGGCGAATGCGCTCAGGTGAGCCTAGCAGAATAGCAGGGTCCATATTGCCTTGCAGGGCAACCTTGTGCCCTACCCGGGCTTTGGCATCCGCTATATTAATAGTCCAGTCCAGGCCCAGAGCGTCGCAACCGGTGTTAGCAATAGACTCAAGCCATAAACCACCGTTTTTGGTGAACAAGGTCACAGGCACCTTGCGACCGTCTGCCTCGCGGGTTAAGCCGTTGACAATTTGCTGCATATAACCCAGCGAAAACTCTTGATAATCGCGTGGTGTTAACACGCCACCCCAGGTATCAAAAATCATCACCGACTGCGCCCCGGCAGCAATCTGGGCGTTCAGATATAAGGTAACGCTCTGTGCCAGTTTATCCAGCAACAGGTGAAGTGCTTCCGGCTCAGAGAACATCATTTTTTTAATGGTGCCGAAGGTTTTACTGCTGCCGCCTTCTACCATGTAGGTCGCCAAAGTCCAGGGGCTACCAGAAAAACCAATCAGTGGCACACTGCCAGCAAGCTCCCGGCGAATAGTGCGCACCGCATCCATCACATACCGCAACTCTTGCTCTGGATCAGGTATGGGTAAATTAGCAATATCGATGAAATCGCGAACGGGTCGCTGGAACTTCGGTCCCTCTCCCTCACCAAAATATAAGCCCAATCCCATCGCATCGGGGATGGTTAAAATGTCACTAAACAGAATAGCGGCATCCAACGCATAACGACGTAGCGGCTGTAAAGTGACCTCGCAGGCCAGCTCAGGGTTTTTACACAGCGACATAAAATCACCAGCCTGAGCCCGTGTGGCGCGATATTCTGGTAAATAGCGGCCCGCCTGGCGCATCATCCATACCGGGGTTCTGTCTACCGGCTGTTTCAACAAAGCCCTTAGATAGCGATCATTTTTTAATTGCATAAGTTATCCGTCAGTCCGCGAAATGAGATTATTTTACCACCCCATCGCCGCTGCGCCTATGTTTAACCGGTAAATGCTGTGTTCAGCTTTTTTCCGCTTATTGCTTGTCATGCTAAATTCATTCTGCTATAACAGTGCTGCGCTAGTGAAGAATAACAAGTAAGAAGCTCGTTTAAACGGGACCACGCAAACCTTAGTTAAGCCACGTTAAGTGGCTTTTTTATTTTCTTTGCAGTGCCATCTGCCTATTCAACAGCCATTTGCGCTAAACGGGTAATAATTTGTCCTGACAGGGTTTCAAGTGGTGGCACCTCAGGCAAATCATCGACACTAAACCAGGCTGCTTCTTCAATTTCATGCGGCTGACAACGAATATCACCGCCGGCGTAATCAGCAATAAAACCCGTCATCAACGAATGTGGGAATGGCCATGGCTGGCTGCCAACATAGCGCAGGTTGCAAATATCAATGCCCACCTCTTCTTTTACTTCCCGCACCGCGGCTTGTTCCAGGGTTTCGGCTGACTCGACGAAGCCTGCGAGAATAGAATAGAAACCGGCTTTATGCCGGCTAGAGCGCGCCAGTAGAATTTTGCCCTGATGGGCAATACCGACCAGCACACACGGTGCGATACGCGGATAACAGCGGTGGCCACATTTACTGCAGAGCGTTGCCAGTTCCCAGTTCACCAGGTTCATCGCACTGCCACACTGACCACAAAAGCGGTGCGTTTGTAAAAAAAGTGCGACCTGCACCGCCCGTGCGGCCAACTCAAACAAACGCTCACCTGCCGGCAGTATAGCTCTGGCACTGACCCAGCGATTCTCATCGGTAATCTGGTCGTTATTTATCAGTAAATACGCGGGTAAACCTTGAAACTCTCCCAACTGACAAATCTGCTCAGGCGTGGCAGATAACGGCAAACTGGCATAAGCCCCTTTGGGCAACTGTTGCTGCTCGTTCAGCCAGAGGCGGCCACGGTTGACAATCAACCACAACCCCTGCTGCTGTGGTTTTACATAAACACTGTGTTTAATCATCTGCTCTTCGCCGCTTGCTTGGCCATGGGCATCATCATAATGCGCTTTACTGGGCTGACCAATAAAAAAACGGTTGATCTTTAGCGCAAAATTCTTTTAATTAGACGTTACTGCAGCACGTTAGCTGCACTTAAGGAGAAGGCAATGTACACCCGGGTGCAGACCGCGCAAAAAAAATGGGGTGGCTCACTAACTGCCATCGATAACTGGCTGGAAGAGCGCCAGCAACTTATCGTTAGCTACTGTAAACTGGCAGCTTTACCACCGTTCGATACCAAGCGCACCGCCTTGCCACCTCAAGCTGCGGTGCAGGAATTTTGTCAGGTGCTGGTCGATTATTTATCTGCCGGTCACTTTGAAGTCTATGAGCGTATCGTGTCGGAGTGTGCGGTCAATGGCACTGACAGCCGGAAGCTGGCTGACAGCCTTTACCCCAAGATTGCCGTATCAACGGATTTAGCACTGAATTTTAATGATCAATACGCGGAACACTTGAGTACCCGCCGTAGTGGTGCCTTTGACCGGGAATTGTCGGCATTGGGGCAAGCGCTGGAAGAACGCTTTGAATATGAAGATCAGCTGATTAATACCCTGTACGAGAAGCACAGCGATAACAGTGTCTCTGCGTAGACTTTTTACATGACGTTTATTATGAAAAAAGCGGCCTAAGCCGCTTTTTTAGCGAATAGCAGCTATTATTGTTCTACCGTTTCTGCTTTTACGATATCCAACAGTTCTACTTCAAATACCAATACGCTATTTGGCTTAATCACGCCCATATCGCGCTCGCCATACGCCAGCTCTGATGGAATAGTGAACTTAAATTTAGAGCCGACATTCATCAGTTGCACACCTTCAGTCCAACCTGGGATCACGCGGTTTAATGGAAACTGCGCCGGTTCACCACGGTCTAACGAGCTGTCAAACTTGGTGCCGTCAGTCAGGGTGCCGGTGTAATGGACTTTTACGGTATCAGTGGCGGCTGGTTTAGCACCATCAGCTGCTTGTAGTACTTCATACTGTAAGCCAGACTCCGTCACGGTAACGCCTTCTTTCTTCGCATTTTCTTCCAAGTAGGCCTTACCCGCAGCAATGGCCTGAGCAGCTTCAGCGTCAGCAATGGCGGCTTGTTTTTCACGGAACTGCTCTTCCAGAGCAGTCATCATCGCCTGCACTTCTTCTTCACTCAGGGCTGTTTTATCGCCAATAGCGTCTTGTACACCACGTAAAATCAGTGCGCTGTCCAGGCTCAGGCCCATTTTGCTGTACTCATCCAGCGTGCTGTCAAGGTAGCGACCAACAGAAACGCCCAAGCTGTAAGATTGTTTGGCTTCATCAGTGTCCAGCACAGCAGGTTTTTGTTCTACTTCTTTCTGGCAGGCGGCAAGAGTGATAACAGCCACTGCGACCAGTGACATTTTGGTAACTAAGCGCATTCGGTTCTCCAAGATTTACGCAGCCAGGCTGCAAAAGTATGTTTTAATAGTGTCCAATGAACTGACCTATACTAACGGTTTGTGCGGATGAGGTTAACACCCGACATGAAATATCCTGTGTTTTTTCTGCTATTACTGCTATCAGGCTGCGAAAAACTTACCACGGTACCACCGGTACAACAGTTTCCCCATGTAGCACAAGGTAGCTATGCGGCGGCCATTTCAGATGACGGCCGCTTTGCTGCGGTATCCTCCATTCAGGACGGTGTGGCACTGTGGGACTTGGCCGACAATGCGCTGAAGTACCAATGGAAACACCAGGACAGCAGTGACAATTTGGTGTTTAGCCTGGCCATTAGCCATAACAATAGCCATGTGCTGACTGCCGACCAGCAAACCTATGCTTTATGGCATATTGCCACAGGTGAAAACCAGGGTTATTGGAAGCTCGACACTGCGACTGTGCGTGATGTCGCCGTGTCAGACAATGGCGCCCACTTACTGATTGGCAAAAGTGATGGCGGAGTGCAGCATATTACGCTGTCATCGGGACGGCGGCTGGAGTTTTTAGGCCATACCGAGCGCATTAACAGCGTAGCCATGTCACCCAACGGCCGCTATGCCCTAACCGGCGGCAACGATTACAAAGCACATTTGTGGGATACGCAAAGTGCGCAGATTATTTACAGCTTTAGCCACCCCAGCCGTGTAACGAAAGTAGCGCTTGATCCTAAGGGCCGTTATGCCTTTACCGCCGACAGCCAGGACTTAGCCCAAATATGGGATATCCAAACCGGCCAACTGGTAAGCAAATTACAGTTTATTGCCCGTCAGCAGGTGTTTAGCGCGGTGCGTTTTAGCAGTGATGGCAACTATCTGGCCACCGGCGCCCCTACCCGCAAACTGGCACTGTGGGATGTACAAAGTGGTGCCGAGTTACAGCAATGGCAAGTGGGGGTGAAAGCTGACAGTCGGCCGCCCAGTGCCGTGGTGCACGCCGTGGCTTTTTTGGGTGATAAGCAATTAATCAGCGAAAGCTCCAGTGGCATAGCCGAAGTATGGGAGATTAACTATGAGCGCAAATGAGCGTGATCTGCAGCTACATATTGTCGAGCTGGAGAGCAAACTGGCATTTCAGGAAGACACCGTTAACAGCCTTAGCAATGAACTGCTGGAGCATCAAAAGAAAATTGATCGCCTGCAGCAGCAGGTCATGCTACTGGCAGAAAAACTGCGTAACCTGCCGGATGATCAGGGCATATTGCGACCAGAGGAAGAACCGCCTCCGCCGCACTATTAATGTATGGCGTTCTTAGCCCACCAGGGAGAATAGGGTTGCTCTAAGCCAACCGTTGCAGGCCAGGATGGCCGAATCGAGCCCCCAGGGATGGGTTTACGGCGTGTTGGCGTGGGCAACCCTGTTCTCACCAAACTCTTTCTTATGAGCATTATTCCGGTTTAAACACACCTATTACCTGCTCGGCAGCGCGGCTGGCTTTGGCTATTTGCGCTTCGGGCTGCACCATCTGGTGGCCGCATTCTACGCATTCTACTTTTTCCACGTTGTTTTCAATAAACAACATCATGGTGTCTACCGCCTTGCATTTCGGGCAGCTGGCACCGGCAATAAAACGTTTCTTTTTTCGGCTTGTCATCTTGCATCCCGGTTGGCGCTGGCGGCTATTTTCGTCGCCAAGCCTTGGTTTGTCGGCCTTATACGGTTAAATTAGCAGCCCAATTCAGTTACACAGGAAAAAACATGATCCAGCTGCAACAGGTGGAACTGCGCCGTGGCATTCAGTGCTTATTTAAAGACGCCGATCTTACCGTATTTCCGGGCCAAAAGGTGGGAATTGTTGGTGCCAACGGCTGTGGCAAATCCAGTTTGTTCGCCTTGCTGCAGCACAAGCTGCAGGCAGACGCCGGCAGCGTTAGCATACCCGGCAGCTGGCATATTGCTACCGTAGCGCAGGAAACCCCGGCGCTGGACTGCAGCGCAATGGATTATGTATTGCAAGGCGACGAGCAGCTGTTTCCACTGCTGTTAAAAGTGCGTAGTAATTGCAGTGAAACTGACTTAGCCGCCGTACACCTGCAAATTGAGGCGCTGGATGGCTACCGGGCTGAAGCCAAGGCCGGCGTGCTGCTCGATGGTCTGGGCTTTAGTGGCGACGCCCAGCAGCAAGCGGTAAAATCCTTCTCCGGTGGCTGGCGCATGCGGCTTAACCTGGCGCGCGCTTTGATGCAACGTGCAGAGTTACTGCTGCTGGACGAACCCACCAACCACCTCGATTTGGACGCCGTACTCTGGCTGGAAAAACATCTAGCCAATTATCAGGGCACTTTGCTGCTAATCAGCCACGACCGTGACTTTCTCGATGCCGTAACCGACAACATTGTGCATATTGAGCGCCAGACACTGACGCTATACAAAGGCAACTACAGCCAGTTCGAGCGCCAGCGCGCCGAGCAGTTATCGCAGCAACAGGCTAATTTTGACAAGCAACAACGCCAGGTTGCACACCTGCAAAAATTTATCGATCGCTTTAAAGCGCAAGCTACCAAAGCACGGCAGGCACAAAGCCGCATTAAAGCACTGGAGCGCATGACACTGCTGGCCCCGGCGCATGTCGACTCACCGTTTAGTTTCAGCTTCCGCGAGCCCAAAGCCCTGCCCAACCCGCTGTTAAAAATGGATAACGTGCAGGCGGGCTACGGCGATAAAGTGATTTTAAGCCAGATTAAATTTCAGCTGTTACCGGGTAGCCGTATTGGTTTACTGGGCCGTAACGGTGCCGGTAAATCGACGCTAATTAAGCTGCTGTCCGGCAGTATGGCGCCACAAAGCGGTGAGGTTTGGTTCGCCAATGGCGTAAGCCTGGGTTACTTTGCCCAGCATCAGCTGGAAACACTGCGACCGCAGGACTCGCCGCTGCAGCACTTAGTGCGGCTAGACCCACAGGTGCCCGAGCAGAAACTGCGCGACTTTTTAGGCGGCTTTGGCTTTCATGGCGATAAAGCCTTAGAGCCCTGCGCACCGTTTTCCGGCGGTGAAAAGGCCCGCTTAGTGCTGGCACTGATTGTCTATCAGCGGCCTAACCTGTTATTACTGGATGAACCAACAAACCACCTTGATCTGGATATGCGCGAAGCCATAGTGATGGCGCTGCAGGAGTTTGAAGGTGCTATTGTGATTGTGTCGCACGACCGGCATTTGCTTAGCAGCTGTACCGACGAATTCTATTTAGTTGCACAGGGTAAGGTAGCGCCTTTTGACGGCGACCTGACCGATTATTACCAGTGGTTACAGCAAGATGCACGTCAGGCCGCCAGCAACGCGGCCGCGCAGGCGCCGCAAAGTGCTAACACCCCACGTAAAGATCAAAAGCGCCTAGAAGCCGACTTGCGTAACCTATTGCGCCCGCTGAAGCAAAAAATAGATAAGCTGGAGCAGCAACAGGAAAAGCTAACGCAAGAGCTAGCCGCCATTGAGAGCAAAATGGCAGACCCGGATATTTATGATGCCAAGCGCAAAGCCGAGCTGACTGAGTTATTAGCGAAACAGGCCAGCGCCAGCCAAAACCTCGCCAGCATTGAAGAAGACTGGTTTATGACACAAGACGAGCTGGAGCAAAAAACCACTCAGTTTTGGCAAACCCATGCTTAACAGCCGCTACCCTGCAGCTCCCGGCGCAGAGCAGTTCTGGCAGTTTAGCCTTAAGCTATACCCTGCGATAAAGCCGCTGTGTTTAGACTGGCAAGACCGGCTGGGCGCCAATGTCAATCTGCTCCTGCTACTGTGTTATCTGGAGCAGCAACAGCTCAGTTTTTCTGCCAGTGCCTTAGCGCAGCTAAACACTGTGCTGGAAAATTTTAGCCGCCAGTTTACCCGACCACTGCGCCAGCTACGCCGCAGTGCCAGCCAAAGTCCGCTAAACCCTACACAACAACAGCAACTAAAGCAGCATTTACTTAGCGCAGAGCTGGAATTAGAACGCTTAGAGCAGCAACTACTGCTGCAATACTGCCCTGAGCTTACCGCAAGCCCGGCGCCGCTGCTGCAGCACTATCTGCAATTACTGGGAGCCGACAGCAAGGCTGAAGCCGGGCAATTAATTGATCTGCGTCAAAAGCTGGCGTTATTGGCCCGAGAGCGCCGCTAAGATTTGATCTGTATCAGCTAACGGTCATATCACTTTACCTACACTTGTTGTAACAACACAGCAAGAGGGTATGATGATGAACCTGTGGCAAGAATTTATTAATGATCCGGTAATTTTTATCTCTTTTACCGGTTTGGCAATCGTGATTGGTCTGTGCATTTTTTATGCTATCTACTTTATGTACAAAGTAGAGCACGACCAGCCAGATACTAAGTAGCCTGCGCAGGCGCAGTGTTAATCAAGCTGCAGGTACTGCAGCTGCCTTTTATTCCTAATCAAGCTGCAGGTACTGCAGCTTGTGGGGCACGCCATTCCAGGCGTCGGCATCTGCCGGTGCTGGTTTTAGCTCACGGATATTGGGCCAAAGCTCCGCTAATTCGGCATTTAGCGCAATAAAACCCTGCTGCTCAGGCGGCACCTTGTCTTCCTGCACTATGGCATTGGCCGGACACTCTGGCTCACATAAACCGCAATCAATACAAATGCTCGGGCTTATCGCCAGAAAGTTGGGCCCTTCAAAAAACGCATCGACCGGACATACCGCTACGCAATCGGTGTATTTACATTTAATACAGTTATCTAATACCACAAAGGCCATGGCGCTTGTGCTCCCGTTGTTTCAGGCTGGTGATCATACTGCAGAGCAATGCAAAAACAAACACGGACAATACGTCTTGCTTGGCGTAAAATAGCACCATCTTGTGAGTGGCTAGCCTGTTGTTATGCTGCAATGACACCGATACGGAACCTTTATGCTGCGTCTTACCGAAATAAAACTGCCGTTAAATCATGAAGAAAGCGCCATTAATGCGGCCATTCTGGCCAAGTTAGCTATCAAAGCCGAGCAATTACACAGCGTGAATGTGTTTAAACGCGGTATAGACGCACGCAAAAAAACCGATATACAGCTGATTTATACCCTGGATATCGAGGTAGACAACGAGGCACAGCTGCTAAAAAGCTTTGCTAAAGATCCGCATGTGAAACCCGCGCCCGATACCGGCTATAAGTTTGTCGCCCAAGCGCCAGCAAACTTAACGGAGCGGCCCATTGTGATTGGCCTTGGCCCCTGTGGTTTATTTGCCGGCCTGCTGCTGGCGCAAATGGGCTTCAAGCCCATTATCCTCGAGCGCGGCAAAGAAGTGCGTGAGCGCACCAAAGACACCTTTGGTTTTTGGCGCGGTAAAGCGCTTAACCCAGAGTCTAACGTGCAATATGGCGAAGGCGGCGCCGGTACCTTTTCAGATGGTAAGTTGTACAGCCAGGTAAAAGACCCTAAGCATTATGGCCGCAAAGTTATGAGCGAGTTTGTTCAGGCCGGCGCGCCCGCCGAGATTATGTATGTCAGCAAACCGCATATCGGCACCTTTAAACTGGTGGCAATGGTAGAAAAAATGCGCGCTAACATTATTGCCTTGGGTGGTGAAATCCGCTTTAGCAGCCGGGTGGATGACTTACATATTACTAACGGCCAGATTACGGGCGTAACCCTGTCCAGCGGCGAGCAACTGCACAGCAAGCATGTGGTGCTGGCAGTGGGCCACAGTGCTCGTGATACCTTCCAAATGCTGTATGACAAAGGCGTATATGTTGAAGCCAAGCCGTTCTCCATCGGCTTTCGTATCGAGCATGAGCAATCGATGATTGACGAGTGCCGCTACGGTCCAAATGCCGGCAACCCGATTTTAGGCGCGGCTGATTACAAGCTGGTGCATCACTGCAGCAACGGCAGAAGCGTGTACAGCTTTTGTATGTGCCCGGGCGGAACCGTAGTGGCGGCGGCCTCTGAACACGGTGGCGTGGTCACCAATGGTATGAGCCAATATTCGCGCCACGAACGTAACGCTAACAGCGCTATCGTCGTAGGCATTGACCCCGAGCGTGACTACCCTGGTCACCCACTGGCCGGCATCGACCTGCAGCGCAAACTGGAGCAACTTGCGTTTAAACTGGGCGGCGAGAACTACCATGCGCCGGCGCAGCTGATTGGCGACTTTCTCGCAGGCAAGCCGTCTACTGAGCTGGGCGAGGTAAAACCATCCTACACCCCCAATATCACCTTGACCGACTTAGCGCTGGCATTGCCAGATTTTGCCATCGCCGCCATTCGTGAAGCGATACCGGCGTTCGACAAGCAAATAAAAGGCTTTGCCAAAGCCGACGGTCTGTTAACCGGGGTAGAGACCCGTACCTCATCGCCTATTAATATTAAACGCGGCAGCGACTATCAAAGCATTAATACCCGAGGTTTGTACCCGGCCGGCGAGGGTGCTGGTTATGCCGGCGGTATTTTATCGGCCGGTATCGACGGTATTAAGGTTGCCGAAGCGGTTGCTCTGGCGATATTAGCAGAGACGCAGGCAGGCGCAGCCGTATAAGTATCAGCACCTGAGCATGAACGACAGAACGGCACGGCAATACTATCGTAACGGCCCGCCACACCGGGCCGGTGCCGATGTCAGCTTTGCCGATCTGGTGAAAATTTTTGGCTTTAACAGTATTCATATTGGTCGCTGGGTTACTACTGACGAGCAACAACGCGCCGCCAATTTGTTTTTTGATGCGCTGTGTGATTTACAACAGCTGTTGCAGGTGCCAGCACAGGTTATCTCACTAAATGGCAGCCTGGCACTGACCTACGGCATTGGTGGCCGGCCTGGTGTGTGCGCGCATTATCAGCCGCAGGGGCGCATTCTGGCGCTGGCGAAAAATGCCGGCGGCGGCAGCCTGGCACATGAGTGGTTTCATGCGTTTGATCATTATGTCGCAGCGAAAATGTTTCAGCCGGTGCCCAAAGCCGGGCTGTTTGCCTCGCGCTGCTGGCTAAATAACTATGCGCTGCAGCCTCACCCACTCAACCAGCAATTGGCGCACGCCTTTCAATATTTGTTTGTTAGTGCTGACTGCCAGAGTGAAAGTGACTATTTTCGCCGCTGCCGGGCGCTGGACGAGCGCTTTAGCCAGCTGTATCTGGCTTTGCCGGAGGAAATGGCCGCCAGGGCGTTTGAGCATATGCTGCAGCGCCAGAGCCTGAAAAACAGCTTTTTGGTCGCCGGTACCTTGCAAAGCCCACTGGCAAAAATGGGCGCATACCCAGAGCCAGCATTAAGCGACCGGCTAAGTGAGCTTTGGCTGGGGTATTTTAGTACGCTGGGGCAGGCATTACAGCGCGGTTAGTTGTTAAAACAGAGTTTACCGACTTAGGCTCTACTGCGTTTTGGCGCCACAGCTTGATGAAGCTGCACCCGGTTGCCACCACTGCTTTTTGCCTGGTACATCGCATTGTCGGCCAGTAATAGCAGCGCTTTAATGTCCTGGCTGTGGCAGGGGTACAGCGCCACACCTATGCTGGGCAGTACCTGCAACAGATGGCCGGCCAACGCAAACGGGGTTTCCAGTGCACTACGTACCTTTTCTGCCAGCGTCATAGCGCTATCGGCACTGTCTACCTGCTCCAGTAAGATAACAAACTCGTCACCGCCAAAGCGAGCAACGGTATCACTGTGGCGTAAACTGGCGACAATACGCTTGGCGGTGTGCTGCAGTAGTTCATCACCTACCTGATGGCCGTGATTATCGTTTACTTGCTTAAACTTATCCAAGTCAAGATACAGCAGCGCGAATTGGCCCTGCTCGCGCTGCGCCCGGGCCATGGCCGAGCGTACTCTGTCGTCAAACAGTTCACGGTTAGGCAAACCAGTCAGCTGATCGTACAGCGCATTGCGCTGCAGGCGCTGCAGCATTTGTTTGCGCTCTATCGCCACCGCCACCTGCACCGAGACAAATTCCAGCAGTGCTATCTCACTGTGGCTGTAAGCTTTCGCCATCGGTGCATTGTGCACCATCAGCACGCCAATTACGGCAGTTTGCGATTTTAGCGGCAACCCCAGCCAGTTTACCGGCAATACTGATATTTGCTGGCGCAGTACCGCCGGCAAGTCTTGTGGTTCTTGCTGCTGCAGGTTTATGGTTTCACAGCGCTGCATCACCTGATGACACAGCAGCATCAGATTATTGCTGTCATCTTCCTCTGACACAGCGCTTAAGCGGGCATCGTGCACAAACTCCAGTTGGGCACTGTCTTTTGCCGCCAACAAAATAGCAAAGCGCTGCATCGGCACCAGCTCGGCAATAATCTGCTGAATGCTCTGGTACAGGGCAGTTAAATCATCACAGGCAAAAGCGGCTTCAGAAATGGCATACAGTGCCTTCTGGCGCGCTTCAATCGTTTTACTGCGGGTAATATCACGCGCTACCGCCACCCGGCGCTTATCACTGGCAGACCAACGCGCCGACCACAGTAAATGCACTACCTGGCCATCTTTGCGGATATAGCGGTTTTCAAAGTCAATTTTTACTACGCCAGCGTTAATCTCTGCTGCCGCTTTAAGCGTGCGCTCTCTGTCATCCGGGTGTACCAGCTCTATCATCGGCCGGCCTAGCATTTCCTCTGGCGTATAACCAAAAATACGCTCGGCACCGCTGCTGACAAATTCAAAACGGCCGAATTTATCCACCACGCAAATCGCGTCCAGCAGCAGATCGATATAGTTACTCAGCAACTGATAGCTTGGTGCCGTCATCGAAGCTGCCCCGTCAGCTTAAAATAATGCTAAGCTGTTTCAGCAAATTCAGAAACAGACTTTGGCCGTGCTATTACAGAGTGTAGCTCCCAAAAATACTGATGCGAATCATACTGCAGGTAGTTCATATCAATACTAACCATTTTATTTGGATCTGAGACGACAAATTGTGCTGGCCCGTATTCAGTCAAAGGCTTACTCTTCTTATCGTCAGCAGAAAAATAGCTGACAAAATCGTGTTGCAGTTCAATAGAAAGAGGATAAGTCAGACTATCGTCAGGCATAGAATATTGACTCACTTGCAGCACAACACTCATTGCACTGTCTTGCTCGATACCATATTGCTGTGTAATAAAGGCGCTAACCTGTTGGTAAAAGGCACTCCAACCACCGGGCAAACTTTTATCATGATTAAAATAATGTACTGCCCAAGTTATGGCAGGAAATGCTGATGGTTCTTGAGTTACAAACTTGAGCATCGCCTGTAAAAAGTCGATAGCCAGAATGCCATATTGCCATTGCAAATAACGAATTACGTACCTCAGCAATGAGTAACCATCCGCCATGGTATAAATCTGATACATTTGCTTCATCCACCGCAAATCCTGCTCGGTGTAACTAAAGGATGAGATCAGATAGTTATTTTCATCTACCTTAATCTTGTACTTCGCAATATAGTCCGGATCAGCCATCGGGCTATTTGGTAACAATTGCGTTGGGTAAGCCTTTACCGATACATCCATATCAATGTAACGCTGTAAATCTTTATTAAAGGCCTCAACTGTAATACCCGGCAAACCTAACATGAGGTCGGTAGATAATGGTAATTTTAAGTCAGAAAATATCTTAGCCAGTTCGTCATAGCGCTCAGTGCGGATATTCTTCCGGTTGATCACCTCAAGTGTTTTCTCATCAGTTGTTTGAATTGAAATTATGCCTTGACTGATAATGCCACCTTCAGTGAACACCTTAATAATTTCAACCAGTCTCCAGGTTGAGTTTTTCGTGTAGTTAACCACAACCTCTTGTGGGAACCCATAACGCTGCTTTGTCTCTACAATAAAACGCGAAATGTCTATATCTCTGTCATATAAACCATAGTTCGCATCAGCTATCCACATAACCCGCACGTTATTCCGGCCTATCCAGTCAATCTCCGCTTTTACCCGCTCAAGGTCAAAGACACGAATCTTCTGATTAGTTGCTGATCCCCAATCACAAAAAGTGCAACCGTAAGGGCAACCGCGGTTTGTTTCTATTATCGCAGCCTCAACCCTGCCGCCGTAACCGTCAAAATAGCCAGACAAATAAGGTGAAGGCACGGAATCAGGCTCCTTCATCCGAGGCCGCGAAGGTGTTCGGATAAGTTTCTCTGCTAAATCATCTCGAAAAGTAATACCTGCCACTGCTGACATTCGGTAACTATCGAACCCAATATCACCACGCTCATCGCGCGATAAATTAGCAAAAATTTCTGTAATGGTGACTTCACCTTCACCATGCGCAGCAATATCTACTGATTGATGCTGCTGCATAAAGTCTTCACAGGCCTGAGCATAGTCAGGTGTGCTGGGGCCGCCATGTATCGTAAGATTACGCTTATCATGTTTTTTTATAGCATCACTGATCTCAATATTGAGCTCCAGTGACCACATATAATTTGAGAATAACCATACGCCCGGGCCAAACTTCCGATATGGGCCATTCAACAAATCCGCAGGCTCCAGGAAATTTAATGGGATCAGCTGAAAGTGCTGCAGTAATGCGCCATCCTCATAATGTTTTAACGCACTAAAA
The DNA here is from genome assembly GCF_039871805.1 of Rheinheimera fenheensis. Classification (NCBI taxonomy): domain Bacteria; kingdom Pseudomonadati; phylum Pseudomonadota; class Gammaproteobacteria; order Chromatiales; family Chromatiaceae; genus Rheinheimera; species Rheinheimera fenheensis. The sequence goes on from NZ_JBDPJM010000010.1 coordinate 20,932, forward strand.
AGCACACCTAACGCCAACGGAAAGTGATTTTCCATGTGCGGCACAAAATAAACCGGTATACGCTGGTCTGGCATGAGCTGCTGCCAGGATTTCGCTGAAATATCAGCTCCCGGAGTCTCGCTGCTAAATTGGGGAAGTTCCTCTTCGGCGGCCGACGAAAGTGTTTTTTTACTCACCAATATGCCTGCCGCAAAAAGCTGCTGTGCGAGCAAGGCTAGCTCACTTTGCGAAGAGAAAAATACTGCTTTATCTTCCATCACCTGCGCAAGCGAAGCGCCTTCGCCAAAGCTCATTAGTGCGATAACAGCCTCAACAGTAAGGTGATAATGACACTGATGTTTTGCTGACCAGGTTAAAAAGCCCTCATCACCCAATAACACAGCGGCATGAGCACTTACACAAAGCTCGGCAGGTAGTTGCTCACCAGCCATGGAGCACTCTGACAAAACGCGCGCATTCAAACTCTGCTCTGTTTTGGGTGTCGTCACCAGTACATCGGCCTGATTGAGCTGCTGCAGCCTTATCTCAACCTGAGACGCTGTGACATTTGGCAGTAAGGCTTTCACCCAAGCATGATTTAAAAACGCAGAGGTAATTTCCTGCTCATTACTACTATGCCAATAAAATGACAGCAACAATAAATCGAGTTCTGTGACGGCGAAAGGCCTTCTGACACCTGAAATTAGCGTCAATATCATTTTGCCTTTGCGCTGTAATAGCATGTAATCCTTGTTCAATACCACCGACTTGCTCCAACTTTTCGCTGCTCTGGCATACGCCTTATTTATTGGCAACAATCTAGCACGACACCTATGCGGGGAGCAAAATACCAGTGCGGTTTTTAAACAGTAAGGTGTTCACAATTACGCCATACCAGCGCGTAGATAGTCAGCTGCGGATTGGCGCCTAAGCTAGTGGGTAATATTGAGCCATCGAATACCGACAGGTTTTGTAGCTGATGGTGGCGGCCGTTTTGATTGACCACGCCCCTGGTGGGATCTGTACTCATATTACAGCCCCCCATCACATGGGCCGATACTACGGTTTGCTTAAGCTTTTGCATCGGTAAGCTCTGTATTGCCGTTTTGGCCTCTGCCCAACTGCGATAGAGTTTGGCATCGTGGTGGATTGGTAATACCTGCTTAGCGCCAGCGGCAAATTGTAGCTCAGCCATGGCCAGCAGCGCCTGTCGCATGCCCTGCCATAAATAATCGCTAATCGGGTAATCCAGCACTGGCTGCTGCGCATCGTCTAACTGCACGGTGCCGCCCTGGCTTTGCGGGTGAAAGCCATCGCGCAACAGCGCTATGGTCACTTGCAGCTGATTAAATTGCTGCATTAAGGCAGCATGCGCCTCGCCATGACCAATCAGCTTGGTGGCCATAAGAACCGGGTGCAGTGGTGGCACTTCCAGTTTAAATCCTGCCTGTTCGCTGTTATCCGGCCAGACAAACTGATCAGAATAGATCGACTGTGGCGCACCGCTATGGCCATAAATTGCCTCGTCAAACACCGCGCCGGAGATCACCGTCGGGTGCAAATAGGTATGTTTGCCCAGCCGGCCAGACGGATTAGGTACCTTCGAGCGTAGCAGCAGCGCCGGCGAGCCAATAGCGCCGGCAGCGACGATATAATGTTTAGCCCGGATGCTGATTTTAATGTCGGTACGTGGCTGAAAATACTGATCGACCGCCATAGCCGTCAGGCTGGTGATACGCTCACCCTGCCAGTGTAGTTGACGCACCGAAATACGTGAGAGCAGCGTAGCCCCCAGGGCCAGCGCAGAGGGAATAGTACTGACCAGCATCGACTGCTTGGCATTAATCGGGCAGCCCATGCCACAATAGCCCAGATTGGCGCAGCCATTAACGTTGCGGTTAATCACAGTGTACTGCCAGCCCAGTTTTTCACAGCCTTGCTGCAGTTTGGCGTTATTGGCATTGGGCGGTATCGGCCACTGATGGATATTCAGCCGCTGCTCGGCCTTAGCAAAATAAGGTGTTAAGTTGTTATCGCCAGTAAAATTGAGGCCAAATTCGCTTTGCCAGTAGTTAAGCGTTGGCTGTGGGGTGCGGATAGAGGTAGTCCAGTTGACTGTGGTGGAGCCCCCCACTGTGCGGCCCTGTAAAATACCGATAGCCTGATCGCGGGTTTTGCGCGCAGCACCTTCCTGATATAAATTCGGGTAGGCCCAGCGCTCCTCCATAACAAAATCGTCACGGGTGTAATAGGCTCCCTCTTCTAACAGCAACACCTTAAAGCCCGCCTGCGCCAACTGCTCAGCCGCGATACCGCCACCGGCACCGGAGCCAATAATAACGATGTCAGTATCAAATTGCTGATCTTGCGTAAATTGGCTGGCATCTAAGTGGTTGACTGACATCTGTCTATCTCATTAATCTGCTGAAAAAGGGCTGAAGCGACGGTACAAAGTGTCCGCACGACGTGTATTCAGAGTGCCGTTGTTGTAGTTGCGACAAGGAAATTCTCACTTCGCCGCCTTCAACAGCACGTCCCTGTGCTGTCTCAGCCTGCGCGGCATCCCTGCCGCTGCTACGTAAGAACACCTTGTCACAACTTGTCGGCGCCTCTGACAAGCCTATCTAAACCTTGGCGCAGTATAAGCCAGCGCTTGCCAGTGCTCGCTTTGGCCGTAATAAGCACCATATAGCAGCTCGCGCAGGCCATGATAGGCTTGCTGCAATAAGTTTAGGTAGCTGTCACGCCACTGTTGTAACAACGCCAGACGTTGCATAACGCTCAGCTCGGGTAAGTTACTGATCTGGCCAGTTAAGCCCAGTTGGCTAAGCCGATTGGCCAATAAATTAAACAACTGGTGCAGCTCCTGCTGCTGACGCAGTGGCAGGTACGGCATAAAATCGGATACCGCTTGCTGGGTGCGGGCAATTTGTTGCTGTGCCAGGGTCGGATCTTGGGGTAAAACCCCGTACAATAGCGTAGGTAACAATGCAGCGAGTACCCACTGGCGGTTGTCCGTGTCTGGCTGCAGGCTATGCTGCCACAGGCCAATGCCCAACGAGGCGCTAGCAGCCAGGGCAATGCCAGAGAAGATAAACTGCCGCCGATCCATAACGTAGTACCTTGAGTAAAAGTTAACTCATTGTTTATCAGGACACGCTAATTTGCAAGCTCAGATCAGACCAGTAAAGCCCGCACCTTTTCAGCCTGCCTGGTGGCTTAAACACGCCCATTTGCAGACCATTTTTGCCAAATATTTAAGCCCGAAACAGCGCCTGACCACAGAGGCCGAACTGTTCAGTTTGCCCGATGGCGACGAAATTCAGCTAAATTGGCTTAAGCAGACAGCCACTGACGATAAGGCGCCTTTGCTGATTTTACTGCATGGTTTAGCCGGCGATATTAACAGCCACTACATACAGGCCATGCTGGCCCAGTGTCACCAGCTTAACTGGCCGGCAGTGCTGATGCATTTTCGCGGCTGTAACGGCAAGCCTAATAAGCTGCCCCGCGCTTATCATAGCGGTGACACTACGGATGCCGCTTTGGTGATTAGCGAAGTACAACGGCGTTACCCGGCGCGACCATTAGTGGCGGTCGGTTACTCGCTGGGCGGCAATGTGTTGCTAAAATACTGTGGTGAGCAGGAAACAGCTAATCCGCTTAGCGCTGCCGTGGCGGTATGCCCGCCACTGTCGCTGGCCGCCTGCGCCAAACGCATTAACAGTGGTGCCAGTAAGCTGTATCAGCGCTATTTGCTGGGCCGGCTAAAACGCAGCACGCTGGCAAAACTTGCGCAATTTCAGGATTTTCCGCTACCGCTTACGCCAGAGCAGGTGCAGGGCTTTAACAGCATAGAGCAGTTTGACCAGCATTACACCGCGCCAATTCACGGCTTTTTGAATGCGCAGGATTACTACCACAAAGCCAGCGGCAAAGCGTTTTTGCGCCATATCCGTATACCAACGCTGATTATCCATGCCAAAGACGATCCATTTTTAAGTGACGAGGTGATCCCACAAGCCGACGACCTCAGCCCACATATTCACTATGAGTTAACCCAAGGCGGCGGCCATGTCGGTTTTGTCTATGGCAGCGTACTTAAACCGCAGTTTTGGTTAAACCAGCGTATTCCGCAGTTTATTATTGAGCAGTTAACACTATGATAATTCCCCATACCGACCTTGCTGAAGACACGCTAAACAATCTGATTGAATACTATGTGCTGCGCGAAGGCACCGACTACGGCGAACAGGAAGTAACACTGCTGGAAAAAGTGGCCGCCGTGAAACGCCAGCTAAAAAACGGCGAGGTGGTCATCGTATATTCCGAACTGCATGAAACGGTAAATTTGATGCCAAAGCAGCTGTTTTTACAGCAGCAGGACGAACAGCACAGCGCGTCATAAAAACATCACCAAGCTTACATTAAATTGTCATTACAGCAGCTGACACTGGTTTATTAATTTAATAATAAACTCAGGAACTTCAGCATGTTAAAACGTTCTTTGCTGGCACTTAGCTTAGTGTCTATCTTATCTGGCTGCTCGTTAGATGGCGATGATGGTGCAGTGGGTGCCACCGGCCCGGCCGGACAAACCGGTCAGCCGGGTAAAGACTTACCGCGCGCGCTCAATATTGAGGTGATTGGCCGTTTTACCACCGGTATTTACGGTAAGTCGGCAGCTGAAATCGTACAATTTCACAAAGCATCTCATTCGGCTTTTGCTATTAACGCCGCTGAAAATCGCATTGAAGTGATTGCGCTGGCTAACCTACCCATAGCAGCAGTGGGTAATGGCATTACCGATGATAGTTTAAGCTCAGTCCCTTTTACGTTTGCTAATAGCGTGAGTGTTAAAGATGCACAGGGCAATGATGTCACCGTATCCTTGGGTGAAGCCAATTCAATCGCGATTTATGGCGACTTGTTAGCCATCGCCGTAGCGGCACCACTGAAGACCGATAACGGCGCCGTATTGTTTTATAATCTCAGCGCCACTGGCACCGGCAGCTTTGTTAAAGCTGTGGCCGTGGGTGCCCTGCCCGATATGCTAATCTTTACCCCAGACGGCACCAAGGTGCTGGTTGCCAATGAAGGCGAGCCGGATACCAACTACAACGCCGATCCGGAAGGCAGTATTTCCGTCATCAGCCTGACCGATGGCGTACCGGCCGACCTGGCACAGACGATAAATCTCACCACTGATATGGTGTTTAGCTCAGATTTGCTTTCAGCAAGTGATTACGATACCGATGCTAAGCGCCGCACCTTGCTGCAAACTGCTGGGGTAAAATTTGCCGGCCCGGCCGGTACCACCGTAGCGCAGGATTTAGAACCCGAGTACATCACCGTAGCTGCAGACAGTAAAACCGCCTGGGTGTCACTGCAAGAAGCCAATGCGATTGGCATTATTGATCTGGACGCCATGAGCATAGAAATAAAGGCGCTGGGGTTAAAAGACTGGGGCCAATACCTGATTGATTACACCAATGAGGATGAAGTCGCCTCTTTTCGTAAACTGCCAAACGTCTATGGCTTGTACCAGCCGGATTCAATCGCCTCTTATCAATGGAATGGCGCTACCTTTATCGTGTCAGCGAACGAAGGCGACTTACGTGATTGGGATGCCTACTCAGAGGATATCCGCGCAGCTGATATTATTGACCCGGACGAGCTGAATAAAACCTTTAGTACAGAATTACAAGCCTTATATGACGCCACCGGTGGCGATGATGGCTTAGGCCGGTTGAAAGTGACCGCCGCGCTGGTTGACCCGGATAACGATGGCGTTGTAGAAAAACTCTACGCCTATGGCGCCCGCTCGTTCTCAATCTGGGATCAAAACGTCAACATGGTGTACGACTCCGGTGATGATTTTGGCCGTATTTCCGCCGCTATTTTGGGCAATAACTTCAACAGCGCCCATACCGAGAACAAAGGCGATAACCGCTCGGATGATAAAGGCGGCGAGCCTGAAGCTATTGAGGTCGGCACCATTGAAGGCCGCACCTATGCCTTTATTGCACAGGAGCGTAGCGGAGACTTATTTGTTTATGATGTCACCAACCCGTTTCAGGCCAGCTTTGTCAGTCACTATATCAACCGCGACTTTGACGTCAGCTTTGAATTGGATGACGACCTGACCGAGCCGTGTGATATTACTGAAGGCATGGACTGTACCGAAGTGCCATTGGCAGGGGATTTGGGCCCGGAGAGTATTAAATTTGTCTCTGCAAGTGACAGTCCGAATGGCAATGCCTTATTGATTATCGGTAACGAAGTCAGCGGTACAGTAACCGTATATCAGGTCACAGAGCAGTAAAACCCGCTGCGAGCCGGCAGCAAACCGGCTCGCATTCTCACCTCACTGTTAGTATACTGCTCCCGTCCAAGTAAACCGGAGTGTTGTAACCAACCTGTATGAGCCTTTTAATCGCTTTTGTCGTTTTGTCAATTGCAGTATCCTTTATCTGTTCTATCCTCGAAGCAGCCCTGCTGTCGATTACCCCAAGCTATATTGCCCAGCAAAAACTTACCCGGCCTAAACTGTACGAACAGCTTAAAGTGCTAAAAGACAAGATAGATCAGCCGCTGGCGGCCATTCTTACATTAAATACCGTGGCGCATACCGTGGGTGCAACCGGTGTCGGCGCTCAGGTAACGATAGTGTTTGGCGATGGTTATCTGGGGATCGCCTCGGCGGTGATGACCATCCTTATTCTGGTGTTGTCGGAAATTATGCCGAAAACCATAGGCGCGCGTTACTGGCCACAACTAGCACCCATATTGCCTTTTGTGCTGAACAGCATGATCACACTGCTTAAGCCGTTTATCTGGTTATCTGACCAAATAATGAAGTTATTCGGTGGCGGCCAGCACGAGCATGATTTACGTCAGGAAATTAAAGCCCTAACCGTATTAGGCCGCGAGCTAAACAAGCTGGATGAAGACGAACAGCGGGTTATTGCAAATATTCTCGACCTGCACGATATTAAAGTACGCGACATTATGACGCCGCGCACCGTGTGTGAAACTGCCAGCCCGGATGAAAGCCTGGATGCCTTTGCCGAGCGGGTAAAAGTGGGGCAGTTTTCCCGCTACCCGGTGCTGGATAAAGACGAAGCGCCGTTGGGTATCGCCTTTCGTTATGACATGCTCGATATTACTGATCAGCAAACCGTGGCCGATATTATGAAGCCGGTAAAAGTCATTTCCGACAAAATGAGCGCAGAGCAGTTAATGACCCAGCTAATGCACGAGCGCCAGCATATGTGTTTAGTGTACGACGAATACGGCAGTTGGCTGGGGCTGGTTACCATGGAAGATGTAATAGAAACCATTATTGGCCAGCCGATTATGGATGAAACTGATGACATTCCTAACATGCGCCGTTTTGCCAAACGCCGTTGGGAGCACAAATTAAAGAATCTGTCTGACGATTAACCGCAACATAAGAAACAGGCCGCTGTTGCGGCCTGTTTTATTAGTAAATCACTAATGCACTTACACTTTAAACTTACTCACCAGCTCATTTAGCTGTACCGCTAGGCGGGTTAGCTCACCGGCGCTGGCTGTGGTCTGGTTAGAGCCGGCAGCGGTTTGCGCAGCCAGGTCACTGATGGTGACAATATTGCGGTCAATCTCGCGCGCCACTTTCGACTGCTCTTCTGCTGCGCCAGCAATGACGTGGTTTTGATCGCTGATGGCCATAATATTCTCTGAAATCAGCTCCAGCGCATCAGCCGCCAGCTTAGCCACATTCTGCGCATTGTCGGCATTGCCGCTAATCAGCTGCATCGCATTGACAGCTTCTTTTGCTGACGCTTGTACCTGCTGGATCATCTGCTCAATTTCGCCGGTCGAGGTTTGAGTGCGATATGCCAGACTACGCACTTCGTCGGCTACCACGGCAAAACCACGGCCAGCCTCACCGGCACGTGCCGCCTCAATAGCGGCGTTTAGTGCCAGCAGGTTGGTTTGGTCAGCCACACTACGAATAACTTCTAGCACCTGGTTAATCGACGATACTTTGTCAGCCAGCGTATTAATCACCTGGGTGCTCTGGCGCACATCAGCATTCATTTTTTCAATCACGCTGCTGGTTTGCACCACTTTTTGCGTACCGTCTTTAGCCAGATTAGCCGACTGCGAAGAAGCTTCGGAGGTTTTAAGGGCCGTACCCGCCACTTCATCTACCGCTGAGCTCATCTCGGTAATCGCCGTTGCAGCCTGCTGCACTTCATCGTTTTGCAGTTGTAGTGCTTTAGCTGACTCATCTGTTACCACATTTAATTCTTCAGCGGCAGAGGCTAACTGACTGGAAGAGCTGGCGATATGACTGATAGCGTCGCGCAGCTTTTGCTGCATCTGCTTTAATGCCTGGGCTAAATCGGTTAACTCGTCGCTACCGTCGACTGTCAACGGTTGGGTTAAATCGCCCTCCGCAATATAACGGGCAGATTCTACGGCCTGTGTTAGCGGCTGGCTGATACTGCGCGAGATCAGTACCGACACCAGTACAGCAATAGCCACTGACACGATGATAAGAATAATGACGGCCATTTTTGCGTTGTCATAAGTTGCAATAGACGATTTACGCGCTTCGTCTGCAGCTTTGTGGTTTATGTCTGATAACTGTTTTAGCTGCTCTGCAATTTCAGAAGCTACAGGGTTAATCTGGTCAAGCAAGTCCTGCGCTGCACCCAGCTCTTCCTTTAGCAGTAAATCCATTGCTTGCTGTTGCAAATCAAAATATTTTTGCCGCGACACTTTATACTGGCCAAAAATCACCCGCTCTTGCGCATCAAAAATCGAGTCTTCATAAGGCTTTTCTATGCTTAGGATCTCTTCCCGCAATGCTTTTATCGTGTCAAACGTTTCACCTTCCTGGGTAATATCAATCGACAATAATAAGCGCAGTGTTAAGGCTCTATTGCGGTTAATAACAGTGCCAAGCGAGCCAATACCAGCAACTCCGGGCACCACGGCGGTTTCAACAAAATCGGCTTGTTCACGCACCTTAGAAAGGCTTTGCAAGCTAAACAAACCGGTTATAGTTAATAATAATGCCAGGGCGCCAAAAGCGGCCAATAATCGTTTTTGAATACTTATGCTGCGTAACATTCATCACCTCATTTATGCCTTGGGCAAAGTTTTGCTTGTGTAAAGCAATGGCCTGGCAGAAAACACTTACTAAACAATATTTAGCGGCTGCACTGAGGTTTACTTTAGTCAGATTGTTAACTGCTTACCAGTACTGCGGCAAAATTCTCTTTGACATCGCTGGAATAAAAAAAGCCGCAGTTGCGGCTTTTTCTGAGACAGGAGTGCAGCTTACAGCTGCGGGCCGGCAGCCACTAAGGCTTTACCTTCGGCGTTGTCGGTAAACTTCACAAAGTTATCAACAAACCGTTTGGCTAAATCTTTCGCCTTCACATCCCAGTCCGCAGTATTAGCATAGGTGTTACGTGGGTCAAGAATAGCGTTATCTTCCACGCCAGCTAAGGCTGTCGGCATCGCCAGGTTAAAGTAAGGCAGCTGCACAAACTCGGCATTTTCAATGCTGCCATCTAAAATGGCATCAATAATAGCGCGGGTGGCTTTAATTGAAATACGCTTGCCGGTGCCGTTCCAGCCAGTATTCACTAAATACGCCTCTGCGCCAGACGCTTCCATCCGCTTGCCCAGCACTTCAGCGTATTTGGTTGGGTGCAGGCTTAAGAATGCGGCACCAAAACAGCTGGAGAAGGTTGGCGTAGGCTCAGTAATACCGCGCTCAGTGCCGGCCAGCTTAGCGGTAAAGCCAGACAGGAAGTGGTACTTAGCCTGTTCTTTGGTTAGCTTAGATACTGGCGGTAACACACCAAAGGCATCAGCCGTTAAAAAGATAACCTTTTTCGCATGGCCGGCTTTAGACACAGGCGTAACGATATTATCAATATGATAAATTGGGTAAGACACACGGGTGTTTTCGGTTTTTGAACCGTCGTTAAAGTCGATTTCGCCATCGCCCAGTACAGTGACGTTCTCTAATAAGGCGTCACGACGGATAGCATTGTAGATATCCGGCTCATTTTCTTTCGACAGGTTGATAGTTTTCGCATAACAACCGCCTTCGAAATTAAATACGCCATCATCATCCCAGCCGTGTTCGTCATCACCAATCAGCTGACGCTTAGGGTCAGTTGATAATGTGGTTTTGCCGGTGCCCGACAAACCAAAGAACACTGCCACGTCACCATCTTTGCCGACATTAGCCGAACAGTGCATTGACGCTATGCCTTTAAGTGGTAAAAAGTAGTTCATCATTGAGAACATACCTTTTTTCATCTCACCACCGTACCAGGTGCCGCCAATCAGTTGGATACGCTCGGTCAGGTTAAAGGCAACAAAGTTTTCAGAATTCAGGCCATGACGCTGCCAATCCGGGTTAGTACACTTGGCGCCGTTCATTACGATGAAATCTGGCTGGTAAGTTTTCAGCTCTTCATCCGTAGGGCGGATAAACATGTTCTTAACGAAATGCGCCTGCCAGGCCACCTCAGTGATAAAACGTACCGCCAGACGGGTGTCCGCATTAGCACCACAAAAGGTATCTACCACAAATAAACGCTTACCAGACAGCTGCTTAGTTACTAATGCTTTTAAGTCTGCCCACACTTCGGGTGTAATAGCCTTGTTGTCGTTTTTACCCTGATCAGACCACCAAACGGTGTCACGGGTGGTGTCATCGCGCACGATGTATTTATCTTTTGGCGAGCGGCCGGTAAAAATACCAGTATCGACTGAAACCGCGCCCAGTTTGGTCAGTTTGCCTTGTTCATAACCTTGTAAATCAGTGCGGGTTTCTTCCGCAAACAGTTGATCATACGAAGGGTTATAAATAATTTCCGTGACATCTGTTATGCCGTATTGGCGCAGATCCAGATCGGACATGTTGTAACTCCTAAGGGTACTGTAGGTAAGGGTGCAGTCTCTGACGGACTTATTTTTCTGGTGCTTTTATCACAACTCGACGTTTTTCTGTGCAAAAACCCGGCGGCATAATAGCGTTTTTTCCGCAGAAAAGATAGTTAGCAAAACGGCTGATTTGGCTAAAAACCGCGTCAGTGCTGGTTTTGCCACACTATGCAGTTTTATTGCGTAGTTATGAAAGCAGATTGGTAAGGGCAGCTGAAAGCTTTCAGCACTACAGGCTTAGGTCACGCTCGGTGCGCCGGGCTTTAATCAGTTCTGGCCAGGGTGTACTGGCCTGCCCCATCACCATAAAGTCGGGGTTGGCCAAGGTATCGCGCTGGTTATAGCTTAACGGGGTAAATTCACTGTCGAGAATCTTGCCGCCGGCTTCTTCTACGATCACATGCACAGCGCCGGTGTCCCACTCGCCGGTGGGCCCCAGTCGCAGGTAGCAATCGGCCTTGCCTTCCGCCACTAAACAGCTCTTTAGTGAGCAGCTACCCAAGGCAATATACTCCACAGCGTGTTCACTGTTTAGCAAGTCGACAATAGGCTGCAACGGCTGGCGGCGGCTGACAGCAATTTTCAGCGTGTCGCCTTTATGGTGTTGGTTTACCCGGATACGGTTAATCAGATTACGTTGCTGTTTAAAGGCACCATTACCGCGGCTAGCGTAGTACAAGATGTCTTCTTTGGGCCAGTAAATTACGCCTAATGCCGGCCAATCCCGCTCGACCAAAGCAATGCTAACGGCAAAGTCACCGCTTCGGGCGACAAACTCCTGGGTGCCATCCATTGGATCAATTAACCAATAACGTGGCCAGTGCTGACGCTGCATTAACGGCGCCAGTTTTGACTCTTCTGAAATAATAGGGATATCGGGTGTCAGTTCAGACAAGCGCTCGATGATAATACGGTTCGCCGCCAAATCGGCGCTGGTCACCGGACTCTGGTCGGCTTTTTGTTGCTGCTGAAAGTCACCACTTTGGTACAACTGCCACAAGGTTGCCCCGGCCTCTTTGGCCGCCGCTTTAACAGGTTCCAGCAGTTTGCTTAAAAACATCCGGGTTCGCTTCCAAATAGTGCTGCGCAAGTAACAGCGCAGCGACACTTCTGGCTTCAGTAAAGTCGGCCTGTTGCAGCAAGGCTTCGGCTTCGGCGCGTGGCCAGCTTACCAGCTCCAGCGGCTCGGGCTCATCGCCAATCAGGCTTTCTGCATATAAATCAAAGGCCAAAACTATATGCATTGTAGCATTAAAATAGCCCGGGGCGAGCGCCAGCGATTTTAGCTGCACAAAGCGGTGGGCGCCAAAGCCAATCTCTTCTTTCAGCTCACGGTTGGCGGCGGTAATAACATCTTCGCCCGGATCAATTAAGCCTTTGGGAAAACCCAGCTGATAATCATGGGTGCCGGCGCAGTATTCCCGCACCAGGTAAAGATGCTCAGGGTCTGGGCAGGCAATGATCATCACGGCACCACGGCCACTGCCGCGCATACGCTCGTAGGTGCGCTGCTCGCCATTACTAAACTTCAGCTCTAACTGCTCAATTTTAAACAAACGGCTTTGCGCCACAATTTCAGTGCCTAAAATGTCGGGCTTTTGTTTATTACCGGGCTTGTCATCCTGCCGCTGCGTCATGCTGCCACCTCTGGTACAATCCAAGCAGTTACTATAAAACGATTAACAGGAAAAACCTATGCTGAACTGGGCACAAATTGATACCGTGCTGTTGGATATGGATGGCACCCTGCTCGATCTGCACTACGACAATTATTTCTGGCTACAGCATTTACCCAAACGTTGGGCCGAAATTAGCGGCATCAGTCAGCAGCAGGCTGAACAGCAATTAAAAGCCGAGTATGCTGAGCTTACCGGTAAACTGGAATGGTATTGCCTGGATTACTGGGGCAAACGGCTTCAGCTGCCGATCAACGAGCTAAAACGCGAAGTGATGCACAAAATTGCCATGCGCGCCGATGTGCCGGAGTTTCTTACCGCCCTTAAGCAAAGTGGCCGCCAGATTGCGCTGGTGACTAACGCCCACCCGGATAGCCTGTCGCTTAAAATAGAGCGCACTGAACTGGCCAGTTATATCGATACGTTAATTTCGACCCATGAATTTGGCGTGACGAAGGAAAACTGGGCGCTGTGGCAGAAGCTGCAGCAGCGGCTCGGTTTTAACCCCGAGCGCACACTGTTTATCGACGACAGCCTGCCCATACTTAAAGCAGCGCAGGATTTTGGTATTAAACACTTGCTGGCAGTCGCCAACCCGGATAGCCAGCAGTTAAGCCGGCAAATCACCGAGTTTCCCGCCATTACCGACTACACCGTCCTGCTGGATGATATCCGCAATTTTAGCGCTGGCTAAGCCGGCGCTTAAAAGCTTAAGCGATACCGCCCTTCTGCATCAGGCTTGCCAAGAAATTGCATCGCCTGGTGCACTTCTTCCGGCAGGCTTGGCTCGGGTTTTAGCGTGCCATTCACCAGCAACTGTTCGGCATTTATTACCGCTTTAATATCCAGCCCCAATACGTTAGCGCCGTCAGTGGTTATCGCCACAGTGCCGTTGTCGCAACTGAGCGTGCCGAACAGCTGTTGTAAATCCAGCCAGGTACCGGTAGGCGTTTGCAGGCGGGCATTTTGCCAGCTGGCACTGCCCTTAAGTTTGTTACACCAAGGCTGGCCCTGACGGTACTGGGTAATATCCAGTACCAACTCGCCACTGGCATCGACCGGCAACGGCAGTGGCAATAAGGGCACCAGGCTGGAAACTGGCAGACTGATCAGGCTGTTATCCAGCGCAGCACCGCCTAAGCCATAGCTGGCTACGGCGCTTAAGTATGGCACACTGCTTTGTTGCAGACTGCCGCTTTGCAGGCTAAAAGCCAGCTTACCGCGTAGTAGCTGCCAGCCTTGTAGCTGCCAGCGGATACGGTCAAACTGCAGTTGTTGATACTGTGCAGCACTTACCTCGCCCTGCCATAAGGTACCGCTGCTGGCACCTAACTGCAGCTGAGGCGGCAGCGGCAGCAGCTTTAGCCACCAGCTGACAGGCGTGAGCAATAGGGTAAATAACAGATAGCTAATTACACCGATTACGATAAGTTTGGTCTTTGTCATACTGCCGGTTTACTCCACTACCATTCGTCGCACCCGCACTATACCGGGTTTATCGGCCAGCGCCACATCCAGGCTGACCAGCTGCACACCGTGCTGATATTGCAGCGCATGCAACCAGCCCAGTAGCTGCTCAAAGCTGACATCTTCCAACACCAGTGTTAGCTGCTGGTTTTGCGGCTGCATCCGGCTAACGCGAATGCCGCTGCTGCGGGCACTGTTACTGATAATTTGCGCCACACTGCCACTGCGGCTAACTGTGCTACTACCGGCAGCCTGCAGCTGGGGTAACAGCTGCTGCAGCTGGCTTAACTGGCGCTGGGCTGCCTCGATTTTTTGTTGCTGGGTATCGCGGGCATTGTGCAGCGGTTGCCATAGCAGCCAGTAAAACAAGCCAATTGCCATTACCACACCAGCGCCGGCCACCAAACGCTGCTCTCGACTTTGCAGGCTGCTCCACCACTGTATCAGTTGCTGTTTCATTGTGCCCCCCGCATAGCAACACTGCCCTGTACTTTGTCGCCATCGTTACTCAGCGCACCCTGCTCCACACTAAAGCCGGCTTGCTCCAGGGCAGTTTTCAGCCGCTCAAAACTTTGAAAGCCATCGCCCTTGGCCTGAAAACGCAGTTCGGCCCTTTTGCTGTCAAAGCGTAAATTGTCCAGGCTGATATCAGGCACCTTAGCCAATTGTTGCTGTAAGCTTTGTAGCAGGGTTAAAAAGCTTTGCTGCTGCGCCCCGCCGCTGGCGGCCAATTTTTGTTGTACCTGACGGCTTAAATTGACGATACGCTCATCCGGAAAGGCCTGTAAATACAGCTGCCGGCTTTGTTCGCTAAGCACCGCCGCCTGGCGCGATAATTGATAACTTGTGGCGCCTAACTGCAGCAAATACAGCGCCAAACAGCCCAGCGCCAACAGCGCCGGTGTGCGCCAGATTTGCCAGTAGCGGTTTACCTGCCGCTTGGGTTTGTACTCGCCCTGCAATAAGGTGAAATCCTGTTTATCCAGCTCACTGGCCAGCAGCGCCAGTGGCAGCTCAGGCTCTGCAAGTTGATGACTTTGCAGCAACTCTTCGGGCCAGGGACTGTAACTGGTTAACATCGGCAGTGCCGCTAATTGCAGATAGTCCGGCCACCAGTTGGCTTCTATTGCTGATACCTGCCAGCTGCTTTGCTTTAACAGCCACTGTTGCTGCAACTGAATACAGGCCGGCAGTTGCTTTTCGGGCAGTAACAGCGCATCGGGCAGCATACGGCTAACACTAAAACCGGCATGTTGCAGCCAGTCCAGCCACTGCGCTAAGCGCTCGCGCTGACAAATAGCGACTTGCTGGCTGTATTGGCCTTCGTGCTGTACTACTTTACCCAACGCCAAAAACAGCTGCTCAATGTCCTCTGCCTGCTCTTCTTCCAGCATGTACGGCAGCGCCTGCAGTACCTGGCGATTGGGTTTGCCCGGCAGCGCCACTTGCTTTAATACCACATCAGATGCCGGCACCAGTGCCACCACCGGCCGTGTACCCAGCCGCTCGGCCAGTTCAACCAAGGCATCGGCACCCGGCAACTCGCCACTGGCAATCACTTCCTGGCTATGGCTGGCCCATACCAGCCAACTGATGCTGTGCTCTGCCCGGCTGCCAAGCCGGATCACCAACTGTTCACTCACCCCTGGCCTCCAAATCGCCGGGCCAATACTTTGACCTGATTATTATCATTTATTTTAAATACCGACGTTAACACAAAACCGCTTTCCAGATAGGCCGCGGTGGCCACTAACTGAAAGCTATCTGATTTTAATGTCAGCAGGCTTTTAACCTCATCGCTGACGGTTATACCGGCTAACTCTGCGCTGCCAAATACGTCATCCAAGGTGGCAAACCCCTGTTCGGGCCGGTTGGCAATCAGATCTTGCGCCGCCTGTTCGGCTAACTCCGGAATAAGTGCTGCCAGCAGCACTGCCGTGTCCTCGGTTAGGGTATTCACATTTAGCTGCAGGCTGCTGTCTTCGGGTATGACACAAACATAAGGCGCCAACAACTGATAGTCTGCTACGGTCAGATCCAGTATCACCCTCAGCTCAGACACGCTGGCCATCAGCGTATTGGCACTGTAGTACGGAAAACGCAGCGCAGCATAGTCGTCCTCTTCGGCACCACCGGCGCTATTGAGCAAGCTGTCTTCGTCTAACCAATCGCCGAGGCGGGCCAGCAGATATTCCGCCGGCATCGACAACTCTGTCGCTTTTAATTCTAACAAGCGTAAAAACGCTTTTTGTGCTGCAGTTTGCTCAACCCGGCCTCCGCTGGCTGGCTGTACATTTTGCAGCGCATTTAAATTAAAGCAGCTGCGCAAATCTGTCATCTCGCCGGCGATAGTGCCATCTTCCACCGGAAAGCTGGCGCCACTCAGCGCCCAGTCCTGGCCCAGGTGCACCGTTTCTTCGCCGGCTAAAGTGCGGGCTAACAACACCCGGGCAAACTGCTCGGCGCCCATGGCATACCAAAACGCCTGCTGTTGTTGCTGCAGGTTTTGCTGGCGCTGCAATTGCAGTTGCAAGCGGCCTGTCATGTTTACGGCTATCACCACCACAATGGCGATGATCATTAACACCGCCACTAAGGCAACACCTTGTTGTTTGCGCTGCGCCGGTTTGGTCATTATTCGCGGCTCCCGCTACTTACCGCTGCATCGGGCATAATAAAAATGCGCTCAATGCGGCCTAAGTTTTCGTCAGTCAGGACCACCCGCACCGCTGAGGGAAAATTACCATCCTGCCAGCGCTCCAGCCACTCTTCACCCTGCAGGTATTGCAGCTCAAAACCGGTTAAACCGCTTTGCAGCGCCTGCACTTTAGGCTCGGTACCGGTGACGGCATCCGGATACAGGCTGTACAAGCGTTGTAACGTGCCTTCCTGCAGCCGGTAGGCCACAGTTTGAATTTCACTGCGCGGTAATATCATACCGGGATTACGCCAGCCCTGACGGGCCAAGCTCACACCATGATCGTCGCTATTTAAGAAAAACTTCTCGCCCATCAGCCGGTTCTTTTGCGGCGCTTCACCGTCAATCCGCACGTGGCGCAGGCTAATTTGCATAAAATCACGTTCTAACATCAGCATGGTACGCTGCAGCTCTATCAGCCGGGTGCTGGCCTGCTGCGATAGCTCATCACTTTGTGTCACGCTGGTTAAAATAGCCACCGAAGCCAGGCCGACCAGAGCAAAAATGGCCGCCGCCAACAGCATCTCGATAAAGGTAAAACCGCGAGTCGCTTTACGCACCGGGTTTACCTTTATAGCTTTGCAGCTGAAATAACACCTGCTCTGGCGCTTCGGCCAGACTGACGCGTATCTGCACCAAACGCAAATCGTTATCTGGCACCTTAATCAGTTGCTGTTGCCACAGCCAGCTGCGGTTAGCCATTTCCAGCTCGCCCTGACGTTTTTCGTTTCCCGGCCACTCAGTATCTAACAGCGCCAGCTGCATTTGGTTATTGGCAATGTAACCGGCCATGGTTAACTCGTCTAACTGGCTTAAACTGCGAATATGCGCCGAACTGGCCTGCATAATGGCCATACCGGCGGTAGCAAAAATAGCCATGGCTACAAGTAGCTCCAGCAAGGTAAAACCGCGTTTTATCATGGCAGCGCCTCTGAGGCTGCGGTGCGGCTAAGCGGTATGCTAAAGTCGGTCGAGACGCTGCTGTACAGTGGGGTTAAGTCCGATGCTTCGGTAAACAGCAGCTGAAACGGGCTGATCTCACCCGAGGATAAAATAAACACCTGCGGCAGCACCGGTATTTTACTGTCTAGCTCTGGCTGCTCGTCGTCTTCGCTTTGCCAGTCCAGCTGGCTGAGTAAATTGGTCTCTTCGCCCGGTAAGCCTTCTAATTCCAATTGCAGGCTAATATGCTCTGGCAGTTTATATTGCTCCAGGCTGGCAGGCTCAGTGGCGGGTAACCATTTGGCATCGCTGGTACTGTAATACAAAAAGCCATAGTGATTCGGTGCGACATAAAGCCCCCACTCCTGCTGCTTTAGCATGGCGGTTTCAGCGACAAACTGAAACAGTTGTGTGAAACGCTCAGCTTCTTTTTCCAGCCGCTCTTCGCGTGACTCACCGGTAAAATTCATCACCACTGTGGTGGCTAATAAGCCGATAAGCAGCATCACCAGCATCACTTCAACTAAAGTGAAGCCTTGTGGGCGCTGTAATACCGGCTGGCGCAACATTAGTTGTTACTGTCCTGGTTGTCATCTAGGTTCCAGTTACCGATATCATCATCGGTGCCGGCAGTACGGTCTGGCCCTTTACTTAAAATATCAATGCGGCCAACCTGGCCCGGGCTTATCAAAATGTAATCTTCATCCCACGGATCTTTCGGTAAACGGCGGATAAAGCCGCCTTCCGGAAAAGCACGTGGTACCGGCTGTGACGTAGGCGCCGTCACTAAGGCCTGCATGCCCTGCTCTGTAGTAGGGTAAAAGCCATTACGCAGTCGGTACATATCCAGCGCGCTTTCCAGTTGCTGAATATCTACCACGGCTTTTTGCCGGGCGGCCTGTTCCTGGTTACCAATCAGGTTGGGCACCACCATACTGGCGATAATACCCAGGATCACGATAACCACCATCACTTCCAGCAAGGTAAAGCCCTGCTGTTTTTTGTTCTGTTGCCTTTGCATACTAACCACCACCTACCATATTGTTTAACGCTAAAATTGGCTGCAAAATTGCCATCACAATAAATAACACCATACCGGCCATAACCGCGACCAGCACCGGCTCAAACACCTTTAACGATACCGTCACCAGAGTTTCAAACTCACGGTCCTGCGTATTGGCGGCGCGCTCCAGCATCGAATCTAACTGGCCGCTTTTTTCACCGCTGGCAATCATATGCAGCATCATCGGCGGGAACAGCTTGGTTTGCTCCAGCGCATTACGCAGCGAAGTGCCCTCGCGCACCCGACCGGTTGCCTCACTCACTGCCTGTTTCATATAAGTATTGCTTAGCACGTCTGCACTGATGCGCATGGCTTCCAGTAGCGGCACCGCAGAGGCATTTAAAATACTTAAGGTACGGGCAAAACGGGCAGTGTTTAACCCCTTGGTGACTTTACCCAGCACACGGCTTTTTAGCACCAGCGCATCCCAGCGAAAACGAAACGCGGGCTTTAGCAGTGCCCGTTTAAACGCCACCAGTGCCAGCATAATGGCGATTAATACAAAAACACCGTAAGCGCGCAAAAAATCACTGGCGGCAATTAAAAATAAGGTAGTACCGGGCAGGGATTGGCCCATATGTTCAAACTGGCCGACGATTTTCGGCACTACCGCGGCCAGCAAGATGGAGATCACCAGCACAGCAAAACAAGTAAGGATAATAGGGTACAGCAAGGCCTGTAAGATCTGGCTGCGCATATGCTGACGCTGCTCGGTGTAATCAGCCAGCCGGTTTAATACCTGATCTAAATGGCCGGATTTTTCCCCCGCCGCCACCATAGAGCGAAACAGATGATCAAACACGTGCGGAAACTCGGCTAAGCCTTCAGCCAGGCTGTAACCTTCAACTACCTTAGAGCGCACCGTCATCATCATGTTTTTCAGCCGTGGCTTGTCACATTGCTCGGCCACCGCCAACAACGCGCTTTCAATCGGCAGTGCGGCTTCGACTAACGTTGCCAGTTGGCGGGTAATTAATGCCAGCTCTGATGCTGATATTTTGCGCTTAAACCATTGACTGCCCGAGGCCAGCAGTTTCTCTTGCTGTGATGCCAGGCCAACGCTGACCGGCGTTAGCTTTTGTTCACGCAACAAACTGCGGGCATGGCGGGCGTTATCGGCCTCCAGCACGCCTTTGCTGCTTTTACCTCTGGCATCCAGAGCCTGATATTCAAAGGCCGGCACTACAGATCCTCACGGGTAACGCGCAACACTTCTTCCAGTGTGGTTTCGCCGTTTAACACTTTACTAAAGCCGTCGGCGCGGATGCTGGGGCTGTGCTGACGCACGTATTTTTCAATCGCCTGCTCGCCTTTGCCATTATGGATAAGCTCGCGGATATGCTCATCAACCAGCAGCAACTCATGAATGCCGGTACGGCCACGATAACCGGTCTGATTACAATGCTCACAGCCGGTCGCGCGGTAAATAATCACCTCGTCTTTTTTACTGACGCCCAGCAGATTACGCTCTTCTTTGTCCGGCTCGTGCGCCGCTTTACAGTGCGGACACAGAGTACGCACCAGACGCTGCGCCAAAACGCCAAGCAAACTGGACGATAATAAAAACGCTTCCACACCCATATCCTCTAACCGGGTAATGGCGCCAGCGGCGGTATTAGTGTGCAAAGTTGATAACACTAAGTGGCCGGTTAAACTGGCCTGCACGGCAATTTGCGCCGTTTCTAAGTCGCGAATTTCACCCACCATTACTACGTCCGGGTCCTGGCGCAAAATGGCGCGCAAACCACGGGCAAAGGTCATATTCACCTTGGTATTGACCTGAGTTTGGCCTATGCCTTCCAGCTCGTATTCAATCGGATCTTCAACGGTAAGAATATTGCGATCTTTGGTGTTTATTTCGGTAAGGCCGGCATACAAGGTGGTACTTTTACCCGAGCCGGTGGGGCCGGTGACCAGAATAATGCCGTGTGGCTTTAAAATAAGCTGTGAAAACGCCTGCTGTACTGACAAGGTCATGCCCAAATCGGCTAAATTCAGGTGCGAGTTATTTTTATCCAGTAAACGCAGCACGACCCGCTCACCATGACTTGATGGCATGGTCGACACCCGCACATCTACCGCCCGGCCGGCAATGCGTAAACTGATACGGCCATCCTGCGGTACACGCTTTTCGGCAATATCTAATTTGGCCATAACCTTAATGCGCGATACCAGCAAGCTGGATAAACGCCGGTTTGGCCGCAGCACTTCACGTAAAATGCCATCTACCCGAAACCGTACTATTAAGGCTTTTTCAAAGGTTTCCACGTGGATATCTGAGGCGCCAAGCTTAATGGCTTCACCCAGCATGGCGTTAATCAGCTTGATGATAGGCGCATCATCTTCATTTTCCAGTAAGTCTTCGCTTTCCTGAATATCATCAGCCAACGAGGCTAAATTGACCTCGTTACCGATATCTTCCATCAGCTGCTGTGCTTCTGAGGAGTCTCGCTGATAACTGGCTTCGAGCATGGCTTCAAACTCGGTCGCCGACAAACGCTGGATCTGAAACGGTTCAGCCAGCAGACGGCGCACTTCTAATACCGCATCGGGCGCGGTAGCGGCATGAATATACAGCTGCCAGCCTTGTGCTTGCCGTGCCAACAGCACGCCGTGGCGCTTGGCAAAACCAAAGGGTAAGCGGATATTACGGCTGGCCGGCTGCACCTGCTCTTCGTGAAGCGCCTGCATCAGTCCTGCTTCCCTGGCTGCTCAGTCGCGGGTGCTGGCGTGCCTTGTTTGTTCATATACTCATCAAAAGTAGGCGGCAGCGTTAGCGAGTCATCCCATTCTGGCAGCACCACCTGCTTGGTAAATGGCATTAAACGGATGCCCTCTTCGTCACGCTTTAACTGCTCAGCACGGATATAGTTGTACTTGGTTTTTGAGATGCCGGAAATGGCCGAACCTTCGCGCACTATGGTGGCTTTAATAAACACCATCAGGTTACGTTTTTGCTTGGTGACACTGGTCGATTTAAATAAATGCCCCAGCACCGGAATATCGCCCAGCAACGGCACCTTAGACTCGCTTTCCTGCACGTCTTCATCAATCAAGCCACCTAGCACCACGGTAGCGCCATCGTCGGCCATCACAGTGGTTTTAATTTCACGCTTGTTTATGGTGATATCCACTGCTGTGGCACCGCCAATGCTGGACACTTCCTGCTCTATGGTCAGCTGTACAGCATCACCTTCGTTAATTTGCGGCGTCACTTTTAACTTGATGCCCACCTCCTGCCGGTCAACCTGCTGGAATGGGTTAGTGTTGTTTGAACCTGTGGTAGAGCCGGTAATCACCGGCACTTCCTGACCAACCAGGAAAAACGCTTCCTGGTTATCCATGGTAGTGATATGCGGTGTGGCCAGTACGTTAGAGTTAGTGCTGGTGCGAACGGCTTGCAAAATAGCTGCCCAATCGCCCTGATAAAAGCCCAGCATGGCGCCGTTTAAGCCACTTAATACCTGTGCCAGTACCGAATAATCCCGGTTAGAGTCTGGTGAGGTTTGGGTAACCGGCACGCCATCGACGATGGTGGTGGTAGTGCTACCTGGCGTTACCTGTGATGCCACTGCGGCACCTGCTGCAACGCCGATAATCGGGATGGTATTACCGTTATTAAAGTTAGTACCGCCACCGTTGGCATTTAACCACTGCACACCAAAGTCGGTGCCGTCACCTTCAAATACTTCAACAATAATGGCTTCCACCAATACCTGAGCCCGGCGGATATCCAGCTGGCGTAATACTTCTTCCAGTGAGCGCATCATATCCGGCTGCGCAGTGATCACCAGTGAGTTACTGTCGGCGTGCGCTTCAATACTAATCGCCCGGCCCGGGTTAGCTGCGGCTGTGCGCCCGCCCTGGGCACCGGCAGTGCCGCCCTGTACTTCCGCTACGATAGATTCACTCACGCCTTTTAGTACTGGCACCAGCTCTTCAGCTTTGGCGTACTTTAAATAAAACACCCGGGTGTTACCGCTGGTTTGTAGCTCACTGTCCAGCCGTTTAGCCAGTTCAATCACGCGCTGACGCGCCTGTAATTCGCCGCTGACAATCACGCTGTTGGTGCGCTCGTCCGCAACAATGCGTGGCACCAGGAAATCGGGCTGCTCGGCCCGGCCCTGGCTTTTATAAATACTTTCCAAAATACGCACGATTTCTGGCGCTGAGGCATATTGCAGTTTAACGATCTCCAACTCCTGATCGCCGGCTTTGTCTACGCGCTGAATAATATCCACCAGACGGTTAACCACTGCCGCCGGGCCGGTCATCATAATCACATTGGACGGGTCATAGTTCACCACATGACCACCACCGGCCTGGTTACTAAACTGACGCAGCAAGGGAGCCAGCTCACGTACCGACACATTACGCACCTGCACCACCCGGGTGACCATTTCATCACCCTGCCCAGGGTTGGTATCGCTCACCACCGGAATATTGCTGGTTTTGGCGTCTTTATTGCGCACTACTTTTAATACGCCATTGTCCATTTCAACTACGGCAAAGCCATACACTTCCAGCACGTTTAAGAAAAACTGGTAGTATTGCTGCTCGTTGAGCATCTCATAGCTACGCACATTGACGCGGCCGCGCACTTGCGGGTCAACAATAATGGTTTTTTTCAGATTCATACCAACGATATTAATAAACTCGTTGATGTCGGTGCCTTTGAAGTTTGGCGAGTACATCACCTCTTCCTGCGCCATTACCGCGGCGCCAGGGATGATGGTGGTCAGCGCGGTAGCGACCAGTAGGCTGGCCAGCGTGCGACGGGAGAAAAAACTTAATTGCCCTGATTTCATTATGCTACAACCAATTCGTTTTAATAATTATTGTGACAGGCTTACCAGAATGTCTCTGATCTCACCATCGCGTTCTATTTTTATTGCGGCTTCTTTGGCATCACGCAATTCGTTAATCACGTTCATCGCCTGCTGCATGTCGGTTAATGCAATACCATTAATTTCTATCGCCAGATCATTAGGCTGCAATCCCAGCTGGGTAAACAAGCTGGCATCTTTACCCGGTGTTAAACGGTAGCCCAGCAACTGTCCTTGCGGCCGGTGCGGTGACACCCGAATGTAATCGAAAAACTTCATAGGTTCTGCGATAAGCTCTTCACGGCGGATATCCAGCTCCTCAGACAGTTCCAGCGGCTGCATTTCCATCGGCTCCGGTGCCGGTGCTAAATCACCGCTGCTGTCGTCTACCGCGACTAATTCATCAGAGCGGCCCAGGCCCGCATTTGCCTGCGCAATTTTGGTGTATTCAATACCGTCGAGCATCAGGGTTTCAAAACGGCCAGCCTGTAACAACAATACTCTGTCGGCCAACACCTGCTTTAATACTGCACTGGTGCCCTCAATGGTATCTTCTACGGCATAGGTCGCTTCACTGCCGCGGCTTTCAATAATAGCGCTGCCTTTGGCAGGATCAGCGGCCAGCGCCACCACACCGGTCAGCTTAACATTCAGCTGGGTTTTCGGCGCTTCAGTCACCACAGGTTGCACCGCTTTTACCGGCTCTGAACTGGCTTTACCAAACAGTGCAAAGCTGGTTAATGCCGGTAAACTCACCCCAGAACCTGTGGATGTGCTGGTGGTTGCCGGCATGACAGGCGTCAGCGCTGTCGCAGCCGGCGTCGGCACCAGCTGCCAGCTTAAGCGGGCCAGTAACCAGGCCAGCAGAATAACCAATAGCAGGTTTAGCCACGGCTGTACCCGCTGTATCGGTAGTTTGTCGAGTTGTTGTAACAACTGCTGTATATCGGGTAACGGCTTCATTGCTCACACTTGCCTGAAAAACGAAATTTATCTTAACCAGTTGTGTTTACACCAACAAGTCATCCGCGAACTTTTACAACATATTAACCGCATTTTTCTCTATGCTGGCACCATAATCGCTGATTTGGCACTATAATGGCTACCTTAGTTCAGCCAGACACGATGATATGACGCAATCTAACACGCCGGCACAGTCTGACACAGCTTCATTACGGTTAGATAAATGGCTGTGGGCCTGTCGCTTTTATAAAACCCGCTCACTGGCAAAAGAGATGATCGAAGGCGGTAAAGTACATTATAATGGCCAGCGCTGCAAAGCCAGCAGAACGGTCGAGCCCGGTGCGACTATCCGGCTGGCACAGGGCAGCGATGAAAAAATTGTCATCGTGTTGGGCCTATCAGACAAACGGCTGTCCGCACCGCTGGCACAGGCGTTGTACGAAGAAACCGCCGACAGCATAGCGCAGCGACAAAAACGGGCTGAACTTAGAAAAACCAACAGCTTGTTTGCGCCACACCCCGACACCAAACCCGACAAAAAAGAGCGGCGTAAGCTGCTTTTGTTGAAATCGCAGCAGTAAGAGAACAGCATGACTTCAGACAGCTTATATCGTTTTTTATTCCAACAGCGCAATGTGCGTGGCGAGATGGTGCAATTGGCCGACAGTCTGGATCAGATGTTACTGCATCATGATTATCCGCTGCCAATTAAACAGCTACTGGCTGAGTTAGTTGCCGCCACCAGCTTGCTTACCGCCACATTAAAGCTCGACGGTGACATAGCCGTACAAATTCAGGGCGATGGCCCGGTGCGTTTTGCCGCGGTAAATGGTACCGATCAGCAGCAGTTTCGAGGTGTGGTGCGGATGCAGGCTGAAATACGCGGAGACAGTTTCCGCGAGCTGATTGGCGAAGGCTATTTGCTGGTAACCATTACGCCCAAGCTGGGCGAGCGCTATCAGGGCATTATTCCGCTGAGCGGCGACAGTCTGGCCAGCACACTTGAGGCCTACTTTGCGCAATCAGAGCAGCTCCCAACACGTTTATATTTGTATACCGATATTCAACAACATAAATGCCGCTCTGCTGGCTTTATGTTGCAAGTATTGCCGGTAGAGCAGGACAAAGCCAAAGCTGACTTTGCCGATTTAGTCATGTTAAGCGACACCCTAACGCAGGATGAAATGTTCAACCTGCCGGCCGAGCAACTGTTATACCGGCTATTTCATCAGGAGCAGGTCGAGTTGTTTCCAGCGCAACCGGTCAGTTTTGTCTGTGGTTGTTCACGGGAAAAATGCAGTGCTGCCATTGTCAGTTTGGGCCGGGATGTGATCAGTGAGCATATCGCTCAGGGCGAACTGAGTATTAGCTGTGAATACTGTAATAAAAGTTATGTGTTTAACGTTGATGACCTAAACGCCTTGCTACAGCAACTGTAAGCAGCAGCGAAACGGCGGCGGCAGTGGCGCCGCTGTCAGTCAGGCTGCTGGTATTTTTCTAGTTTGTTATACAGCGTTTTTACGCTGATCCCCAGCTGTAATGCGGTATCGGTTTTGTTGCCATTGTTCTCCGCCAGGGTAGACAAGATAGCCGCCTTCTCCAGTTGCTCCAGTGGCACACCTGCCGGCACCTCAGCCGGCGCCATCGCGCTGTCAGCCACGGGTTGTTCCAGCAATAAATGTTCCGGCAAAATCTGGCTGTCGGCCAGGATGTAAGCCCGCTCAATCGCATGTTTTAGCTCACGCACATTACCCGGCCATGGGTGTGAGGCGATGCGATCAAGTGCTTCAACTGATAAACGCTTTTGCTGTTGTTCCTGGCTGTTGCGGTAAGCCAGAAAGTGCTGGGCCAGACCAGTAATATCCTCACCGCGCTGCCGCAGCGGTGGCACCTGCACCGGAAACTGCGCCAGACGAAAATACAGATCTTCGCGCAAAATACCGTCGGAAATGGCCTGCTGCGGATCCCGGTTAGTGGCGGCCACCACGCGCACATTAGTCTGGCAGGTTTTATCACTGCCAACCGGCCGGTATTCGCCGCTTTCCAGTACCCGCAGCAGTTTTACTTGCTGTTCCAAAGGCATTTCGGTCACTTCATCCAAAAACAGGGTGCCGCCATCCGCCTGGGCAAATACCCCCTGATGGTCACGCAAGGCGCCGGTAAAGGCGCCTTTGACATGGCCAAATAACTCACTGTCGACCAGCTCCGGACTTAGCGCGCCACAGTTTATCGCAACAAAGGGGTGTTCGGCGCGATAACTGGCCAGATGCAGCGTATTGGCCACCAGCTCTTTGCCGGCGCCGCTCTCGCCCATAATCAGCACATTGGCCTGGGTAACAGCAACTTTGCGCAGTGTACGGTACAGATTTAACATCGCCCGCGACGACCCCACCAACAAGCCAAACTGGTCGAGCTGGCTGCTGTTACTGCTTACCCGCTGCCGGCCTTGAGGTAATTGCTGATAAAAGTCCTGCAAGGTATCAAGCAAACACCCCAGATCCAGCGGCTGGCGAAAATGATAGCCGGCACCACAGCGCATCAGCTGATCTAACGCCGGGTCGGGTTTACCATCACTGATAATAATAAAATCCAGCTCCGCTAAAATGCCGCTGTCTATCAGCTGGCTTAACGCTGAGCTTTGGAAGCGATCGGCTTGCAACAACACAGCGTCCACTTTTTGCTGCAATAGCTGCTCAGGCCAGAGCGCAGTGTCACTGCTGGCCACCACCATAAACTGCCGCACTACCGCAGACTGCATTAACTGGCGCGCCAGCTCCGTGTCCTGCATATGCATAAACAAACGCGGTTTATTCATTAGTCGGCTCTCTGTTATTGGCACTTAACGCTTTGTCAGCACTGTAAATTTAACAATGCCACCGGGTAAAACTTACCTGCCCTTGATTAGCACTGATGGCCGGAATTAAAAATAGTAAAGTAAATCATAAATTTATGCTTTGGTACATGAATTGAATATGAACTTTAACCATTAGCACCCTGCAGGAGTAAACGATAATGACACCCGGTGATGTAAGCCGTGCCGCCCACCCAGACGATATACGTATACTCAGAGCAGTAGCCAGCCTGTGCGCCAGTGCCGGTCGCTTTTTTCAACTGGCTGCCAGCCAGGTTAGCACAAGTAACTTACGTTACCAGTTTGCCACTTTAGCGCGTTTGCATGCCAATGCCAGCCGCCATCTGCCTGAACACTCTGACACCGCAGCCCTCTGCCAACTGAGCCCACAACTGTCTGCTGTGCAATATTGGTATCTGCAACAGCATAGTAAGTTACACCAACAAGAGTGTAGCCCATCACTGCTGGCAGAGCTGGCCACACTGCTACCACAACACCTGTCGGCGTTAAAACAGCTTACCCGCTGCAGCAGTCATCGGTTAAAAGCTAGCCTGGCGCATTTTACTGCTGCATTGCAACTTGCTTGCGATGCACTTCTGCCACTGTTGCAAGTTTTACCGGCGAGCCGGCAAAAAGTACAAACAAAAAATTAACATTGGCTGAATCAAGAATTTAAACATAACACTTTCAAGCGCTTAGAAATTGGCATCATATTGGCATTTGTCATAACGTCTCACTACAGAAGGAGCGACAACATGAAACGTACAACTTTAGCTATGATGATGACCCTGGCCCTTAGCAGTACAGCAGTATTGGCCAATGATTGGCAAGATGGCGCTAAAGATGCGTGGATAGATGGCAAAGCCGAAACAACATTGCTGTTAAACGGTAATTTAAACTCGTTTGATATTAATACCGATGTGAAAAACGGTGCCGTCACCCTAACCGGTAAGGTAGACTCAGAAGTTGATAAAGCACTGGCGGAAGAGCTGGTGGCCAGCCTGGACGGCGTTACCGGTGTCGATAATCAATTAACAGTAGTGGCGCAGGCGAACACAGAGCAGCAACAAAACGGCAGTGCGCTCAAAGACGCCAAAATTGCTACCGTGGTAAAAACCCGCTTATTGTTCGAGTCAGAAGTCAGTGGTACCAGCATCGATGTAGATGCCAAACAGGGTGTGGTCACCCTGAGCGGCGAAGTGGAGTCGGATGCTGAAAAAGACTTGGCTGTCGCCATCGCCAAAAACACCAATGACGTCAGCCGGGTGATTGATAAACTGCAAGTGGCGCAGTAAAGTCCGCGCTAAGCCAAGGCTGCAGCCGGTGTATGCCAGCTGCGGCCTTTTGCTGTGCCGCTGCAGATCCGGTATGCTGGCGCCAACAGCGTTAGCGGTACACTTTTAATGCGTATATTGCACACTTCAGACTGGCATTTGGGCCAGCATTTTATTGGCCGCAGCCGCGCCAGCGAACATCAGGCCTTTTTACGCTGGCTGGTTCAGCAGGCCCGGCAGCAGGCGCTGGATGCTATCATCGTGGCCGGCGACATTTTTGACACCGCCACACCGCCCAGCTACGCCCGGGAGCTCTACAACCAGTTTATCGTCGACTTGCAACGCAGTGGCTGTCAGCTGGTAGTGTTAGCAGGTAATCATGATGCCCCGGCCGTGCTAAATGAAAGCAAAAACCTGCTGCAGTGTTTAAATACCACTGTCATCGCCGATATCAGTGGCGATCTGAGTGAGCAATTGCTGGTGCTGCACAACAAAGCGAAACAGCCGGCGGCACTTTTGTGTGCTATCCCGTTTTTACGCGCCCGCGATCTGCTGCAAAGCCAGGCCGGCCAGAGCGGCAGCGACAAGCAGCGCGATCTGCAGCAAGCTATTGCACTGCATTATCAACAGTTATTTGACTTAGCACAGCAGTACAACCAACAACATCAGCTGCAGCTCCCTATTGTGATGACGGGCCATTTAACCACGCTGGGGGTCAGCCAATCAGAATCTGTGCGCGATGTATATATCGGCAGCCTGGAAGCTTTTTCTGCCGCCGCCTTTCCCAAGGCAGACTACATTGCACTGGGCCATATTCATCAAAGCCAGCAGCTTAACGCCGATACCGACATCCGTTACAGCGGCTCACCATTGCCACTCAGTTTTGATGAAGCCAAGCAGCAAAAGCAAGCCTGGCTGCTTGATTTCAGCTCTGCAGGTAAAAGCGTTACTAGCCTGCCTATCCCCTGCTTTCAGCCCTTGTGCAGCATCCGTTGTGATCTGGCGCAACTGCCCACGCACCTGCAGCAAGCCTGCGCCAGCCTGACTGAAGGCCAAACACTCTGGCTGGAGCTGGTGATCACCGAAACCGACGCTTATCTTGCTGATTTGCAGCAACGGGTTGAGCCGCTATTACACGACTGGCCGGTTGAGCTTTTGCGGCTGCGCCGTCAGCGCAGTAACACTGCCAACCTGCTTAGCACGGAGACACAACAGAGTTTGGCAGAACTTACGCCACAGCAAGTGTGGCAAGCCAGGCTTAGCGGCGAAAGCCTAACGGACGAGCAAAGCCAGCAGCTGACAGTACTTTACCTGCAGGTACAAGCCAGTGTGGAGCAGAGCACGTGAAAATATTGTCAGTACGGCTGCAAAACCTGAACTCGCTGCGTGGCGAGTGGCAGATTGATTTTCGCCAGCCACCCTTTACGCAAAGCAATCTGTTTGCCATTACCGGCCCGACGGGTGCTGGCAAAACCACGATTCTCGATGCAATTTGCCTGGCGTTGTACCACCAAACACCCCGGCTGAAAACCTCACCCACCAGCAATGAACTGATGACACGACATTGCAGTGAGTGTCTGGCTGAAGTGGAATTTGAAGTGGCAGGCCAGGGTTATCGTGCTTTTTGGAGCCAGCGCCGCGCGCGCGGCCAGAGCGACGGCAACCTGCAGCCAGCCAAAACCGAGTTGGCACGGCTGGACGGCAGCATTTTAACCGATAAAACCAGCGATAAACTCAAGCTGGTAAGTGAGATCACCGGGCTAGACTTTGGCCGCTTTACTAAATCAATGTTATTAGCACAGGGCGGCTTTGCAGCTTTTTTAAATGCCGATGCCAACGAGCGCGCCGAATTGCTGGAGGAGCTGACCGGTACCGACATTTATGGCCGCATTTCACAGCAGGTATTCAGTGATTGTCGCGACTATAAAAACCAGCTGGAGCTGTTACAGACCAGAGCCGGCGCAGTGGAGCTGCTAAGCAGCGAGCAGCAACAGCAGCTTAATGACGAGCTGGCTGCGTTAAAGCTACAACAGCAGCAATACCAGCAACGGTTAAGCCAGCAGCGTCAGGCGCTGCAGTGGCGCCAGCAACTGGATAGCGCTGGCGACGAGTTACATAAAGCCGCTGCAGCGTTAGAGACCGCGTTGGCACAGAGCCAGGCCCAGCAGGCACAGCTTAGCAGGCTTGAGCAGCATCAACCGGCCAGCAAACTTGCGCCGCTGTATCAAGCCATGCAACAAGCGGGGCAACAACTGAGCGACCAGCAACAGCTTGAGCAGCAGCTGCAACAGCAACAGCACACGCTTATGCAGCAACAACTGCACCTGCTGGCTCAGGGCATCGCCTGGCTAACCCAGCAGCAGCAACAATTACAGGCGCAAGCCCAAACTCTGCAGACATCACAGCAACAGCAGCAACGACAGCAACAGCAGCTGCAGCACGACAAAACCCAGCTGGAACAGGCATTACAGGCAGTTAGTACCAACTTAGCCACTGTTGACCCCGGCCAACTCAGGCTCAGCCAGCAGCAACTGCGCGAACAACAATTTATCCTGCAGCAGCAACAGCAGCAGCTCGCCCGGCAACAAAAGTTACAGCAGCAACTGACAGCGAGCCAGCAGCAACAGGCCGGATATCAGCAACAACTCACTCAGGTAACCACCGAACTTGTGGCGCTGCGCCTGCAATACAAACAACTGCAGGAACGGCTGAAAGATAAGAAGCAGCTGTTAGCACAGCAGCAATTAATTATGCAGTTATCCGAGCACCGGGCCCAGCTGCAGGAAGGCGCGCCCTGCCCGCTCTGTGGCGCTACAGAACACCCGGCAATCAGCGAGTATCAGCAGTTAGACAGTAACAGTACCGCGGCCCAGCTTAACGAACTGGAACAACAGCTGCAGCAGTTGCAGTTACAAGGCGAGCAGCTCAATAAAAATGAGGCCTCGTTACAGGCGCTACTGGCGCAAAATGGTCAGCAACAGCAACAATTGCAAACAGAGCTGGCTGAGTTAAAAACCCTGCTGCAGGACTGTGCCCATACATCACAAACGGAACTGACTGACGCGCTTAGCAAAACCGCGCAGCAGCTGCAGCAGACAGAGAGCAACCTGGCGCAGTGGGAGCAGCAACAAGCCCGGCAGCAGCAGTTAAAAGAGCAACTACTGACGCTGACCAACCAGCTTACGGACATCGATCACCAGCAACAACTGGCGCAGCAACAGGCCGAGCGCTTAACAGAGCAACACACAGTGCTGGTAAGCCAGTTGGCCAGCTGGCAACAACGTTATCAGCAACAGGCTAGCAGCGAAGCACCCGCCAGGCAGGATCGGGTTACTGCCGAGCCACTATCGCAACTCGAGCCCAAATTACAGCAAGTACAACAACAACTGCAGCAAAACCTTGGCCAGCAACAGGCGCTGCAGCATCAGCTGAAACAGCAGCAGCTTAGCGCAACAGAAACACAGCAACACTGGCAGCAGGCGCTGGCCGGCAGCGACTTTGCTGATGAAACGGCCTTTTTGGCTGCCCTGCTGTCAGACGACGAACATCAACAGCTGAGCCAACTGCAACAGCAGCTGCGGCAGCAGGAGGCCGCCGCCCGTCATTTGTTACAAGACTGGCAACAGCGCCAGCAGCAACTGGTCGCGCAACATATCACAGCACTCAGTGCCGAAGAGCTCCAAAAAACTTTAGTCGCGGATGAGCAGCAACTACAGCAGCTAACTGAACACAGCGGCCAGCTTCAGCAGCAACTGACCAGCGATGCGCGCCAGCGCGAGACACAGCAACAATTGCTACAAGCATTGACCAGCCAGCGACAGCAATATGAATATTGGCAGCGACTAAACAGCTTAATTGGCTCGGCAGACGGTGCCCGCTACCGCCGCTTTGCCCAAGGCCTGACACTGGCGCAGCTAATTGTGCTGGCCAACCGGCAGCTGGCGGTGCTGCATAGCCGTTATCAACTGGCGCGACACCCCGAGGCTGAGCTGGAGCTGGTAGTACTGGATACCTGGCAAGCCGACGCCGCACGGGATACCAAAACCTTGTCCGGGGGAGAAAGCTTTCTGGTTAGTCTGGCACTGGCACTGGCGCTGTCTGATTTGGTCAGCCATAACACCCGCATCGACTCGCTGTTTTTAGATGAAGGCTTCGGCACCCTGGATGCCGATACGCTTGACAGCGCCTTGGCGGCGCTGGATAACCTGAACGCCCGCGGCAAGATGATTGGTATTATCAGCCATGTTGAAGCGTTAAAGCAGCGCATCCCGGTACAAATTAAGGTGGCGAAGCAACAAGGCCTGGGCTATAGCAAAATCAGCATCAGCAGCTAAGCGTTGTCAGCCTGCTGATGCTTTTGGAGTAAAGTAGCAAAGTCGGCAGCAGATATAGGCTTACTGAAATAATAGCCCTGATAGTAATCACAGCCTTGCTGGCGTAAAAACGCCAGCTGCTCTGCGGTTTCTACACCTTCGGCCAACACTTTGAAGTTAAGGTTATGCGCCAGGGCAATAATAGCCCTGACAATTTGCTTATCTTCGTTGTTATCAGGTAAATGCTCAATAAAGCTACGGTCAATTTTTAAAATGTCCAGCGGCAGGCGTTTCAAATAAGACAATGACGAGTAGCCGGTACCAAAATCATCAATTGCTAAACGCATACCAAGCTGTTTTATCTGCTGCATCAGCTGATTAATATTAGCCTCGCCTAGCATCAGCGTGCTTTCGGTTACTTCCAGTTCCATCTGATCAGCGGGCATAGCTGTCGCGGTCATTATCTGCTGCATTTCAGCAAAGAAAGACGCTTTTCCAAACTGCTGTGCCGATACATTCACCGCCAGCCTAAACGGTGGCAAACCGGCCTGCTGCCAGGCAACATATTGCTTGCAGCTCGATTGCAGCACCGCTATGCCTAAGGTGTGAATAAGCCCACAACTCTCGGCTAGCGGAATAAAGACATCAGGCGATATAAAACCTAACTCATCATCAAACCAACGCAGTAACACTTCTGCTCCAATAATACGCCCTGAGTTGATATCAATTTGTGGCTGATAGTGACAGGTTAATTTATTAGCCTTGAGTGCCAAGCGCAAATGGCGCTCCAACTGCACGCGTTGCCGTGCTTGTACGGTTAGCTCATCAGAATAAAATGCCACATGATTACGTCCGCCTTGTTTTACCTTGTACATGGCCGCATCGGCGGCACGAATTAATTCATCACAATTTTGTGCATGCTCCGGATACAAGCTGATACCAATAGAGGCGGTAATAATTACCTCGCTCTGATCAAGCAACTTGCACGGTATCTCCAGCTGTTGCAACAAGTTGTCGGCTAGGGTGACCAATTGCTCAGAATATGACCACTGTTGCACTAGTACGCCAAACTCATCGCCACCCAAGCGCGCCAGGGTATGTATCGGGGCACAGCATTTATGTAGTCGCTGGCTAATTTGCATCAGGAGTTGGTCGCCGGCTGCATGGCCATAGCTGTCGTTGATGTTTTTAAAATTATCCAGATCCATCAGCAGAATGGCACAGTGGCCATTTAACTGAGAAGCCTGACTGATCGCTTGCTCTACTCTCTGGTAAAAATATTGCCGGTTCGGCAATTGCGTTACGACATCAAAATCAGCCAAAAATGCCAGTTCGGCCGCCTGCTTTTTGTGCTCTGTCAAATCGAGATCAATGCAATATATCTGCGGCTCCATATCAGGCAACTTGACCACTGCATGGCCAGAATATACCGGCACTAAAGAACCATCTTTGCGGCGTAATGCCAGCTCCTCAGAAGCGATAGCGTCCCCACTATCAGCCATTTGCTGCATAGCATGGGTAACAGCATTGCGCATGTAGCTGGGAATAATCAGATCCAGCAAGTTACTGCCAAGCGCCTCTTCCTTGCTATATCCATAAATCTGCTCGCAGGCTTTATTCCAATAGAACGTCGTACCATCCCGCCAATAGCCTTGAATGGCTAACTGCGGCGCATTATCCAGCAAAGTGCGAAAACGCAGTTCACTTTGCTCCAGTTGCAATAGTGTATGCCGCTGTTGGGTAATATCCTTTACTATCGAAATAAAGTACGGCTTGCTTTTGTTGCGTACCATTGCCACTGACAACTGTGCCCAAATGATGGCACCATCAGCGCGGATATAGCGCTTCTCAAGGCTGTATTGCTGGATCTTATTTGCCAGCAGCTCTGCCAGTGCACTTTCATCTTTTTGCAAATCGTCAGGGTGCGTGATCTTTTGAAAGGTAAGGCGTTTTAGCTGTGTCTCGCTGTATCCAAGCAAAGCACATAATAACGCATTGGCCCGAATAAACTGGCCATCCAGGCTAACGTGTGCGATGCCGACAGCAGCAAGCTCAAAAGTAGCGGAGAAGATATCTTCAGTTTCGGCCAGTGATCGTGAATAGCGTTGGCGCTGACTTAATAATAACCAGGCCAGTAAGGCGGTTAATGAGACATAAAAGTAGCCTTTATAACTTTGGTACTGGCTTAATGTTTGTGCATCACTGATAAACCATGCCAGCACAGCGTCGCTGAGGGTGATCCAAAGTACACCCAAAGCGAGATAGCAAAGAGCACCAAACCAGGCTTTATGCCGCCAGCGCTGTGCTGTATCTAATGTTTTTTTGCTCAAAATAGAAAAAAAGCCAGAACACAAAGATAAAGCAAGCATAGCGCAAAACCAGAACAACGTGCGCTAACTGATGGAAAATTAACCGCTTAATAAAAAACGCCCGTGATAAAGCGGGCGTTTTTTTAATGGGCTTGCTTAGAAAGAATAAACCAACGTCAGCGACGTTTGTGTATCAGTACTCTTTTTCAATGGTGGCACATCAGAGTCGTTTTGAACTAAAAACGCGGCTTTCATCTGCAAAGAGCCATTAATTTTTGCCAACAATGCACTTTCTGCAATGGTACGGGTGTTGTCATCGCCGTATTCCACGCTTAAGGTTTGGGCAAAACTGGCCGACTCACTAATAGCCCAGTTAAAGGCAGCCGCACCACGAACGATGAGGCCGTTTTCGGTCTCACCGGTAGAGCGCTCGCCGGTAAAATAACCCGGACCGATCTCGACATCCAGTGACTTATCTTCAGCGTTATAAATACGGGTACCATAACCGACTGCCAGGGTGGTGTATTTCAGATAGGCGCCGAATTTATCATCGGTGTATGAGCCAAACACAAACAACTTATCAAACTCTTCCGTCAGCTTGTAGGCTGCTTTGGCTGACACTAAATAACGCTCAGCCGACTTCTCAGTCACCTTGTTATTATTCTCATCAAGTTTTTCATCTTCTTTGAAAAACGCGCTCAGAATGTACTGGTTACTCCACTGCTCCAGCTCTTGTTTGGCATCAATTTTACCGGTAATAGAGGTACCTACAGTATTGCCTGAGGTGGTAATAGCACCCAGCTCAGCGGAAGTGGTCCACACTTTATCTGCACCGGCCGGCTCATTGGCCTGAACCTGCATACTGGCAGTAGCGACAGCGGCCAGAATTACACCATATTTCATGCTTACTCCTGCATTTCTTTTTTAATATGAACATCCATTTGTGGAAACGGTATCGCAATACCCTGCTCATCAAAGGTTAGCTTCACTTTTTCCAGCGTATCCCAGTACACGCCCCAATAATCGGCAGAGTTAACCCAGGGCCGTACGTTAAAGTTAACTGATGAATCAGCCAGGGCAGCCACAGTGACAACAGCTGCCGGTTCTTTTAATACCCTGCTATCTTGCGCCAAAATGTCCTGCAGGATCTGCTTTGCTTTGCGCAGGTCTGAGTCATAACTGATGCCAATCACCAAGTCGACTCGGCGTGTGGCCTCTGCTGAGAAGTTGGTAATGGCGCCACCGGTGATCTGTGCATTGGGTACGATCACTTTCTTGTTATCCGGTGTTTTCATAATGGTCTGGAAAATTTCGATTTTGTCGACAGTACCACTAATGCCACCGGCGTCGATAAAATCGCCCGACTTAAATGGCCGAAACAGAATAATAAGAATGCCCGAGGCGAAGTTTGCCAAAGAACCCTGTAAGGCCAAGCCTACCGCTAAACCGGCAGCACCCAGAATGGCAATAAACGAGGTGGTTTGTACGCCCATTTGTGACAGCGCCATCAGCACAGTGGCGATCATGGTAATCGCGTACACTATACCGGCCACAAAAGACACCACCGCCTTATCGACAGAGCGGCTTAGCAGCGCCTTTTCCAGAAAGCGTTTTACCGCGCCGGCCACCATGCGGCCAAGATAAAAGATAACGATAGCGGCGATAAACTGTAACAAATAGCCGAGTAACACATCATGGTTTTGCTGAAACAACTGTTCAATTTGTTCCATTAAATTCCCCTTAGGTAGTTGCTGAGCAGAAAAACGGCGTCTAGCATAACACAGACACCACCGCGCTGGTATGAAAACGGCTACAACACATTAACCTGGCTAGCGTAGTAGAAAAAGGCTTGGTTGGCGGCAGATTTTTCGGTAAAATGCACGTCCACTATGGTGACTGTAGCTCAGTTGGTAGAGCCCCGGATTGTGATTCCGGTTGTCGTGGGTTCGAGCCCCATCAGTCACCCCAATTTTTTCCTCAGCTGCTAAGCTTTAACCATCTCTAACAACACCTGCCAGTGCACGATGGACCTATCCCGACTGCAACAACAGTTACAACAACCTAATCTGGCCCCGGTAGAACGCTGGAATCCGCCGTTTTGTGGTGACTTGCCCATTGTTATTGATAGCGATGCAAACTGGCATTATCAGGGCAGTATAATTAGCCGCCCAGCACTGGTAAAACTGTTTGCTTCTGTATTACTAAAACAAGGTGAAGACTACTTTTTGCAAACACCGACGGAAAAGGTGCGTATTAAGGTGGCCGATGCCGCGTTTTTGGTAACTGACTACCATTGGCAAGCAACAACTCGGGGCCCGGCGCTGCAGCTAACGACCAATATTGAGCAGACTGTGCTGGTTAGCCCACAGTATCCGCTTTTGCTTAAAGCGTCGCCGCAACAACAGCTGCTGCCTTATTTACAACTCTGGCGCGGCCTTAGCGCAAAGCTTAGCCGCACGGTGTATTACCAGCTAGCGGAGCAGGCAAAGCCGGTGTTTTGTAACGGCAAGCAGCATTATCAGCTAAAAAGTGCCGGTTATCCGTTTACCTTTGCCATAATCTAAACTGGTCGGTGAAAACCGGTTGTTGGTCTCAAGCCAGTTGCCTCTGCCTAAGTAGCGGCTAACACTGCATCATTACCCTTCACCACAAAAGGCACTACAACTATGAATAAAACGTCGCTTGCTGTGTTAATAGGCGGTCTGCTGGTTTCGCTATCTAGCCAGGCTGCTACGCTGATTTACGCAGGTAACCTGATTACTGCAGAAGACAACAAGATGTTGTCGCAGCAAACCATTGTTATTGAGCAGGACAAGATTGTTGCCCTGCAAGCTGGTTTTACCCCGGCGGGCGAAAACGACACCGTGATTGATTTACGCCAGCACACCGTAATGCCCGGGCTGATGGATATGCACACCCACTTTTACACCCAGTTCAGCCCAACGGTATACAGTGAGGGCTTTACTATGAATGAGGCGGACTATGCCCTGCGTGGTGCAGCCTTTGCCGAGAAAACGCTGCAGGCCGGCTTTACCACAGTGCGTGAGCTGGGCGATAACCACCAGATCAGCACAGCACTGAAAAAAGCCATTGCCAAAGGCTATGTTAACGGGCCGCGTATCTACGCTGCCGGTAAATCTATTGCCACCACTGGCGGCCATGCCGACCCTACCAATGGCGTTGCGGCAGCGCTGATGGCCGATCCCGGCCCGAAAGAGGGCGTGATTAACGGTGCCGATGAGGCGCGTAAAGCGGTACGGCAACGTTATAAAGAAGGCTCAGATCTGATTAAAATCACCGCCACAGGCGGCGTGCTCAGTGTAGCGAAAAGTGGTAGCAACCCACAGTTTACTGACGACGAGCTGGCAGCGATTGTCAGTACTGCTAAAGACTACGGCATGAAGGTGGCCGTGCATGCCCATGGCAAAGAAGGCATGGAGCGGGCGATAAAAGCCGGCGTGAACTCGATTGAGCATGGCACCTACATGGACAAAGCCACCATGGCGATGATGCGTAAGCAAGGCACTTACTTTGTGCCGACCATTAGTGCCGGTAAATGGGCAGAAGAAAAATCTCGTATTGCCGGTTTCTTTCCCGAACTGGTCAGGCCCAAAGCCGCCACTATTGGCGGCAAAATTCAGCAAACCTTTGCCGAAGCTTATAAAGCCGGGGTAAAAATTGCCTTTGGTACCGATGCCGGTGTATTTGAACACGGCAATAACTGGCGGGAGTTTGTCTATATGACGGAAGCCGGTATGCCGGCTATGGCAGCAATACAAAGTGCCACTATTGAAGGCGCCCGTTTACTGGGGGTAGAAGACGAGCTGGGCAGTATCAAAGCCGGTAAGCTGGCCGACATTATTGCCGTAGAGGGCAACCCTCTGCAGGACATCAATGCCATGGGCCAAGTACGCTTTGTGATGAAAGGCGGCCAGATCTACAAGCAATAGCCACTGAAGTTGTTTCGACTACGCCTTGCTACTGCGGTTGAAAACGCTGTAGCAAGGCTGCCACGTCGGTCAAAATAGGTTGCTTAAAGTCTTGCTCGGCTTGCAAACGCACCTTGTCCTGCTGCCGGGTCAGGCTTTTGGCCTGATCTTTACGCGCCTGATGCGTCGGCATATCTTTGACGACTTGATACATCTGGAATAAGCCGGGATAGGTGGTTTCCGGGTCTGGTGTCCGCTCTGGCACAAGATGATCTAATAACACCCATAACCTCAGCGCACCTTCTGACAGCTCGCATTGCTCTTCACGCATCGCTTTGCAAATCAAGATAATGCTGTCACGCAGGTATAGCGCTTTTTCTGCTTGTTGCTGTTGCAGCTGAGCAGCTTGTTTAAGCTGCTGCCGGCGCTGTTGCTGCAAGCGCATCAACAAGGTTCCGGCATAAAATGCCAAACCGGCAATAATCAGGGCACCAGCTGCAATAGCCAGCCAAACAGCAGTCGTCACGGTTAATCCTCGTCGCCTAACAGGTCTTTACGCCAATCTTTACTTTCAAACGCCGCCAGTGGATCAGCCTCATCGTCATCATCGTTCAAGCCTAACTCGGCCATCAACTGCTCCATACGGGCAATTTTCGCGTTAAAGTACTTAGCATCTTTGCCAGTAAGAATTTCATCACGCTCAACCCGCTCCAACAGTGTCTGCAGCTGCGTGTCGTTTTCAATCAGCGCCAGCTCCTGCTCCGGGCTGAGTGTTTGCGGCTTGGCCTTGGCCAGGCTGGCCTTAGGTTCAACCACCGGCATCACGCTTTGTACTGCTTCGGCTTGCGGCAGCAAGGCGATCGGCTTTTTACTGCCCAGCCGCTTATCTTTTGGCGCAGATTCACGCTTTGCCTCTGGGGTTTGGGCCAGCATACTATTGCGGCTGCCTGATTTTAAGCCGGCGCCCTTTTTCTTGGTCTCTTCTTTTGGTTGCCGGGTTTTACGAATATCTTCAGCCGACAAATGCCGCTGGCCATTAGTGCCGGCCGAGCGTGTTTTTTTCTTGCGAGTCATGGTTGCTACCTGTAAAAAAGGGCGCACATTTTAACCAGTTTTACCGCTAAACACTAATGCTTTATGCGCTGTAACAATACCACATCATTCGCAGCTACCTCCAAGCGATAGCCATCTCGCCCAGCCAAATAATGAAAGGTGTTCAGGTGGAAAAAGCTGACATGGGTCGGGTCCAGCTTGTAGTGCCAGTTGGCAAAAGCTTCTGCGGTGGTGTAGCGCTTGGTCATAATGGCCAGCGTGCCACCGGGGCTTAACAGCTGTTGCCATAGCGCCCACTCTTGTGCCGGGTTAACAAAATGCTCTATCGCTTCACTGCAGCTGATAAAGTCATACTGCCGCTCCAATGCTGTGCTGTCGGGCGCAAAAAACGGATCCCAGACCGCCATATGCTGGCCAGCCTCAGTCAGCATTTTTGCCAACAGCGGGCCGGGACCACAGCCAAAATCCAGCCCCTGCAGACCGCTACGGCCTAAAGCTGCAAGCAAAGGCGTAGCCAGGCGCTGCAAAAACCTGCGGTAGCCGTTGTCATTAACATCATTATTGTGTAACTGATACTGGGCGTGTTCAGCAGCTGCTGACAGCAAGCTGGCGCGGTCAGCAAACACCAGCTCACACTGTGGGCAGCGCCAGTAGCAGCGCTGCTTATCCTGGTGAAAAAAAACACATGAGGTGGCAAAGCACAGCGGACAGGTTGGTTTGGGCATACTATTTAACTACAACGGCTAAAAAGAAAAAGGCGATAAGATCATCTTATCGCCCTGGATATACTTGTGTCAGGTGGACACTTCTCTCATTCGCTGTCATCTTCCTGATGTTGCTGCAACACCCTGTTTTCTGATTCCTTGTTTTATATCGCCTTCCTGGCTGAATTTTTATTCTTTACGATCTTCCTGATACTTTGGTAACCATCCCTGAGCGTGAATTCACGCGGCACATCATCCTGATGTGTATTAACAAAAGGCACCGCGCACTGTCGTACTGGTACTGACACTTCCCTGCCGCTAGTCCTTGTTATTAGGTGTTACTAAACGTAACAGAAGACAATTTACTCCAATCTGACCAGATGGCAAGCATCTGCATAAAAAAAAAGCGCGAACAACCAGGGTAAATTTAATTTATCCTTTAAAAACAGATAAATATGCAAAAAATGCACTTATAAAAAAGTTCAATAAAAATCGCCATATAGCAGTTTTCTTACAGCAAATGTGAGAGATCTCTTACAAAACTGAACCGGCAGCAATAAAAAAACCGGCGATAAACGCCGGCTTTTTCACGATGAACAGCCCGATTCAGCCTAGTGCAGGCCACCCAG
Organism: Rheinheimera fenheensis; assembly: GCF_039871805.1. NCBI lineage: Bacteria > Pseudomonadati > Pseudomonadota > Gammaproteobacteria > Chromatiales > Chromatiaceae > Rheinheimera > Rheinheimera fenheensis. The sequence continues at coordinate 62,570 of NZ_JBDPJM010000010.1, forward strand.
ATACTGTGACAGTACTTCAATGTCTTCGTCAGTCAGCTTTTTCGCAATGTCTTGCATCATGCCGTTTAAGTCGTTAGCACGCTGGCCACTGCGGAACTCCTGCAGCGTAGTTTTCAGATAATTCGCATGCTGATAAGAAATTTTCGGGAAGCCACCTAAACTGGTGCCGTTACCACGCGGGCCATGACAAGCGATACAAGCCGCAATACCGCGATCGGCATCACCGCCACGATACAGCTGCTCACCTTTGCTGATAACATTCTCTGGTGTGGTGCCGGCTTTCATTTTCTGTGAGGCAAAGTAGGCAGCCAGGTCTTTCATATCCTGGTCGGATAACGCGGCTACCATACCAAACATAATGCTGTTGTTACGGCCTTGCTTACCGGCAGTTTCCATCCCGGTTTTATAGTCACGCAGTTGCTTGTACAAATACGGCGCATGCTGGCCTGCCAGCTTAGGATACATGTCAACTGCGCTGTTACCGTCAGCACTGTGGCACGCTGCACATACCGCTGACTTTGCTTTACCTGCCTCAGCATCACCGTCAAACGCCTGGGCTGTTCCGATAAGACCGAATAACAGCGTCAGTGGAAATAGCATTTTTTTCATTTTTTATCCGTCTCTGTCCGCATTAAACCGCCAGCATACTGGCAACCAAGTGAAATAACCTTAATTTTTATGCCTATTTTACACGAAACTGCTCAAAGTAAAATCCCATCAATGCGGCAAAAGCTTCTGCCGATCGACCAGATCCGCTACAATAGCGCCAAATTAGTTGCCGGAGAAGGCAGTGTACAAGTCGAAAATCAATTATCAACGTGCTAGTTTTTTAACCAGTGCCCCCGATATCAACGCCTTACCTGCAGATAGTGGTATAGAAGTCGCCTTTGCCGGCCGTTCGAACGCCGGAAAGTCCAGCGCACTTAATACGCTGACCCGACAAAATAGTTTAGCCCGCACCAGTAAAACACCGGGGCGCACTCAGCTGATCAATACCTTTAGCCTTGATAGCCAGCGCCGGCTGATTGATTTACCCGGCTATGGCTTTGCCAAAGTGCCACTGGCCATTAAAGAGAAATGGCAAAAGTCACTGGCCGAATACCTGATGAAACGCGACAGCTTAAAAGGGCTGGTGGTGCTGATGGATATCCGCCATCCACTGAAAGATCTGGATCAGGATTTAGTGCACTGGGCGGTACAAAGTGAGCTACCGGTGCTTATTCTGTTAACCAAGGCCGACAAACTTGGCCCAGGTGCCCGTAAAAAAACCTTGTTAGAAGTGCGCGAAGCCAGCATGGCTTTTATGGGCGATGTTACCGTTCATACCTTCAGCTCATTAAACAAACAAGGTTTAACGGAATTAGAGCAGGTGTTAGACCTATGGTTTGGCGCTGCTGACGATACCGCAATTACCGAATAACAGACATAAAAAAACCGACACCCTTGGGTGTCGGCCATAGCAAACGGGGAGAAGCTATAATTTCAAATCAACAGGGTGTCTTATCGCTAAGACAGCCGCATTATAGCGCAAATTTTCTCAGTTTGAAGTATTTACTCTAAAAAATCTCACAAATTTTCAGTTTTGCTCCGTCGTATTCAACCGGCGCACGTCGTTTTATTCACCCGCTGCAGCGACACTGACAGCGTTTAGCAAAAAGAAATAAAAAAAACGCCCCACTGCAAGCAGTGGGGCGGCTAAATAAGCCTACTTTCGTCTGTGCTGGCTATCGCCTGACACTGAAAGATAGAACATCTTACCTCTGTACCCTACCCGACAAATTTTAATCAGCTGGCAAAAAAACGCAAGCTATTTATGTAATAAAACTACATAAATAGCTTAAAATTGCGACGTGACACTGATTTAAGTAATAAAATTACCAAAAAAAATCCCGCCATTTACGGCGGGATACGAAATGAAACAGGAGAGAGGGATAATGTAACTGCTGAGTCAGACTCACCGTTTACACATAAGTTCAACTTTAATGCGCCTGATCCCAGTTATCACCAAAACCGGCCTCTGCCAGCAGCGGCACATCCAGTATTGCCGCCTGTGCCATCAGTTTTACCAGTTCAGGTATCACCTGCTCAACGGCCGCTTCATCTACCTCGAATACCAATTCATCGTGCACCTGCATGATCATCGCAACGGTGTCGGCGCTATGCCGCTGGATCCAATTGTCCACCACTATCATGGCTTTTTTAATAATATCAGCCGCGGTGCCCTGCATCGGTGCATTAATGGCCGCACGTTCAGCCCCTTTGCGCCGCGCCATATTTTGCGCATTGATCTCTGGTAAATAGAGCCGCCGGCCAAACAGCGTTTCGACATAACCCAGCTCATGTGCTTGCTTGCGGGTGCGCTCCATGTAATCGAGCACACCGGGGAAGCGCTCAAAGTAACGATCGACATACTGCTGCGCATCATTACGGCTTACACCCAACTGCTTGGCCAAACCAAATGCCGACATACCGTAAATCAGGCCAAAGTTAACGGCTTTGGCACTGCGGCGCTGCTCTGAGCTAACCTGTTCCAGACTGACACCAAATACTTCAGCGGCCGTAGCGCGGTGAATATCCAGCCCGTTGGCAAAAGCCTGTAACAAAGCCTTATCCTGCGAAAGGTGCGCCATTATACGCAGCTCAATTTGCGAGTAGTCGACGGCGACGATCTTCTTGCCCGGCGGCGCGATGAAGGCCTGGCGAATACGCCGCCCCTCTTCAGTACGAATAGGAATATTCTGCAGGTTAGGATCGGTAGAACTTAACCGACCGGTCGCCGCCACCGCCTGATGGTAAGAGGTATGCACCCGCCCGGTTGCAGCTTGCCGCATTTTGGGCAGCTTATCGGTGTAGGTCGATTTTAACTTCGATAAGCCGCGGTGTTCAGTGATTAGCTTAGGAAACTCATACTCCAATGCCAACTCAGCTAACACCTCTTCTGCGGTAGACGGCGCACCGGTTGGCGTCTTTTTCAGCACCGGTAACTGCATCTGGTCAAATAAAATTTCCTGCAGCTGTTTCGGTGAGGCTAAATTAAATGGCTTACCCGCCTGCTGATAGGCCAGTTGCTCTAACTCGCTGATCCTGCTCGCTAACTGCTCACTTTGCTGCGCCAGCAGCTTGCAGTCTATCAGCACACCGTGGCGCTCTATGCGCGATAAAATATCCACCAACGGCATTTCAATTTCGGTCAGCACTTTGCTAAGCCCGGCTTGCTGCTGCAGTTGGGGCCACAATGTCTGGTGTAACCTTAGGGTAATATCCGCATCTTCGGCGGCATAATGGGCGGCTTTCTCCAACTCAATCTGGTTAAAAGTCAGCTGCTTAGAACCCTTACCTGCGATCTCTTCAAAACTGACGGTTTTGTGGCCCAGATATTTTAATGCCAGGCTGTCCATGTCGTGCCTTGCCGCAACAGAGTTCAACACATAAGACTCTAGCATAGTGTCAAATTGCACACCGCGCAGCACAATGCCATAACGTGCCAGCACGCTTTGATCGTATTTAAGATTCTGCCCCACTTTGGCTTTGCTGCTATCTTCCAGCCAGGGTTTCAGCTCGGCAAGTACCCAATCACACGTCAGCTGCGCCGGCGCACCAACATAATCGTGCGCCACAGGCACATACCAGGCTCGGCCCGGGCTTACGGCAAAGGATAACCCCACCAGATCGGCTTGCATGTAGTCCAGACTCGTGGTTTCAGTATCCAGCGCTGTTAGCTGAGCGTGTTGTATTTCAGCTAACATTTGCGTAAAAGCGGCCTTATCCAAAACCGTCTGATAGGACGTTGCTGGTAAGGTATTCGCCTGCTCTGGCGGGCTTTCGGCCAGTAAATCGCCTTGCTCGGGTGTGCTGCTTTTTGCGGCGGTTTGCCCGCTTGACAGCACTTCACTTAACCAACGGCGGAATTCACACTCGCGGTATAAGTCGGCCAGAGCAGCATTATCAGGGGTTTTGATGTTTAAGTCGTCAAGCTGATACGGCAGTTCAACATCGGTTTTGATGGTAGCCAGCTGATAAGACAACTGCAGCTGTTGCCGAAATTCAGTAAGTTTTGCCGCCATGGTCTTGGCACCGCGAAAACTCAGTTCAGCGACGTGATCCAGTTGCTGATAGATCTGCTCGATAGAGCCCAGCCCCTGCAGTAAGGCTGCAGCCGTCTTTTCGCCAACGCCTGGCAAGCCCGGAATATTGTCGACTTTGTCACCCATCAGCGCCAGATAATCGATAATGAGTTCCGGGCCTATACCGAACTTATCCCGCACACCCTGCACATCGAGCAAGGTATTGGTCATAGTATTAATTAACGTAACATGCTCATCTACCAGCTGAGCCATGTCCTTGTCGCCGGTAGAGATCAGTGTGTGGCGCCCCTGAGCGCTGGCCTGACGCGCCAAAGTGCCAATCACATCGTCCGCTTCTACACCGGATACGCATAATAGTGGCAACCCCATCGCTTCAATAATGCGATGCAGCGGCGCTATCTGGCTGCGCAAGTCGTCTGGCATGGGTGGGCGATGAGCCTTGTACTCACTGTACATGTCATTACGAAAAGTGGGCCCTTTGGCATCGAATACCACCGCCATTTGTGTTGGCTGGTATTGTTTCAGCAGGCTTTTCAGCATGTTGACCACGCCATAAATGGCACCGGTAGCTTCGCCGCGCGAGTTTGTCAGATGTGGTGGCGCATGATAAGCGCGAAATAAATAAGAAGAGCCGTCCACCAGGATCAGCGGTGTATCACAGACTGTAGCCATCTAAGGTATATCCTGCAGCGATAAAGCTATAGCATGCCACAGCGCCGCCAGAGCCGCTAGTCAACGCTGCGTAACGTTCAGCCTAACAAGCTGTGGATAACTTTGTGTAAAACGCAGCCGAACAACCCGACTTCTCGACGAAAAGTCAGGTGAAAACATTTCATAACAATATGTTTTTAAAGATAAAATATGGGGTGTACCGCAAAACCCATTTTATTATTGTTATACTTCCATTTATGTGGAAAACACTTAGCAGTGCTTTCTTATTTCCGGATCTGAACTATGGTGTTCAGCTCTACCGGCCAAACAGACTACCATATTGGCATCAGATGCAAAGCAAAACCGTTAAATAATTTTGCTTTAAAAAAGCCAGCAAACCTCATCTAAAAGCATATAACAGCTATGGCGCTGCCTTGCGGTGAATTTACCCAATTCAACCACATGCTAGCAGCGATCGGGATGGTCTTTATTCACGTAATAGACCAGCTGGCAGCGCCAAGTCAGGCATGATGCACGGGGCTTCCCCTGAACGCAGCTTGGGGGCTATAATGGCGCAAACTTTGTGCGGAAATGACCACAGGACTACTTACTATGAACAAACTTACTCTTGCATTTGCCTTGCTGTTAACCACTTTTGGCATACATGCCAGTGCCGATGCTGATAAAGAAGCGTTGGCAAAACGGTTAGCACCTATAGGCCAGGTGCATGTTGCTGGAGCGGCGGCTGCAGCGGATGCCGCACCCTCGGGCCCGCGTAGCGGCGAGAAAGTATATCAAACGGCCTGTTTTGCCTGTCATGGCACTGGCGCCCTGGATGCGCCGAAGAAAGGTGACGTAGCGTGGAAGTCCAGAATCGATCAAGGTTTTGATGTTATGTTAAAGCACGCTATCGAAGGTATTCGTAATATGCCTGCCCGTGGTACCTGTGGCGACTGCAGTGACGAAGAAATTGCTGCCGCTATCAAGTTTATGACTGAAGGCGTTTAATCCCTCTGCTTTCGTCCGTTTAAGGCCGCCGCAGTGCGGCCTTAAATTTTTTTATTATGAGACCTTATAAACTGGTTTAAGCCTGCGGCTATCATTTGGCCGCAAGCCTCTTCCAACTGCTTAAACTTTGTGCATAATGGGCACAATTATAAAGTGTCGACCCAGGTGGTACGACCAAAGAATAAAGAGTCAGGGTTGAAGGGATCAACAGAGGCAGGCAAACAGCTTAAGCAGGCACAAACCAAGCTTCGACGGCTGGATATATTAACCCGCCGTTACAAGCAGGCCTATATTACGCAGGGCGCCTTACTAACATTATCTGAGCTTGCCAGCACCATCAGCGATATGCGGGAGTTTTACCCAGCAATCCACAAAATGGTGTCAGAGCTGCTGCATGCCGAAAATTTCTATGTGGTATTTTACGACAGCCAGACTGACCATTACACGCCGCAATATTTTTCCGATGAAAAAGATCAGCAACTGATTGCCGAAGTCTCCTCAAGCGCCTTTTCCAGTGGCCTAACCGGCTATGTCGCCCGCACCGGACAGCCTTTACTTTGCGATAGCGAACAGTTTGAACAGCTTATTAAAAGTGGTGCCATAGAACCACAAGGCTCTCCCTGTGCCCACTGGCTGGGTATACCGCTGTGCCGCGGCGAGCAGGTTATCGGCGTAATGGCCATTCAATCTTATAATTCCAAACAGCTATACACTGAAAGCGACCTGACGCTGTTCAGCAGCATTGGCGGCCATACCATTACCGCGCTGGATCGGGTGAAAAGCCGCGAGCTGCTGGAAGAAACCGTACGGTTACGTACCCGTGAACTGCGTCAGATTAACAGCTCGTTGCAAAAAGAAATTACGGAACGGATCAACGCCGAGAAACTGCAGTCTGCGTTATACCGAATCTCTGAGCTGACGGCCAGCAGCCGCGATATGAACAGTTTTTATCGTGCTGTGCACCAGGTGCTGGGTGAATTAATGGCGGCGGATAACTGTTATATCGCGCTTCTCGACGCCGAACGCAGCAAACTGACGTTTCCGTTTTACCTGGATCAGTTCTCACCACCGGCACGAGAGCGGCCGTTAAGCCGTGGTTTTACCGAATATGTGATCCGCTGTGGTGACGCCAAGCTGATTACCACTGATATTGCCGATCAATTGGTAGAGGCCGGTGAGATCCGCCGCGGTATGGCTGATCCGCTGAAAGCTGCCCGCCATTCAACCAGTTGGTTGGGGGCACCTTTGTTGATTGAGCAGCAGGTGATTGGCGTTATCGCGCTGCAATCTTATGACGAGCGCTATCATTACTCAGAAAACGAGCTGAATATTCTGCGTTTTGTCTCGCAACATATTGCCGTGGCGATTCAACGTAAGCTGGCCACAGAGCAACAAAAACAGCATCAGGAAGAACTGGAACGTAAAGTATTTGAAAGTACCCGTGAGCTACGCCAAACCAACTTGTTTTTGCGCTTGCAGGTAGAAGAGCGGAAAAAGGCCGAGCAGAAGCTGTTTTATGAAGCGAATCATGATGCTCTGACCGGGCTGGCCAACCGTCAAATGTTTTTACAGCAATTAAAACAGCAGTTCGCCCTGAGTAAACGCCAGCCACAACAAGGCTTGGCCCTGCTATTTATTGATTTAGACCGCTTTAAACAAATTAACGACAGCTTAGGCCATCATGTCGGCGATGCCTTTTTAGTGGAAGTCAGTAAACGCTTACTCAGTACCGTACGTGATCATGATATGGTCGCGAGGCTGGGTGGCGATGAGTTTGTTGTGCTGCTGACCAGCCTGCCAGATGCAGAAGATGCTGAGGACATTGCTGAGCGCATTATTGAAAAAATACGCCAGCCTTTTTATCTGCAGGGACAGCAGGTGCATTCCGGCGCCAGCATTGGTATTGCCCATTTTGACGCTGAACACAGCAAGCCGGAGGCCATGCTGCGCGATGCCGATGCCGCTATGTATCAGGCCAAGTCGATGGGACGCAACCGCTTCGTCATCTTCAACCACACCATGCGCGAGCAATTGCTGCAGGCGATGACGCTGGAGCAGGTAATGCAACAGGCACTGGCGCAGCAGCAGTTTACCCCGGTGTACGAGCCGGTATTGTGCGGACCTGGCCGCAGCTTACTGGGCTACGAGGTACACAGTCAGTGGCAGCACCCACTGCTTGGTACGCAGTACGATTTCGGCCAGTTTAGTGCTGATGCGACCATGACGGTACAAATTGAACAGTTGATCCTGCAGCAAGCCTGCCGCCAGCTCGCCGCCAGCTCCGATGATAGCGGCTTAGTTACTCTGCGTTTGAGTGTGGCGCATCTGCAGCAGCATGAATTACTGCAACAATTAAAACAGCAACTTAGCACCTTACCGCAGCCACAGCGCCTATGTTTAGCCTTTACCGAACGCGAATTGCTGCAGGCCGGCAATGGTATTCACGCTTCGTTGCATCAGCTGAAGCAAAATGGTGTCCGCCTGGCGATCCATCAATTTGCAGCCGACAGCGCCCCCATGGGCTTGCTACTGCTGCAACTGTTTGAGTTTGTTAAATTAGACGCCAGCTTCTGCCGTCAGCTGCCACGCCAGACACATAAACGGCAGCTGCTGCAAATGTTACAGCAACTGGCACATAGCTATAAATTCCGCTTACTGGCCGACGGTGTCGACAACGCCGAATTGCTCAACTTGCTATTAGACGAAGGTTGCTGCTTTATGCAGGGTAAATATGTTACCGAGCTATTAGGCGCGCAAGCACTGGCCGATACGCCGTCAGTTATTTTTCAGCAGCTGGCGTAACCGCTCTATGTGTGCCTGACCACTTAGCTGGCGTTGCTCAGCCGTTTTCACCGGCGCGGCTTGCTGCCAGTCTAAGTCGTCTTGTGGTAATTCATACAAAAACCGGCTGGGCTCGGGGCGGATAACCTCGCCAAACTGGCGCCGCTCTTTGGCATAAGTAAAAAACAGCTCGCGCTGGGCACGGGTAATACCCACATAGGCCAACCGGCGCTCTTCCTCGACGTTGTCCTCATCAATACTGCTCTGGTGTGGCAAGATGCCCTCTTCCATGCCCACCATAAACACATAAGGGAACTCCAAGCCCTTGGAAGCATGCAGCGTTAACAGCTGCACCTGATCGGCATTATCTTCCTGCTCCTGGCGCTCCATCATATCGCGGAGTGTCAGCCGGGTGACCACTTCGGGCAGCGTCATTGGCTCTTCGTCATCTTTGCCTGCCAGCATTTCGCTGATCCAGCGATACAGCTCATTGACGTTTTTCAGCGCCATTTCAGCCGCTTTCGGGCTGCTGCTGGTTTCAAACAACCAGGCTTCATAATGACTTTGGCGAATAAGATCACGTATCGCTTCGGCCGGCTCAGCCCGCTGCACATTATCGGCAATGCCCACTATCCAATCGGCAAATTGCTTAACGGCATTGTGCGCACGCGCCGACAAATGCATCGACAACTCACTGTCGCAGCAGGCGGCAAATAAACTGATGTGCTTTTCATTGGCCAGATTGCCAATCTGCTGCAAGGTAGCGGCGCCAATTTCACGCCGTGGCACATTAATAATGCGTAGTAAGGCGTTGTCGTCATCCTGGTTTACCACCAGACGCAGATAGGCCATCACGTCCTTTATTTCAGTACGGGAAAAAAACGAGGTGCCGCCGGAAATTTTGTACGGAATACGGTTGGTCATCAGCGCTTTTTCAAATAAGCGCGACTGATGGTTACCACGATACAGCAGGGCATAATCACGATACTGACTACGGTTAATAAAGCGGTGCGAGATGATCTCGGCCACCACTTTCTCTGCTTCGTCTTCCTCATGTTTACATGGGATCACCTTCAGCGGCACACCATAGCCATTTTCACTAAACAGCTGCTTATCAAACTCGTGCGGGTTGTTGGCAATTAAGATATTTGCTGCTTTTAAAATGCGCTCGGCCGAGCGGTAGTTTTGCTCCAGCTTGATCACATTTAAATTAGGAAAATCGGTCTTCAGCAGCGCCAGGTTCTGTGGCCGAGCCCCCCGCCAAGAGTAAATTGACTGATCATCGTCGCCCACCACAGTAAAGCGCTGGCGCTCACCTACCAGCCACTTTACCAGCTGATACTGGCTGGTGTTGGTATCCTGATATTCGTCGACCAGCAAATATTGAATTTTCTGCTGCCACTTGGCGCGCACCTCAGTGTTGTGTTGAAACAGCAAGGTAGGCAGTAAAATAAGGTCGTCAAAGTCCAGTGCGTTATACGCCGTTAACTGCTGGCTGTACTGCTGGTAATAATTAGCAAAGCTGATGCTTTGTGCATCTTTCGCCTCTTGTATCGCCTTAGCCGGCAGCGTTAATTCGTTTTTCCAGTTGCTGATTTTACTTTGCAGCGCCCGCAGTAAGTCTTTGTCGCCCTGAATATCATTTTCGCTGAGCTCTTTTAGCAGCGCCAGGCTGTCCTGATCGTCAAACAGGGTAAAGTTGGCCTTGTAACCAATATGGCGATATTCCTTTTTCAGGATCTCCAGCCCCAGCGTATGAAAGGTCGAAATGGTCAGGCCACGTGTGGCGGCTTTTGGCAGTTGCTGGTTAATGCGCTCGCGCATTTCGCGCGCCGCTTTGTTGGTAAAGGTTACGGCGGCAATATGCCGCGCCGGCAGCTCGCATTGCTGAATTAAGTAGGCAATTTTATTAATAATCACCCGGGTTTTGCCACTGCCGGCACCGGCCAGCACCAGACAAGGCCCGGAAATATATTTAACTGCAGCGTTTTGTTGCGGATTTAACTTCATTGACGCACCCTTATAACCAGGGCGGCATTGTAACGAAATTTGCCGTTAAATAGCATTCGCTATCCGGCTTTTGCTCTGTAGAATAACGCCAACGCTTGAATACTCGCTGCAAGTACCTGATGCAGCAAAGGAGATAACCATGATCGATGCGAAAAAAATTGAAGATATTGCCAAACAAATCGGCAATGCTATTCCGCCTCAGGTGCGTCAGTTTGCCGACGACGTTGAAGCCAAAGTAAAACAGGTATTGCAAAGTAAGCTGGCTGAGCTGGATTTTGTCAGCCGCGAAGAGTTTGACGTGCAGCGCCAGGTGCTACTGCGCACCCGCGAAAAACTGGAAAAGTTAGAACAGCAACTGGCGGCCTTAATGGCTGAGAAGACTGAGGATTTAAAAAGCCAGCCACTGCCCAGCTCAGATCAGGAGTAACTTATGCGCCGGCTTCTTGCCCTGACACTCACCGCCAGCGTCATGTCGGTTGCTAGTTTTATGCCTGTTACTGCCGTAGCCGCACCAGATAAACTGATCCTGACCGGTCAGCTGTTAGATGTGCAAAGCGGCAAACTGCGCGCCAACCAGGCTATTCTGCTAGAGCAAGACCGCATTCACGACATCGTGCCTATCGCATCACTGACAGCTGAGCAAAAGGCCCTACCAAGCACCGATTTAACCGGCTACACCGTGCTGCCGGGGCTTATCGATATGCATGTGCATTTAACCGCTAACCCGGCGCAGCATGGCTACCGCCGGTTGCAACAAACGCCTGCGCGCCAGGCGCTGTTTGGCGTCACAGCGGCCAAAGCCACTTTAGAGGCTGGTTTTACTACAGTGCGCAATTTAGGCGCGGCCGGCTTTGCCGACGTTGACCTGCGCGATGCGATAAACGCCGGCGAAATGCCCGGCCCGCGTATGCGGGTGTCTGGCCCCAGTTTGTGTATGACCGGCGGCCACTGCGACAATAACCTGTTGCCGCACACTTATCAGGCCAGTGGCGATGGCGTGGCGAACGGCGCCGATGCCATACGGGCTAAGGTGCGTAGCAATATGAAGTACGGCGCTGATGTGATTAAATTTACCGCCACCGGCGGCGTGCTGTCGCGCAACACCGACGTTAACGCCAGCCAGTACAGCCTGGCTGAAATGCAGGCTCTTGTCGCCGAGGCGAAAGATCGCGGCGCTATTGTTGCCGCCCACGCCCACGGTTTGCGCGGTATTAAACGGGCACTGGAAGCCGGCGTAGACTCGATTGAGCATGCCAGCTTTATCGACGATGACGCCATTAAACTGGCCAAACGCAACGGCACCTACCTGGTGATGGATATTTACGTCAGCGACTACATATTGCAAGAAGGCGAAGCCGCCGGCATTTTGCCTGAATCATTAGCCAAAGAGCGTACTGTTGGCCAGCTGCAGCGGCAAAACTTTAGCAAAGCCGTTAAAGCCGGGCTGAATATCGCCTACGGCACCGACGCCGGTGTGTACACCCATGGCTTAAACGCGCGCCAGTTCAATTACATGGTGCAATGGGGCATGACACCGCTGCAGGCGATTCAAAGCGCCACCGTTAACGCAGCGACCTTACTTAACTGGCGAAACGAGCAAGGCCAGCTTAATGTCGGCGTACTGCAAGCCGGCGCCTATGCCGATATGATCGCCCTAAAGGGCAACCCGCTTGAGCACATTACGCTGCTGGAAAATATCTCTGTGGTGGTTAAAGGTGGTGACATAGTAAAACAGCTTGATTGAGGTAGGAACCAAACACTAAGCCAGCACAGGGCCGGCTTAGTGTGAGCAAAAACGATAGTGCTTACTTCGCCTTTGGCTGGGCCACTTTTAGGATTTCGGTTAAACCGGCGACCGCACCGCCGATATTCGCCAGTTCGGCGGGTACTATCATGGTGTTGTTGGTTTTGGCCAGGTTGCCGAATTCTTTTACATATTGCTCGGCTACACGCAGGCTTACCGCTTCTGAGCCACCCGGCTGGTTTATCGCTTCAGCAATTTTACGAATACCTTCGGCCGTGGCCACTGCAATCAGCTCTATTTCACGGGCGCGGCCTTCGGCTTCGTTAATCTGGCGCATCTTATCGCCCTCTGACAGATTAATGACTTCCTGCTTTTGGCCTTCTGACACGTTGATCATCGCCTGGCGCTCACCTTCCGATTTGGCAATAGCGGCGCGGCGCTCACGCTCGGCTCGCATTTGCTGCTCTAAGGCATCTTTAATACTGATCGGTAGCTCAATATCGGCAATTTCGTAGCGCAGCACTTTTACACCCCAGGGCGCAGCCGCTTCGTCCAATGCTTTTACCACCTCTTCGTTAATTTTGGCGCGCTCTTCAAAGGTTTTGTCTAGGTCGGTTTGGCCAATGACCGAGCGCATGGTGGTTTGTGCTAACTGGGCAGACGCGTAGCGGTAATCATTAATACCGTAGCTGGCTTTGTGCGGGTCAATTACCTGCAAGTATAAAATACCGTCAATACCGACCTGAATATTATCGCGGGTAACACAGGTTTGGCGCTGCACATCGATCACTTCTTCTTTTAAGCTATGCACGTAAGCCACTTTATCAATAAAAGGGATCAGAATATGAAACCCCGAGTCCAGCGTGCGCGAGTATTTACCCAACCGCTCAATGACATAGTTGCTCTTTTGCGGCACGACCCGCGCCGTTTTAACAATGGTAATCACCACGGCCAGCGCGAAGCCGGCCATTAAAATGGTATTAATATCTATTGGCACTTGTTGTTACTCCTTAACAAAAAAATCAGCTGTGTGGCTTTGTTGCTGTGACCGTTAATTTAATGCCGTGGTTAGCCACTACCCAAGCGATATCACCGGCTTTTAACCCATCACTTGATTCGGCGTCCCATTGCACGCCATTTAATACAACCCGGCCAGCGCCATGGACAAAATCGCTGTGCACTGTGACCCGACTGCCAATATCTTCGCTAAAACGCGAAGGTTGCTCATTACTGTCGGCGGTGTAGCCAACAAACCAACGCTTAAAATGGCCACGCACACTAAACAGCAGCACCAATGACAACACACCGAACAGTAAGAACTGTATGCTGTAGCTTTCAATCACACCCATATGCAGTAACAAACCAACTACAATGGCAGCGATACCAAAGAACACTGCAACGACACTGGTCGCCAGCAACTCAGATAAAATCAGCACGATGCCGATGACGATCCACAAGGTAGCAATATTCACTTAATTTGCTCCGTAACAATTGTTATGCTGCACATTAACGTAAGGCATACAAAGTGGTCAAATGAAACCCTCTACCACTTTGTAACAACCCTTTGCTGTGTTGAGGCTGATATGCGATTTCTCTGGCGTGCGCTCTGTTATACCCTGTTGTTGTTTGCCGCTTACCATTGGCTGCTGCCACTACTGAGCAAAGACAAACCGGCCGCCCAATTGCTGCAGCACTACGCCGATAAAGCGCTACAACAGTATTTGTGCCAAGCGCCGGTGCTGTGGCGCATCGGCAAACTGGACCCGGCCTTTAACTTAACGCTGGAGCAAGCCGAACAAGCGGCGCACAACGCTGCCAGCCAGTGGAATAAAGCGCTGGGTAAAGCGCTGTTTCGCTATGACAGCCTTGATGGTTTTGCCATTGATTTTGTTTATGACGCCCGCCAGCAGCAACTGTTAGAGCAGGCGCGGCTGACACGAAACCTGGCCCGCTATGATGCCACTATCGACCAACGACTACAGCACCTGCAACAGCAGGCAGCCAGCCTAAAAGCAAGGCAGCAGCAGTTCGAGCAAGCTAATCAGCAGTTCGCGGCCGATGCTGCGGCCTTTGAACAGCAAGCACGCCAGGCCACCAGCAATGAGCGCAGCCGCTTGCTGGCGCAACAACAACAGCTGCAACAACGACAACAGCAATTACAGCAGCAGGCAGAGCAATTAAATGACGAGCAGCAACGCTTGCTGCGCCAGCAACGCTACCTGAATGATACGGTGGCTGACCGTAATGCGCTGCTGCCACAACAGGTAGAGCCGCTGGCGGCGGCCGAAGTCGGCGTAATGCAGATCGCCGGCCGGCAGCGGCAGATGACCATTTTTGCTTACACTTCAATCGAGGCGCTGGAACTCACCTTGTTACACGAGTTTGGCCATGCGCTCGGACTGGGCCACACCGCAGGGCCCACATCGGTGATGTATTATGCGCTAAGTGCCCAGCAGCAGGGCCTTAGTAGCGAAGATATTCAGGCGCTACAGCAGCAATGTGGCTTTTAACGCCAACTCTGTTTGAGCAGTAACGCTACGAAACACTAAATAGCTTTTGCTCCAGCGTCTGGCCTTTAATCAGGTTACGGTAGCGATAACCGTGCGCGGCCAGGCATTGCAGCAATTCAAGATCAAACTGCGGCTGCTGATCGCTGTTATAGCTAAGTAACAGCTGGTTCTTTTGCCCCGGCCGCACACTAATAAGCCCAGGCAGCTGTTGCAACACAGCCAGCAGCGGCTGGTCAGCCGCTTGTTCTAATAACAGCGTTAAATACTGCTCGGCGCTATCACTGCCTTTGTTATCAGCCGGGTTGCTTAACTGGCCGTGCTGTAAATACAGCACCTTGTTACACAACTGCTCCAGCTCAAAAATATTATGCGAGCTAATCATAAAGCTGACCTGGCTGCCTAACTGACCGCTTAGCTGGCTAATCAGCTGACGTATTTGCAGCGCATGCGCCGGATCCAACCCGGCTGTGGGCTCATCCAGTAGCACCAGCTGGGGCGAGCCGATAAAGGCCTGCGCTATGGCAGCTCGTTTACGCATACCGTGACTAAGCGCCGCCGCTTTCTGTTTTCGCTGCGCTGATAGTTCCACCAGTGCCAGTACCCTATCGGTTTCCTGTTTAGCCGCTTTGTGGCTTAAGCCCTGTAAGCGACCATAAAAGTCCAGCTGCTCGCCAACGCTAAAGGCCGGGTCAAACTGGGCATCTTGCGGCAGCGCGGCCAACTGGCCACAGAGTGCCGTGCTGCCGGGTTTATGGCCTAACAGCGTAACACTGCCGCTATCGGCACGCAGGTAGCCACATAAAATACTGAACAAGGTGGTTTTACCGGCGCCATTGGGGCCAATCAGCGCCGCCACATCGCCTTGCTGCAGGCTAAAACTCACATTCGCCAGCGCCGTCTTGTTGCCAAAGCGTTTACTTAGGTTGTCGCAGTGTATCAGGGTGCTCATAGCGCTTTCCTTTTTAACAGCAGGCAGGCCAGGCCGAGTAATAATGCCGTTTGCCAAAGCGGCAACATGGCGAATTTAAAGGTTTGCCAGCCGTGCAGTGGTAATAGCTGTATCACCTGGGCACCTGGGATATAACTGAATAAAAACAAAAAGTCAGGAAAGTAAAAAACAAACCAGCTAAGTAGCGCAAAGCCTAGCCCCAGGCTGACAATGGCCAGGCTCACAGCCAGTTTTGCACTGCGTACCAAGGCGGAAAACACTGCCATAATGGCGGTAAAAGGTGCCACCACCAGCAACAAGTTTAGCAAGATCACCAGCGCGGCACTAAGCATAGCCGGCGAGATGCCACCGGCGCGCCAGCTGGCCAATATCAGGGTCGCCAGCAAGGTGAGTAAAATTAAACAGCCCTGTACTACTAACTGGCCGGCAAAACGGCCCAGCACCAGGCTGCTGCGGCTGCTACGCAGCGTTAAAAACCGCACCGTGCCACGCTCTATGTCCGGGCACAGCTGGTTGGCGGTAAAAAACAGACTAAGCAGCGGCAACAACCACAGGCTGAAAAACCAGTACACGGCCAACTCTGGCGCGGGCCAGCTGCGCAGTTGGCTAATGCCGTTGTTGCCAAACAGGCCGCTGATAAAATCGGTAAAACCGCGCGAGGCAATAAGGTCCGCCGCCGGCACTATGGCATAACGAAACAACAGGCCCCAGATAACCAAGGTCGCGGCCAGTGTCATCAGGCCAGAGCGGGTTTGCCACAAACGGCGTAGTTCAAAACCGGCGTATAAGCCGGTGTGTCTTAATAGGGTGACAAGATGAGGCATAGCAGCGTCCTGTGCGATGTTAACCAGCAATGTTGCTGAAGTGCGAAAGAATAGCAGTTATAGTGCCAAAATTATTTTCAATTAAATCATTAAGATAAAAAAGCAGCCTGAACGGCTGCTTGCTGATTACACGAAAATATCGTCAATTTGGCTATTACCTATGACACCGCAGCAACAATTTTTATCTCAATTCTCCAGTGTGGATCGGCCAGCTTTGCCTGCACCGTGGCGCGGGCAGGTGCTTGCCCGGGCGCAACCCAGTTGTCCCAAGCCAGGTTCATCGCGGCATAGTCGGCCATATCGGCTAAATAGATGGTAGCGTCAACCAGTTTGGTTTTATCACTGCCACAACGCGCCAGCAGGGCATCAATTTGTGCCAATACATCTTCCGTTTGCAAGGTCGCGTCATTGCTGCGGGTGTCGGGCACCATGCCAGCGCAAAAAATCAGACCGTTGACAATAACCGCTTCAGAATAACGTGCCGCCGGCAAAATACGTTGTATGCTCATCAGGTACTCCTTGTTAGTGATTACCTAGCCTACCCTGTGCTGATGCCCTCAGTAGTCTGATCAGTTACACCGCAGTGGCAGTAAACGCCTGCAGCAGCAGGTTTAATTGCGGGTGTAACAGCTGGCGCTGGGTGGTAATTATGTAGAAGTTTTCATAAACCTGCGGCAGGGTAAGGTATTTTTGTAACCGGCCGGCTTTTAACTCGTCCTTTACCACAACCTCGGGCATCACACTTAAGGCGCCGCTATCGCGGGCCAATAAGCGTAACATTGCCATATCGTCGGCTTCCGCCACTATATCAGGTGCCAGTTGATACTGCGCGGCCAGGGCATCAAAGGCAGTACGAATGGGACTTTGCACCGGCGGCAGCACCCAGCGCTGTTGGCGGTAGGCTTTGAGGCTAGCGGCCGGATCACGCCCTGGCGGCCCAATAACTGCCACAGGCTGGCGCGCTAATAAGCGACACTGCCATAACTGGCTGTCATTACCCTGCACGGCCACATTCGTTAAGGCCAAATCTAACTGATGGCTGGCAAGGGCGTTTAATAACGCCGTTTGGTTCATCGATAACAGGCTGTAGCGGGCTTGCGGGGTAGCCAACAGCGGCGCGATAAAACTTTCAACAAAGTTACGTGACATCGTTGCCAGGGCGCCAATGCGGACGGGGCTGCGCTGCGGTTGCATGCCCTGCTGCAGTAACTGTTCAAGCTCAGCGCCCCGGCTAAAAATATCTTCGGCGTATTTTAACGTCTGATAACCGCTGTCCGTCAGCACCAGCTTGCGGCCTTCGCGACGAAATAACTGCACCTGCATGCTTTGCTCTAACTGCTTGATTTGCGCCGACAACGCCGATTGCGACACATGCAGCCGCTGCGCGGTTTCCGTTAGGTTGCCGCCTTTGGCTACCTGCCAGAAATAATATAAATGATGGTAATTTAGCCGGCTCATAGTTCTTTTTTAGTGAACGTTTATAAATTAATTATGTATTTTACTTATGTTAGTCAGCTGAGCACAATACCGCCAGTGTCGAATGACCCAAGGTAGGCGAACCATGTTTTTTAGTCTGAGTCTGTTTAAACTGGTCCTGCTGGCCCTGATTGCCCTGCTCGCGGTGGTGATTTGGCGCTACAGTGCCACCGCGCTGGCCGGAGAAGCCGACAAAGGCCGTTTTATGCGAGCACTGGCGGCAACGCTGGCTGCGGTTGTATTTACCCTTCTAAGTAATCATCTAGTGCTGTTTTGGCTGGGCTGGGTGGCGATAAGCCTGGCGCTGCAGCAATTGCTGCTGTTTTACCCCGAGCGGCCACGCGCTCAGCTGGCTGCGCACAAAAAAGCACTCAGCGCCCGCTTAAGTGAGGCCTTGTTGGCTCTGGCCTTCACCTTACTGTATCTGCAGTTTGATACTGCCAATATCAGCGAAATGACGACTATGGTGTCGACAACTGAAGCCGGAAACTGGCTGCTACATGGCGCTGCGCTGCTGCTGGTGCTGGTGGCGCTGCTCAAATGTGCTCAGCTACCCTTACATGGCTGGTTAATACAAGTGGTTGAAGCGCCAACGCCGGTATCGGCGCTGCTGCATGCCGGCATTATCAACCTGGGCGGTATCTTGCTGCTGTTATTTGCACCTGTGCTGGCGTACAGCAGCCTGGCCAGCAGTTTACTGTTGGCGGCGGCACTTTGCAGCACCTTGCTGGCAGCACTGATTATGACCACCCGCATCAGCATTAAAGTGCGCCTGGCCTGGTCTACGGTAGCGCAGATGGGCCTGATGCTGGTGGAAATCGCGCTGGGGCTCTATACCCTGGCACTACTACACCTGTTAGCCCATTCCTGTTACAAAGCCTATGCTTTTTTACACAGCGGTAATGCGGTTAATCATTATCTGGCCGCGCAGCTGGCCGGCAAAACCAACCCAGCGGCCCGGCATTGGCTGTTGGCACTGCTGCTATCGACCGGCCTGGTCTATCTGGTACAGCTGGTATTACCACTGACGAGCTTAAGCAGCGCTGTGTTACTGGTGCTGGCAATAAGCGTGCTGCTGGTACCATCACTTTGCCGGGCCGACAGCCGCAGGCCAGCGCGGCTTTTATTAGCACTGGCTTATGCCCTGGGTTTACTGGCACTGTACTTCAGCCTGAAGACCCTACTGCGCAATGTCATGCCCACACCGGTCGCTGTTAACAACCTGGCAGATATCATTGCCAGCACCGCCTTTGCCGGCTTATTTGTCCTGGCAATACTACTGCGCTATCAAAGTCACCAAAAGCAACTGAACAAGCTGTTTATCTGGCTCAATGCCGGTGGCTATCTGGACGAATGGGCCACCCGTATTACGCTGCAAATCTGGCCCTATCAGCAAAAGCAAGCCGTCGTATCCGAGCAAGACACGCTGCAGGAGGTAAAATGAGCGCCTTATCTCAACATCACGTACCACAGCACAACCTGAGCGCACTGATTGAACGCGCCGCCAGCCAGATAGCGCCGCAGTGGCCGCTGGATCAGCTGATTGCCGTCAACCCCTGGTGGCCAAAGCGGCAGCAGCCGTTTGCCGCAGTGTGTGCCGAACAGCAACTATTGGCGGGAACCGACTGTTTAATGAGCGCGCAGTGGTACTTAAGCCAATGGCAGCAACAAATTCAACCAACGCACTTACAACAGGCACTGAGCGAGCATGGCCTAACAATGAGTACCGATGAGGCTGTAGCCGCACTGTCGCAACCGGTTACACTAACGCGCTGGCAGCGGCTGGCAGAGCGGATGGCAGCACAGCAAGGTAAAACACGGACCCTACCCTGGCCGCAATTGATCGTGCAGCAGCTAAGCCAGTTTCTGGCGCTGTATCATCAGTACCCGGAACGCTTTAGTGTCGACGCCGACAGTGAACACCATGCTTATCATAGCTGGCTGAGCGTGGTACGGCATGATAAGGGCTTACAGGTACTGACCGGTACCGGCTTAACGCCGCTGTTTGCCACCTTGCCAGAAGACCCGGATGCGTTGTTAGCCGAGTTGTCTCCCTGGCTTAACAGCTGGTGTAGCGATGCGCCAAGCCAACTGGCTTATTTTGAAGCCCTGCTGCAAAGCCTGTCTGGCTGGGCCGGCTGGCAAGCCTGGCTCGACTGGCAGCAACAGTTACAGGGCATAGGCCAGCCACAGCAGGCAGTAAGCCAACTACTTTACATGCTACTGGGCTGGGATTGGGTGTTGTGGCAGCACAGCCTTTCGCACAATAAAAAGCATGACGCCCTGTTACACCAGTTAAAACAGCAAGCGCAGCAGGTCAATGGCCAGCTGACAACACTGCAGCAGCAATTGGCCCTGCGCCAGTGCTGGCAGCGGGCACTGGAGCTGAGTGTGCAGCAGCCACTGCTGGCAAAATTAAGCGCCGCGCAAAAGGCGCAGCAACAAGACGCGCCCAAACGGCCGGCATTGCAAGCGGCGTTTTGTATTGACGTGCGATCAGAGCCGATGCGCCGGGCCCTGGAGCGGCAGCACGACGATATTCAAACGCTCGGGTTTGCCGGTTTCTTTGGTTTACCTATTGCCTATAAAACGGCCGGCAGTAGCTTGCAGCGGCCGCAACTGCCTGGATTATTAGCCCCCAGCCTTACTGTTAGCCAGATTAAACCCGAAGAAGCGCCGCTATCACGCCAGCCAGATCTGGGTTGGAAACAAAGCTTCGATTTAGCCTCGTCCAGCCTGGGCATGGTAGAAGCCGCTGGCCCGACTAAACTGCTTAGCTTGCTTAAACGGGCCTTTTTCCGCCCGCAAGCACCCCATGCGTTAAACAAACATCTGGATAACAGCCAATGGCAAATCAGTAACGGCCAGCAAGTGCTGAGCAGCGCAGAGCAGGCACAGCTAGCCGCCGCCATTTTAACCGCCATGGGGCTCAAAGAGCGGCTGGCACCGGTTGTTATCTTATTTGGCCACGGCAGTGACACCTGCAATAACCCACACGCGGCCGGGCTTGACTGCGGCGCCTGTGGCGGCCAAACCGGCGAGGTCAACGTTAAGGTGCTGGCGCAGCTATTAAATGATGCGGCAGTACGCGCCTCGCTGGCGCAGCAGCACAATATTACTATTAGCGATGACACCCGCTTCTATGCCGGCTTACACCACACCACCACAGACGAGCTGGAGGTGTATCAGGCGCCAACAGATGCGTCCTGGCGAGACTGGTTAACAGCCGCAGCAGCGCAGGCACGTCAGGCCAGAGTAACCCAGTTTGCCGGGCCACAGCCGGCCGCTGGCGCCCTGGAGAAGTTCTTCAATCTGCGCAGTAAAGACTGGGCCCAGCTCAGGCCAGAGTGGGGCTTAACCAATAACGCTGCTTTTATTGTGGCGCCGCGCCAGCTGACGAAAGAGCTCGACCTGCAAGGCCGCTGCTTCTTACATGATTACGATGCCAACCAGGACGCCGGCTTTAGCCTGCTGCACACCATTATGACGGCGCCGATGGTGGTAACCAACTGGATTAACCTGCAGTACTATGCCTCAGTAGTCGCGCCCGAAAAATATGGCAGCGGCAATAAGCTGCTGCACAATGTAGTCGCTGGCCACATTGGCGTGTTTGAAGGCAACGGCGGTGACTTACGTACCGGTTTAGCCTGGCAGTCGGTGCATGATGGCAGTAAATTGATGCATCAACCGGTGCGTTTATCCGTGGTGATTGCGGCGCCCGCTGAGGCCATTGCCGGGGTGATCCAAAGCGCTGCCGATGTTGCTGCTCTGGTGAATAACCAATGGCTGTATCTGTACCAGCTGAATGACGATGGCAGTATGCAGCAGTGGCGTCAGCAGCGTTGGCAGCCGGTGGCGCTATGAGCCAAACTGCAGCCGTACTCAGCCGGCATCAAAAAGCGGCCCTCATAGCCCCGGCGGTTGAGGCGCTGGGCTGGCAGCTGATAGAGCTAGACAGCTTTGACACCGACAGCCTGGGCAGTTTTGCCGGCGAGCGGCCGCGTTTTATGTCGCCCCATGAGTGCGCACTGCGCAAAGCGGCGCTGGCCGCAGAGCTGTCCGGCCTGGATATTGGCATAGGCAGTGAAGGCAGCTTTTCTGCCGGGCCTTATGGCCTTGGCACTTATAATCTGGAGTTAATCTGCTGCGTGCACCTCAGCCAGGGCTGGGCGGTAACCGGTCGCTTTTATGGCCCATCGCAGGCGCAGCAATGGCAGATCCAGACACTTAGCCAGTTAGATACCGCCCTGGCCAGTGTGCCCGCCGGCCAACATTTGCTGCTGCAACAGGGTAAGTACCTGCAAAAAGCCCTTGATGTCAGCACCTGCCGCATTCTTGCCCGCGAACAGCTAGCGCAGGGCGAGCTGCAACTGAGTTACGATTTACGCGCCCATTTAAGCCCAGAGCGGCGACAGCATATAGCTCTGGCGGCGCAAAATTTAGCAGAGCGTCTGCAAAGCTGCTGTCCAGTGTGTACCACGCCTGGCTTCTGGCCCGACACGGCTATTGCCGGTTTACCCTGTGAAGACTGTGGCGCACCCAGCACCCTGACCAAAGCACGGCAGGCATGCTGTCAGCGCTGTGGACATCAACACACCTTTGCAGTAGAACAGCACTTTGCCAAAGCACAATATTGTCAGTGGTGTAATCCATGAAAACCTTAGTACTTAAAGCACAGCAGCAAACCGATATTGCGCTGGCCGCACAGCTCTTGCAGCAGGGGAAATTAGTCGCCGTGCCAACAGAGACGGTATACGGCTTAGCTGCAGATGCCACTAATCCAACCGCCGTTCGGGCAATTTTTACCGCCAAAGGCCGCCCGGCCGATCATCCCCTTATTGTGCATCTACCCAGTGTCGACGCTATCAGCGATTGGGCTTGCGATATACCACAGACCGCCTGGGTGCTGGCCAAGGCGTTCTGGCCAGGCCCATTAACCTTGCTGCTTAAAAAAGCCCCCCATGTTAATGCAGTGGTCACCGGCGGTTTAGATACCATAGGTTTGCGTATGCCGGCCCACCCGGCATTATTAACGCTGCTACAACAACATCAGCTGGCGGTGGCGGCGCCTTCAGCAAACCGTTATAAAAAACTTAGCCCAACCAGTTGTGAGCAGGTACTCAGCGGTTTAACTGGCAAAATCGATGCCGTGCTCGATGGCGGCTTTTGTCAGCATGGGGTGGAATCGACTATTGTCGATTTAACCACTGAACGCATCCAAATTGTTCGCGCAGGGCCCATCACGGCATCAGATCTAGTAAAGGTGTTACACGCACCTGTGTATCAGCCCGAGCAACATCAGGTGAAAGTGGCGGGCAATGTGGACGCCCATTATCAGCCCAACACACCGCTTAAGTGTTTTACCAGCGCCGAGCTGCAACAGTTAGCTGAAACGGCCTCGGCAGATGTCGCCATCTTGCACTACACTGCATTACCCTCCGCATGCACAGCGCTAAGCATTGCGATGCCCGGCGAGGCTGCCGCCTATGCCAGTGTCTTGTATCAGCGGTTATATCAAGCTGATAACGCCGGTGCCGGCAGTATTTGGTGTGAACTGCCCCCTGAGGGTGAAGCCTGGCTTGCTGTGCATGACAGACTGCGCCGGGCCAGCTTTAGTCGGCGCGACTAACATAACCGCCGTCAGCCTATCGAGACTTACACTGTGAAAAAAGCCTATCAAGTGTTATTTGAAGAAGATGACGGCAGGGCCTGTAAAGATATACCCGATGCCGCTTGCAGCGCCTTGCCCGCTAACTTTTTTTTGTTACTGATCGCGCAAAGCCTGACCGCACTGGCTGACCTGATTAGCAATCCCAAAACGGTATTAAGCTGGCTAGGTGCCACTCTGGGCGTGCCCGCTGGTTTTATTGCCTGGTTGGTGCCGCTGCGTGAAGCCGGCTCGATGCTGCCGCAGCTGCTGATTGGCGCCTGGGTCAGGCAATTTGCCATCAGAAAACGTTTTCTGCTTGGCGGCAGTGCGCTGCAGGCTGTCGCATTGGCAGGCATGGCACTCTGTGCGCTGACATTACAGGGTTATATCGCAGGGATCGCAATCCTTAGCCTGCTGTTGTTATTTAGCCTTGCACGCGGTTTTAATTCGGTCGCCATGAAAGACGTCGTGGGCAAAACCATCCCTAAGGGCCGTCGCGGGCGCCTGGGCGGCATTGCAACAGCCATAGCCGGTATCATGACCGCCATCTGTGCACTAACGCTTTACCAGCTAGATACCGCTTCTGTGGTGACCTACAGCGTATTGCTGTTTATAGCGGCAGCCTTATGGTTACTGGCTGCGCTGCTGTTCACAGGTATTCACGAGCATGCCGGTGCGACAGACGGTGGTGTGAATGCCTGGCACCAGACGCTGAGCAACATTGGCTTACTGAAACAGGATAACACTCTGCGTAATTTTGTACTGTGCCGCGCCATGCTCAGTAGCTCGGCACTGGCATTGCCTTTTGTCGTAGTAATGACACAGCAATACAGCGCAGACGGTAAAATGTTGGCCGTGCTGCTGGTGGCGAGTAGTCTGGCGACTGCACTGACCGGCCCCTTGTGGGGTAAGCTCGCCGATCGCAACAGTAAAACCGTGCTGTTTTACGCCGGTCTGCTAAGTGCCGCAGGTTGCGCCGCCACGCTGTTGTTACCCGTACAAAACCTGATTGCGCCACTGTGGGCGTTGCCGGTTTTATTTATTGTGCTTAGCATCGCCCATGGTGGCGTACGCTTAGCCAGAAAAACCTATCTATTGGATATTGCTACTGGTAACACCCGTACAGACTATGTCTCTGTCAGTAATAGTGTTATTGGCTTATTTCTGCTAATCATGGGTGGCGTTGCCGCCCTGTTCGCCAGCTACTCAGTGAACGCCGTGATCGGATTATTTTGTTTGTTTAACGTAATAGGCGCTCTAATTACCTGCAGCATGACGGCCAGTAAATAAGCCTGAAGTAAAAAAAGACGCGCTGTCAGGATGAACACAGCGCGCCAAAGTGAAGCCAGGGAGGCAAAATAAACAAATACATCACGACGTGGCTAAAGCAACATAACGACCCAAGCGGTTAGTCAACCAGGTTGAACGCTGCCGTGTTGTAACTTACGTCAAATAAATCATAATCTTGCATCTGTGGCAGTGCCTGTTGGATTTGCCCTTCCAGCAGATCCAGTTGCTGCAGGTTCGCGCACATACTGTCACCACGTTGCTCCAGTGCCTGCGCCTGAATGTCCATGCGCGCTTCTAAGTCTTCACCAAAGCGCTCCATACGCTCGCCAAAAGCTTCCATCCGCTGTTCGAAGGTGCCCTCGCCGCTGGCCATGGCCTTTCCGATAATCATAAAAACACTGCCCATCGAACTGGTTACTGCCTGTTCAATCGCTTGTTCAAACTCCGGGCCAAACGCCTGGTCGATACTGTCAAAACGGCTACCGTAAACATTAATGGTATCGCCACTGCGCTCCACCACGCCGGCGGTGGTGCTGCGGATCTTATCCAACGCCTGCTGCAATGCCGGGTGGCTATCCAGTGTATCGCCGGTTAATTCCGTCAGTACGGCATTTACGGCATCGGCTGCCAGCACGAGTGCATCCTCTACCAGCGCCACGGTTTCCAGGGTTTGTGCACGGATACCGGCCTGATAATCACGCAGCAAGCCTTGGGTATGGGCATCAGTGTCTACTGCCTTACCTTGCAACCACAGCTGACCATGGTCGCTGATGCGCCACAGCTCAGCGCCCTTGTCCTGCATGACCACCTGATGGCTACTAATGGTTAAGTCTTTATCAAAGTTGATATTACAGCTTTGGTTTTCATGGGCCATCACGGCAGTGCTCAAGCTGGTTAACACAACACCGCTGGCGATCATTAAGCTTTTCATCATCGTTGTCCTTTTAGCATGGGTCTGTTGATTACCGCATTAGCGTTACAAGCTTAATGCCAAAATTTAAGTCGATGTTATTTATGAAAAAGTTTAAACAAACATGAAAAAAATTTTTTTATGCTAGTCGATTTCACTACTTTTTAGTCATTTTAGTGGCTATCACTACAGACAGCGGCAGCGGTTAACTGCCGTTTTTAATTACTTATTGGAATAAAGAAGAGATTTCCATTCTTTTACCGGCATACATATAGATGGCTAAAATGCCCACAATTCCAGTGTGGCAGGATCTATTATGCTTTTATCTTCGTTGGTGGCGCAGGCCAGTCCGTTATCTGAACAGCAGGTGCAGCAGCTGCAAGGCCTCGTTAGCCAGTTAAACCCTATTCAGCAAGCCTGGGTCAGTGGTTATCTGGCCGCCAGCGCCCAGCTGGCCGGCCAGGTTGCAGGCCAGGCGGCACCGGCACAAGCCGCTGCAACTGCCAGCCTGACCATTTTATTTGGTTCGCAAACCGGCAATGCCCGTCATGTTGCCGAAGCGCTGGCCAAGCAAGCGCAGGCCAAGGGTATCGCCGCTAAAGTAATAGATATGGCTGAATACAAAACCACTCAGCTAAAGAGCGAGCAGTATCTGGTGATTGTAACGTCTACCTATGGTGAGGGCGAGCCGCCGGAAAATGCCATTGGTTTGCACAATTTCTTATTCAGTAAAAAAGCGCCCAAACTTAACGGCTTAAAATATGCGGTGCTGGGGCTGGGTGATACCAGCTATGAATTTTTCTGTAAAACGGCGCAGGATTTTGACCAACGCCTAGCCGAGCTGGGTGCTACACCGGTGCACGCACGAGCCGATTTAGATGTGGATTATCAGGCGCAGGCAGACAGCTGGAGTAACGAGGTTATTACTAAACTGGAGCCGGAGCTAAAAGCATCCGCCGCGCCTTCTGCCCAGGTTATTGCGTGGCCAGGTAGTGATACCGCTGTAGGCAGTGTCAGCCAGTACAATAAGCAAAACCCGTTTGCGGCAGAGCTGTACACTAACCAGAAAATCACCGGCCGTGATTCAACCAAAGATGTACGCCATATTGAAATTTCACTGGCCGGCTCTGGCTTAAGCTATCAGCCGGGTGATGCATTGGGCGTGTATTTTAGCAATGACGAAGCGCTGGTGCGTGAGCTACTGCTGTTAACGGCAATAGCACGTGATACGCCCGTGCAGCTGGCCGGCGACACGCTCACCATTGAACAGGCACTCACTGACCAGCTGGAACTGACACAGTCGTACCCGGCCTTTGTCGAAAAATATGCCGCGGCAACCCATAATGCCGCTTTAACCGAGCTGGCGGCAGACAAAGCCGCACTGCGAGCGTATTTAAGCGAACGGCAGATTATCGATATCGTGCGCGAGCACCCTGGTTTGTTAAGCGCGCAGCAGTTGGCTGACGCCCTGCGTAAACAGCAGCCAAGGCTGTATTCTATCGCCTCATCACAAGCCGAAGTGGAAGACGAGGTTCACTTAACCGTCGGTGTAGTGCGTTACGATGCTTACGGCCAGCCGCATTTGGGTGGCGCGTCCGGCTTTTTGGCCGAGCGGTTAGCCGAGGGCGATAAGGTAAAAGTCTTTGTTGAGCACAATAACAACTTCCGCCTGCCGCAAAGTGATGACACACCGGTGATTATGATTGGCCCCGGCACGGGTATAGCGCCGTTTCGCGCCTTTTTGCAGGAACGAGACGCCCGTGGCGCCAGCGGTAAAAACTGGCTGTTTTTCGGCAACCCGCACTTTACCCAGGATTTCCTCTACCAGCTGGAGCTGCAAAATTACTTAAAGCGCGGTGTATTAACTAAGCTTAATGTGGCCTTTAGCCGCGATCAGGCGCAAAAAGTCTATGTGCAGGACAAACTACGCGCGCACGGCAGCGAGCTGTGGCAATGGCTTGAGGACGGGGCCCATCTGTATATTTGTGGTGACGCCAACCGTATGGCCAAGGACGTACAACAGGCGCTTATCGACATCGTGCAACAACACGGCGGCAAAACAGCTGACCAAGCGCAAACCTATTTAGATGAATTACGTGTCGCCAAACGTTATCAGAAGGATGTGTATTAATGAGCCAGTATCCAATTAAGCCAGAGCTAGTCGCACCGGGCGCACTGTCTGATAACGAGCGGTTAAAGGCTGAAAGTGAGCATTTACGCGGCACTATCACGACCGATTTACAAGATGAAATCACCGGCGGCTTTAACGGTGATAATTTTATGCTGATCCGCTTTCACGGTATGTATCAACAGGACGACCGCGATATCCGCGCCGAGCGTACCGCGCAAAAACTGGAGCCGCTGCATAATGTGATGCTGCGCGCCCGGATGCCGGGCGGCATTATTACGCCGAAGCAATGGCTGGCAATTGATAAGTTTGCTGCCGACAGCACACTGTACGGCAGCATCCGCTTAACCACGCGCCAGACTTTTCAGTTTCACGGTGTGCTAAAGCCGAACATTAAACCGATGCACCAGTTTCTGCATCAAATTGGTATCGACTCTATCGCCACCGCCGGTGATGTAAACCGCAACGTGCTGTGTACCTCGAACCCTGTAGAGTCTGAGCTGCACCAACAGGCCTATCAGTGGGCGGCGAAAATCAGTGAGCATTTACTACCAAAAACCCGCGCCTATGCCGAAATCTGGCTGGATGAAGAAAAAATTGAGACCACCGAAGTGGAACCCATTTTAGGTGACACCTATCTGCCGCGTAAGTTTAAAACGGCCGTGGTGATACCGCCGCACAATGACATTGATGTGCATGCCAATGATTTAAGCTTTGTCGCGGTGGCCGAAAAGGGCCAGCTGGTTGGCTTTAACGTATTAGTGGGCGCCGGCCTGGCCATGACCTGGGGTGATACCGCCACTTACCCGCGCATGGCAGACGACTTAGGCTATATTCCGCTGGAACATGTGCTGAAAGTGGCCGAGCATGTGGTCACCGTGCAGCGTGATTACGGCAACCGCGCTAACCGGAAAAACGCCAAAACCAAATATACTATCGACCGTATCGGCCTTGATGCGTTTCGCGCTGAAGTGGAAGCACGCACCGGCGTGGCCTTTGAACCGGTGCGGCCTTACGGCTTTACCAGCCGCGGCGATCGTATCGGCTGGGTTGAGGGTATTGACGGTAAACAGCATTTAACGCTGTTTATTGAAAACGGCCGTATTCTGGATTTCCCCGGCAAGCCGTTAAAAACCGGTCTGGCGAAAATTGCCGCCATCCATCAGGGCGATTTGCGCATGACAGCCAATCAGAACCTGATCATTGCCGGCGTGCCGGCAGCACAAAAAGCCGAGATTGAAGCTATCGCCCGCGCCCATGGTTTAATTGATGATAGCCACAGTGAGCAGCGCAAAAACTCGATGGCCTGCGTGTCGTTCCCGACCTGCCCACTGGCGATGGCCGAAGCCGAGCGTTACCTGCCAGAGCTGGTAACCAAAACCGAAGCCCTGTTGGCTAAACATCAGCTACCCGACGAGCATATCGTATTGCGGGTTACCGGCTGCCCGAATGGTTGTGGCCGTGCCATGCTGGCCGAAGTAGGCTTAGTCGGCCGTGGGCCGGGTAAATACAACCTGTATTTAGGCGGTAATCGTGAGGGCACGCGTATTCCACGCCTGCTGCTGGATAACGTCGGTGAAGCCGACATTTTAGCTACCCTGGATGGCTTAATTGGCCGCTGGGCCACAGAGCGTAATGCCGATGAAGGTTTTGGTGATTTTGTTATAAGGGCCGGTGTGGTAAAACCGGTAGTGGTGCCAAAAGATGACTTCCACAGCTAAAATCGCCCACACCGATTATCGCAACATTCTGCAGCAGGATGCCGCCACCCAGCAGCGCTGGCTGGCTGAGATTAACCATATGCTGACACCGCTCAGCGCGGCTGAGCGCGTGCACTGGGCACTTAATAACCTGCCACAAAGCCCGATGCTAAGCTCCAGCTTTGGTATTCAGGCGGCGGTGATGCTGCATCTGGTGACACAGCAACAACCGGATATCCCGGTAGTGTTAACCGATACCGGTTATTTGTTCCCGGAAACCTATCAGTTTATTGATCAGTTAACCGAGCAGCTCAAGTTAAACCTGAAAGTGTACCGCGCAGCGGTTAGCCCGGCCTGGCAGGAAGCGCGTTTCGGTAAATTGTGGCAAAGCGCTGAGGGCATTAAACAATATAACCAGCTGAATAAAGTTGAGCCCATGCAGCGCGCTTTGCAGGAACTGAACGTCGGCAGCTGGTTTACCGGCCTGCGCCGCAGCCAAAGCAGTACCCGCGCCGATAAAGATATTGTCGAAATTAGCCGTGGCGTGGTGAAAATTCAGCCGATAATCGACTGGAGCAATAAGGACGTGTTTTATTACTTAAAAGAGCACGGCTTAAGTTACCACCCGCTGTGGGAGCAGGGCTATGTGTCGGTCGGTGATACGCATTCCACCCGCAAATTAGAGCTGGGCATGAGCGAAGAAGACACCCGCTTTAACGGCTTTGGCCGCGAATGCGGCCTGCATATGGACGGTGATGGTATTTAGCCCACTTTAATCGGTTAAAACCCTTGTCACTTTTGCTACGCCTCTGCCATAGTCTTTGTGAGTAGTGTGGCAGCAGGTGATGGCATGGTAAAAACTCTTTGCAGCTTAGTGTTGGCTAATTGCTGGCTGGTCTCGGCAGCGCTGGCGCAGCAGCTGAATCTGTATACCGAGCATTTTCCGCCCTACAGTTATGTGCAGGACGATACCATTACCGGCCTTAACACTGAGTTGGTGCGGTTAAGCTGCCAGCAAGCCGGGCTTAGCTGTGACTTTGCGCTGATGCCCTGGCTGCGCGCTTATGAAACCACGTTAAAGGACGCTAGCGGCGCGCTGTATTCTACTTCGCGCAATCCGCTGCGCGAGCCGCAGTTTAAGTGGGTTGGCCCGCTGGCACACTCCAAAGCCAATATGTATCGCTTAAAACGCCGGCCCGAGGTGAACCCCACCACCTTAGCAGAGGCCAAACGCTATGTGATTGCCGTCGCCCGGGGAGATGTGTACGAGCTATACCTACAAAGTCAGGGCTTTGAACATGGCGTGAACCTGCTGGGGCTGTCTGCAAAAGCCGACGCCGTTGGCCTGTTTTTGCAAGGCAAAGTCGACTTGCTGATAGGCTCAGAGCTGATTTTGCCCAGCTGGCTGGCGCAATACGACGAAACTATTGACAGCGTTGAGCCGGTATTGGATTTATCGGTTGTGGGCGCCAACTATCTGGCACTGAACCCAAGTGTACCGGACGATGTGGTAAACCGGCTGCAACAGGCGCTGGATACCTTATACGCCGATGGCACCTATCAGCAGTTGGCTGAGCGCTACCTGAGTAGCGCGAAAACCGATTAAGGCTGCGCGACGAAACGGTACTCAGTGTCATCTTTGCGCAATACCAACACCTTATCTTCCATGCTCAGCACCGGTTTACTTTGTAAAAACTGCATAAAGGCCTGCTCGCGCGCCATCGCCTGCTCGCTGCACGCCATCATGGTGCCGGCCAGTTGAGAAACCACTAACTCGCCCTTATCTACACTGAAGCCGCCCATAGCGCGGTTGCAGCCGGTAAAGCCGCTCAGCCTGTCTTGCTCGAAGTTCAGACTAAGGGCCTTGTCGCCTTCGGCCGGGTTAAGTTGTAAGTACTGGCCACTGGGCAGTGCTGCCGGCTGACAGGCCGCAAGGCTAAGGGTTGCGCCTAATAAGGTCGCGCGGCGGATTGAGGTGATCATAGACACTCCTGCTACGTAAAAAGGATGGATGATGATGCCAGAGTATAGTTAAGTACCGGCTGAACAACTGTGATAAAGTTTTAATCACAAAAATTGATTAAAGTAATTTGTTTTATTCGTTTTGACAAAGCATGCTGACGCGTTACACTGCTCAGCGTTGAAACATGAACTGTTAACTCACACAAAGGAGCAAGACTATGTCTTCTATTATCAATACTAAAGTTAAGCCATTTAAAGCTACTGCGTTCCATCAGGGTAAGTTTGTTCCTGTTTCAGATCAGGATTTACTGGGCAAATGGTCTGTCGTGTGTTTCTACCCAGCGGACTTCACTTTCGTATGTCCTACTGAACTGGGCGACCTGGCTGATTTCTACGCTAAGTTCCAGGAAATCGGTGTAGAAGTATACTCGGTATCGACTGACACCCACTTCACTCACAAAGCGTGGCACGATGCGTCAGACACTATCAAGAAAATCAACTACCCAATGATTGGCGACCCAACTGGCGCTATCACCCGTAACTTCGGTGTGATGATTGAAGAAGAAGGTTTAGCACTGCGTGGTACTTTCGTGATTAACCCAGAGGGTGAAATCAAAGTCGCTGAAATTCATGACCTGGGTATCGGCCGCAGCGCAGCTGAACTGTTCCGTAAAGTACAGGCAGCGCAATATGTTGCAAACCACGACGGCGAAGTATGCCCAGCTAAGTGGACACCAGGTGAGAAGACCCTAGCACCTTCACTGGACCTTGTAGGTAAGATCTAACTTTAATGCAAACTGCAGGCAACTGCAGTGCCGGAAGCGGCAAACAGCTCCTGTCTTAAGAAGCTGTTTCCAGCTTCCCCACTGCCATACATTGTGTTTGCACGGGCTGGCGTTACGCCAGCCCGCTCCCCTGCGCCTGATATTTTTTGCACTATCTGAATAACGTATTACGGAGTGATTATGTTAGATACTAACCTGAAGCAACAATTACACACTTATCTGCAGAACCTGAAAACGCAGGTTGAGCTGGTGGTATCTTTAGACGATAGCGCCAAGGCAGCAGAAGTAGACGCACTGGCTAACGATATTGCCAGCCTGTCAGATTTAGTTAGCGTACGCCGCGACGACAGCGCAGCCAAGCGTACCCCGGCGATGCTGGTTCGCTCGGTAGCGAAAGACACCCAAATTACCTTTGCTGGTGTACCGCTGGGGCATGAATTCACCTCGCTGGTACTGGCATTATTACACTCTGGTGGCCACCCGATTAAAGTGGATGCCGATATTATCGAGCAAATTCGCCAGTTACCCGGCAGCTTCGCCTTTGAGACCTATGTGTCATTAAGCTGCCAAACCTGCCCGGAAGTGGTGCAGGCGCTGAATATTATGTCAGCAATAAACCCAAACATTACTAACGTGATGATTGACGGTGCCATGTTCCAGGACGAAGTGGCGGCGAAAAACATCATGGCAGTACCATCGGTGTATTTAAACGGCGAGTTGTTCTCACAAGGCGCCATTACGCTAGAAAAAATCATCCAGAAAATCGACGTTAACGCCGAAAAACGCCAGGCCGAGGCACTGAAAAACAAAGCGGATTTCGACGTGCTGGTTGTTGGTGGTGGCCCGGCCGGTGCAGCTGCCTCTATTTACGCCGCCCGTAAAGGCTTAAACACCGGTATTGTCGCTGAACGCTTTGGCGGCCAGGTTGCCGACACCGTGGGTATTGAAAACTTTATTTCGGTGAAGTACACCGAAGGCCCAAAACTCGTAAACAGTTTAGAAGCCCATGTGCGTGAATACGACGTCGATATTATGAACAACCAGCGCGCCGTTAAACTAAGCAAAGGTGACAAAGTTGAGCTTGAACTGCAAAACGGTGCCGTGTTGAAAAGTAAAACGCTGATTTTAAGCCCGGGTGCCCGCTGGCGCGAAATGAACGTACCAGGCGAGCAGCAATACCGTGGTAAAGGTGTGGCCTACTGCCCGCACTGTGACGGCCCGCTGTTTAAAGGCAAAAAAGTGGCCGTTATCGGTGGTGGTAACTCAGGTATTGAAGCCGCGATTGACTTAGCCGGTATTGTTGAACACGTTACCGTGCTGGAGTTTGCTGCCGAGCTGCGCGCCGATGCCGTGCTGGTGAAAAAGGCCAACTCTATGGGCAATATCACCATCATCACTGAAGCGCAGACCACCGAAGTGACCGGCGATGGCAACAAAGTAACCGGCCTTAACTACACCGACCGAAAAACCGGTGAGGCCAAACATGTCGAACTGGCCGGTATCTTTGTACAGATTGGTTTGGTGCCCAACACTGAATGGTTGCGTGGCGCAGTAGAGCTGTCACCCCGCGGCGAGATCATCGTCGACGAGCGCGGCCAAACCTCAGTGCCCGGCGTATTTGCTGCCGGCGATGCCACCACAGCACCGTACAAGCAAATTATCATTGCCATGGGCTCTGGTGCTAACGCCGCTTTAGGTGCCTTTGACTATATGATCCGTAACTAACCGTCAGTTAAACAACGCTCGCGCAGTGATCGTTAACAGCGCGAGCTACGTTAACCCCTTTAGCTTCACTCTCTCTGTAGCTTTGACGGCAACTTCGGTTGCCGTTTTTTTATCTCTGATCTGTAGCCTCTTATTCCAAACTCGTCATTAATTCCTTTTAGTTATATCTGAGCGTAATTAACTATTTTATTAAAGCCATGCAGACGGCTATTCTGCCCGACATAAGCTAGAGTTAAGTCCCAGTATCTGTGGTGCCGGAGCCGTTGTGCAGTATTTACCCTTATTTGTAAAGTTAACCGATAAACCGGTGCTGATTGTTGGCGGCGGCTCGGTAGCGCTGCGTAAAGCGGGTACGCTGTTAAGTGCCGGCGCCAGGCTAACCGTGGTAGCACCGGATTTTGCCGAAGAGTTTATTCAATGGCAGCACGAAGGCAAAGCGCAGCTGATTAACGGCTATTTTGCGCCAGAGCTGCTGGATGGCAAATTGTTAGTGATTGCCGCTACCGATAACGATGCAGTTAACGCGGCTGTATATGACGCCGCCACAGCGCGTAATATGCTGGTGAACACGGTGGACGACCAGCCCAAGTGTGGCTTTATCTTCCCGTCGATTATCGATCGCAGCCCGATATTAATTGCCATTTCCAGCTTTGGCACTGCACCGGTATTAGCCCGCAGGTTGCGTGAAAAGCTCGAAGCCTTACTGCCACAGCATTTAGGCCCGCTGGCGCAATTGGTCGGCCGCTTTCGTGACCAGGTTAAGGCCAAAATACGCGGCTTTGCTGCCCGCCGGCAGTTTTGGGAGCAGGTATTCGACTCTGACGTAGTGCGCGATGTGCAGGCCAATCAGCTGCAAAGCGCCGAGCAGCGCCTGCACGCTATGTTAGAGCAGCCACAAAGCCAGGCTGGCGAAGTGTATGTAGTCGGTGCCGGCCCCGGCGATCCGGAGCTGTTAACACTAAAAGCACTGCAGCTGATGCAGCAAGCCGATGTGGTGGTATACGACTACTTAGTATCGCCGCAAATTATGGACTTGGTGCGCCGCGATGCCGAGCGTATTTGCGTCGGCAAAAAAGCCGGCGCGCACTCAGTGCCACAGCAGGATACGAACCAGCTATTAATTGACTTAGCCCTGGCCGGTAAAAAAGTTTGCCGCTTAAAGGGCGGTGACCCCTTTATTTTTGGCCGCGGCGGTGAAGAAATTCAGGCTCTGTTGCCGCATAACATTGCCTTTCAGGTAGTACCGGGTGTTACCGCGGCGGCTGGCTGTGCCGCCTATGCCGGTATACCACTGACGCACCGCGATTATGCACAGAGCGTGCAGTTTGTTACCGGCCATTGCCGGCCGGATGGCAGCGAACCCGACTGGCACAGCATGAGCAAAGCCAACCAAACGCTGGTGATTTATATGGGCCTGATGAAAGCGGCACATATTCAGCAGCAGTTGATTAACGCCGGGCGCAGCGCCAGCACGCCGGTAGCCATTATTGAAAACGGCAGCCGGCCCGAGCAGCGAATTGTGACCGGCACCTTGGCACAACTGGCCGGCTTAATTAATCAGCACCAGCTGGGCTCACCCGCTTTGCTCGTTATAGGCGAAGTGGTAAGCTTGCAGCAGGACTTACATTGGTTTGGCCAAAGGCCGCAAACAGCGGTATTTAGCCAGGCCATTACTCAGATGGAATGAGGATCACACTATGTCTGCATTAACAGGCACCTTGTCACACCTGCAGCAACTAGAAGCGGAAAGCATTCACATCTTCCGTGAAGTGGCGGCTGAATTTAAAAAGCCGGTCATGCTGTATTCAATCGGTAAAGACTCATCAGTACTGCTGCATTTGGCCCGTAAAGCCTTTGCACCGGGCAAAATTCCGTTCCCATTACTGCATGTCGATACCAACTGGAAGTTTCGCGAAATGATTCAATTTCGCGACCGCTTAGCCAAAGAGTACAACTTTGAACTGCTGGTGCACAAAAACCCGGAAGGGTTAGCGATGAACATTAACCCCTTTGTGCATGGCAGCGCCAAACACACCGATATCATGAAAACGCAAAGTTTAAAGCAGGCGCTGAATAAGTACGGCTTTGATGCGGCTTTTGGCGGTGCTCGCCGCGACGAGGAAAAGTCGCGCGCGAAAGAGCGGGTGTATTCGTTTCGTGATAAACACCACCGCTGGGATCCAAAAAACCAGCGGCCTGAGCTGTGGAATTTATACAACGGTGCCATTAACGAAGGCGAAAGTATCCGTGTGTTTCCGCTGTCGAATTGGACAGAGCTCGACATCTGGCTTTATATCCTGCAGGAAAACATCGATATAGTGCCACTTTATTTGGCCAAACCCCGGCCAGTGGTAGAGCGTAGCGGCACCCTGATCATGGTAGATGACGAGCGCATGCCGTTGGAGCCGGGCGAAGTGCCACAAATGAAATCGGTGCGCTTCAGAACGCTGGGTTGTTACCCACTGACCGGCGCTATTGAGTCGACCGCCGATACGCTGGAGGGCATCGTTGAAGAAATGCTGCGCGCCCGCACATCGGAGCGCCAGGGCCGGGTGATCGATCAGGATCAATCAGGTATGGAACTGAAGAAACGCGAGGGCTATTTCTAATGTCAGCAACTGTTACCTCGTTAAACGAGCAGCTAAACAACTTAGGTATCCGCGGCTATCTGCAGCAGCATCAGGATAAAGGCCTGCTGCGGGTACTAACCTGTGGCAGTGTCGACGACGGCAAAAGCACCCTAATTGGCCGCCTGCTGCACGACAGCCAACAGTTATACGACGATCAGCTGGATGCGCTTAAGCGCGACCATAAAGGCCGCAACAGCGATGGCGAGTTGGAACTGGCGATGCTGGTAGACGGCCTGCAGGCCGAACGCGAACAAGGTATTACCATAGATGTGGCTTACCGCTATTTTTCTACCACAGAGCGCAAATTTATTCTGGCCGACACACCGGGCCATGAGCAATACACGCGCAATATGGCCACTGGCGCTTCTACCGCCGATGTGGCGATATTGCTGATTGACGCCCGATATGGCGTACAAACACAAACCCGCCGCCACAGCTTTATTTGTTCCTTGCTGGGCATTAAGCATTTAGTTGTGGCGGTGAACAAAATGGATATCGTTGGCTACAGCGAAGCGACCTACAACACCATTAAGCAGGATGTGCAGGCGTTAATGGCCCAGCTGCAGGTATCCACTGTTGACGTGGTGCCGATTAGCGCCCTGAAAGGCGAGAACATTCTGAGTTTGTCGGCTAATATGCCCTGGTACAGCGGCACTGCCCTGCTACCGCTGCTGGAAACCTTACCGATACCGCAGCGTGGCGGCGCAGCGACCCGCTTTCCGGTGCAGTATGTTAACCGGCCAGATCTGAACTTCCGTGGTTTTGCCGGTAACTTAGTCAGCGGCCGCTTAGCGGTAGGCCAGACAGTCACCGCCTATCCATCAGGCAAAAAAAGCAGCATTAAACACATTGTCACTTTCGAGGGTGAGCAGCCCTCTGCCATTGCCGGCCAGGCCATCACAGTCACGCTGAATGATGAAATTGATGTCAGCCGTGGCGACTGGCTGGTGCCGTCAGATGAAAGCGTTAACCTGACTAACCGCGCACTGGCGTATCTGGTGTGGTTTAACGATCAACCGCTGCAAACCGGCCGGCTGTATGACTTAAAACTGGCGACACGCAAAAGCAGTGTCAGCATTAACCGACTAAACCACAAGGTAAACGTGAATACGCTGGCACAGGAGGCCGCTGAGCAGGTAGCAATGAATGACATTGCGCTGGTTGAGCTGGAACTGACTGAAACCCAGCCGCTGGACACCTTTAAAAACCAGCCCGGTACCGGTAATTTTATTCTGATTGACCGTCTGACCAATGCCACTGTAGCGGCCGGTATTATCCAGAACGTGCTGGCAGAAGAAAAACCGGTCGCGGCCGACATCAGCGCTTTTGAGCTGGAGTTAAATGCACTGATCCGCAAACACTTCCCGCACTGGGGAGCGCAGGATGTGCGTGAGCTACTGAAGGGCAAAGCCTGATGGCATATCAGCAGTATGGCGTGATCCTGCTGCTGCTGGCGCTGGTAGCGGCACTGATCTTCAGTAAACGCTCACCGGCGCTATGGTTTGGCGGCGCCCTGTTGCTTAGCTATTTGGTCGGCTGGTTACCACTGAACAAAGCACTGGAAAATTTCGCCAACCCATCACTAATTACGCTACTTTTGCTGCTATTAGTGTCTATTGGCATTGAAAAGTCGCAATTAGTCAGCTGGTTAAGTCGCGGTTTTGCCGGCAAGCGCCTGGCCAGTGTTATCGCCCGGCTTAGCTTATCCAGCGCCTTTATGTCGGCCTTTATTAACAACACCGCGGTGGTGTCTACCTTAATGTCGTCGCTTAGGCATCATAACCACTTTGCGGCGTCGAAGTTGCTGTTGCCGTTATCTTACAGCGCCATTTTAGGCGGCATGTTAACGCTAATCGGCACCTCCACTAACTTAATCGTTAACGGTTTTGTTGAACAAAGCGGCCAGCCTGCCCTGGGCTTTTTCGACTTTACCCTGCTCGGTGCCCTGGTGCTCGCCGCCGGTATTATTGTACTGGTGATAGGCAGTCACTGGCTGCCAGATAACAGTAAAAACGTTGAGCAAACCACACCCTACTACTTAACCGCGCATGTACGAGCCGACAGCCAATTAATTGGTAAAACCGTAGAGCAAAACCAGCTACGTGAGCTGCAAGCGTTGTTTTTGGCTGAAATTCAGCGCGGCCCGGAACGCCTGTGCCCCGTAACACCCGATACGATTATCGCTGCCGGCGATGAACTGCGCTTTGTCGGTGATTTAGACGCCGTATCACGTTTGCAACAATTTCCCGGCCTTGAGCTGCTGCGCCGCGACGAGCACCAGGGCGAGCTGCTCGAAGCCGTGCTGAGTTATAGCTCGCGCTTAGTCGGGAAAAGTTTAAAGCAAATTCGTTTTCGCCATGAATATGATGCCGTGGTGATAGCAGTGCGCCGCGGCCATGAGCGCTTACAGGGTGGGCTGGGCGATTTGGTGCTGCACGCCGGCGATGTACTTATTTTATCTGTCGGAAAACACTTCCCCGGCCAACATCAGTTAAATCAGGAATTTATCTACGTTAACGGACTATCTATTGCCACACCCTTACCGAAAAAGCGCAGCCATTGGGTGCTGGCCAGTTTTGCGCTGGCACTGACCCTGTCGGTGCTGGAGCTGGTACCATTAATTAAAAGCCTGCCGGTAATACTCATGCTTTATGTCGCTGGTGGCGCGGTTAGCATTAACGAGATAAAAAACCGTTTTCCGCTTGAGCTATGGGTGATTGTCGGCTCGGCTATCGGTTTGGCGCAGCTGATGATAGCTACTGGCGTGGCGGGCAGTGTTGCTAATGGTTTAATTAGCTTGGTACAGGGTTATGGCGCCTATGGTGCCCTGGTGGCGGTGTTTGTTGCCACCTGGATGTTTACCGAGCTGGTGACTAACAACGCCGCGGCCGCACTGACCTTCCCGATTGCCTATGCCATAGCACAGAACTTAGGCGTTGATCCGGTGCCGTTTTTTATGGCAGTGGCCTTTGGCGCCTCAGCCAGTTTTATCTCGCCTTTTGGCTATCAGACTAACCTGATGGTGTATTCGGCCGGTAACTATCAGCTAAAAGACTATATTCGTCTGGGCGTGCCGATGGCCCTGGCATACTCGTCGGTAGTGCTGATTTTTCTGCCGCTGATTTATCCGTTTTAAGTGAAGCAATTGCATGAACGCAAACAATATTAAATGGCAACAACACGACATTAATGCGCAAAGCCGCGAGGCGCTATTTGGCCATAAAAGCGCAGTGATCTGGTTTACCGGCCTATCCGGCTCGGGCAAATCGACTGTCGCCAATGCGCTGGAGCAGGCGTTAGCCGCACAAGGCAAGCACACCTATTTGCTCGATGGCGACAACGTGCGCCATGGCTTGTGTGCTGATTTAGGCTTTAGCGCACAGGACAGAACCGAAAACCTGCGCCGTGTCGGTGCTGTCGCCGGCTTAATGGTCGACGCTGGCTTACTGGTATTAAGTGCCTTTATATCGCCCTACCGTAATCAGCGCGCGCTGGTAAAAAGCTTTATTCCAGCGGGAAAGTTTATTGAAGTGCATATCGCCACGCCGCTGGAAGTGTGCGAGCAGCGCGATGTAAAAGGCCTGTAT
Organism: Rheinheimera fenheensis; assembly: GCF_039871805.1. Taxonomy (NCBI): domain Bacteria; kingdom Pseudomonadati; phylum Pseudomonadota; class Gammaproteobacteria; order Chromatiales; family Chromatiaceae; genus Rheinheimera; species Rheinheimera fenheensis. The sequence goes on from NZ_JBDPJM010000010.1 coordinate 102,975, forward strand.
AAAAAAGCCCGTGCCGGTGAAATTAGCCACTTTACCGGCATTTCCGACCCGTACGAGGCGCCGGAAGTAGCCGATTTGGTGCTGGATACCTCAGTGACCTCGCTGCAAGATAGTGTGCAGCAATTGCTGGCATTGCTGAAAGAAAGGAACATTATCTGATGAATTATTTACCCGCCATTATCGATATCGCCGAACAAGCCGGTCAGGCGATCCTGGCGGTATATCAGCAAGATAACGCCGCCTTTAATATCACCGGCAAGGCTGATGACTCACCACTGACCGCAGCCGATTTAGCCGCACATCAGCTGATTGTTAAAGCGTTAACAGTACTAACGCCTGAGCTGCCGATATTGTCAGAAGAAGCAGCCGATATCAGCTGGGATATCCGAAAGACCTGGCAGCGCTACTGGCTGGTAGACCCGCTGGATGGCACCAAAGAGTTTATTAAACGCAACGGTGAGTTCACGGTAAATATTGCACTGATCGAAAACGGCGAGCCGGTACTGGGCGTTATTCATGCGCCGGTGCTGAATAAAACCTACTACGCCGCTAAAGGCCAGGGCGCGTTTTTAAAACAAGGCGCCACTAGCAAGGCCATTTCGGTAGCCACACCCGGCGATACCGTGCGGGTTGTGGGCAGCCGCAGCCACCCCAGCCCCGACTTAGCCGGTTATCTGCAGCAATTTGCCAAGCACGATATGGTGCCGGTGGGCAGTTCGTTAAAGTTTTGCCTGGTTGCTGAAGGCGCTGCCGATGTTTATCCGCGCTTTGGGCCAACCATGCAATGGGACACCGGCGCCGGCCATATTATTGCACGGGAGGCCGGCGCCAGCGTAACGTTTGACGGCATTGCAAGCCAGGTGTATCAACGGGAAAACCTGCGCAACCCGAACTTTATTGTCTCGGCGCTAACGCAGTAAAATAGCGACTGCTCGCCTTAAAATGGTTACACTACGCGCAACATAAATAGGTGATGTATGCGTTTAGACAAATTTATATGCGACTGCACCGGCCTGACCCGCAGCCAGGCCGGTAAAGTGATTAAGCAACAGCGAGTCAGCGTAAACCAGCAAATCGTAAAACAGCCGGCGCTGCAGTTAAAAGACACTGATGAAGTGTGCCTGGATGACGAACCACTAAAACTGCTGGGCCTGCGCTATTTTATGCTGCACAAGCCCGAGGGTTATGTCTGCTCGACTGACGATCCGGACCATAACACCGTATTCACCCTGCTCGACGAACCCTTAGTCGAGCGGCTGCACACCGTTGGCCGGCTTGATTTAGATACCACCGGCTTAGTGCTGATCACCGATGATGGCCAGTGGTCGCATCGTATCAGCAGCCCTAAGCATCATGTGGCGAAAACCTACCGCGTCTGGACGGCAGACCCTATCCCGGCAGAGGCGGTGCAGCAATTTGCTGCAGGCGTAATGCTACGCAACGAAAAAACCGCCACCCTACCCGCTGAACTTGAGATCGTTGCCGAAAATGAGGCGCTGCTGACTATTCATGAAGGCCGCTACCATCAGGTAAAACGTATGTTCGCTGCTATCGGTAATAAAGTGATGCGGCTACACCGCGAGAAAATTGGCGGCCTGCAGTTGCCGGATGATTTGGCCGAGGGGGAGTATCGCGCACTGAACGAGCAGGAACTAGAGCTGTTGCGTAGCTAAAAAGGCGGGGCTTAAGCCCCGCTATTTCAGTCTACCCGATGTTACTACTTTTTCTTTTCGCTAGGCACTGGCTGACCATATTTTGGCGACCTCGGGCCGTACAGTAAGCCGTTATGATCTTCGACATAAAGTAAACGGTTAGCGCTGATAGCCGCGATATCAAAACCGCGATCAGTAACGGTTTCAATAATCTGATTTAGTGCCGCTTCTACCAACATCCCTACTAAACCACCACCGCTGTTACCGCGCTGTTCCGCTGAAGAAGCGCGTGCTGTGTCTTGCCACAGCACCACACCAGAGCGCAAATCAACCAGAGTGGCAGAGACTTTCACCACCGTTTCACTCGACAGTACAACATAGCTGGTGCCATATTCCTCAATAGTCATGTACAGGCCAGTATCGGCGCCAAAAATCTCATGCACTTTTTGAAACGGCACTGCATGAATGTCTGAGGCTTCCGTCAGGCCATTACTGCGAAACGTCTGATTAACCAACGCGACAGGAAACACATAATAGCCCGACTCAGCGATCGGCTGATGCACCTGAGACATCAGGCTATACGGCGCAATCACCTCCACCGTATTGTTGATAGGCGGTAATATCAGCACAGAATGCGGATCAGCATTTCGAAATGCGGTGTAATCATGTGCTGGTGGCGCACTGACGCAGCCCGCCAGAACAACAACAGCCCCTGTCAGGCAAAATTTTAACCAGTTCATATCAGGCTCCTTGCCGCGACGTTAATAAAAAGTCTAGGTACTTAACTGATTCCGGGAACAGCACCTTTTCTTGCTCGAAATGCTGTTTACCTAAATCGGCATTACCAGTATCGAAATACAACAGCCCAAGATGAGCATGCACACCCGGTGCAACCGGTTTACCTGCGTTAGCAGCCGCCTGTATTGTTTGTTGCAGGATATTGATTTGCTCTTCCAGCGTGGTGTCTTCTGCTTTGAAATAAGCATACACCGCCTGGTTGTAAGCGCCGTGGTAGTACAACGGCTCTGTGGTTTTACACGCTGATACGGACAACGCCAGTATCGCTATACAAAATAGTTTTTTCATTTTTGTTCTCTATTCTGCTTGCCATTGACCAGATTCGAGGCCAGTCACCAGTTTATTCACAACTTCACGGATAGCTAAGTCTAATACTTTGCCGTTTAACGTGGCATCATAGCCTGCGGTACTGCCAAAACCGATTACTTCACGCTCTGACAAACTGTACTCGCCAGCACCTTGCACTGAATACACGACTTCAGACGTGGTGACGTCAACCACATTTAACGTCACTTTCGAGTAGGCAATTTGCGATTTACCTTTACCCAGTAAACCAAACAGCTGTTTGTCACCGATTGATTTGCGGCCAAATTCGGTGACATCACCAGTAACCACATAACGCGCACCTTTGATTGACTGTTGTACGCCAGACAAGCCAGCCTCACCAGACAACAACTGCATGTTATCGCGGTCCATCACACTAAAGCGATTGGTTTGCTGTAAGTGACTAATCAAGGTCGTTTTGGCCTGATTGCCCAGCATATCCACGCCATTTGAGAAAATACCGTTTTGAAAGTTAGAGCGGTTAACAAACTGGCCAATTACCAACTTACTTTTTGCACCACTGTAGCTGGTGCCATAGCTGGCAACAGTGGGCGTTTCAACCACTTTAGATGACGTTGTTGCACACCCGGTAATTAGAGACGCCGCAACACCAGCCATCAGAAAAGTTAAAGCTTTTTTGTCTAAATTCCAATTCATTTCAATTCCTTAGCATAAATAGTAGTTGTAACAGCTTCTGCTGAGTTTTCATATAACAACTCATTAGTACCCATTACCTTGTGCATCATATCTGCAAGGAAACAAACTTGAAATAAAATTTAATGGCAAAGCTGCTTTTTAAAATAGTGTTATTAAAAATAATATTAGGGTGTTGCAGACTACCTCACAGCGAAGTTATTGTGCTGGCAATTCTGCACATTATCGCTAGGCTTTAGCTAACCCGCTGTCTTGGGTTAACCAATAACAAAAGGGGAATGGCGATGAACTTTATTATGTTTTTAATTATCGGCGCTATCGCAGGCTGGCTGGCCGGCACCATTATGAAGGGCCGCGGTTTTGGCTTGCTGGGCAATATGGTGGTGGGTATTGTTGGCGCCTTTATTGGCGGCTTTTTATTTAGTGCGGTGGGGCTGGCCTCTTATGGTTTAGTCGGTTCGCTGATTACGGCAACCGTTGGCGCTGTGGTGCTGCTGTTTTTGATCGGTTTAATTAAAAAAGCCTAGCTTGGTTAAAACAGATCCAGTGACTCACCGCTTTGCGGTGCGTCATGCTCTTTTTTCGCTTTAGCATTAAGCCGCGCCCGGCGCTGTGCCAGCAGCTTTAGAATGTGGGCACGCTCTTCCACCGGTTTTTGGTGCCAGTTAAAGCGTTCATCGCGCGAGCGCAGGCAGCCAATGCAGTAACCTCGGCTGTTGCTTTGGCAGACACCGACACAAGGGTTGGGCAGGTCAAACAGCTCTAACTGATCCACAGGCCACCACGCAGGGTAACGAATAGCTTAAGTGTACGTTGCCTATCGTATCGGGTGCAAATTGACTATTTTTTAGCTAATGACAAAAATCTGTTGACTTCAGACTGATAGACGGCTATTTCTAATAGCAATTCGATCTGCATGACAGATCAACATAACTAAAACGATTTTTAACCAAGTAAATAAGTAAGAATCATAAAATGCGTTTAGCTGCTGTTCTGAACATTATTGTCCTCGTGGTCGTGGTGATTATTAATCTCCGCGGGGGCGGTGTTTTGGAACAAAAGTAGCGTAAAAAGCGAATTCCAACAAAACCCCCGCTCCGCAAGGACCGGGGGTTTTGTCGTTTCCGGGCCTTGAAAAAAGCGGTTTAGCATAACAAGGATACACAAAATGAAAGGCGCAGAATTGGTACTTAAGGTGCTGCAACAACACGGGGTCGATACCATTTTCGGCTACCCCGGCGGTGCCATTATGCCTATCTACGATGCCTTATACCAAAGCACGGTAAAACATTACCTGTGCCGGCATGAGCAAGGCGGCGCCTTTTCGGCTATCGGCTATGCCCGCGCATCCGGCAAGGTAGGCGTGTGCATGGCTACCTCTGGCCCGGGTGCCACTAATTTAATCACCTCGCTGGCTGATGCTATGCTGGACTCGGTGCCGGTAGTGGCCATTACCGGTCAGGTGTCACAGGCGGTGATGGGCACTGACGCCTTTCAGGAAATTGATGTATTAGGTTTAAGCCTGGCAGTTACCAAACACAGCTTTATGGTGCGCAGTGTGCAAGAGCTGGCCGCTACGCTAAACGAAGCCTTTGCCATCGCGCAAAGTGGCCGCCCTGGCCCGGTACTGGTGGATATTCCTAAAGATGTGCAGCTGGCTGACATCGAATATCAGCCTGAAGCTGTCATCAACACTAAGGCTTTGCCTGTCGCTACGTCGCTGGCGAATGCGGCCAAAGCCCGTGCGTTAATCGCTGCAGCAAAAAAGCCCATCGCTTATATCGGCGGCGGCGTGCATATGGCCGGCGCTATGCCCCAGCTGCAGCAATTTTTAGCCGCCAACCCGATGCCGTCTGTCACCACCTTAAAAGCCATGGGCTCGGTAGCAAAAGATAACCCGCATTATTTAGGTATGCTGGGCATGCACGGCACCCAAGCGGCCAATTTAGCCGTGCAACAGTGCGATTTATTAATCTGTTTAGGTGCCCGTTTTGATGACCGGGTAACCGGCAACCTGCAAAAGTTCGCCCCGCTGGCCAAAGTGATCCACGTTGATATCGACCCGGCCGAAATCAACAAAGTGCGCTTTGCCGATGCCGCCTTGCTGGGCGATATGCAGCAAATTTTGCCGGCTATCTCCGCTGCTACTGACTGCGCCGACTGGCTTAGCCATTGTGCGCAGTTAAAACAGCAATACGGCTGGCGCTATGACCACCCGGGCGAGCGCATTTACGCGCCTTTAATGCTTAAGCAATTAAGTGAACGCATGCCGGATAACAGCGTAGTGGCCTGCGATGTAGGCCAGCACCAGATGTGGGTGGCACAGCATATGCGCTTTAACAGCCCGCTTAATCATTTATCCAGCGGCGGTTTGGGCACCATGGGCTTTGGCCTGCCGGCCGCTATCGGCGCCAAATTAGCCCGGCCGCAAGATACTGTTATCACTGTTACCGGTGACGGCTCTTTTATGATGAATGTGCAGGAGCTGGCCACGATAAAACGCTTTCGGCTGCCAGTAAAAATTGTCGTAATCGACAACCAGCGCCTGGGCATGGTGAAACAGTGGCAACAGCTGTTTTTTAACGAGCGCTACAGCGAAACCGACTTGTCCGACAACCCGGACTTTGTCGCCCTGGCCGCCGCCTTTGCTATACCCGGCCACTGCATAACACGCAAAGATGAGGTAGAGAGCGCACTGGAGGCCATGTTTACCTGGCCAGGGCCTTATTTACTGCATGTTTGTATTGATGATAAAGACAACGTTTGGCCATTAGTACCGCCGGGCGCCGCTAATGAAGAGATGATCACGGAGGCAAAAGCATGAACCATACCCTGAATATCACCGCCAGCAATACCCCGGCCGTCGTTGAGCGCCTGTTACAGGTGACCCGCTATCGCGGTTATCAGCTGACCGGCCTGCAAATGACGCCACGTGCCGATAGCCGCAGTGTGACGATCAAATTAAGCGTCAGCGGTGACAAGCCGATCCAGTTGTTAACTAATCAGCTGAATAAGTTGTACGACATACAGCAACTGGAGCTGGCCGGCAGTGAGCTGGCAGTGCTAAGCGCATAACACCCAATATTGATACCAGCTAAACCTATACTTTTTATTTACCGACTACACGGAGTACCGCAATGCCAAAGTTAAGATCTGCCACCGTTACCGAAGGCCGCAATATGGCGGGCGCCCGCGCACTGTGGCGAGCCACCGGTGTTAAAGATACCGATTTTGGCAAGCCAATAGTGGCTGTTGTTAACTCTTTTGTTGAGTTTGTGCCCGGCCATGTGCACCTGCGCGATTTAGGCAAACTGGTAGCCAACAGCATTAATGAGGCTGGCGGTATAGCCAAAGAATTTAACACTATAGCGGTAGATGATGGCATTGCCATGGGCCACGGCGGTATGTTGTACAGCCTGCCATCACGCGAGTTAATTGCCGATTCGGTCGAATATATGATTAACGCCCACTGCGCCGATGCCATGGTGTGCATTTCTAACTGCGACAAGATCACACCGGGCATGTTAATGGCCGCCATGCGGTTAAATATTCCGGTGATCTTTGTCTCCGGCGGGCCAATGGAAGCGGGCAAAACCAAATTATCTGATCAAATTATCAAGCTGGATCTGGTCGATGCGATGGTGTCAGCCGCTGATCCCAAAGTCACCGACGCGCAAAGCGAACAAATTGAGCGCAGCGCCTGCCCCACCTGTGGTAGCTGCTCGGGCATGTTTACCGCCAACTCAATGAACTGCTTGGTTGAAGCTTTAGGTTTAGGCCAGCCTGGTAACGGCTCGCTATTGGCCACCCATGCCGATCGTAAACAGCTGTTTGTGCAGGCCGGTTTCAGAATTATGGAACTGTGCAACCGCTGGTATAAACAGGATGACGCCACAGCGTTGCCACGCAATATCGCCAACAAAACCGCGTTCGAAAACGCCATGATGCTGGACATCGCCATGGGTGGCTCAACCAATACGGTACTGCACTTATTGGCGGCAGCCATAGAAGCCGGCGTCGATTTTGGCATGGCCGATATCGACCGTTTATCGCGTATCGTGCCGCACCTGTGCAAGGTGGCGCCGTCGACGCAGAAATACCATATGGAAGATGTGCACCGCGCCGGTGGTGTTATCGGTATTCTGGCCGAATTAAACCGTGCCGGTTTATTAAACCCTAACGTGCCACATGTGGCCGGCCCCAGCTTAGCCGCTGTGCTGGAGCAGTGGGATATTAAAACCACCAGCAATGAAGACGCCAAACAAATGTATCTGGCCGGCCCAGCCGGTATCCGCACCACCCAGGCATTTTCACAAAATTGCCGTTACCCCACACTGGATGATGACCGAGAGCAGGGCTGTATCCGCAGTAAAGAACATGCCTATTCACAGGATGGTGGCTTAGCCGTGCTGTTTGGCAACCTGGCACCTAACGGCTGTATCGTAAAAACCGCCGGTGTTGATGAAGAGTGTTTAGTCTTTACCGGCCGCGCGCGCATTTTTGAAAGCCAGGACGACGCGGTAGAGGCCATCTTAAAAGGTAAAGTGGTGGCCGGCGATGCCGTCATTATCCGCTACGAGGGTCCTAAAGGCGGCCCGGGTATGCAAGAAATGTTGTATCCAACCAGTTATTTAAAATCGATGGGCTTGGGTAAAAGCTGCGCCCTAATCACCGACGGCCGTTTCTCTGGCGGTACTTCGGGGTTATCTATCGGCCATGTGTCGCCGGAAGCTGCCAGCGGCGGTGCTATCGCCTTGGTACAGGAAGGTGACACCATAGAAATTGATATCCCCCAGCGCAAAATTGGCATTGCTATCAGCGATGACGAATTGGCGGCACGGCGCGCCGCGATGGATGCCAAAGGCAAGCAAGGCTGGAAACCGCAGAATCGAGAGCGCGTTGTTAGCGCCGCATTAAAAGCCTACGCCCTGCTGGCCAGCAGTGCGGATAAAGGTGCGGTGCGCGATTTAAGTAAGCTGGAGGACTAATGAATAACCTGGCAACAGTACAAAGAGCACAGACAGATACCGAGTTAATGCAGCAGTATCTGCGTGAAATTCTGCTGTCGCCGGTATATCAGGCCGCGGTAGAGACCCCGCTGGATGCCATGGCAAAACTGAGCCAGCGGCTGGGCCATAATGTGTTGCTTAAACGCGAAGATAAGCAACCAGTGTACTCATTTAAACTGCGCGGCGCCTTTCACAAACTGCACAAAGTACAGCAGCAAAATCCCGACGCCAGCGTGGTGTGCGCCTCGGCCGGCAACCATGCCCAGGGTGTAGCCTTATCGGCCAGCAAGTTGGGCCTAAAGGCCACTATCGTGATGCCCATCACCACGCCAGAGATCAAAGTTGCGGCAGTAAAAGCGCTGGGTGGCAATGTAGTACTGCACGGCACCGCCTTCGATGAAGCCAACAGCTACGCGATTAACCTGGCCAATACCGAGGGCGCGGTGTATATCCCGCCGTTTGATGATAGCGACGTGATTGCAGGGCAAGGTACTGTAGCCAAAGAGCTGCTAAGCCAGCATAACCAGCTAAACGCCGTATTTATTCCGGTTGGCGGTGGCGGCTTAATGGCTGGTATGGCGGTATATATCAAAGCCATACAGCCGAACGTAAAGGTGATAGGCGTAGAGCCGGAAGACGCCGCCTGCTTAAAAGCCGCGCTGGAGGCCGGGCAGCCGGTTACGCTGGAACGGGTAGGTTTATTTGCCGATGGCGTGGCGGTAAAACGTATTGGTACAGAAAACTTTAACCTGGCCAAGCGCTTTTGCGATGAAGTGGTAACCGTTTCCAGCGATGAAATCTGCGCGGCAATTAAAGATATCTTTGATGACTTGCGCGCCGTAGCCGAGCCGGCCGGCGCGCTGGCATTGGCGGGCCTGAAAAAATACAGCCAGCAGCTGAAAAACAGTACCTTAGCTAAGCCGCAGCAACTGGCGGCCGTGTTAAGCGGCGCCAATTTAAACTTTGATACGCTGCGTTATGTGTCAGAGCGCTGTGAGCTGGGCGAGAAAAAAGAAGCGGTATTTGCGGTGACCATACCGGAAGAAAAAGGCAGCTTCCGCCGTTTTTGCCAAACCTTAGGCGGCCGGGCAATAACTGAATTTAACTACCGCTATGCCAGCGATAACAAAGCGCATATCTTTGTTGGCATTAAGCTGCGCCACGGCCAGCAGGAACTGAATACCGTAAAAGAATTGCTCAGCAACGCCGGTTATGCATTTCAGGATCTATCGGATGACGAGCTGGCCAAACTGCATGTGCGGCATATGGTCGGCGGTATGCCGCCACGGCAACTCCAGGAGCAGGTGTATCAGTTTAACTTTCCGGAATACCCCGGCGCGCTGATGAATTTCTTAAACACCCTCGGGGAACACTGCAATATCACGCTGTTTCACTACCGCAACCACGGTGCTGCCACCGGCGATGTACTGGCCGGCTTTGAAGTGGCTAACCATAGCGATATTGCTGCTTATCTGGATAAGTTGGGTTATCAGTATCAGCAAGTCAGTAACAACCGTAGTTACCAAACCTTTCTCACGGCTGGGTAACCCCAACAGATGACAGTCATAGTAGTGCGATAGGTGAATTAAATTCACTTATCGCATTTTTTTTTATCGTTTGTCAGTTCTAGTGCTTTTGCTCAAACTTACACCTGCAGACCGACAACGGCTGCCTGGATGGGAAATTGGGAGCGACACACTATGAAAGCGAGATCAGTTAAATTAGGCAGTACTTTGGCGTTGATGCTAATGGCCTCAGGTTCATTTCTCGCATCAGCCAACACCAACGGCTATAAAATGGTCCTTATTGAAGATACCCCTGGCGTTACCGCGCTACAGGCCGGTCAGTTTGATCAGGGTATCAGCGAAACACTCAACAGCAGCGTTGAAGTAGATAACTTCTCACGCCAAATGAGCCTGTGCGTGGGCTTTACGAAAAGCGCCCAGCTGGATAAAGCCGCCACCGCCTGCGACAACGCAGTATCAGCCGCCCAGCAGCTGCACCTGGTTAGCAGCAGCGACAAGCGCGAAATGCGCGCTTATGCCTTAACTAACCGCGGCGTACTGCGCCTGTTACAAAACAACAACCTGGCAGCGCTGGCCGATTTTAGCCGCGCAGCGGAACTAAGTCGCAGCGACGTTAGCCTGCATAACCTGCAGCGACTGGAGCTGGCGTTAAACAAAGCCAACAACGGCTTAGACCTTGCCATGGTATCGGCTGACTAGCCAACCCAATTCTGCTACCTGCAGATAGTGGCCCGGAGTAAGCGCCCGTGCCACGCTTCAGCTAACAGAGTAAGCGCCTGTTAACTGTTGTTTTAACTACACTCCCCCGTGTGTATGCAGCGTTATCTCCCCGGATAACGCTGTTTTTTTATGTCGCTATACATCAACCAAACTGCTGCAATGCACCGGCGGCGATATCGGCCTGGTTATACACGCCTGTGTCCAACACCCAGCCGGTGACCAGTGCTGCCGGAGTGACATCAAAGGCCGGGTTAAATACCGGTGCCTCTTGCGGTGCCCAAATGGCTTGGCCAAAGCCGCCGCTGACACCGCGCACTTCATCACCGTGACGCTGTTCAATCGGAATCGCGCTGCCATCGGCGCAGGCTAAATCGACCGTAGTGTGCGGCGCCACCACATAAAACGGCACTTTGTGATAGTGCGCCAGCACCGCTAAGGAGTAAGTGCCGACTTTATTGGCAAAATCGCCGTTGGCGGCAATGCGATCTGAGCCGACAAAGATACGGTCTACCTGGCCGCGTGCCATTAACATGGCGGCCATATTGTCGCAAATCAGCTGATACGGAATGCCCAGCTGCTGGCACTCCCAGGCCGTTAAACGCCCGCCTTGTAACAGTGGCCGGGTTTCATCTACCCAAAGGCGGATATTTTTGCCCTGCTGATGCGCCAGGTTAATTACCCCCAGCGCGGTGCCGACGCCGGCGGTGGCCAAACCGCCGGTATTACAATGGGTAAGTAATTGCTCACCCTGTTGCACCAGGGCTGCGCCGTGTTCGGCCATGCGCTGGCACAGCGCGACATCTTCAGCAAACAGCTGCTCGGCGCAGGCAATGGCCGCGGCTTTATAATCCGGCTGTTGCAGCGCGACCAGCATGCTATCAAGGTTATTCATCAGGTTTACAGCGGTAGGGCGGGCGGCGCGCAGCACTTCAGCATCCAGCAATAGCTGCTCGCGGCTGTCGCCGACACTGGCACGATATGCCAGCAATAAACAGGCGCCAATGCCAATGGCCGGCGCACCGCGCAGTTGCAGTGCTTTAATCATAACCACCATCTCGGCCACCGTACGGCACGCCAGCCAGCGCTGCTGCTGGGGCAGTAAGGTTTGGTCCAGCACATAAAGCAGGCCTTGTTCGGTTTTCAGGCTAAGGGCGGTCAGGTTTTTCATAGCTTATTCCTGTTTGGCGTTGCAGACGTCTATCAGGTTTGCGATTATGCAGGCCGGCGTTTATCAACACAAGTAAGAGACTGTAATGGCTGAGTACCATACTTTTAGCACTGAAGATGCTATGCGTTTTGCCGATGAACACAGTGGTTTATTCGGCGATCACAGCAAATTAAGCTGTGAGGAATTTGGCGACGGCAACCTGAACCTGGTGTTTCGGGTAAGCAATGACAAGGGCACCAGCCTGATTGTGAAACAAGCGCTGCCTTACGCCCGTTGTGTTGGCGAAAGCTGGCCATTGACGATTGACCGAGCCCGTATTGAAGCACAAGTGCTGCTAAAACACCGCAAACTCTGCCCCGAGCACACAGTAGAAGTGCTGCACTATGATGCAGAGCAGGCCGCCATTTTAATGGAAGACTTAAAGCACTACCGCATTTTGCGCACTGAGCTGATAAGCGGTAAACAATTTGCCCACTTAGCGCCGCAAATGGCCAGTTACCTGGCCAATACGTTGTTTTACACCAGCGACTTTGCCCTAACCGGGCCAAATAAAAAGCAGCAGGTGGGTAAGTTTTTAAACCCGGAACTGTGCCTGATCACCGAAGACTTATTTTTTACCGACCCTTACTGCAACCACGAGCGCAATAATATTCACAGCGAAATTCGCCAGCAGGCGCAGCAGCTTTGGCATGACGAAGCCCTGCAGGCCGAAGTGGCACAGTTAAAGGCCGATTTTTTATCCAAACCACAGGCGCTGCTACACGGCGATGTGCACAGCGGCAGTATTTTTATTAACGAAGAGAACTGCAAAGTTATCGACGCCGAGTTTGGCTTTTATGGCCCTATTGGTTTTGATGTTGGCAGTTTAATCGGCAACTTGCTCCTAAACTACCTGGGCCACTTTGGCCTGACGCCAGATACAGACGCCCGGCAACAGCATCAGGACTATTTAGTGTCACAAGTACAAACTTTGTGGCAGGAATTTTCCGCCCAGTTCACACAGCTGATGAGTAACGAATGCCGCGAGCCGGCACTGCAAAATAGCCTGTATCAGCAGCGTTTTATGCAGCAGGTGTGGGCTGACACCTTAGGCTACGCCGGCTGTGAGCTGATTCGCCGCACAGTAGGGTTGGCCCATGTTGCCGATCTGGACAGTATTAGCGACAGCACAGTGCGCGGCACCTGCGAAGCCAAAGCACTGCAGCTGGGGCGCGACTTAATTATGCAGCGCCACAGCCTGGCCAATATGTCGCAGCTGATGCAGTTGCTACATGCTTTGCCTGAGCGCTAAGCGCCGCAGTATTTAACGGCGCCGATATTAATCAGTTGAGCTACACCATGACAACACTGCAACTGCAAAACGTAAGCTGTATCTGGCAGCAGGCAGCACATAATGCCTTTACCGATCTGGTCGACTTTAATGGCGCGCTCTGGTGCGTGTTTCGTGAAGGCAGCGACCATGTATCGCCTGATGGCGCCTTTCGACTGTTACGCAGCAGCGATGGCCTAAGCTGGCACAGCGCCGCGCTGATCAGCGATAGCAACGCCGATTTACGTGATGCCAAACTTAGCGTGAGCCCTGAGGGTAAGCTGTTGCTGCTGGGCGCAGGCGCACTGCATGATCGCAGCCTGTTAAGTCATCAGTCTTATTTGTGGCAATCAGCAGATGGTTATCACTGGTCGGCGCCACTGCCGGTTGGTGAGGCCAATATCTGGCTGTGGCGTATGGCCTGGCAGCAACATCAGCTGTATGCACTGGGTTATAAAGTGGGCCAGCCGCGCCTGGTACGCTTATATCAAAGTAGCGATATGCATGGCTTTACTGCGGTAACAGACATCTACAGCGGCAGCTACGCTAACGAGAGCGGCTTGCTGTTTACCACTGACGGCACGGCGCTATGTTTGTTGCGACGTGACCCTGAACATGGCCTATTTGGCGCAAGCGCTCCACCCTATACCGACTGGCAATGGCAGGATATTGGCTGTCGTATTGGCGGGCCACAGTGGCTGCAACTGCCCGATGGCCGGCTGCTGGCCTGTGTGCGGTTGTATGATGACAAAGTACGCACCAGCCTGTGCTGGATAGACCGGCAAAGCGGTAAGCTGACCGAAGCGTTAACCCTGCCCTCGGGCGGTGATTGCAGCTACGCCGGTATGGTGCGGCGCGGCAACACGCTTTATATCAGTTACTACTCGTCACATGAAGACACCACTGCCATCTACTTAGCCGTGGTGTCTGTATAAGCGCTTTTGCTTAGTATTTAATGCTGCAACCATACGGCTTGGTCACCGCCGGATCAGGTGTTTGCCCCGCTAACACGGCTTTAGCCGCATTGGCAAAATAGGGTGTCGCTTTGGCGATATCGTCAACCTTGGCCGACGGAATGCTGTCAATGCCACCCATATACTGCAGTACGCCGGCTTTGTCGATCACATACATATGCGGTGTGGTTTTGGCGTCATAGGCTTTACCCACAACACCGCTTTCATCAAATACCACAGCGGTGGGTTTGGCACTGCGGTTGGCGGTCAGCTCATCCGCTTTGGCGCCGCTGACATGGCCCTGCTTGCCCGGCGCGGAAGAAATGACACTCAGCCATACCACATCCTGCGCTGTCATATCGGCCTGCAGTGCCTGCATATTGCCGCTGTAGTGTTTAACCACAAAGGGACAGTCATGGTTCGTCCACTCCAGCACCACGTTTTTACCGGCAAAATCTTTTAAACTGTGGCTGTTACCCTTGGAATCCACCACGGTAAAGTCCGGCGCCGGCGCACCTATCTGCGGTGCAGCAGCCAAACCGAGTGAAAACACAGCCGCAGAGGCTGCTAAAGCCAGTTGACGTAATTTCATCTGCATTACTCCTTTTATTGCCTTGTTTAGCTTAAGGTTGCCGACTCAGCCGCTCCAACGTGGTAGCAAGTGTGTCGGGGGTTAAAATTTGTGGCAGCACTTCCGGTGGCTGCCCGGGCCAGTAAAGCACATACAATGGCACACCATCGCGCTGGTACAAACGCAAGTATTCGGTAATGGCGCTGTCGCGCAACGTCCAGTCGCCTTTTAAATAGGTCACATCGTACAGCGCCAGTGCCGCCTTACTGCTTTCGGTATTTAGCGCCACCCGCTCGTTGACTAAACAGGTGATACACCAGTCGGCGGTCATGTTCACCAGTACCGGCTTACCCTCTGCCTTTAGCTGTTGCAGCTTTGCTGCCGACCAGCTTTGCCAGTGTTGGTTACTGCTTTGCGGCTGTGTTGCGGTATCGCTTGTGCCAGACGTTAGTGCAGGCAGCACCAATGCCAGCAGCAATAACATTAGCGCCAGCGCTGTACTGACGTTACCGGCCTGGGCCAGTTGTTTACGGCCCCATAGCCAGCAGGCCGCGGCAATACACACTACGCCAATTAACAACAGCGCCTGGGCATCAATACCGGTTTGGCGGCCATACACCCACAGCAGCCACACCGCACTTAAATACAGCGGATAGGCCAGCCATTGCTTAAAGCTTTCCATCCAGGCGCCGGGCTTGGGTAACAGCCGGGCAAAACCCGGCACTAAGGCCAGCAGTAAAAACGGCAGTGCCATGCCCAAGCCCAGCGCAACAAACACCGTAAGCGCCACTGTTGCACTTTGGCCCACCGCATAACCCAGTGCCGTGCCCATAAAAGGCGCAGTACACGGGCTGGCCACTACCACCGCCAGCACCCCGGTAAAAAAGGCCCCTTTGCCCCCTTTGGCACTGGCTAAACTGCTGCCGCTGTTCATCAGGCCTAAACCAAATTGCACCACGCCGGATAAACTTAAGCCCAGCGCAAACAGCAAATACACTAAAAGCGCGACTAAATAGGGGTTTTGCAGCTGAAAGCCCCAGCCCACCGCCTGCCCGGCGGCACGTAGCGCTATCAGCAGCAGCGCCAGCAGTGCAAAACTTAGCACCACGCCAGCGCTGTAAAACAGAGCATCACGTTGCTGCGCCGACCGCTGCTGGCCGTTACTGGCCAGGCTTAGTGCTTTTAATGACAACACCGGGAACACGCAAGGCATTAAATTCAGCAGCAAGCCACCACTGGCCGCCAGCAGCAAAATCAGCCACAGCGGTGTTGCAGAGTGTTGTTGTCCCAGGGTGATCAGAATATCGGTGCTGCTGTCAGTGGTTTTATTAAGCAGCACACTGTAGGCACCGCTATCGGTGACTAGCACCACCTCGAGTGCGTCGGGCGCAGCAGAAAAGTAGGTATTAAGTGGTTGCTGTAGCATCAGCTGATTGTTATTCAGCACCATTTGCTGGGCGGCCGCGTGATCAACCAGCTCAGAGGCGGCGACAAAAAACTGGCTAACATTAAGCGCCTGCGGTAAATCAATCAGTGCAGAAAAAGCGGCACCCGAGGTGTCAAAGCGGCCGCTGGCGTTAAGCAGCTTAGGTAAGCGTGTTTTCGCTTCGGCAAACAGCGGCTGATACTGCTGGGCTAACACGGCATCAGCGCCAACCGGCAGGCTTAAACTAAAACTGGCGCTGGCCGGAATGCACACTTCTTCACACACCAGCCAGTCTGCTGTCAGGCCAATTTGCACGGTATCGGCGCTGTAACCGGCCGGCAAGCTCAGCTCAGACAACAGTATGGTCTGGCCTTCAAAGCCATAGTTCATCAAAGGTGGCAGCGCAATGGCGCTGGGTGTTGGCCAGATAATATCACCTACCGTTACGCCCTCAGGTAACTGCCAACTTAAGCTGGTGGCCAGGCCCGAGTCGCCCGGATTTTGCCAGTAGGTATGCCTGTGCTCATCCGGTACAAAATGCAGTGCCAGCAGCGCAGTTTGGCCCGGTGTCAATTGTTGATACTCGCTAACCAGTTCAGCTTTTAAATGGCTGGCACTTTGCCAGCCAGAACTGGCGGCGGCAGCCTGCTGCGGCAACAAAGCGCTCATCAGCAGTAGCAACGCAAAAATCACATTTGGCATAACGCTCTCGCGGTAAATGACAGTAACTACTACGAGCCTACAACGATTTTGATCACGACGCTTAGAATTTACCCGCCAATCGTCGTCAAATTGAGCATTTTGTGCGACAAACTGCTATATTAGCCAACGTTTAGCGTTAGCGCCCGCTGTGGTCACTCCAGCAATTTGGCGGCTACTAAACACACACAACTTCGCAAACATCATCAATAAAAGGTTCACCTTAATGAAACCATTTACCAAGTCAGCGTTGTCAGTAGCTTTGCAGGCTGCCCTGTTTGGCGCAGCAGTTGGCCTTTCTCCTGTGCTGATGGCACAGGAAAGTGACAAAGGCACCGAAGCGAAAGAGCAGGAACTGGAAACCATTACCGTTACCGCCCAGAAGCGGGCACAGAGCATTCAGGAAGTGCCAATTTCTATCGCCACCTTATCTGGCGAAAAATTCGATGCCATTTTCTCTTCTGGCGATGACATCACTGCCCTGGCCATTAAAGTACCGGGCCTGTATGCCGAAACATCAAATGGTCGCGCCGCACCGCGGTTTTATATCCGTGGTTTAGGCAACACTGACTTTGACCTGGCAGCCTCACAGCCGGTATCCATTATTATGGATGAGGTGGTGATGGAGAACGTGATTTTAAAAAGCTTCCCGCTGTTTGACGTACAGCAGGTTGAAGTGATCCGTGGCCCGCAAGGCACGCTGTTTGGCCGTAACACCACTGCCGGTATTATCAAATTCGATAGCGTTAAACCACGGCAGGAATTTGATGCTTATGTAAAAACTACCGCCGGCACCTTAGGCCAGTTTAACCTGGAAGGTGCAGTGGGTGGTGGTTTAACCGACGAGCTATCTGCCCGGGTGTCCTTGCTATCACAGCACCGCAGTGACTGGGTGAACAATAGCTTTACTGGCGAAAGCGATGCTATGGGTGGCTACAATGAACGTGCCGGCCGGGTACAGTTTTTATATGAAGCGGCTGATTTTGATGCCTTGTTAAATGTGCATTCGCGTAATTACGACGGTACCTCGTCGCTGTTCCGCGCGAATATTCTGTCACCTGGTAGCGATAAGCTGAACGACAACTACGACCGCGATACCGTGTCGTACGACAACCCAACAGCGAACAGCCAAAGCTATGATGCCTGGGGCGCGTCGCTGAAGCTGGACTTCCAATTAGACGGCATGACGCTGACCAGCATTTCTGCGCTGGAGCGTGCTGACGGTGGCGGCATTGGTGATATTGACGGTGGCACACCAGATGGCCCAGGTGTTATCCCCTTCCAGGCAGTGACAGAAGATCAGTTAAAAGACTTAGAGCAGTACACGCAGGAAATCCGGTTAGCCAGTGACACCAGTGATGCCTTAAGTTGGCAGGTGGGTGGTTTCTACTTCGACTCTACCTTTGGCGTTAACAGTATTGACGGTTTCTTCGGTGCCACCGAAGTGTTCCACGGCAACACCAGCTGGGCGCTGTTTGGCCAAACGTCTTACAAGATCAACGATAAACTGGATGTGACCGGCGGTATCCGCTATACAGACGACGTGAAAACCTTCTCTGTCGGTAATCAGAACGTTGACGGTTTCGCTCTGGTAATTGGCGCAGCACAAATTCAGCAATACGATCCGATTAAAGTGTCTGACGATCAAATTAGCTGGGAGCTGAGCGCAAACTACCGCTTAACCGACAAGACCAGTTTATTTGCCCGTGTCGCTGATGGCTTCCGCGCCCAGTCTATCCAGGGCCGTGATGTGGCCTTTGAAGCGCCACCATCTGTTGCTGAATCAGAAACAATTTTATCTTGGGAAGTGGGTGCGAAATCAGACCTGCTGAACAACACCCTGCGCTTAAACGCGGCCTTGTTCTACTACACCATTGACGATATTCAGTTATCTGCCATTGGTGGTGAAACCCAGGGTAACCAGCTGATTAACGCCGATAAAGGTGTGGGCTATGGTTTCGAGTTCGACTTTGACTATCGCGTACTGCCAAACCTGAGTGTGGGCGGTGGCTTTAGCTACAACAATACCGAGCTGCAGGACGATACCTTAACAGTAGCGCCTTGTGGTTCAGGCATGTGTACCGTGCTGGACCCGCGTAACGCGCAAAACCTGGCGCTGATTGACGGCAACCCGTTCCCACAGGCACCAGAAACCATCTTAACCCTGAATGGCCGTTATGATTTCCCGATCGAAAGTGGTGAAATTTATATTTACGGCGATTATCAAATTCAGGGCAAGACTAACCTGTTCCTGTATGAATCAGCTGAGTTTAAATCAAACAACAACTACGAAGCCGGTTTACGCGTAGCTTATATCAACTACGACAATAACTACGAAGTAGGCGTGTTTGGCCGTAATATCACTGATCAGGACAACCTGAAAGGCGCTATCGATTTCAATAACCTGACCGGTTTTGTTAACGAACCGCGCACCTTTGGTGTTGATTTTAAAATTAATTTTTATTAATTGATAAACATCATATTAAAAGGCGGCGTCAGCCGCCTTTTTTGTGCCATACATTAGGACAAAACAATACTTTTTATACAAAAACATTGGCAAAAAACATGCTGCTGATTATGCTGATTAAAATCATTTACTATTAGGTAAACGCCTTAATATGCCAATGCCGTGCAAATTTATAGTGCTATCAAGCCTGCTTTTTAGTGCTGTGTCAGTTCAGGCACAATCATGGCAAGATTGCCGATTGCTACAACAAACTGACAGCACAGAACGCAGCGTATTACACCCCCTGTGGTTAAAACACAGCTTTCAGGATTTGCAAATCAGCAACAATTTCGTCTATCTGTGCCCTTGCCTCGCACCGGCCCGGGTCGGCGGTGATGCCGAGCAAGCTCGGCTGGCCGGGCAAGCAGAACAAAGCCGGTTGGCCGGGGCTGCCGAAGCCTCACGTTTGGCTGGCGATATAGACAATGCACGTTTAGCGGGTAACAGCGACGCAGCCAGGCTGGCAGGTGACCAGGAGAACAGCAGAATTGCCGGAGACACTGACCAGGCCAGATTGGGCGGCATGAATGATGCGGCCAGACTCGGCGGCCAACAAGACCAGGCCAGATTGGCGGGCACAGCTGATACCAGTCGTTTGGCTGGCCAATCTGAACAAAGCCGACTGGGCGGACAGGCCGAGCAAGCCCGGTTGGGTGGCGATGCGGAAGCTGCTCGCCTTGGCGGTAGCAGCGCCGGGCTGCGCTGCGCAGCAGATAACACTGAAGCGCGCGGCTACCGGCTGCAAACGTTCACCAAAGCCAGTATCGAGATTTATAACGGTCAACAATTAACCAAACTATAAAAGGTGCCTCATGCTAAAACTTCGTCTAATACTATCGGCTGTGCTACTGTCTTTACTCAGCGCTTGTACCACCTACACCTCCTCGGTAACCAACGCCGTGCGCCAGCAATACGCGGTATTGCAAACTGAAACTGTGACTATCGTTGCTGAGCAGGAAAACTGGCAATTGCGCTTTGGCGAACCGGTTATGCCGCCAAAAGTGCTTGATTCGACTTTCATCCGCCATTACGCCGATGGTTATGCTTACAGCCAGTCTGGTGGCGGCCCGCTGGCATCTGCCATCACGCCGGATTACGCCGCCTGGATGAAGCTACCCGGATACAGTGCAAATACGATGAATGTGAAAGTGTATGTCGAAGGCCGCAGCCAGCCACTGAATGGCAAAATGCTTTTTGTATCAGCACGTGAAGATATGACAGAGTCTTCTGCCAAGCGCGCCTGGACCGTCGCGGTACCTCAGCAGTATATTCAGGTTGCTGAAACCGGCCAGGTGGCCGTGGTGTATCAGCCGGCACGCTTAAGTAGCGGTGATGATATTGCAACATGGATATTGTGGTTATCCGCCATGCCATTACTGTAACCCATTCGCGTAGTGTGTTTATGGGGCAGCATCAGCTGCCCTTTTTGTTTCAGCCGATTTAGTTAATTGAATAGTTCAGCGCGTTATTTCAGCGAATAGTTCTGCACTTTAACCCATTCTGATTGCGCAACCCCGCACAGCGCCTTAGTCTGTCTGCAGCATAATTGTGGAGTACACCATGGCCGATTTTCGCAGCGATACTGTTACCCAGCCCTCATTAGCGATGAAAGAGCGCATGTTCAGCGCCGCGCTGGGCGATGATGTGTTTAACGATGACCCCACCACGCTGGAGTTACAGCGCTACGCCGCAGACATGCTGGGCTTTGAGGCGGCATTATTTGCCCCCAGCGGCACCCAGACTAACCTGATTGCCATGATGAGCCATTGCCAGCGCGGCGATGAAGCCATAGTGGGCCAGCAGTGGCACACCTACAAATGGGAAGGCGGCGGTATGGCAGTGTTAGGCTCTATTCAGCCGCAGCCATTGGAGCTGCAAGCCGATGGTACCCTGGCACTTACAGATATCGCTGCGGCAATAAAACCAGACGACCCGCATTTTGCCCGCACCCGCTTAATCGTGATTGAAAACAGTGTCGGCGGTAAGGTGCTGCCGCTTAGTTATATGCGCGATGTTGCGGCGCTGGCCACAGACAAGGGCTTAAGCTGCCATATTGACGGCGCCCGACTGATGAACGCTGCCGTGGCACTGGCGCCTCAGCATGGCTTAACGCCTCAGCAGATGGCGCGCGAGCTATGCCGGGAGTACGACTCGGTATCCTTATGTTTATCTAAAGGCTTGGGCTGCCCGGTCGGTTCGTTGTTGTTAGGTTCAAGTGAGTTTATCGCCCGCGCCCGGCGGGTACGGAAAATGCTGGGCGGCGGCATGCGCCAAACCGGTGTGCTGGCCGCCGCTGGTTTATATGCGCTGCAGCACAACATTGACCGCCTGGCCGATGACCATGCCCATTGCCAGCGCCTGGCTGACGGCTTAACCGCGCTCGCGGCGCAGTTACCTGCACTGATGGGCAAGCTTACGCCGTTGCCGGTACAGACCAATATTTTATTTACTGATGTCGAGCTTGGCTTAGCCGAGCAGTTAGTGCCGTACTTGGCACAGCGGGGTATTAAGCTGACCAGCAGTAACTACCAAAGCGCTAATGGCAGCATTAAGCGGCTGCGCTGGGTGTGTCATCTGGATATCAGCCGCGACGATATCGAGCGCACACTACAAGCCGTAACGGAGTTTGCTGAAAGCTTTTAACCCTTTTGCCTGTCTATTACGTAACATCAGTGAAGTAACAACAGGCAGAGGTATCTATGCTTAGCAAGCTTATCCGGCTATGTACGCTCAGTGTACTGTTTGCCGGCAGTGCAATGGCTAAAATGCCAGCCACCAAACATCTCGACAGTATTGTGGTGGGTGCCGGCTGTTTTTGGGGTGTAGAAAAACGCTTTGAAGCCATGCCCGGCGTGATAGATGCGGTATCAGGCTATGCCGATGGTAATGGCGTTGAGCCAAGCTATCGGGTGATCACGCAAAAGCGCCATCAGTTTAACCCGAACAACCATGCTGAAGTGGTTCAAATCCGTTTTAACCCGGCGCAAATTAGCCTCGATACCCTGCTTAAACGCTATTTTGAAATGCACGACCCCACCCAGCTAAACCGTCAGGGTAACGATATTGGCACCCAGTATCGCAGTATTATTTTAACCAATAGCGAAGCGCAAGCTGCTGCTGCGACCCGGTTAAAAGCAGAATATCAACCGCTGTTAAATGCGGCCGGTTTTGGCGTTATTACTACCCAGATTAAGCCGCTGCGCGAATTTTTCCCGGCTGAAGACTACCACCAGGACTATATTGCGAAAAACCCAAACGGCTACTGCCCCGATCACAGTACCGGTGTGCGCTTTGCTGATACAGCCATCGCGCAAACGGCCAGTGTCGACAACAGCGCCCTGTTAACGGCTAAGCATATTCTCGTAATCGACGCTGAAAGCTATTGCCCCTACTGCGAGAAGTTTAAAGCCGATGTAGGCAAGCATTACAGCGGTGATATCCCCATGCACTACCGCTATGCCAGCCAGTTACAGGGGCTCAGTATCAGCTCGCCGACCTGGGCGACGCCGACTATTATTCTGCTGCAGGACGGCAAAGAAGTGTTTGGTCGCCAGGGCTATGTAAGCCCGGACGAGTTTTATCTGCTGTTGGGTAAGTTTAAGCTGGGTGACACTGAAGCCTTTGACGTGGCCTTTGATAAAGGCACCGATGCGCGCTTTTGCCAGCAATATGAAATTTTTAAAAACACACCCGATGGCGTTTTTGTCGATAAGCTAAGCGGCGCGCCACTGTTTGACACCCGCCACCGCTTTGACTCCGGTACCGGCTGGCTGTCGTTTACCCACCCGGTAGCGGGCGCCGTCATTGAAAAACCCGATAACCGCTACGGTATGCGCCGCACCGAAATTCGCGCGGCCGTGTCGGGCATTCATCTGGGCCATGTGTTTGACGATGGCCCCAATGGCCAGCGCCGCTACTGTATTAACGCCACCGTGCTGGACTTTATTCCGCGCTCTTAGCACAGGTGCTAAAGCTTAATCGCCTCGGCCACTGCCACTACGGCTTTGGCCGGTTTATGCCGCAGCGCCAGACCTAAACCAGTGGCGATAATTAGCAGCACACCACCAAGCTGTAGCAAGCTCAGGCTTTCCTGAAACAGCCACCAGCCGGCCAGAATTACCGTTACCGGCTCTAAATAAGCCAGCGTGGCATACACCCGGGTTGGTAAATGCTGCAGCGCAATAATGGCGCAGTAAATGGCGATAAAGCCGGGGAAAATGCCAGCCAGCGCTATCCAGACCATATCTGCAGCGAGCGGCATTTGCATGTCAGTTAAAAACGGCAATACACAGCAGGCGCCAATTAGCAGCTGATAAAAAGTACGCTGTAGCTGGGAATGCGCCGGCAGCGCCCGGCGGTTAAGCAGTAAAAAGCCGCTGTAGGAAAATAAGGAGATTAACCCCAGCAGCAAGCCTGGCAGCTGCGCAGCATCTAACACTAAATCAAACTTAAACTGCTGCAACATGGCAAAACCGAAAAACGACAGCACAATCAGGCTGCTGTCGGGCAGGTCGAGCTTTTCGTGCAGTAACCAATGGGCGACAAAGGCCGACAAAGGCGGTGCCAGATACACCAGCATAATGGCATTGGCCAGGCTGATGTATTCAATGGCAGACAAGAAACTGAGCATAAAGCCGGCCAGCAAAATGCCATTAACCGCCATGCGCCAGTCGGGTTTGCCTTGTAGCGCCGTAAGCTTGCCACTAAGCGTAACAAACAGCAGCAAACACAGGCCACCGACAAATAAACGGTAAAACGTCAGCTCAGCGGCGGCTAAGCCACTAAAGCGGGCAATAATACCGCTACTGGCCATCGCCACCGCCGATACCAGTGCAAGAAATATGTATAAACCCATTTCCAATCCCAAAAGAAAACCGGCAGATTATGCCGGTTTTCATGGTTGTGCACGAGTCCTGTTAACCTGAATTTCGCATACCGGCGGCAATACCGGCAATGGTCACCATTAGCGCCCGGCTAATAGTTGGGCTAACGCGATCTGGCTGGTGCCTTACGCGGTGCAGCAACTCGGCCTGCAAAATATGCAGCGGGTCAACATAGGTGTTGCGCAGCATAATCGACTCGCGGATCCAGCTCTCTTTCGCCATTAAGGTATCGCTGTGAATAAGCTTTAAGAGCAGCTCACGGTCAGCAGTGAGCTGGTCGCGCAGCGCCTGGCCTAAATGCTGCAGCTCTGATGGCACCAATACCTTGTCATAATAAGCAGCAATGTCGCTGTCGGCTTTTAAAAACACCATCTCCAGCATTGACATGCGGGTGGCGAAAAACGGCCACTGCTGCTGCATTTCATCCAGTAGCGCCGCCTTATCCTGCTCGGCGGCCTTGGCCAATGCCGAGCCTGCGCCGAGCCAGGCCGGTAACATTAAGCGGTTTTGCGACCAGGCGAAGATCCACGGAATCGCCCGCAGGCTCTCTACGCCGCCGGTCGGGTTACGCTTGGCCGGCCGGCTACCCAGTGGCAACTGGCCCAGCTCTTGCTCTGGCGTGGCCGCCCGGAAGTACGGTACAAAGTCTTTATTGTGCCGCACCACCGCGCGATACGCCTCACACGAGTCCTCTGCCAGCTGGCTCATTAAGCTGCGCCAGCTTTGCTTGGGCACCGGTGGCGGTAATAACATGCCTTCTAACACAGCGCTGGCATACAGCGCCAGGCTGCGCTCGGCTAATTTGGGCAAACCGAATTTAAAACGGATCATCTCGCCCTGTTCGGTCACCCGTAAACCACCGTCTAACGAACCCGGTGGCTGCGATAAAATGGCGGCGTGGGCCGGGCCGCCGCCACGGCCGATAGTGCCGCCGCGGCCATGGAATAACGTCAGCTGCACCTTAGCCTGCTGACAAATGGCCACTAAGGCTTCCTGCGCACTGTACTGTGCCCAGGCGGCGGCAAACACACCGGCGTCTTTGGCCGAGTCGGAGTAGCCAATCATCACCTCTTGTTTGCCGTTAATGTAGCCGCGGTACCAGTCGATGCTGAGCAGCTTACGCATGCAATCGGGCGCATTTTGCAAATCGCTTAGCGTTTCAAACAGTGGCGCCACCGGCATCGGGAAGCTAATGCCCGCTTCTTTTAACAGCAGCTGCACCGCCAGCACGTCGGACGGTTTACCGGCCATTGAAATCACATAAGTGCTTAGCGCCTCGCTGCCATGACGGGCGACAATATCGCAGGTGTCCAGCACTTCCTGCACATCGCTTGAGGGCTGCCAACCTTTGGGGAACAGTGGCCGGCGGTTAGCCAGCTCGGCCAATAAAAACGCCTGCCGGGCACTTTCGTCCCAGGCGCCATAATCGCCCAGGCCGAGATATTGGGTTAACTCGCTAAATACCTGGGCATGGCGGCCGGCATCCTGGCGGATATCCAGCTTTAACAGTGTCAGACCAAAGGCATAAGCACGGCGCAGTGTGTCGAGTAGCTTGCCGTTGGCAATCACCGCCATACCGCAATCGAGCAGTGACTGATAACACAGCAGCAGCGGCTCAAGTAACTGCTGGTTATGCCAAATCAGGTCTTGCGGCCGCTGCAGCCGGTCGTGTTTTAACGCCTCGGTTAGCCAGTCGCGGGTATGCAGCAAGCCGGTGCGCAGTTTGTTCAGCACCAGCCGGTACGGCTCACTGGCCTCAGCGGCGGCTTCACGCAGTGCCGGGCTGGCCTGATACATCGACAACTCACTGCTGAGTAAATCTAAGTCTTTGGCAAATAAGTCAGCGGCTTTCCAGCGACTGAGCAGTAGCACCTGCCGGGTAACTTTTGATGTGACAAAGGGGTTGCCGTCGCGGTCGCCGCCCATCCAGGACGAAAACTTCACCGGCGCGGCATCCAGCGCCAGCCCCTGGCCGGTGGCGGATAATAACTTGCTATCGAGCTCGCGCAGAAAATCCGGTATCGCCTGCCACAACGAGCTTTCAATTACGGCAAAGCCCGATTTGGCTTCATCGACCGGGGTTGGCCGCTGCTCGCGGATTTCATTGGTGTGCCAGGCCTGGGCAATCAGCTCTTGCAGGCGCAGCTCTACCCGTTGCTGTTGGCTGGCAGTGAGCTCCTGCTCGAGCTCGGTTAAACAACCGGCAATTTCAGTCAGTTTATGGATCAGGGTGCGGCGCGACACTTCGGTCGGGTGTGCCGTTAATACCAGCTCTATTGATAAATTTGCCACCGCTTGCTGTACCTTGGCGGCATTAAGCTGTTTTTCTCTCAGCAGGGTAAATAATTCCTGCAGTGGCTCGGGTTTTTCAATGCTGGCCTGGCCAATACGACTGATGCTGTAATGTTGCTCGGCTAAATTGGCTAAATTAAGAAACTGCGCAAAGGCGCGCGCCACCGGTAACAGCTCATCATCGCTTAAGCTTTGCAACACCTGTTTCAGCTTATCGGCCTGCAGCTCCTCACCTTGCCGTGCGGCCTTGGATAATTGCCGGATCTGCTCTACCCGCTCCAGGAGCGCATCGCCTAGCTGGCTACGAATAGTATCGCCCAGCTGGGTGCCCAATAACCCGACATTGCTTCTCAGTGCTGCGTAGTGGTCCATTTTGCTTACCTCGGTTCGCTTTTGTGCTACCACCCTAGCCGGTAATGAACTGGTACTCAACCATGATTGATTACAAAACGGGCAACGAAATTGGTAAGACCAAATAACCAAAAAAACCGACCGGTCGCAATAAAAAACCGGCAGTCCAGGGAGGAACTGCCGGTTTGCTTAGGCTGTACTACTGCAGCACGACTGCTGCAGTCGCTGTCTGGTTTAGAACTTTTGTTCGATACGCAGGAACACGGTGCGGCCCAGTACATCGTACAAACCGGTGTACACATCACGGTAACCGACAAAGCCGTCGTACCAGGTCGGTGACGCTTTATCGAAAGCGTTGTTCAGGCCCAGGGTAATGCTGCCATTGTAGTCGTGGCTGTAAGACAGCTGTACGTTGTGTTTCACATAGCTTGGAATGTCGGCCAGGTAATTGGTACCCCAAACGTCATTGCCCGATGCCTGATCGCCAATGTAATAGGTGGTCCAGGCTGCGCCCCATTTGTTCTGCGACCAGCTGACGCCCAAGTTACCGCGTAAGTCCGGGTAATCCTGCAGGCCGGCATAATCGATGGCTTCAGCGTCTGGGGCTGACTGTGACACATAGTCTTTGACGTACGTCAGCTCACCTTTAAAGGTGAAATCACCGTAGTTGGTCGCCAGCTTATAGGCGGTTTTAAAGTCATAACCTGAGGTCGTCAGGCCCGCAATGTTTTGATCGAAGCTGTAAATGGTTTCAATTTTGCCGCTGTCATCGCGGATAATGGCCGGGTGATTGCCGGCGCCTAAATCCTGCTCTTCGCTTAACAGACGCGCCACGCTGATAGAGCCGATTTTGTTATCCAGCTTCACTTTGTAGTACGACACTTCGGCAGACCAGTCGTCGGTAATGTTCCACACCGCGCCCAGCGTTAACGATTCGCCATCTTCCGGCTTCAGATCCGGGTTACCACCAAACCAGGTGCGGTGCTGCTGTGAACCGTTCGGGTTACAGTACACCGCATCGGCGCCGGCGTTACCCTGGGTGTCACACCACAGCGTATCGTAGGCTTTTTCAAAGCTTAGCGCCTGGGTAGAGAACATCTCGCCCATATTCGGTGCGCGGAATGACTCACCCCAGCTGGCACGCACTAACAAGCTGTCCAGCGGACGCCAGGCCACGCCAACCTGAGGTGCAACGTTGTCAAACTTACCGCTGACAAAGCTCGCGCCCACATCGCCTGATTGGTCGTACTCGTCATAACGCAGTGCAGTATTAATGTCGATATTGCCCGGCAGCGCGAATTGTAACTCGGCGTACATCGAAGTACGGTCACGGGTGGCGAAGACGTCATCACCGCCTGAACCACCTGACACCCGGCCAGAGGCTGATTGCGGATCGCTTTGCTGGGTAAAGTCGACCGTTTCAAACTCAGCACCCACTACGCCGGCAACGGTGACCAGCTCGTTTTCAAACAGCAGGGTAGACACTACGGCATCAATCTGCTCGCTTTCATACTCAGCGCTGTATAAACCGGTGTGCGCAGCTTTGCCATAGAAGCCGGCCATCATGGCATCCCAGTCGCTGATGCTCATGCCGGTTGTGTTGAAAATATCGTACTCGCCGCTGTCGACCAGGGTTTGCACGATGTCATCGTTCACCAGGTTAAAGTTAAATGAATTGGTTTTTGACCGGCTCATCTGGGCATTCACTTCCCAGTCGATACCGTTGGCCACATCTAAAAAGCCCACCAGACCGCCAAAGAAGTCGATATTGCTGATTTCAGTGCGGGTATCACGCGCGCCAATTTGCGCTGAACGCATACGCAGGCTCAACGCTTCGCCCACTGGGTTAAGCGGGTTGTCAGCCGCCATTACCGGGTAGTTAGTCGATACCGGGGTACCGGCATAACGGCTGTCGGTTTTGGCAAAAGAGGCACTGGCGCGGCCGCGGAACTGGATATCGTCGGTCAGCGCGTAGTTAAAGCTGCTAAGCAGTGAGTTTTGCTCGACGTCACCAAACAATTTGGTGACCATGCCATGGTTATAACCACACTGAGCACCATCGCCCAGCACCACGGTGTTTTCTACCGTGCCGCACATGTCATCATTAAAATACCAGCTGCCATTGGGCCGCACGCCGTTAGGCACCGAGCTAAAGCCTGAATAATCACCATAAGTGGCATCGTCCATGGCCCAAATGTCACGGTCCATCACCGCGTCAGTTTTGTAGTGCTCAAACGTCAGCATCAGGTTGCCTTTGTTTGAGGTAAAGCCACTGGTCACCGAGAAGCGGTTGCTATCGCCACCTTCTTCACTTGGCCGCTCGGTGTCGTAGCTTAGTGCTACGCCGTCAAAGTCTTTTTTGGTGATAATGTTGATTACACCGGCAACCGCATCAGAGCCGTATACGGCTGAAGCGCCTTCGCGCAGAATTTCAATACGCTCAACAATCGCCATCGGAATGCGTGAGGTATCAGCAGAGGCGCCCGCGCTGGAGCTGGTGCCCGGCATACGGCGGCCATCTAACAATACTAAGGTGTAGTAAGACTCCAGGCCGCGCATCTGTACGCTGCTGGTAGCACTGGCGCCAGCGCCGTAGCCTGACATACCGCGCCATGAACCAAAGCTGTTGACTGAGGTGTTGTTCAGCACATCGGCCACTGTGGCTTCACCGGATAATTGAATATCCGCCGCGGTAATCACCGTGACCGGCGAGGAGGTTTCCATATCAATTTGCTTGATACGTGAGCCGGTTACTTCAATGCGTTCTACTTTGGCTTCTTCCGTTTGTGCAGCGTGTGCCGCTGTCAGGCCAGTTAAGGCTAAGGGTGTGGCCAGCAAAGCGTAGCGCACTGCGTTAGATAAAGATGTGGTTTTCATGTTACTCCCTCTGGTGGCAGGTTAACCTGCGCGGTTTTCGTTCTAATGGTTTTTCGCCAGCCGAAACTAAAGGCGTTACCAGAGCGATACCAGCGCTAAGCCACTAAAGCGGGGCACGGTGTGACTAACGGAGGGATTGGCGCCACGGCAGTAAAAATGCGGGTTTTACCCATTCTACCAACGGCCGGAAATACGGGTTTAACGCTATACATTCACCGATGTATTTTTATTACACTGGCGCCATCAGTAGTAGCACGCGCGCAATGGTTTACCGGTATAACCGGCAGATCGCCGCTGTTTAAAGTAGAAGCACCATGAAATTACGTTGTTTAATTGCCGACGATGAACCACTGGCCCGCGCTGGCATCAAGCATTTGTTAAGCAGCCAACCGCAGTTTGAAGTGATTGCCGACACCGGCAATGGCCAGGATGCCCTGCGTTTAGCCATGCTGCACCAGCCGGACATTATTTTTCTGGATATTCAAATGCCGGGGTTAGATGGCCTGAGCGTGTTTAAACAGCTGGCCAGCAAGCCGGCAGTGATTTTTTGCAGCGCCTATGCCGAGCACGCCGTTACCGCTTTTGAGCTAAGCGCAGCGGATTACCTGTTAAAACCCTACAGCGCCGAACGCTTTCAACAGGCCTTATTTAAAGCCTGCGGCAAAATTATTAACCGCTTAAGCGCGCCGGTAAGCAGCGCCGATTACGCTGATCGGCTCACCATACGGGATCCGGGCCGGCTACGGATAGTGGATGTCAGTGACATTAGCTGGATCGGCAGTGCCGGTAACTATGTCGATATTCACCTGTATTCGCAAAGTAAAAGCTTATTACTGCGCGACACCATGACGGCGATTGAGAAAAAACTCGACCCGGCGCAGTTTGCCCGCATTCACCGCTCGGCTATTGTGCGTAAAAGCGACATTATTGAGCTGCGCCCCGGCGACAAGGGCGATGCTGAAGTGATTTTAAAAAGTGGCGCCAGCCTGACGCTGTCACGCCGCCACCGCACCGCCCTGGCCGAGCTGTTTGGCCAGTTAAATTAAACAAGCCGTTAGCCGTTACTTTGCATAGCAACAAAGCTTGCTATACTGGCGCCACTCTTGGTTTAGCCGTATCGGTTTGGAAGCACAGGCATGACAACAGCACCGCAAAACACACCAGCAAAGAAAAAGTCTGGCATTTTACCTAACCTGATCATTAACGTTGTATTACCGGCGCTGATATTAAGTAAGTTAAGCGGTGATGACGCTTTTGGCCCGGTGTGGGCCGTGGTAGTGGCACTGGCCTTTCCGTTGCTGTTTGGCGTCTGGGAGCTAAAACAGCATGGCAAGGTCAATTTTTTCTCCATACTCGGCATTATCAGTGTGTTACTTACCGGCGGCATTAGCTTGTTGCAACTGCCACCGTCGTACATTGCCATTAAAGAAGCATTGATCCCGGGCCTGATTGGCGTCATTGTGCTGGTCAGCCAGTACACGCCCTACCCGCTGGTAAAAAAGCTGCTGATTAACCCTGAGCTGCTGGATATGCCTAAATTAGAGCAGGCATTAAGCGCAAAACACAATCTGGCTGAATTTGACCGCCGTATGGGCAAAGCCGGTTATGTAGTGGCCGCCTCATTCTTTTTATCGTCGCTGCTTAACTATGTGCTGGCCAAGGCCATTGTAGTGAGCCAGCCCGGCACCACCGCCTACGCCGAAGAGTTGGGCCGCATGACCTGGCTTAGCTACCCGGTAATAATGCTACCCACCATGATCATGCTGATGGGCGCCATCATTTATATGTTTAAGCAAATTGGCCAGTTAACCGGCCAGGCGCTGGAAGACTTTATTCTGCAGTAGGTTTGTTAAGTGCTGCGCGCAGCTGCACCAGCTCTTGCTGCAGCTGCTGCATTTGCGCCAGCAACTGTTGCTGCGTCGCCACATCGGCATCATGCTCTGCTTTATGCTCTTCATCGTGCATGCTTTGCACCGCATTCACAATAACGGCAATAAACAGGTTCAGCATGGTAAAAGTCGCAATAAGAATAAAGGGCACAAAAAACGCCCAGGCATAGGGGAACTGCTCCATTACCGGCCGGGCTATGCCCATAGACCAGCTTTCCAGCGTCATAATTTGAAACAGTGTATACAGCGACGCACCTAAGCTGCCAAACCAGTCCGGAAAGGCGTCACCAAACAGCTTAGTCGCCATCACCGCCGCCACGTAATAAATAAGCGCCAGCACCATGGCAATAGACAGCATGCCGTTAAGTGACTGGATAAGGGCGCCGACAATTTTGCGCATCGACGGTACAAAAGTCAGCACCCTAAGCACGCGTAGTACGCGAAGCGCACGCAGCACCGCAAAAGGCCCACTGGCCGGCACCAGTGCAATACCTACCACGATAAAGTCAAACACACTCCAGCCATCTTTAAAAAACGCCAGCCGGTGTACAAATAACCGAATAGCAATTTCTACCACAAACACTGCCAGTATGGCTTTATCCAGCGCCAGCAAATACACGCCTATCGCCGCCATCAGCGCAGGCATGGTCTCCATGCCCAAAATCACCGCGTTAATTAAAATAAGTGTCAGCAACACACGCTGCACGGTGCCGTGCTCAATAAACTGCTTTAACCGCGCCCGCAAGGTTGGCGCACTCACCAGGGCATCACTACTCATAAAACGACCTTTAGCAAAGTGGCTGAAATTGGCGCTATTGTATGCCAGCAGTTATGGCCGTCAATGGCTTTGCAGCAGCAACAGATAAAGGCGTTACAGCAGTTGCGACAACGGGCTTTTTACCCCGGCCGCACCGCGATTAAGCACATGAGTATAAATTTGTGTAGTACGCACATCGGTATGGCCCAGCTGCTCCTGCACTGTGCGAATATCGGCACCGGATTCCAGTAAATGCGTGGCGAAGGAGTGACGCAGAGTATGGCAAGTCACCTGCTTTTGAATTCTGGCCAGCTTAGCGGCTTGTTTAATCGCTTTTCTGACGGTGGTTTCGTCAATATGGTGGCGTCTTACCGTTTCTGACTCAGGATCAACGCTAAGCTGAGCTGAAGGGAATAAATATTGCCAACCAAGTTCAAAAGGAGCGGATGGATATTTAATGGCAAGTGCATTGGGCAACCAAACACCACTGTACTCGTTGTTGTGTCTATCACGCTGCCAATATTGCTGCACCAAATCAGATTGATTGCGCAGCAGAGCCAACAATTCAGGTGCCAAGGTTACCCTGCGGTTTTTATTGCCCTTACCTTGCCAGATCATCAGCGAAACATAGTCGTAATCGATATCTTTTACCCTTAGTCGCACCGCTTCCATTAATCGCAAGCCACTGCCATACAATAGCTGAGCAACCAATTTATACTTTGGATCTATGGCCAACAATAAGCACTGCATTTCATCGCGGGTTAACACTACCGGTAATTTAGTAGCAACCTGCGATTTATGAAAACGCATATCAAGCGACAACGGTCGCTGAATAATATGCCGGTATAGGAAGGCCAGCGCGTTAAGTGCAGTAGCCTGGGTTTTGACCGCAACATTACGTTGGTTGCTTAAATATGACAAAAAACTTTCAACCTCAGGTTCAGCCATTTGTGAAGGGTGCTTCTTGCCATGGTACAAGATAAAGAAACGAATCCAGTGCTCGTAAGTGTCAATTGTGCGCCTCGCATAACGCCGCGTGGTCATAAACTCGCGGATTGAATTTAGAAACATCGAAGCCATAGTAATCCACTCAAAATAACTGTTTAAATAAACAGTAGTTTGCTTTGAGTTTTTTATCAACAACTCGCGGGTTTAAAACCCATGTTTTGCAGCAACCTAAATTGCTACAAGATAAAAATGCTTGATTTACATTTTACTAGCGGAATAAACTCAGACCTATTTTGTAACTTGCGGGATCTTTAACACGCAACTCGCGGGTTTTGGTCCTTTGAATAAGCTGTTATAAACCACAAGGACAGTTCATTTGAATATCAATGCTACTTTGTACGGCCAGTTTGTAATCATTTTCGCGCTAATCATGGGCGCACTATGCTATTACGTAGCTCGTCGTAAAATGCAAAAGCCAGCGGTTGCAGGTTTACTCGGTGCTGTTTTGTCACTTATTCCAATATTTAGCGTAATTTATCTGTTCATACTGCTGTTTAAAAAAGATGTAGGTTCTACATCGGCGGCAGTAAGTGAGTAAGGTGGTTTATAACAAGGCCAGTCACGGCGACGTCTTTTCCGCTGCGGCTTCGCCTTCACTGCAAAGCCGCGCATGCTGGCGGCGTTAGCTGACTAGAAGCTCAAACTATGACACAACTTGACGTATCATCGATAAGCACAAGCGAAGAGCTTCATTCTCTTCTGGCAAGCGTGTTTAAATTCCCAGACTACTACGGCAAGAACTGGGATGCATTTGATGAATGCATTCGTGATTTCCCTCCGGAAGAGCCAATATACATCATGGGAATTAGCCAATTGTCTGAGCAATTACCAAGGGAAGCTGACCTTCTAAAAAGTTGTCTACAAGAGTTTGCTAACGAACAATCAGTGCCTTTCCAAGTTTATGTCAGCTAACAAGCGCCATCAAAAACGCGCCCTTTGGGCGCTCGACTCGCAACAAGTTGCTCGCGTTTGTGGCGAGCGTTATACGTAAATAGACATGGCGATCTTATCTAAAACAAAAATGTCTTTGAGGATCATTGGGGATGACTTGGTTCCTGATGAAGTTAGCCTATTGCTAGTTTGTAGGCCAACGCGAGAAATGATTAAAGGCAAGCCATTTTCATGGAAAAAAGATGGGAACCAACGATTAGCAAAATCGGGAATGTGGCGCCTGGAGGCAAATGATCAAATTCCTGGGGATCTTGATGCCCAAGTATTTGAGCTGCTAGATCAACTTACAGATAACTTGGATACATGGGCCGTTCTGTCAGAGAAATATAAATTGGATATGTTCTGCGGGCTTTTCATGGAGTCGGGAATGGAGGGTATCAGTTTATCTGCAAAATCGTTGCTCGCTTTGGGGCAAAGGGGTATAGAAATTGGTTTTGATATGTATGGTCCAGATGATGAAAGCGTATAACAATCGCCATCAAAAACGCGCCCGTTTGGCGCTCGACTCGCAACAAGTTGCTCGCGTTTGTGGCGTGCGTTATGTGCCCCAGAAATTCCTTTAATTCGGATGTAACAATGGAAGTTTTAAAAAAAATTTTTGAAAGTAAAAATCTATTAATTGCAGCAATTTTCTTGCTGCATCTGTCACCGGTTCTGCAGCTGATGCAAAAGACAAAAATATATTTCCAAATGTTCAGTATGGATATGGGAATCTACTTTTATCTTAATCTTTTTATCAACATTATTATTGGCTTTGTAGCTGCTTATATACTGGTCTTGTACTTCCGACGAGCACTAATTGACAATTTTTATTTCAATATTCAGTGGCATAGGAAATGGGCGGCGACAGGATTCTCAGTTCTAATGCTGTTTATCGGTTATGTGGCTGCACAAGAATCCTTGAGCAATTTACTGGGTACATTTGGGGTTTACGGTTTTTTCTCAAACTACCCCTTTAGGCCATTTAGACTTGCTGCAGGTATGTTTCCTTTTCAGTACTTAGCTATTCCGCTTGCACTTATATGTCACTTAACTCACAAAAATGGCAAGGAAGAACCATCGGCTCTCAAAGCATAAAGACTATTGTGGCTCTGGCACATAACAAGCGCAGTCACATTCGGCCACTGCGTGGCCTGGACCTCAACCGCTGCGCGGGTTTCGGCCTGTGCTGCGGGCGTTATATGCTAGGGGCATCCATTTGAGAATTTCTGCTTTCTTTGCTGCGACAATGTCGTCGTTAGGTGTTTTTTTGCTATTTCATTTGCTATCGATTTATTTGGCAAACCAGTACTACTTCAAACCTTACGCAGAAATGGATTATGAATCGGCATCCATCGGGTTGAACATAGTTAAGCTTGTTAAACATATTGGAGTATTCTCTGCATGCTTTTTTGCTGTAGGATTTGCAAACAAAGAGGGAGTCAAAATTTGGCATAAGGCTGCATGTGCTATTTCTCTGTCTGTGCCTGTAGTCTTGTTAGCATCTTTCCCAGACATTCTTTATGTAACCGCGCCAAGTACGGTATCAATTCTAAATAACTTAGATCGTGTTTTTTATTATTACTTGTCTGCTGGCGTAGGGTTACTTTTAGGGTTTAGGTTTAATAAATTGAATGGCATATAACAAGTTACTTAATTTCGTTCCAGCCACAAACAGCGTGGCCTCCACGGGACTGCCTACGCTGCGCTGCGGCAGCCCATTAGTAATGCGTTAGGTTTGTCTCAGCTAGGAGCGGGATTTGATTAAAAAATGGACTCTTCTATTAAGCATATTCCTTACAGCGTGTGGATTTGACGGCGATGGAATCTACGAAGAAAGCGGATTTTGGCCATTAACAACACACAATTTGCAGTTACCTGCTTTCAATTTTGAATCTGAGAAAGAGATGCTCTTCAAATTCGATGGTTATGGATCTCATGGCACTTCTTTTCTACGCGTTAATTTAACCAGTGATACTCCTGTACGCTTTGAAAAATTGGACACCATTCTCGAAGTACGGGTTTATGAAGGTAGCAATGTTACGTATTTTTATCGGAAGTCAGCTCTAAATAGTCATTACCTTCGCATGCTAGATATTGGCGAAGCAGCATGGGCAAACGAATTGGAATGGAACGGGCGATATAAATATTCATCACCCGATATTAAAAATCGGGCAGTACCATTTTCAAATTCAGAGGTTCCTGAACCGGTGAAGGATATGACATATATTCATTCTTTACCTACAGGTAAAGAAGCATTTAGTGTTTATGTAAAAATAGGTGACGTTCCAGCTGGTTTTGAAAACTTGAAAATAAATCTTAGTTTATCATCAGGCTGGAAGTAGTTATGCAAAATAAACCTAACAAACGCCATCAAAAACGCGCCCTTTGGGCGCTCGACTCGCAACACGTTGCTCGCGTTTGTGGCGGGCGTTATACGCGTTGAGCCGGAGTAAGTAGAGAGCAATATGGATATTCTGAGTACAGCGATTCAAGTAAATCTTTCAACGATAATCTTTGCTTTTATTGCTGGCATTTTTGTATGGCGCTTTAATCATCCTGGCAAGGTTCGTTTCTGCTTGGGCTTGGTCATTGTGTGCTTAAGTGGCATTTTAGCTATTCCAGCTACTCAGTTAGTCTCAGGTTCATCTATGTCCTTAATTACTCAAAGCAACATCATCGGCATATTGCATGGTGCAGGTTTGCTGGTTTGCGCAACGGCTTTTAATTCAAATGCAAAACGCGTATAACAAATTGCTTAATTTCGTTCCGGCCACAAACAGCGTGGCCTCCACTGGACTGCCTACGCTGCGCTGCGGCAGCCAATTAGCAAAGCGTTATATGTATTTGGAGCTTCGATGAGAATTACTGGCTATAAACGGAAGGATACCGAAGTTGAAGGATTGATTGAGATGGAATCAATAGCCATAGTTGCAGATGCAAAAAAACTGAAGGCTATAGCATCTTTCCTAAACTCAGCTGCCGAAGAGATGGATAAAATGGGCAGTGATTTTGATCACGCCCACCTTATGGATAAATGGAGCGAGTGGGATGCATCATTTCCTGATGTTCAAGTTGTCAGCACAAAATACATATAACAAGGCGCATCACGCGCAGCCTGCGGCTGCTGGGACGTCAAACGCTAACGCGTTTTTCCGCCCGTGTGCTTTGCGTTAAACGATAAGGTACATGCATTGAGAAAAATCATACTATTTGTGTCTATTTTATTTTTATCCTTAAGCTCTTATGCGGAAGATGGCTCTGGTGGAAAAAGGGAGTCCAAGGAAGCTGCAGAATTAATGGTTCAATTGGATGAAAATTCTCAACATAACGTTTCAGAAAATGTCGGTATTGTAAAAGATATCTTCCATATAGCATTTTTTATAACAGTTGCTGTACTGGCACTTCTGTCCTATCTACAAGCTAAGAAGACAGTATTTTCACCTATCAAAACAGAGATATTTAAATACCAACTGAAAGCTTTTGAAGAGGTAATTGGGCCCTTTCAGAACAAAGGGGAAATAGAGTTAAAAAATGACATGGATATGGACTCGATAATTGATATAAATACATTTGATCTATTCAACAGTTATGTGTCTACTTTTATGAAGGATGAAGTGTCGATTGATGAAAAATTTGCAAAAGAAAAGATGAATATGGCGTGCGGCGCGATTGTTTCAAAGGAATTTGCGGAAGAATATTTTCAGCCCGTAGGAAGTGAAGCACCGGTTTTTCCAAACAACGAGAGCCCAAATGAGCCAGCGTTAAAGCTAGCAAAGTGGAATAACAGAAAATATGGGTTAGTCCATTTCACAAAGGAATATAGTATTGCCACGGCAGAAATGAAGAGATTTCAAAATTCCCCGTTACTTCCATCCGGATTAAAAGAGCTGCTGAACGAATACAGCGCGTTAATGGAAGAGACTTTGTCTGCAGTTGGTGAGGCTTTGGAGGAAGCTGGTAAAAATATGCCAACGAATTTCCCGACTGCTAAAAAATTAAAAAACTTTAACCCATCATGGGTTTCAAATATTCACAATGATAAAGCTCCAAGGCTTGAGCCAAAGGCAATGGAAATATTGAACTTCATTAATGAATATTTGGGGGTTGATGATCTTGCAAAGAAAAGCGTTTAACAAGGCCGTTAAATTCGTTCCGGCCGTAAAAGCGCGGCCTCTACCGGACTGCCTACGCGCTGCTTCGGCAGCCGTTTACGGCAGCGTTATGTGTTGGGGTAAATAGATGAGTGCAGGAGTAGTCTTATGGATAGTTTTTGCAGTTAGTGCCATGTTGTTCAGGTATGTCGGCAAATCATTTATATCGCAACCTGACTACAATGTTCCTGAAATATTTAGAAATCCCGGTATTGCTAAGTTACTGGTGATATTGCCGCAGCTTGGTTTCGCATCTGTAATAATGTTAGGTTTTATCATTACCGATAATGGTTGGTGGTATCTTGGTGCAGTGGTTGTCGGGGTGCTTATTCTAGTTCCTAAACCTTTTAAAGAGCCTTCAAGTAATGAAAATCCCGTTATTGACCCCACCACAAAAGCAGTAAAATCAAAACTGAATAATTTATTTGGTGACACCTCCGATTTGTC
Source organism: Rheinheimera fenheensis (assembly GCF_039871805.1). Classification (NCBI taxonomy): domain Bacteria; kingdom Pseudomonadati; phylum Pseudomonadota; class Gammaproteobacteria; order Chromatiales; family Chromatiaceae; genus Rheinheimera; species Rheinheimera fenheensis. Next base: position 141,878 of record NZ_JBDPJM010000010.1, read on the forward strand.
AGAAGAGTTAGTTAATAGTTTAAGTAACATTGCTTATTTTTCCGAAAAAGCGCTTAACCAAAACTATGGTGGACTTGTTGATCTTAAAAGTATGCATCCTAACAACAGTGAGAGTGAACTTTTTTCAATCTACATGGAGCATATGGCACATGTTACGGCAAGCCTCAATTCTGCGCCTAAACTTATCGAAAACCTTCGTTCGATGAGGGCTAAAGATCCTGAGCTTTTTTCATATTTTGAAGAGGTAACCGTGGACATCCTTAAATACAAGATTGATGATGTAGGGAATAAAAATGAAATACGCAGATTTGCAGAAAGAAAAACAAAAAAACCAATTGAATATGAAGGCTTAGCTCGCAAATTTGGAATTCCATTTCGCACATAACAAACGCCAGCACAAACGCGCCCTTCGGGCGCTCGACTCGCAACAAGTTGCTCGCGTGTGTGGCGGGCGTTATGAGGCCGAGTTACCCATGATCAGTAGACACCTTCTATAGTTAGGTATCGTACCTGACACTGAGGTGCAAGATGGCCAGACA
>NZ_JBDPJM010000011.1:0-133189 GCF_039871805.1 Rheinheimera fenheensis
GCGTCCCCTAGGGGATTCGAACCCCTGTTACCGCCGTGAAAGGGCGGTGTCCTAGGCCTCTAGACGAAGGGGACGCAAAGACATTCATTCTAAAAGTGCAGATTAATTGGCGTCCCCTAGGGGATTCGAACCCCTGTTACCGCCGTGAAAGGGCGGTGTCCTAGGCCTCTAGACGAAGGGGACGCACGAAAAAATCTTGGTGGAGCTAAGCGGGATCGAACCGCTGACCTCTTGCATGCCATGCAAGCGCTCTCCCAGCTGAGCTATAGCCCCACACTTTTATGTTTTTAACCAACTTGCGTTAGCGCTGAACACGGGGCGCATTCTAGGGTGCCACTGAAAATGTGTCAACAATTTTTTCTACAGGTTTTTTCGTTCGGCCATTTTTTAAACGTCACGCTGCATTAATCGACACTTTTCGCCTGAAATTACAGCAGTTATAATAACTTAGCCAATAAATAGCATCCGCAACCCACTGAGAGAGCCTGCAGTAGAAGTTAAAAACTCTTGGCTAACTTTATCAGTAGGATCGTGTTTCCAGCATTTTTTGTATACACTAACGGTAGGCTAATGAGTGGGTTTGCACTCAGTGTCACTATAAAGGAAGCGTCATTATGTACGAGAAGTACTATGGGTTCAGGGATCGCCCATTCCAACTTACCCCCAGCCCACACTTGTTTTACGCCAGTAAATTGCACAAACGAGCTCTGGCCTATCTGCAATATGGCTTATCACAAGGTGAGGGATTTATTGTGATAACCGGCGATGTCGGCACCGGTAAAACCACTATTGCTAATCAATTACTGGCGCAGTTAAACCAGGACGAAATAATTGCCAAGCAAATTGTCACCTCAAAACTTGAACCGGATGATTTGATCCGAATGATTGCCTCCAGTTTTAATCTGGTGGTGACGGAACACAATAAAGCCAGTTATCTTGACGCCATATACAGCTACCTGAAACGGTTACATGCCCAGCACCGTCGTGCCTTGTTATTAGTGGATGAAGCTCAGAATCTGCCTTTAGCAGCGATTGAAGAGCTCAGAATGCTGTCTAACTTCCAACTTAACGGCAAACCTCTGCTGCAAAGCTTTCTGTTGGGGCAAAATGAGCTTAATGCCATTATTCAAGCGCCAAACATGGAGCAGTTTCGTCAACGTATCATTGCCTCTTCAAACTTATCGGCTTTCGCCGAAGAGGACACTAAAGCCTATATTCAGTATCGGCTGCAACAAGCAGGCGGCCAAAGCAGCCTGTTGTCAGAGGCATGTTACCCGTTGATACAGCGATACAGCCGCGGTATACCACGTAAAATAAATACGGTGATGGATCGTATTTTGTTGTTTGGTTACCTGGAAGAGCAGCCGGTCATCAATGACGATGCGGTACAAATGGTGTTAGACGAACTGGCGCAGGAAATTGCCAATCAGCCAGCGGTCGCCATGCCAGTGGCCAGCCAAACTCAGACCTCAGCCACTTCAGCATCCTCTAAAACCATGCTACATGAGCTTACCGCCATGTTAGACAATGAGCTGGAGCAAAAGCTAAAGATGGCGAAAGAACTGGACGCCTTGCTCAAACGGCAACAGCAACTACTAAATAGCCGCGACAACAATGACAGCACCGATTAAAGGTGCTGTTAAAAGCGTTGATTCAGGCTCAGCCAGATGCGGTCTTCTGAGATATCCCGACTAGCCAGGGTAGAATCACGTTCGATACGACGAAACATTGCACTGACATCTGCCCTGCTGTTCAGCTGGTATTTAATACCACCCTCTAACGACACATTTTTATCGGCTCGTTGTTCGGTGCCATAATCAATATCGTAGTAACGTGCGTTTAGTAGCAAACTAGCATGGGGCGTTAAACGCCAGCTGGATTGTAACGAGATAGTATCTCGCTCACTCTGTCGGCCAGATTCGACATAATCATCTTCGCTGCGACTAACCAACAGATTTAATGCCAGCCTGTTGCGGTTGTAACCGGCAGCAAAAGACGCTGACCGCCGATTAATAATTTGCTCAGATAGCTCTAGTTCGGTACCAAATAACTGGCGAAAGCTTTCGCCAGTTTGCAGCTGATAGTTGTTTGTTGGCGGACGAAAGCAATCACTAAACTGCGCGGCCGTGTCAGGGCAAACGAAAATGCCCAGATCTTCTGTTATTTCATCAAGAGTTGATAAGGTTTGTACTGTGTCAGACAAGGATAAACGTAACGACAAGAACCGTAATTGATAACTGCCCTGCACCACGGCAGTGCGCCCGGTATAGCGCCGATCCAAGGTATAGGATAGCGATGTGCGTCGGCTGGGGGCCAAAAACACCTCTGCCGCGGTATAGGTTTCACGCACTTTGAAATCAGGAGAATCATTAGGGGTAATCACCGCCCGGTTTCGGCTGACGCTGATGCGTGATGCCCGGCCAAATTTATATTCCAGCCCTGCACCATAAGAGACAAACTTATTGTTGTAACTGCGTCCGGCATCGTTTTGGTCATAACTGCCGCGCACTATCGCCGATAAATTACGATACAGCGGCACGCCACCCGTTGCTGCGGCTTGTTTAGCCGTGAAACTTTCGCCACTGTCACGATCTGTCTTACGATAGCTGCCACTGGCCTGCCAAAACAACGTAGAGTGGCGGTCAGCACTGCCCATTGCCAGGGTTGTGGTATAAGCGTCGTTATCAAAATTGCCAAAGCCATCGTCAATATCTGGCGCGTCTGAGCGCAAACGGCGATAATCCAACCCCAGCAGGCTATACACATCGGCATTAGCCCCGGTAGACAGACTCATATTTGCGCCAAGGCTGGATGTTTTGGATAAATTATCAGACCCGGTAATAATGTCAGAAAACACGCCAACCTGTGAATTGCGAATACGGTGTGCCGAACTGGCACTAAGCCCCACTCTGAAACGCTCATCCAAGGCACTAAGTTGACTACGCCAGTTATAGCTGGACAAACTTTTATGCGAGCGCTGGCTGTCGTCGTACCAAACTGATTCGTTCTTCAGGCTAAGCGCAGAAGATAATTGCCGCCCCGTGACATTAATCCCTAATGTGGGTGATAAAAGCGCTGCCAGCCCCTTATCCAAACCGCCACCGGTCTCATCCTGTCGCAACCAGAAGCCATAGCCACTTGCTGTTACAGCGGGTTTTATCTCCACCTCTGCAGCTGTTACTGAGGCCACGCCTGTCAGATTTAGCACCAGCAACATCAGGGGTACCCTTACGGGGATCAGCTGCATTTTTTCCGTTCTAATTGGCGCCATAATAATAGCCGTAACCATAGCCTTTACCCTGATTACGATGGGCTTTATTAATTAAAAAGCCGGTCGCAATATCTTTTGGTAGTAACGCTACCGCCTGCTCAATTTCTGAGAGCTTAGTATGGTTTTCCTCGACGACGATAACCGCTTGCCCACACATTGACGCCATAACCGCCGTTTCGTTGACACCCAATAGCGGTGGTGCATCGAAAATAACAATACGATCGTGGTAGCGGGTGGCAAACTCGTTCACTAACATTTCCATCCGTTCACTGGCTAGTAACTCAGTCGATAAATGATGTGGCCGCCCGGCCGTGATAATTTTCAACCGCTCAACATTGGTGCTCAACATAATGTCAGACACGCTAATTTTGTCGGACAACAAATAGTCTGTCAGACCGACATCATGATGAATTTGCAAGGTTTTTGACACACTTGGTCGCAATACATCACTGTCTACCAGCAGCACTGTTTTATCCTGCTCCAGGGCAATACTCAATGCAAGATTAATGGCAGAGAAGGTTTTTCCCTCACCGGGCCGTGAACTGGTGACCAAAATAAGGTTAGGATGCTTAAGTGTCTGACTTAAAGCACCCACAGCGTTATTAATCAGCTTACGTTTTATTACCCGGTATTCTTCGTTAATCAGCCGCCGTTCGCTGGACAGCGAAACAAAGTTACGTTGCTCTAGTTGTTGTAAATTAAGCGTTACCGCTGCTTTATGCTCTCGTGCCGGCTCGACCCGTTCATGAACCGGTGACACAGTTTCAGCCTGAGTTAAAACCTCTGGTTTTACAGATACTCCAGCTGCCGGCTCAATAAATACGTCTTGCTGTGCCGGGCTATGCTCCTGCTGGGCACGCTCAATCGACGTTTCGCGAGGTTTGGCTGGGAATTCTGACTGTTTATTAATGGCTTTTTCAATAATACTCACCGGATCACCCTCAACAACAGTTCAGCTGAACGTCCAAACAACACCTCATTACTGAGCAGCGCGGCATAACACAGCAGCAAGCCGCCACTTAACAAGGCAAAATAGACAAAATGCATTCGCACCTGACGCAAAATGGCCGCTTTCTGTGTATGAGAAACTACGCCAAATACAGGTAGATCAGTAATACTGTGCAACTGCGAAGCGCGGGTTAATACCGGCGAAATCAGACTGCGTAAGAACGCCATAAATACGCCGGCACCAATACCAACAACCAATACCAGTGTATAAAACAAGCCCCGGTTTGGCCCTGATGGCGTTAATGGCACCCTTGGCGGTTCAATAATATTGAACTGCACATCCTGTTGAGACGCATCGGCTCGACGTGACAGCTCAGCTGACTCACGTCTGGCCAGCAAGGCTTCGTATTTTGACTTGGTAATATCGTAATCGCGGTTAAGGCCGGTAAACTCGGCCTCAATCTCCGGTATAAGGTTAAGCTTACTCTCAAGGTTCGCCACAGTGTCTTCAAAGGCTTTAACTCGCACCCGCGCCGAAGCAACCTCGGTTTCCAGCCGGGCAACACTGATCCGTAACTCCTGATACACCGCATTCTGATTTAACCCTGCGCTTTGCTGCGGATTTTCTGAGGAAAACTGCGCCATGGCGGTCAATTCTTCCTCACGTTGTTGCTCCAGTTGCGCCAGCAAACGTTTAGTTTCCAGCACATCGGGATGAAACTCGGTATAACGGATCAGCAAGTTATCCAACTGTGACTGTAAACTGCGGATCCGGTCATCAAACTGTGTGGGTTGACGCGAGGCACTGCCAGACGAAAATGGCATTACGCCAAATACCGGCTCTTCCCCCTCCAATTGACTACGCGCAGAGCTAAGCCGCGTCTCCAGCTCTCGCAATCCAAGGCGGGCCTCTTCAAGACGCTTTTTTTCGCTGCTAATCTGGCCGTAGTAATCACTTTCATTACCCGGCAGTAAACTTAACCGGTTCTTTTTAAAATCCGAAAGTCTGATTTCCGCTTCCATTAAGCGACGCTCATAATCCGCGATCTGCTCATTTAAAAAGCGCTCTGCTGCCTGAGAGTCCGCTCTGCTGGAACCAAGCCGCCCTTCAACAAAGTTGTTTAACGTCTCTTGTACCACTTTCAATGCCAATTGAGGTTGGGGGTTGCTGTACGCAATAACGTAGATATTTTCGCGCCCCGATGCGGATATTTTTATTTGCGACTGCAAGCTATCTATCAGGCTCTCAAATGACTTGTCATCTTTAGCCTGGATATCTAAATCGGTTGCACGGGCAATTTTTTCCAGATTTGGCCTGCTAAGTAAGGTACGGGCCATCAACTTAATTTCATCATCGCTGTTGGTTCGCAGCGCCAGGCCTTGCAGCAAAGGCTGCAATACCGTACTGGTTTCAACATATAGCTTGGCGTTGGCTTCAAAGGTGGGTGGCATGTTGTAAACAAAAAACCATCCCGCCGGACATACCAGCCAGGCGGTTATAACAATATAGCGGCGTCTTAACCACACTCCCTGTAGATAAGTTTGCACCTGCTCTATGGCTTGCTGCAGTTCTCTCATTTATCACTCCCTGAACTGTTACTGCTTTTCTGTGACTTCGTCTTTAAAACCAAGCCTCAGGAATTATCACGACATCTCCTGGCAACACGTCAACATTAGCGCTGATCTCTCCCTCCCGGATCAGATCATCCAGCCGTAATTCAAATGTCTGCTGTTTACCATCAACCACTCTGACAAGCTTGGCAGCATTACCATCAGCAAATTCTGTCAGGCCGCCCACTTCAATCATCAAATCCAGTAATGTCATATACTGATTGTAATTAATCGCTCTGGGGTTGGTGGCAGCACCAATAACACGCACCTGCTCACTGTAGGGACCAACAAAATTAGTAACCGATACCGTAACTACCGGATCGCGGATGTATTTACTTAAAATTGCCTCCATGTCGCGGGCGATTTGCGTAGGCGTTTTCCCGCTGACAGGCACATCCTCAACCAACGACGTTGAAATTTTGCCATCAGGTCTGACAATAAAGGTGCCGGACAACTCAGGGTTGCGCCAAACAAAAATGGAAACGTTATCGAGGGGGCCTACCAGATACTGATAGTTTTCAACTGAGGTAGTAAGGGAACTCTGCACTGTGGCGCCCGGCAAGGTATTGCTACTGCAACCACTGATAAATAAACAGAATAACACCCAAAAACCGCACATTCCTTTAGCAGATCTTGCCATCATAATACTCGTCCTTATGCTGATGCCTAACTAATATAACTTAAAAATTTACGCTTGTGCTGCAAAAAACGAAAAATTAATTTCTGTTTTTATTTTAAAATAGTATAATTAACGAGCTAACTTTTGCAGTATAGTAGCTTTGCTGTCCTGCAACAGCCTGAACGCAATGGATGCAACAAGGATGTCGTTATGAGTAAAGCAAGTCGTTACGGACGAAATACGATTGCCGATAAGCTGTTTTTACTGGGTGAAGTAACCTTACTTTTAGCCGCCAGTTTGCTTGCCAGTTATCTCCATGATAAGTACCTCTTTGCTGTCGCACTTGAACACCAGCTGCTTAACGCTGTGTTGTTTTCTGCATCGGTGATGCTGTGCGCGCTGTCAGTCGGCTTGTATGATCAAAAACTACGGGAAGGCCGCAAAGGCATAATAAAACGCGTAGTCATAACCCTACTGTTTAACGCTATCTTACTTGAGCTGATGGTTTTTCAGTTATTTCCGACATTGCATATTGGAACCACTTATTTGGCGGGTGCGTCGGCACTGGCTGCGATCTTTCTGTCAGGCTTCAGGGCTTTTTTCCACTACCACGATATTACCCGCATCAGCCGCCGGCGCGTGTTAGTGCTGGGCGCTGGCGAGCGCGCTTCTATTATTGAAAGGCGCATGCGTCGCAGTGTCGACAAACGCAACTTTGATATTATTGGGTTTGCGCCGATAGAGGGTGATAAAGATGCAGGTATCCCTGCTCACCGCTTGGCGCATTTCGACTACAAGAATGACTTGTTTCAGTTTGTGCAGGAGCACCGCGTCGACCAGCTGGTAATAGCCTGTGATGAACGGCGTAACATGTTACCCGTTGAGCATTTATTTAAATGCAAAACGCGCGGCGTTGATGTGATTGAAATACTGGATTTTATCGAGCGCGAAACCGGCCAAATTGCGGTTAACCTGATATACCCAAGCTGGGTGATCTACGCCAACGGCCTTGAACTAAACCACGGCTTTAAAACCAACCTCGATTACAAGCTTAATGTTGTCCTAGCAGTGTTAATGCTGGCCGTAACCTGGCCAATCATGTTGATTACAGCGCTGTGTATTTATTTGGAAGATGGCTATAAAACCGGAGCTTCTATTTTCTACAGGCAGCTGCGGGTTGGTTATGACGGTAAACCCTTTTATATCGTTAAGTTTCGCAGTATGCGTACCGACGCGGAAAAAAATGGCGCGCGCTGGGCAACTGAAAACGACGACAGGGTCACCCGTGTCGGCCGTGTGATTCGTAAGTACCGCATTGATGAGTTACCCCAGCTGTTAAATGTATTGGCAGGTGACATGGGCTTTGTTGGCCCCCGGCCTGAACGTCCAGAGTTTGTTAATGAATTAGCAAAAGACATCCCCTATTACAACCAGCGTCACAATGTGAAACCTGGCTTAACCGGCTGGGCTCAGCTGAAATATCCTTATGGCGCCACTGCAGAGGACGCTCAGGAAAAGCTCAAATTTGACCTGTACTATATTAAACATCGCAGCCTGATGCTGGACTTGATGATCCTGGTCAGAACCGTGGAAATTGTACTATTCGGCAAAGGGCGCTAGTGATAATGCAGTTAGCAGAGCCAAGAAGTAATGCACTGACCGTTGATGTCGAAGACTATTTTCACGTGGCTGCCTTTGATGCCACCATAAGCCAAACTCAGTGGCATAACTTGCCACAACGGGTTGAGCGTAATACTGATATTTTATTGCAACAATTTGCTGACCATCAAGCAACAGCCACCTTTTTTGTGCTGGGTTGGGTAGCCGAGCGTTTCCCACAATTGGTAAAAAAAATTCATGCTGCCGGTCATGAGGTAGCCAGTCATGGATATGCCCATGCTAAAGCCACAGTACAAAGCGCCGCAGAATTTCAGCAGGATATACGCCGCGCGAAAGCGCTTCTGGAAGATCTGACCGGCGAAGCCGTACTGGGTTACCGCGCACCCAGCTTTTCTATCGACAAAACGAATGAGTGGGCTTTTGCCCTGCTAAAACAAGAAGGCTACCTATACAGCTCCAGTACCTATCCGGTGGTGCACGATTTGTACGGCACGCCGGAATGGCCTCAGCATCCTCACAAACGCGATGAAGGTATTTGGGAATGCCCTATGCCAGTGCTTAACAAGGCTGGCAAACAATGGCCAATAGCTGGCGGTGGTTATTTTCGTCTGCTGCCTTATTGGTTGAGTAAAAAGTGCATCGACAGCTACCTGAAGCATAGCAGCACGCCTTATATGTTTTACTTCCATCCATGGGAAATCGACCCTGGACAACCCAGATTTAATCAGGCGCCAATGAAATCGCGATTCAGGCACTATACCAATCTAACGCGGATGGAGGGCAAACTGGTGCGGCTATTACAAGATTATAAATGGCGCAGTATGCAGGAAGTTTATCAGCCATACTTTGTATAACGTAGTAAGGGATTAAGATGTATCAGCTGAATACATTGTCGCTCAGGGACGAGCACGCCATAGCATGGGATGAGTTTGTCACCGCACAGCAGGACGGTACTTTTTTTCATTTAGCCGCCTGGCAAGATGTGATTAGTGCGGTAGGCCATCAATGTTATTACCTGTATGCCACTGTCGCGGGCAATATCAAGGCCGTGCTGCCTTTGGCCCGGGTGAAAAGCCGCTTGTTTGGCGATGCGTTAGTCTCAACCCCCTTTTGTGTGTATGGCGGGGCCGTAGGTGAAGAGGCCGGCAAACGCTTTTTAGAGCAAGAAGCCGTGAAGTTAGCACAGCGTCTTAAGGTGCAACATCTGGAGCTACGCTACAAAACAGCGCAAGATAATCAGCTTATTACCCGCAGCCAGCATGCTTATTTCGCCTGCGAGCTGGCAGACAGCCCGGAGAGTATTTTAGCCGGCATCAAGAAAAAGCAACGTGCCGTTATCCGTCACGCCCTGAACGAATCTTTAAATTTTACGCTTGATAAACAAAGCGATGACTTTTACCAAACCTATTCAGAAAGTGTACGCAACTTAGGTACTCCGGTGTTTAGCAAAACGTTTTTTAACAGTATTTTGCAGGCATTCCCGGCACAGAGTGAAATTTTAACCGTGCGTAAGCAGCAACACCCCGTGTCATCGGTACTGAGTTTTTATTTTAAGGGCGAAGTCCTGCCTTATTACGGCGGCGGTATCAGCGAAGCAAAATCGCTGAAAAGTAACGACTTCATGTATTACCAACTGATGTGTCATGCCAAAGAAAACAAGGGCTGTAGCCGATACGATTTTGGCCGCAGCAAAATAGACTCAGGCGCCTACCAATATAAAAAGCATTGGGGCATGACGCCTGTTGAATTGCCCTATCAATACCAGCTGATTACAGCCAGCGAGTTACCTAATTTAAGTCCGAACAACCCAAAATATCAGCTATTTATAAAACTGTGGCAAAAGCTGCCGTTAGCTGTTAGCCAATGGCTTGGCCCTCAGCTGTCGAGGTATCTGGGATGAAGCAGCCAAAGCCGCCGTTACTGTTGTTGGTACATCGTATTCCTTATCCGCCAAATAAGGGCGATAAAATCCGCTCGTTTCATTTACTCAAGGCATTAAGCGAGCGTTATCAGGTACACCTTGGCTGCTTTTATGACGATGACTTTGACCAGCAATATATCAGTAGCCTGCAGCAATGGTGCGAAACAGTGTGTTGTCTGAAACTGTCCAAATGGCGGGCGATGTTAACCGGCCTAACGGGCTTTCTCAGCGCCAAAGCAGTAACACTCCCCTACTACTACCAACGGCAAATGGCGGCCTGGGTCACGGCGACTCAACAGCGTTATGGTATAGAAAAGGTGTTGGTGTATTCATCATCGATGGCGCAGTACGTTGACAGTACCCATTTTGCCAAATTAACCCGGGTGATTGATTTTGTTGATATTGACTCAGATAAATGGCGCCAATATGCCAGTAAATCCAGCGGCATTAAAAAATGGTTTTACCAACGCGAAGCGCACTTGCTGCAGCAATATGAGCTGGCGATTTGCCAACGCTTTAACCGCAGTTTGTTTGTATCGGAAGATGAAGCCAGCGCCTTTCGCAACCTGCTGACGCCCGATTTACAGCCCAAGGTACTGAGTTTACTTAATGGTGTTGATACAGATTACTTTAGTCCCGATGCGTCTATACCGCTGCCTGAGCCGTCCTTGCCGGCAAATTTTATTGTCTTTACCGGTGCGATGGATTATTGGGCCAATGTCGATGCAGTATGCTGGTTTTGCCAACACGTGTGGCCGGTGTTACGCCGGCATCAACCCGATTTACAGTTTTGGATTGTTGGGGGTAAACCCACGGCTGATGTCCAGGCCCTTAGCCAACAAGCTGGTGTAGTTGTCACCGGCAGAGTGCCTGATGTACGGCCCTATCTGGCCGCAGCGCGCTTTGCTGTAGCGCCGATGTTAATTGCCCGCGGTATTCAAAATAAAGTGCTGGAGGCCATGGCCATGAACAAGGCTGTGGTTTGCAGCGCTATGGCGATGGAAGGCATTAATGCCCCACGCAATGCCAACGCCGTTGTTGCCGACGGCGTCGAGCAGTTTAGCAAAGCCTGCTTGCAGCTGCTGTCGGAGCACGCAGCACCCACAAACCGGCAATGGATCCTGGAGCATTTCACCTGGCCTCATACACTGGCAGCTTTGCCCCGTCTTATTGAAGCGGAGTACCCGCTATGACAGTCGGCATGCAGCGCACGCTCTGGCTGGCCACAATGGCACTGCTACTGGTGATCTACAGCTTACTGTACGCCAGTACCTGGCTAGATATGGAGCGGGTTTGGCGCAGCTCTGCCACCTATAACCACTGCTATTTAATTTTACCGATCAGCCTGTATTTCTTTTGGCAAAAGCGGCATCAGCGGCCACGGCTCAGTATTAACCCGGGCTGGCTCTGGTTCCCGCTGCTGGCTATCGTGCTGCTGCAAGCCATCTGGCTATTTGGCTACGCGGCTGACCTGGCGCTGCTGATGCATGGTGCAGCTGTGTTAAGTCTGCAGGCTGTGATTTGGTTGCTGCTAGGCAATCAGCGCAGTTATCAGCATCGTTTCGCGCTGGCTTACCTGATTTTTCTGCTGCCATTTGGCGAGGAGCTGTCACCCTTTTTACAAAATATCACCGCTGATCTGACGGTGATGATGCTGCATCTGGTCAATATTCCGGTGTACCGTGAAGGCTTATATCTGGCGACACCGGTTGGCCTATTTGAAGTCGCCGAAGCGTGTTCAGGTTTACGGTTCTTAATTGCAGCGCTTGCCATTTCAGTGTTGTTTGCTCATTTACACTATCGCAAATGGTACAAGCAGCTGCTGTTTGTCGGCTTTATGGCTGTATTGTCAGTGCTGGCCAATGGTGTGCGGGCCTTTATGCTGGTGTTTATTGGTGAAAAGTCTAACATGCAGCTGGGGTTTGGTGCAGATCATTACCTGTACGGCTGGCTATTTTTTGGTTTAGTGCTGTTAGCCGGCTTTTGGCTTGGTGCGCGCTTTGCTGATCCGTTTAGCACACCATCAGCGGCGGAAAAACCGCTGCCAACTACTCAGACAACCTCGTTGCAACTGTCGTTTCCGTTAATAGCAGCCATCGGCATACTGGCACTTACCCTTAGCTTTCGTGCCTCACTTCATGTCCGTGCTGCACCGTTACAGGCAGTGCAGCTTAACCTGCCCTTCGCGGCATCCAACGCAGCAACATCTGACTGGGGGATCCACTTTAACAACAGCCAAAGTTACATCAGCGCGCAGGACGAGCACAATATTGACTATTATTATGCGCAGTATGCTAACAAACAGACACAAGGCGAGCTGATAAACTGGAGTAACCAGTTGTTTAATAAGCAAATCTGGCAAATAAAGCAGCGCGCGCATTACGGCGATTACACTGTATTGGAGCTACGTAACCTTACAGGCGAATATAGAACAGTAGTCTATTGGTATCAGGTTGGGCAACGTCGCACTGCCTCTGAGCTTACCACCAAGCTTTATCAGGCGAGCACTTATTTGGCGGACGACAGCTCAACGGCGGCGGTTATTGCCACCTCAAGCCAGGGCAAAATGACTGAGCCAACTGTCAGCGCCCTGCTGTCTGCAGCCGGGCGCCTGACTGAGTTTACCCGAAGCAACGCACAGCATCAGAGTGCTAACGATGACTGAGCAGCAACCGGTACATATTGCCCATGTCATCTGGCACTTTAGCACCGGTGGGCTGGAAAATGGCGTAGTAAATTTAATTAATCATTTACCCCAGGCCCAGTATCACCACAGCATTATTACGCTTACCGGCCACGACCCGACATTTGCCGCTCGTATAGCCACAACCAATGTCCAGTTTTATTGTTTAGATAAAGCACCCGGCCATGACTGGGGCACCTTTCGCCGGTTAAACCAGCTGCTTAAACGCCTAAAGCCCGATGTACTGCACAGCCGAAATCTGGCCACGCTGGAGCTGCAAACTGTAGGCTGGTGGCGCAAGGTGCCGCTGCGCCTGCATGGTGAGCATGGTTGGGACAGTGCTGATATCGGCGGCAGCAGCAAAAAAAACCAGCTGATCAGGCGCCTGTTTCAGCGCTTCGTTAACCACGTTATCTGCCTGTCTGCGGAATCCGAGCATTATTTGCGCAGTAAAATCGGCATCCCGGCAGCAAGGCTTAGCCGCATTTGTAATGGTGTCGATGTTAAGCGCTTCGCCAACGCCGCGCCGGTACAGCTTTGGCCGCACGCAACAAGCATTTCGCCTGTGCTATTTGTCAGCGTTGGCCGCCTGGCGACAGTAAAAAATCATACTTTGTTGCTGCACGCTTTTGCCTTATTACAACAGCAAGCGCCACAATTCAGTGACAGAGCCCGTTTGGTACTGGTAGGCGATGGCCCATGCCGGACTGCACTGGAACAGCAAAGCCAGGCGCTTGGCATTTGCGACAAGGTCCACTTTAGTGGCGAACGTCAGGATATTGCCAGTGTAATGCAAGCTGCAGACGTCTTTGTGTTGCCCTCGTTAGCCGAGGGCGTGTCCAACACTCTACTTGAGGCGATGGCGGCAGGCACCCCGGTTATTGCCACTGCGGTAGGCGGCAACCCGGATTTGTTACCAGAGCAGCTTACCGCCACTAATCTGGTGCCCACAAATGACGCCCCGGCCTTAATGCAGGCAATGCTTAGGTACCTTAAGCAGCCACAAGCATTAAAAACCGACGCAATGTTGGTAAAAAACCATTGCCATCAGCACTTTAGTATAGATACGATGGTAAACCGCTATAAACGGATTTACGACTTAACAAGGACGCAACGCTAACCATGTGTGGTATCGCAGGAATTTATCAGCTGAACAGTCAGGAGCAGCCTGACAGCGCCATTCTCAGCAAAATGAATGACAGCCAGTGGCATCGGGGCCCCGACGCCGGCGACTATTTTTACGGTCCGGGGGTTGGCCTGGCGCACCGGCGTTTATCCATTATCGACATTGCCGGCAGCCCGCAGCCGATGCAAAGCACCAATCAACAAGCCTGGATCGTGTTTAACGGTGAAATATATAACTACCGTGAACTACGCCAGCAGTTGCAGGAAAAAGGCCACCAGTTTGCCACCGTGGGCGACACCGAAACCATTCTCAACGCCTGGCTGGAGTGGGGCCCAGACTGTGTGCAGCACTTACGGGGTATGTTTGCTTTTGCCATTTGGGATAAAACCCAGCAATGCCTGTTTTTAGCCCGCGACAGGTTGGGTGTAAAACCGATGTTTTACAGCCTGCTGGATAATGGTCAGTTTTTGTTTGGCTCCGAGCTTAAAGTGTTGCGCCAACACCCAGAGTTTGTCCATCAGCTGCGCGACAGCGCCATCGAAGACTACTTTAGCTTTGGTTATGTGCCAGAGCCACATACCATTTATCAGCACAGTTACAAATTGGCGCCGGGCCATACGCTACTGCTGCGCTTTGGTGATAAGCAGCTGCCTGAACCCAAACAATATTGGGATGTGCCAAGCCAATGGCAACATAGTTTAAACGAGCAGGAGCTTAACGAAGATATTATCCGCCGTTTACGCGAAGCCGTGCAGATCCGTCTGGTAGCCGAAGTGCCACTGGGCGCGTTTTTATCTGGCGGTGTCGACTCCAGCGCCGTGGTCGCGATGATGGCCGGCCTGCAAGACGAGCCCGTCAACACCTGCTCTATTGGCTTTGACAGCCCGGAATTTAACGAAACGGACTTTGCCCGTCAGGTTGCCGCCCGTTATCAGACAAACCATCACGAAGATATTGTCAGTCAGGACGATTTTCAACTGCTGGATAAACTGGCCGACTTATACGACGAACCTTACGCCGACAGCTCTGCCATTCCAACCTACCGCGTATGTCAGATGGCACGTAAGCACGTTACTGTCGCCTTAAGTGGTGACGGTGCAGACGAGCTGTTTGCCGGTTATCGCCGTTATAAATTACACCTGAATGAAGAGCATTTGCGCCGCGTGCTGCCGCTGTGGCTGCGCCGGCCGCTCTTTGGCTTCTTAGGCAAGGTGTATCCCAAGCTGGATTGGGCCCCCCGCTTTTTGCGGGCGAAAACCACCTTTCAGTCACTGGCACTGGACACGGTAGCGGCATATCACAATTCTATTGCCATTATGCGCGATGATCAGCGCCAACGGCTGTTCTCCCCCCGCTTCAAACAACAGCTGAATGGCTATAACTCGTTACAGGTATTTCGCCGTTATGGCGACAAGGTGCAGCATTTAGATCCGATGAAAATTGCCCAATATCTGGATATGAAAACCTATCTGGTCGGCGATATTCTCACTAAGGTTGACCGCGCCTCGATGGCGCATTCGTTAGAAGTCAGGGTGCCGTTTTTAGATCACAAATTTGTCGAATGGGCCTTTACCGCTGAGTCAAACGCTAACCTGCGTGACGGCATTGGTAAATACAGCTTAAAACGCGCACTGGAACCCTATTTACCGACAGATGTGCTGTACCGCAAAAAAATGGGCTTTGCCGTGCCACTTGCTGAGTGGTTTCGCGGCCCGCTACAGCAAAAGCTACAGGATAAATTGCTGTCAGAGGCCATGCAGCAAAGCGGCTACTTCAATATGGCTGAGATCCGTCAACTACTGAGCGATCATCAACGCGGCTTAAAAGACAACAGCGCCATTCTGTGGACCTTGCTGATGTTTTCCGCCTTTTTGGAGCGCGCCAGCTTATGAAAGTCCTGCATATTTTCGATCATTCGCTGCCGCTACACAGTGGTTACACCTTTCGCTCGCGTGCTTTGCTAACCCAACAGCACAACATGGGCTATCAAACCTGTCATGTCACCAGCCCAAAGCATCCGCACAGCGACAATGCAATTGAACAGGCCGATGGCTTAAGCTTTTATCGCACCAAACCTTATAGCAGCTGGTTCTGGCGCCTGCCGGTGTTGAAAGAGCTGGCCGTTGTACTCGCTTTAAAGCAGCGCATTTTAGAGGTGATCCGGCTGGAGCAACCGGCTGTGCTGCACGCTCACTCGCCAGCATTAAATGGCCTGGCGGCACTTTGGGCGGCCAAGCAAGCAAAACTGCCTGTCGTCTATGAAATCCGCGCCTTCTGGGAAGATGCCGCCGTTGATCATGGTAGCTGCGAAGAGGGCGATCTGCGTTACCGGCTAACCCGGGCGCTGGAAACCTATGTCGCCAAACGCGCCGATGCCATTACCACCATTTGTCAGGGCCTGAAGCAGGATCTGGTTGAGCGCGGTATCGACAGTGAGAAAATTACCGTTATTGCTAACGCGGTCGACCCGGGCCAGTTTAGCCGCATCAGCGAAAAAAACCTGCAACTACAACTGCAACTTAAACTAAAAAACAAAAGAGTGCTGGGTTTTCTCGGCTCTTTTTACGGCTATGAGGGCCTCGACTTATTAATTAAAGCCCTTAAGCAAATTCGCCAAACGCTGCCGGATACCTGCTTGCTGCTGGTAGGCGGTGGGCCGCAACAACAGGCGCTTCAGCAGCTCGTGCAGCAACTGCAGCTTGAAGATGCGGTGATTATGCCTGGCCGGGTACCACATCAGGAGGTGATGAAATATTACAGCCTGGTCGACTTGCTGGTGTATCCGCGTAAAGCCATGCGCCTGACTGAGCTGGTTACGCCACTTAAACCGCTTGAAGCAATGGCCCAGGGTATGCCGCTTCTGGCCTCAGATGTTGGCGGCCATCTGGAGCTGATTGAACATGGTAAAACCGGCTGGTTGTTCCAACGCGATAATGTTGATGATTTAGCCGAGCAAGCTATCCGTATTCTGAAAAATATCGATGATCACCAGCAGATCATTGAAAATGGCCTTGCCTTTGTCAGCAACGAGCGCAATTGGGCAGCCACCACCCGGCCTTATCAGCAACTGTATGCAAGGCTGTTAAATGACAGCTGAGCTAAAGGGTATAAAGTTGTGTCTGGTTGGGCCTATACCTCCACCGGCCGGTGGTATGGCTAATCAAACCCGTCAGCTACAACAACTATTAGTGCAAGCCGGCACACAGGTAGAGCTGGTGGCGGTTAACGCGCCCTATCGCCCGGCTTGGGTAAGCGGCCTGCCCGGTATTCGGGCACTGTTTCGCCTGTTACCTTATCTGGTGCAGTTATACCGCGCTATTGGCCGTGCTCAGGTGGTACATGTCATGGCGAACTCTGGCTGGTCCTGGCATTTGTTCGCCTGCCCGGCTATCTGGCTGGGCTGGCTGAGAAACAAGCCCGTTATCATCAACTATCGCGGTGGCCATGCAGAAACCTTCTTTGCCAAAAGCTGGCGCATGGTGCATTTTTCTTTGCGCCGGGTCAGTAAGGTGCTGGTACCTTCGGCATTTTTACAGCAGGTGTTTCAGCGTTATCAGTATCCCAGTGCCATAGTGCCGAATATTCTTGATCAGCAACTGTTTCATCCCGTGGCTACACCCGAAGCACTCAGCGCCATTGATAAAGCCAGCGCGGTGCATATTATAGTCACGCGCAATCTGGAAGCGATTTACGATGTTGCAACGGCGATAGCGGCATTTGCCCTGGTACGCCAGCACTATCCCAATGCGCAGTTAAGTATCGCCGGCAGTGGCCCGCTACTCAGCACGCTGCAGCAACAGGTGCAACAGCTTAATTTAACCGACGCCGTGCATTTCACCGGCCGGCTGAGTATCGAGCAAATGGCCGGGTTATATCAAAGTGCTCATCTGCTGCTAAATACCAGCCGGGTCGATAACTCGCCCAACTCGCTGATAGAGGCGATGGCCTGTGCCGTACCTGTGGTATCAACCCGTGTGGGTGGCATTGGCCATCTGGTGCGCGATGAGCATGATGCCTTGTTGTGTGAACCCGGCGACGTCGCCGCCCTGGCCAGCGCGTCGATAAAGCTACTCTCCTCGCTCACGCTGCGCCAACACTTGGTGCAGCACGGCCTGCAGAACAGCCAACGCTTTCACTGGCGCGATGTCAGCAAACAGTTGGCCCAGCACTATCACGATGTGCTTAACACGCAGCGCATGGCAATAGCTGACAGGGAGTCCGATTAAATGACATCGTTGTATACCCGCTTTATCGCGCAGTTGATATTTCCACTGCAGGAGTGGCTGAAAAAGCACGACACGGTGCGCCGGCACCGTGCATTAGAGCAAAGCCAGTGGCTGCCGCTTGAGCAGTTAACCGCGTTACAAAACATTGCACTTCAGCGTTTTGTAAGCCAGGCTTATCAACAGGTACCCTATTACCGCGAATTGATGCAGCAACTAAAGCTGACACCGGCAGATATTCAAAGCAGCGCCGATCTGGCCAAACTGCCCTTTCTGACCAAAGACATTATTCGCCAGCAGTTTGACCGGTTAAAAGCGGCTGATGCCGGCCCGTTAAAACGCTTTAATACCGGTGGCTCCAGCGGCGCGCCGTTGATATTTATGCTGGGTAACGAGCGGGTATCACATGATGTCGCCGCCAAATGGCGGGCAACCCGCTGGTGGGGTGTAGATATTGGCGATAAAGAAATTGTCGCCTGGGGCTCACCGATTGAATTAGGCGCGCAAGATAGGGCCCGTGTAATGCGCG
Organism: Rheinheimera fenheensis; assembly: GCF_039871805.1. NCBI lineage: Bacteria > Pseudomonadati > Pseudomonadota > Gammaproteobacteria > Chromatiales > Chromatiaceae > Rheinheimera > Rheinheimera fenheensis. The sequence goes on from NZ_JBDPJM010000011.1 coordinate 18,552, forward strand.
ATTTGCTGTTTCGCTCACAGCTTATTCCGGCCTTTGATTTAACCGAGCAGAAGCAACTGGCCTTTTTACAGCGCATTATCGACAACAAACCGAAAATGCTGTTTGGCTACCCCTCGGTTTATCATCTGCTGGCACAAACCGCCCAAAAGCATGGTATCGATATGACCAGGCTGGGTATAAAAGTGGTGTTTGTTACCTCAGAGCGGCTTTACCCTTACCAGCGCGAACTGATTGAGCAGGTCTTTGCGGCACCGGTAGCCAATGGCTATGGCGGGCGCGACGCCGGTTTTATTGCCCATCAGTGCCCGGCCGGCGGTATGCATTTGTCGTTTGAAGACATCGTGGTAGAAATTATCGACCCGGCAACAGGGGCCGTGCTGCCCGATGGTCAGTCTGGTGAGATCGTCGTCACACACCTGGCCACCTCAGAATTTCCGTTTATCCGCTACCGTACCGGCGACATCGCCACCCGCTCAACCACGCCTTGCCGCTGTGGGCGCAGCCTGCCGCTGCTGGACGCTATTGAGGGGCGCAGCACGGATTTTGTTATCGCCGCTGATGGCACCATGATGCATGGCTTAGCACTGATTTATATTCTGCGTGACATCAGTGGCATCAGCGCCTTTAAAATCGTGCAGGAAAGCCTGAATCTGACGCGGGTGCAACTGGTGTGGCCGCAGGGCGAGCTACCCGCGGATGTCAGGGCGCAAATTTGCGCTGGCATCAAAGCCCGCCTGGGTGAGTCTGTAAAGGTTGACATAGAACAGCTGGATGAGATAACGCCGGAAAAATCCGGTAAATATCGTTATGTGGTGAGTAAGGTAAGCGCATGATAGACAGTTTTTATTTGCTCACGGTCATCGTATCGGTGTGCTATTTGTTTTACTGGGCTGACAAGCAGGATAAACCCTGATGCGTGATTTATTACTGGTCGGCTTTTTATTTGTCGCTATGTACTTTTGCTTTAAACGGCCCTTTATCGGTATTGCCGCCTGGACCTTTATTGCCCTTTTGGCACCGGCTAACTGGGCCTTTGGTTTCTCCAATGATTTTCGCCTTAACCTGACCATAGTGCTGGTTACCACACTGTCTTATCTGTTTGTACAAAAACAAAAAAAACTGGCGTTTAATGGCATCAGTTTTTGGATCTTTGCCTTTGCTATCTGGACGCTCATCTCATCGATAGACGCGGTAGATAAAAACTACGCGCTGGGTTATTGGAACCAATTTATTAAAGTGCTGCTGCTGTACTTTTTTATCACCTTTATTGTCAGCAAGAAGCTGCATATCGACACCCTTATTTGGGCTATCGTGCTGGCGGTGTGCTCCTATGCCGCCATGGAAGCGGTAAAAGTGGTACTGTCTGGCGGCGGCCATATGGTTACCGGGCGCTCTGGCGCACTTAGAGACCGTAACGATTTTGCTGTTGCCATTAATATGTGTTTGCCGCTTATTCTGTACCTGATTTATGTGACGAAACATCATTATCTGAAGCTCGGGCTATGGGGGCTGTTTTTTGGCAATATCGTCGCCGTCGTCGGCACCGGTTCGCGGGGTGGCTTTATCGGTCTGGCCATTTTGGCCATCGCCTTTTGGTGGACATCCAAACGCAAGCTCCTGTGGTTGCTGTTGGCTGCTTTAGTCTTGCCTACTGCGTATCAGTTTACGCCAGAGCACTGGCGTGAGCGGCAAAGCACCATTCAGACCGCCAGCACTGACGATGCCTCGTTTATCGGCCGGCTGTGGGCCTGGAAAATCTCGGTGATGATAGCTCGGGATAACCCGTTAACCGGCGGCGGCTTTAAAGCGGTAACTGAGCCGGTGCTCTGGTACAGTTACGCGCCCTACACGCCCTTTTTTGGCCCGATTGAAACCCCACCCATCCCGCCAAGTGTGGATCCCAAAGCGGCACACAATATTTACCTGCAGGTATTGGGCGATCATGGTTATATAGGCTTGTTTTTCTTCGGTATGACCTTACTGAGCATGCTGCTGCTTAATGTCCGTAATGGCCGGTTAGCCAAACAGCATAACCAGCTGTGGTGCGTTAAATTATCGCATGCCATTACGCTGTCGCTGGTGGGCTACGGCGTTACCGGAAACAACGTTAGTCTGGCCTATTTTGATTTGATATATGCAATCGCCGGCATTATCAGCGTCATTGCGGTGTACAAACTGTATCAACCGGCACCGGCACACCCCGTCTCACCAACCTCAGTGGCTGGTGGGCATTCTAGCCGCGGAAACAGCTAGTATGAGCGACATTATCTCCCGCACCCGTAGTGCATTTCGCTGGACGCTGGCGCTTCGCATTATGTCGCAGCTCTTCACCTGGTTTGTGTCGCTGTTTGTTATCCGTTTTTTAACTCCCGCCGACTACGGCATAGTGGCTATTGTCGAGACTGTTTCGATGTTAGCGCTGCAACTTGCCAGCGCCGGTCTGGGGAATGCCTTAATACGACAGGACAATCTGGATAAGCTGTTTATCCGCAAAGTGCTGGGTTTATTAATTCTGTTCAATCTTACATTGGCGCTGTTGCAGTGGTGTAGTGCAGAAAAAATTGCCGAGTTTTATCAGCAGCCACAATTAGGTCAGGTGTTGCAAATTACTGCCATCGCGTTTTTATTTAGCCCCTGGGCGACGCTGGCATCGAACTTACTGGCGCGTGAGCTTAATTTCAAAAGCCGCGCCAAAATAGACCTCAGCGCCAGTGTTATTGGCAGTGTGTTGGCGCTAACATTGGCTTATAACGGTATGGGGTTTTGGTCACTGATATTGGCTAATCTGGCTGTCACAATAATGCGAGCCATTGGCTACACCGCCGTGATGAAAACACTGTATTTGCCTGCCATTAATTTTAGCGGCACGGGCGATGCGATTAAATTTGGTGCAACGCTTACGGCCACCGGCTTGCTGTTTACCCTGTTTATGAAAATAGACATTTTAATTGCCGGGCAGTTTTTACAACAAAATCAGTTGGGTATTTACGCAGTGGCCTTCCACCTGGCCCTGTTACCGCTGGCCAAAGCCATGCCATTAGTAAACGAAGTGGCCTACCCGATGTATGCGGCCATCCGCCATCAGGAGGGCGAGTATGCCCGGGTGTTTTGTTATATTTTTCGCATTATTACCGTGTTTAGTTTCCCGTTGTTTTATGGCCTGGCAGCGGTGGCTGAAGATGCCGTTTTGCTAATTTTGGGCGACAGCTGGCAGCAATCGATATTGCCGCTGCAGCTTATTTTACTCACCGTACCGCTACGTTTAGCCACTAACCTGTTTACGCCACTGATGAAAGCGCTGGGCTACCCGTCAACGGGGCTTATCCACGTCAGTGTCTCTTTAGTGGTTACGGCTATCGTTATTTACCTTGCTGCACCTTATGGCGTAAATGTGATGGCGGCATCCTGGTTAATCAGTACACCGTTATTCTTTTTGTTCGCCCTGCAGCTGTGCACCCGCCGGTCAAAAATTCCGTTTGGTACTATTATTGTTGCACTGGCACCACCGCTATTGGCCTCGTTAGTGATGTTTGTCATGATCTTGGGCTTTAATCACCTTAGCGGCGATGCATTACCACGTTGGCTAAATTTACTGATTACTGTGATAATGGGCGCGTTAGTGTACTGCGCAATCTTATGGATAGGGTTTCGTCAGCGCTTTACCGAAGCGCTGAAATTCAGGTTGTAATCAAGGACGATACATGAAGCTGTACTATTTTAAAGATCCCCATGGCAATTTTGGCGACGACTTAAACCCCTGGCTCTGGCAGCAGTTATGGGGTGATATTTTTAACGAGCACGACACAGACTTGTTCGTTGGCGTTGGTACCTTGCTTAATCACCGCATTCCCGCTGCCACGGGTGTTACCGTATTCGGCTCTGGGCATGGCTATGGCGAGTTACCTAAACACCACAAAGACTGGACATTCTATGCCGTACGCGGCCCGCTAACAGCAAAAGCCTTTGGCTTGCCTGACGAGCTGGCCATTACCGATCCGGCCTCGTTAGCGCCCCGCTTTCACAAATACCGCGGGCCCAAATTACATAAAGTTAGTTTTATGCCGCACTGCGAAAGTGCACGGCTGGGCGATTGGGCCAAAGTTTGTGCCCTGGCAGGCATACATTATATTGACCCTCGCCAACCGTTTTTACAGGTGTTTGATGCCATTTGTCAGTCAGAGCGCTTGCTGACAGAAGCCATGCACGGCGCCATTTTAGCCGACTCGTTCCGTGTGCCTTGGGTACCGGTTAAAGCCTACCGGCACATCTCCGAGTATAAATGGCAAGACTGGTTTATGTCGGTTGGGCTTAACAGCCCGTTCCAGGCGCTCAAGCCGGTATGGCGTGGCGATGATCACCTAAGCACCACATCACGGCTGAAAAACCAGCTAAAACGCGGTTTGCGTCATACGCCTTTGTGGCAAAAAAGCTGGGGCAATCCACCGCCAAAAGCCTCAACACTGCGCCAGATAGAACAAACAGCCAGCGAGCTACGTCAGCTGTGCCATGCTAAAACATATTTAAGCACTGATGCAGTATTTGCCGCCAATACCGAGCGGCTGTTAGCAACGGTGGCGCGCTTCAAACAAGATCAGGGAGTTTGACATGTCGATGCCACTTGTTAGCGTGATCATGCCCTGCTACAACAGTGCCGCGCACTTGAATGAAGCGATCGACAGCGTGTTGTCGCAAGATTACCCCAATATTGAGCTTATCGTAGTAGATGATGGCTCAACCGATAACAGCCCTGAGATCTTGCGCCAGTATGGCGATAACATCCGGGTTATTTTTCAGGCCAACAGCGGCCCTGCTGCCGCCAGAAACACCGGTATGCGCGCTGCAACTGGCGAATACATTGCCTTTAACGACAGCGACGATATCTGGCTGCCAGGCAAACTCAGTGCGCAAATTGCTTTATTAGAATCAAGGCCAGAAATCGGCCTGTGCTACACCGGTTGGATAGTCTGGGATCAACAACAACCCTTGGCCGATATTTTAGCCAAACGGCCCCCGGTATCCGCAGAGCAGCTGGTGCCGGAGCTGTCGGGCTGGCTATACTTAAAATTACTGGCGGTATGTTATATCCATACCACTACGGCAGTGCTCAGAAAAAGCCTGCTACAGCAGATAGGTTATTTTAACGAAGCTTACCGCATTGGCGAAGATCACGACTATTGGCTGCGTATTTCCCAGCATTGCCAGGTAGCCAAGTTACAGCGGGCTTATTCGGTATACCGTGATAACCCGGTCAGTATCACCAAAAAGCTACACGCAAAAAACTACAGCCTACTGGTACTGGAAGCGAACCTGAAACAGTTTGGCTTACGCTGCCCCTCGGGCAATAGCATCAGCCAACAACAAGCCAACCGCTACCTGGGGCAGCGCCATTTTATTTATGGTTATCAGGCCATGTTAAACCGCAATCGTACTGTAGCCTATGAGTCCTTTCGCCACAGCCTGAAGTATGGCCATAATCGCCTTAAAGCCGGTTTATTAATGCTGGCCTGCAGTAACCCGATCACCTTTTCTGTGTTGGTTAAACGAAAGGAAGCCTGACATGTCATGGACTATCGCGCAAAGCGCCGAGCGACAAATACAGTTAAGCCACGCCAAGACGGCCTTTACACTGACACTCAGCAGCCGCCAGCCGATTGCAATTGCAGAAAATGACCAACATATCCTCGCCGTGATTGGCCGCGTAAGACCTTATAACGAGGACTACCTGAGCCAGGACAACGCGCTGTGGTTACTGACACAACCGCTGAATGACGCAGCAACACTGACCAATGCCCTGGCCGGCTTTTTCCTGATACTGCTGGTAAACAAACACAGCGGCCAGATAAGTATTATCAACGACCACGTTGGCAGCATTCCCTGTTATATCGATCAGCGCGATAACAGCAGCCTTCACATCAGTGACAATATGCCCGCATTGCACGGGGCGCAAAACGATGCATCACTTGCGCCACAGGCACTGTTTAACTATTTGTTTTTTCATTGCATTCCCTCCCCACTGAGTATTTATCAGGGCATTAGCAAACTGGCGCCTGGCGTTATTGCGACCGTTAACGCCACCCAGGCAGTGCAACAAACCAATTATTATCAGCCGGTGTTTAAGCCCAGTAATGACAGCGCCGAGGCACTGATGGCACGGTGTAAAAAGCTGATCGCCGTGGCTGTTAAGCGCAATATGGCGGATAACTGTGCGGCGTTTTTAAGCGGCGGCCTGGACAGCTCAACTGTGGCCGGTATGTTGGCCAAACATCAGCAGCCTATGGGCAAAGCGGCGAAAACCTATTCTATTGGCTTTGAAGCTAAGGGTTATGATGAAACCGAATATGCGCTGATCACAGCAAAGCACTTTAACACCGAGCACAAGGTGCACTATTTACAGCCCGATGAAATCGCCCAGCACTTTAACCAGGTCGCCGGGTATTTTAACGAGCCCTTTGGCAACTCGTCGGCCATGGCGGCCTATATTTGCGCCAAAACCGCCAGGGCAGATGGTATTACAGTTATGCTGGCCGGTGATGGCGGCGATGAAATTTTTGCCGGCAACGAACGCTACGTAAAACAAAAGGTATTTCAGCGCTACAGTGCCCTGCCCAGCCCTCTTCAGACCTTGTTAACGCAGGGGTTAGATAATGCGCTGGCCGATAAGCTGCCGCTGATTAAAAAAGCCAGCAGCTATGTGCGCCAGGCCAAAGTCGCGCTGCCAGACCGGCTTGACAGCTACAACTTTTTAAACCGCTTTAACTTAACGCAAATGTGTAGCCCGGCGCTGTTGCAACAGGTTGATACCGGCTTGCCAGCGCAGCAAAAGCGCGAGCGCTACCAGGCCTGCCAGTCAGACGATGCAGTAGATAAAATGATGTACCTGGACTGGAAGTTCACCCTGGCCGACAACGATTTAGTCAAAGTAAGCCAGATGTGTCAGCTGGCAGGTGTCGAGGTGCGCTTTCCGCTGTTTGAAAAAGAGCTGGTCGATTTTAGCTGCACCGTGTCGGCTGAGCTAAAAGCCCCCGGGCAAAAGCTGCGAGATTTTTACAAAAACAGCTTTCGTGGCTTTTTGCCCGATGCCACTCTTAGCAAGAGCAAACACGGCTTTGGCCTGCCGTTTGGCGTATGGATGAAACAACGGCACGATTTACACAGCCTGGCGCTTAATGCACTGCAAAGCTTTAAACAGCGCGATATTTTGCAGCCGGCCTTTATCGACCATGCCATAGATACTTTTGAAAACGGCCACGCCGGCTATTACGGTGAGCTGGTGTGGATTATTGTCGTGCTGGAGCTATGGCTGCAGCAGCACAGCACTTAGCCATTAGGGTTAAGTGCTGAAGCTGATTGTGCTGCTGACAAAGGTGTTGCGTTGATAGCTTGTGCGATAACATCAAACATACTATTAATACCTGCTCTTGCCTGAAGTTTGAACGCCCGAAGAGCCGTCAGCTCTTCTTGCGTGTAGGTGTAATTGCTGGTCATAGCAATCGACGCAATCGCATTTTCAGCAATTATTCTGTCTGGTGATAGACCAATATCGTTCAGCATTGACTGTATTTTATGGCTATTGCCATCAATACCGAGGAAAGGTGTTTCCGTAAGAAGACAGAAGCAAATCACATGGAATCTGCCACTGACAACAACATGGCATGATGCCACCGCATCAAAGAACTGCTTGATGGACTTTTTAACATATAAATTTCTAAGCTGTAAGTATTCCTCAGACCCTGATAATTTTAGTTTTAGCTTAGTCAGTTCAAATTTCACATCCCGCAGCCGCTCGGTCAGATTAAAAACACCGTCATACTTGCTACTTCGCAACACCGGTAAAAATAGTGCATCATTTTCCCGACACAACGCGAAAAGCTTTTTTGAAATTGGTGTGATAGAGCTATCACTTACACCAATATTCTTCCGCTCTGAGTGAGGTTGATAGTCATAACTTAAAGTGATATCAGGCACCACAGTTGAGGGCACTGCGATTTTCGCTAACTCCTTAGCGCTCTCACCTTCACGCACAAAAATAGCGGAAAACTTATCCAGATACTGTTTAAACTCCGGCGGGTTGTCCTGATACGTGGTATTGATAAGAAAAGCCGGTATCCTATGTTTTTCAGCAAGCTCGGTTACCTCAAGTAACTTGCGCCCCGCCGGCCTGTTATGGTGGATAGTACCCTCGCCATTAACAATAATGGCATCACAACGTGCCGCTGCAGCTAAAAATGCCTGGTCGTTGCGCCAATCAGTTCCCTCATCTGAGGTAGCAAGTACCTTGATACCTCTTTTGGCCAGCAAAAGCCGGATTTGTCTCATTACCAACTCACAACCGTGGTGCATTTGTGTAGTGGTATCGTTGACTAACACAACAGATTTCATTAATGACTTCGCCCTAATACGATAACTAATAAATTAATTCGAGATAAACTTAGCCAGGCGCCAGATCACCGGTTTATCCGCCAACCAGCGCTTTAACTTTTTGTCGGTGCGATGTACCACCTGAAACAGCCCCTGATCGGCTAACGAGAACAAATCGGCCGTAAAGTTAATATGCTTACGTGGCACCGGTGTGGCGGTACGTGGTGACACAGCGTGGATGGATTTCTCTGAATTAATAAACAGCACCAGCGTATTAGCCTCGTAGGTGGCACTGTTAACCACTTTTACCTTGTCTGGCTCAACTTCCATTGGTAAATGGTCTACCAGTATTTTTTTACCCGGATGCATTTGCTCGGGGTTTAGTGCCTTACACACCTCCAGGTTGCTGCCGGTTGAATCATCATTATCCTGGCGAAAATACAGCAAAGCGGCATATAACTCGGTTGGGCGATCGACATGAGGGCCGCGTACCGCGCGTGGCTGCTCGGTATAATTGACATAAAACTGGCACTCTAACGACACATCTGTCACATAATTTTGCTGATTATCGGCCGCACCGTTTTGCCGCATACTGGTAGAGAATTCTTCCAGCTTTTTGCCAAACTTCTGCTCTAACAGCGGGTGCCACTGCCGGATCGTATCGCCAAACAGTTGCATCAGCTCCTGATAAAACGCCGCTGAGGTGTGATACGCCAGAAATTCCTGCCATAGTGGCGTTATCTTGCTATTTTGCAGCGCAAAGCAAGCCGGGTAATCGTACCAGGTATCTTTTTTCTCCCGGCCATTTAACACCACAGCAGGATCAGGGTATTCGTCGGCCAGTTGCTGAAAAACCTCCGGATCCAGCGCATTTCTTATAATGATATGCGGGTAAGGCTCAGTAACAACATCCAATTGACTGGCATTGGACAGGATACTTAATCGGTTGGTCATGTTAATTCCCTTTTACAATCGCTGTTACGATGCGTCGATAAGCGCAATATTTCGTGGTAAAGCACCGGACAATTGTGTTAACTGCTCAATAACCTGCCGCGCCTTTTCAGTGTTGCCGGACTCAGTTGCCGATGTGGCTAAAAATGTTGCAAGACCCGCTGCGTCACTCAGTTCTGTAAACAGCTGTTTGCTGCGGGCAATGCTAAACACCGGGTAACTGGGGTAGCTTGGTTCCCAATTACCCAGCACCGCCACCGGTTTACCCAAACTTAGTGGTTCCAGAATATTGTGGTTAATACCGACATAGCAGGCATAAGCGGCGGCATAAAACGCCTTTAACTCACCAAAGGTATCAACAATTAACGCATCGTTAAATTGCAGCGTTTGCGCCGTTACCTGGCTGCGATACTGATAAACCAGCTGATGTTGTTGAAGCAAATTCTCCAGTGCCGATAGCTGCTCAGGTTTTTCCGGGTGGCGCGGCGCAATCACCAGCTTAAGCGCCGGCATATGTTGCTTTGCATTGGCAAAAGCCCGGATAACCAACTCATATTCCCACACATCGGTCACGCAGCCGGCAACAAACAATTGTGGCTGCTGGCGCAGCACGTTTAGCAAAGCGTGTGTTGGCTCGCTTAGGGTAAGGCTGGCATCGAGGTTGTCGTATTTCATATTGCCGCTGACCACCAGCCGCTCTGGCCTGGCGCCCTGCGCTATCAAACGCTGTTTTATGTCTTCGGTTTGCACCGACATCACATCAAAGCAGCTGAGGTAATCTTGCTCAAATAAGTATTTTTCAATGCTGTCTTGTTTACAGGCTGGCTGATAACCATACAGCCAGCCATTGATTAGACACAGTCTAACCTGCTGTTTTTTAAGTAAACGCAGCACACCATAAGACAAACGGCAGGGCGCATCATGTAACAGCAGCGGAATTTCACACACTATGGCCAGCTTGGGCGGGTATTGGTTTATCAGGCTTTGCGTGTGGCGAAAATCCAGCGCGGCAACCGCGACGGCGGCAGTGGGAAACTGTTGCTGATAGCTTTCGAGGTAAATATCTCTATCGGTCAGCAGTAACACCTTTGCCTTTGCACAATAGTATGCGATCAGCTGTTTGCAAGCGTTTAGCTCACCTATGGTAGAGCAAAATATCCAGATATAACGTTGCGTCTGTGCAGGTGCAGCAGGCGTTATGGTAACGGCATTGCGGTGCAGCAGCCGATGCAGGAGCCCATAGCCGGCCCAGCGCACGGGCTCGGGCAGCAAGCGGATAAGTTTTTTCAGCACTGTTATAATCCGACGTCGGCTAACGGCTGTTCGGGCTCGGGTTCAGGTGCCACCGGCTCTCGCCATACACCCCGGCTGCGTAACTTTTCTTTTAGCCCCGGCAGCGGATATCCCAGGTTATAGGCAGTGTGGGCATGCTCCAGCGCCTGCTCTAACTCGCCGGTCGAGACCAGCAGCAAGCCTAAATTGTAGTGTGCCTCGGCCGCATCCGGTTTTAACGTAATGGCGCGTTCGTAATGGCCTTTGGCTTGCTCAAAGCGTTTTAATTTGTGCTGATGTATCGCCATCACCAGATAAACCGCAGCATCATTGGGTGCAACTTGTAAAGCACGCTGAAAGTAGCAGTTTAAGGTTGGATAGTATTTGTCTTTACGCAGCGGGTGCTGACGGCTAAACCCCGGGCGCTGCTGCACGTCGGCCATTACCGACAAGGCATAAGGATGATTAGGAAAAACCCGCAGCACAAAGTCCAGGTCGCCAATTAACGAGCCGGCATTACCTGAGGTGCCCGAACGCACGCTTTGCGTAAAGTGGGCGCCTTCGGCTAATCTTAAGCGCTCTCTGGCCAGATCAGAGGGGTCATTGTAATCAAAGGGGGGGCCGTTTTTAGACAGTTTTAACGGCTCGCAATCGATTGGCTCTGCCGCCAGTGGCAATAAAGCAGCAAACAGGGTCAGGCTTATAAAGGCTAACAGCCGGATCATAACAGACACTCCATGTCGATATTTTGCCCAAGTGTACTCATTTATTTGGGCTATTTCCAGTTAGCCGGCATAACATTACCAGGCTTTACCACTTTACACTCGCCGCTAGACTTAGCCGGTATCGTTAAGCTAGCATAAGCCGGTAACAGCAGTATTGCACCAGATAGGATCTGCGGGCACAACAACAGGGACAGCCATTATGCTTCACAGTGCCATCAAACTCGCCGGTAAGGTTGTCGGCGCCAATAAACTTAGCATCTTAATTTATCATCAGGTACTGGATACGGCTGACCCAATGCGGCCCTCTGAGCCCACCGCCGAGGTGTTTGACTGGCAGATGCGCCTGTTGCGCGATTACTTTACGCCGCTATCTTTAGATCAGGCACTGACACACTTGCAGCACAACACCCTGCCTGCTAATGCCGTGTGCGTTACCTTTGATGATGGCTATCTGAATAACCTAACCGTGGCACAGCCCATTTTGGTCAAATATGGGATACCGGCTACGGTGTATATTGCTACCGGCTTTAGTGAAGGGCAAAACATGTGGAATGACCGTGTTATCCACTTATTTGCTGATACTTCGCGCAGCGCCCTGCAGCTGGATGACACAGTGGTAAGTTTATCTGACTGGCAAGACAGGCGCAGCAAAGCCCAGCAGTGGCTAAAAAGCCTGAAGTATTTACCTTTTGAGCAGCGCCTGGCCAAAGTAAACCAGTATTACGCGCAAAACCACGCGACTGAGCAAGCCCCCTTAATGATGAACCCCGCCCAGTTACAGCAACTGGCTGCCAGCGGCGTTACCCTTGGCGCCCATACGGTGCATCACCCTATTTTAAAAGTGCTGCCAGCCGGGCAGCAGCAGGCGGAAATAAGCCAGTCGAAGCAGCAGTTAGAGCAGTGGCTGGGCCAGGGCGTAAGACATTTTGCTTACCCTAACGGCGGCCAGGGCACAGACTTTGACGACACTGCAGTGCAACTTGTCGAGCAAGCGGGGTTTGCCAGCGCTGTTGTGACGAATTGGGGCGTATCAGACAAGCATACCCCACCTTATCTGCTAAAACGTTTTACCCCCTGGGACAAAACCCCGCTAGCGTTTCATCTGCGCTTAATAAAAAACATGCTCAGTTAAACCTGAGCGTCAGGCGCTGCCTTGCTTGCGCCCCGGCGTGCGCGATATTGTTTAAGCTGGCGTACCAGCCACTGCAGCAAGCGGGTGCGCTGCCAGCTAAGATGTACAATTGGCCGCAGTTCAGAGTTCAGACGTTTGTGCCAGTCCATGGCTTTGCCGTAAAACTCAATATTGTTAATACCCAACTGGGGATTAGCCGCGTAGTATTTTAGCATCTCAAGCTTGAGTAATAAGGCTGGAGAGTAGCGGGCATATTGCTCATCAAAGGTGGTTTTAAGAATAATCAGGTTACCGTTTTTTATAACGCACAGATCCACAGCGGCTATGTTGCCCGACACGTTAAAAAACCAAACACAGGCCGCGCCGCGCTGCGCCAGTGTAGTCATCATCTGCTGATAAAACCGGCCTTGCTGATTATCCGGGCTAATCGCCGTGCCCTCCTGTGCTTTCCAGCTGGCGCTTTCAATCTCGCCATAGTGGATAACGCCAGCCGTTACCTGCTCGGGCGAACACACAACGTCTGCACTCAGGCTGTCTTTCTCACGCTCGGCGCGGTTGTAGGCCTTGTTGCAGTTTTGCCGTAAATTCTTACCTATGGTGCTGGCAAAGTCGTCATAATGTGCCGGTACCGGCCGGTTGCCGGTCTCGATATAAAACTGCTGATAAATGGCCGGCGCTACGGTTAAGTTACGGCTGTCAGCCTGCAGTAAATCCAGTTGTAATACCGGGCCTGGCAACACCTTTGCAATCGCCTGCAGCAAGGTTTCATCGATGCTATGCGAGCTTGCCAGCCAAAGCCCAACAGGCGCTTGCGATGGCATCACCGTTTGCCAGCAACCAAAGCCGGTGCGCTGAAAAAAACCGATAAAACGCAGTTGTGACGCCTGATACAGCACGACCAGCTGCTCGTCGCCGCGAAAAAAATGCGTAATTAAACACCTGACAAAATCGGCATCTAAAATGGCCTGGCATTGTGTCTGCTGATTCAGAAAGTCCCACTGTGGCCGCAAGGTGTCAAAATAACTTATCGGATATACGCCTGTTTCCATTACAACTCCGTCAGGCCCGCCATGGCCTGGATAATATAATCTAACTCTGCCCGGGTTAATTTATGATGACAGGGCAACTGAATTAACCGGCTACGATATTGCTCGGTGATATCGCAGCCACTGGGCGCCATTTCTTCCCAGCGCAGCACCTGAATTTTTTGTTGCCGCAGATGCTGAAAATGACGGCCGTCGCGCAGTAAAAACGGCAACACATAAGGCGCTTCATCAGCAATAACAGGATACAGGCAACTGCCTGCCGCTACGCCAGTCAACCCTGCCACCAAATAACGATAATTCGCCCGCCGCTTCGCTTTGATGGCCTCCAGATTGCTGTACTGTAGTATCCATTTGGTGTGGCGAAAGCTGGCAGAGTTCAGATCAGCGGGTTTGAAGTATTTAAACTCCGTTGTCGCGCCCTGAACCGATACCGCAACAGACTTACGAGTCTTTGCCCGCTGCCTGAAGCGCTCTAAACGCTGCGGGATTTTAAGTAAAAACGCGATGCCTTTTAGCTCTTCCAGCCAACTACAATAACCGGGTTGCCTGCTCTGCTGTTGGCGCAAGTACAGTAAGCCACCATCTATAGTTGGCAGCAGCTTATTAATACTGCAAATACGCGCCGACACACGCGGATCGTCTTGCTGCAGTGAGGCAACAAAGTCAACCAAACCATGAGCACAGTCTTCCAGCACCCGCTTCCCCGCAGCATGGGCAAGCTCAATAAGATGATTCGCGTTTTGCTTAAAGCCAAAAAACTGCACAACCACACAGTGGCTAACATCTGCAGTGAGTAAGCGCTGAAATACGTCAGCGTCAACCGATAAATCGGCCTGCACCGGATAGAACCGCACCTGGTAACCCAGCCAGAGAAAAGGCTCTACCAAAGCCGGGCAATGATAGGCCGGCAACAATACGGTGTTGGTTTGGTTTGGAAATTTGAGTTGCTGCGCAGCAATAGCGATCGCTGCCCGACCATTGCGGGTATAGGTGCACTGACCAAGCTGAAGTTTCTGCCATAGCAAACCGATATCCCTAAAGCCAAAACCAGGCGTTGCTCTGATAATTGCTTCGGGAAAATCTGCCGCATTTGCCATCACAGGGGCAAATTTAACATCCATGTGTTGAACCCCAAACGAAGATACGCTCATGCTAACACTAACTAAAACGGCAGTACAACCTGTGCTGATCAAGATGCCCGTGCAACAGACTTGGATGCCGGATGCAGACAAGGTATGATTTACCCTCAGTAAGGGCCATTAACAGGCCAGCGCGACAGATGCAGGATGCAGCATGCAAACGGATTTAACCGCCAGTATTAATCAATCCGGCTTTTTACCCCTAAGCCAAGGTAACGTATTTCTTCACACCCAAGTAGCTAAAACAACCTCTGCCACAATACTTTTGCCACCTTTTGCCGAGGAGATGAATAAAACCCGGCATTTACTCAGCGCAACAATGCGTGGGCTCGCGGCTGCCGGCCAGAGCTGCTTTATGCTGGATAACTATGGCACCGGCGACAGCGCGGGTGATTTAGACAGCGCTTCAGCTGTCATCTGGCGAGAGGATTTATTGGCGCTGCTTAAGGTGCTAAAAGCTGAGGGCTATCAGCAGCTGAGCTTTATTGCGGTGCGTTTTGGTGCTTTGCAGCTGTTCGATCTGCTTAATCAGCCGGAGTTACCCTTGCCCGTTACCCGGCTGATTTTATGGCAACCGATGTTTGACGTGACAAAGTTTTGGCAACAATTTGCCCGCATTAAAGTGGCTGAAGCGATGGCGACCGGCGTAAAGCTTAGTCAGGCTGAACTGGAGCAACAACTGTTAGCCGGTGAAGCTGTGGAAATTGCCGGTTATCCGATAAGTCAGGCGTTTTATCAAAGCCTGCCTGAGCTGCAGTCAGCTATTCCACCGCAGTTAGCACAGTGCCAGCTTAGCTGGTTTGAAACCTCGCAGCTTGACGCGGTTGGACTGCCAGTGCAAAAAAAACTTGAACAGTTACAGCAAGTCACAGCAGTAAACTTTGTCCAGTTAAAAGCTGAACCTTATTGGCAAACCACTGAGCTTGCCCGCGCAGATGAGCTTATCGCGCTTACCATTGAGCAATTTAGCCGGGGTGATGCATGAACGAGCAGTTTATCAGCATAGCCTGTAATGATGAGAGCCTTAGCGCTATTTTACACCGGCCAGACAGCCTTAAGCAGGACACTGGCGTACTCATTTTGGTGGGCGGGCCACAGTATCGGGTGGGAAGTCACCGCCAGTTTGTTAAGCTAAGCCGGGCGTTGGCAGCAGCAGGAATAGCGTCGCTGCGATTGGATGCCGCCGGCATGGGCGATAGCAGCGGCATAAAAGCCGAATTTTATCAGCAAGATGCTGATATAGAGGCAGGAATAACCGCGCTGATGCAACAGTGCCCACAGCTGAAACATGTGGTGCTGTGGGGCCTGTGTGATGCCGCCAGCGCCATCTTGTTATACCTGAATACGCCTGATGCTCGAGTAAGTGGCGCCGTATTGTTAAACCCCTGGGTGCGCCAGCAACATAGCCATGCCGAGGTAATGTTAAAACACTACTACGTAAAACGGTTGCTCAGCCGCCAGTTCTGGCAAAAGCTGTTCGGTGGCGGTGTCGCACTAAAACACAGCGTGCTGGGGCTTTGGCATACACTTAAACAGCGCCGGGCGAACCGCCCTGCCGCCAGTATGTCACCGCAAGCTAATGCGCAAAATTATGTACAGCTAATGCTGCGCGGCTGGCAGCACGCTAATGCTAAGGTGCTGGTTATCACCAGTGGTAATGATTTAACCGCGCAGGAGTTTTTGCAGCTTTGCGCCAATGACAAGGCTTGGGCAAGTTGTTTAGCCCGGGCACAACATCAGCACATGAGTGACGCTAACCATACCTTCTCCAGTCAGCTATGGCGCGAGCAGGTAGAACAGGCTACGCTGCAATGGTTAAACACACCTTAAGCAACTAAACACCGACGATGGCCAATACCAAGTCACAGAGCAACACACCAAGACGCCTGCCTGCCGGGCTAAAACCTCTGCTGCTGTTGGGTGCGCTGCTGGTGGTGTTATGGTGGCTACTGACCAGTAGTGGCCAAATCAGCAGCAGCAATATCAGCAGCAAAGATGTCACTACAGCGCGTAAACTATTAAGTTCTACCCTGCGCCAGCTTAGCCATGCCGACGATCGTATTGAGCTGCGCTTTGAACAGGCGCAGCTGGACGCCCTGATGAATGTAGCCAGTTATACCCTGGCGCCAGTGCAGTTTTCAGGCGTGATTTCTAATTTTGGTGTGGCGGTGCGTGCTGACTGGCAGGTTCTCGCGCAGCGTAAAGTGAGCGCCTATTGCCTGTTGTTACCCGGCAATGAGGGTTTTGCTATTGATCATTGCCGGCTGGGTAAAATACCGCTACCGGGTGTCGTCGCTAATGCCCTGCTGTCAGCGGCAGTGAAAACGATGCTGGCCGCTCCGGCCGATGAGCAGCTGCTATCCTTGCTGCAAAAGGGCGAGCTGGCTAACGGCAAGCTGTATTTTGTCGATGAAAATGCCAGTGCACTGAAACTGAAACTTAATCCACAATTGTATCAGGCGCGCAATATGGCGCGCGATCTTCTGCAAAGCGATAGCCGCTTTGCACCGGATATTGCTGTCTATCTGCAGCAGTTACGCAGCCTGTACCAACAACACCCTGACGAGCGCAGGCTAGCATTTTACAGCCGCGAGCTGCTGCTATTTGCTGCCACGCGCGCCGCTGGCGATAACCCTGAATATGAGTATCGTCAGGCGATGTGGGCTTTAGCGGTGGGCTTTGGTAACCGCCATTTTGTCCGCTACGCCACCGATAACGTTGAGCCTGGTCAGGTACCAAGGCTGGCCAAAGTAACCTTGCTGGGCCGACACGATCTGGCCCTGCACTTTTTGTATTCGGCGATTTTTCAGCAACTGGGCAGCGCCGGCATTTCCAGCCAGATTGGTAATTTAAAAGAAATACTCGACGCTGACAGCGGCGGCTCTGGCTTTAGTTTTGCCGATCTTAGCGCTGACAGAGCCGGCATTTTGTTTGCCGAGCGTTTAAGCCGTATTGACGCTAACCGCTTGGCGCAATTTGACAGCGATGAGATGGAAATGGCGATGATGCCTGCTGTGCATGATTTGCCCGAGGGGTTAACCGAACAGCAAGTTATCGAGCAGTTAGGTGGCTATCAGGGCGCAGGCTTTAAAGCGCTGGAGCAAGAAATCGCCATAAGGCTAGACCAACTGGCGCTGTACCAGCAAGCCGCCTCTTTTAGCGGTGTCGCACAGTTATCGCGCACCGCTCAGGCACTGGCAAGCAGAACCCTGATTGCCGATTTACACCTGCACAGCCGCTATTCTGACGGCGCGCGCAGCATTGATGAACTGGCGCATATGGCGCAGCAACATGGCTGCGACGTGATTGCGCTGACGGACCATTCAGACCGCGGCTTAACCCGGTTTGATACCGGGCGCTATCAGCAGGATATCCTCAGCGCCAGAGCCCGCCATGCTCCCCTTAATATCATTACCGGGCTGGAATGGAATGTACTGCCATTTCGCGGCCGCGAACATGTTGGTGTGTTGCTGCCCGACCTGGACCATACCGCTGAGTTACTGCAACAATTTCGCCAGCAGTTTGACAGTGGTAGTACGACACCCTTTAATGCGCAACAGGCGTTAAGCTGGTTAAACAGCCAGCCGGGGCTTAATCAGCAGCCAGCAGTGCTGTTTTATAACCACCCCAGTCGCAAAGATTTGTCCGCCGGCGAAAACCTGTTTGATGTAAAACTATGGCGCAGTCAGTACAGCAATTTAGTCGGTTTTGAGGGCGGCCCCGGTCATCAGCGTCAACAAGGTAATAAAAACGCCAGCTATACCTACCGCTACCGTACTGTAGACGGTTGGGATCCGGCCGTGGCGGTTATTGGTGGCCAGTGGGATAAGCTATTACAGCAAGGCATGGATATCTGGGGCGCACTGGCCAGCTCGGATTACCATAACGACAGCCTCGACTACGCCCCTTGTCAGTTTTCCCGCACCCATATTCATGCCAGCGTCAATACCACAACGGCGGTACTTGACGCTTTACGACAAGGGCAATTTTGGGGCTCGCAGGGTAATACCATCAATAGCCTGCAATTTTATGCCGACACCGCCGCGGGTGAGCGGGCCTACGCCGGGCAGCGGGTTAACACAGCGGCGACACGGGTCACGGTAACACTGGCACTGCGCCTTAACCCGACCGATTGGCAGGGGCTAGCGGTGGGTATGCCAAAAGCCGAGCTGATTATGATTACACCCGACGCAATAACAAGCCAAAGCATTACACCGACGCAGCAAGCCGATGGCAGTTTTACGCTGCAGTACCAGGTTAAACACCAGGATAATACGGTGTTGCGCCTGCGTGGTTATACTGAAAACCCGCAAGGGCAACGCTATTACTTTTATACCAACCCGCTGCGTTTTAGCCGCTAACGCCCGGCATTAAAAATCATCCTGATAATAACGGCCGGCATTAAACTGGATAACAATATCAAAAATCTGTTTTTGCACGTCGGCAGAGAGTTGTTTACGCCATTTATACGCCGATGTCAGTGGATCTTTGGTGGTACTGTAGTACGCACTGTCCTCGCCACCTTGTGTTGAGCTGTGTAAATAAGCCAGACACTGCTCATCGGCCTCTAGCTGACAAAATGCCAGACAGCTGTTAAACACCTCCAACGGCTTTTTGCATAAGTCTTCGTACACCAGCACCATATTGCGTGGCGTGTCGCTATTTTGTGCCAGTGCAAAGTCGTTAATTAATCCCCAGCGCACCGCCAGCCGCTGCTCTTTGCTCATCGCCTTAATGTCATCCAGCGTAAATCGCTGCTCGCCACTTTGCTGTAGCAACTTGTCAAATAAGTCCCAGTCTTGCCAGATTGGAATACTGCCATCGAACAAACCGCCATCCTGCCCTTTTAACGTAGAGGCAATATGACCACAGGGGTGGCGCAGAATATGGATACTGTACGCATCGGTAAGCTGACTAATGGCGGCCATGCGGCCTAGCGACTCGATCGATTTCCATACTACCACTGGCGCGGTTTCTGGTTGCAATCGCACGGGCTTTACCCAGCCTTTAACCCCCACGCGTCCTGCCAGTTTAGTGGCATAAGCCGACGCCAGAAACAACGCCCAGCTGACGGGGTTTAAATAGGCTTTGCTAAAAAAGGGGCGGGAGGCGATAACTTTTTCGGTTTTGTTACTTAACCAGCGCGGTAACTGTGCTGGCAGCTCAGATGTCTCTGCCTGTGCTTTATCCAGTAATAACGGGATGCGGATATTCGCCTCCACGCTGTCAGGCTCATGCAGATAATAAGTTTGACGCTGTGCATCAAATAATTTGCCCAGCCAGGTCGTCCCAGAGCGCGGCATACCAAATAATAAGATCAGTTTTTGTTTATTCATTAAAAATCCTTATCCACCAGGCCCTGTTTGCGATCGAGCACAACATAACGTGTTAAAACTGGAAATAGATAAACGGCGCCTCAGCCGAGCCGAAAACTACTAAGCCGTATAACAAGGCTACCAGTGCCGGCGCTTTTAGCACTATGGGCCAGTGATATAGCCGCAACTGCCAGTGCTCTAAATAGCGTGGCGTTATGCCATGCAACAGCACCGATAAGACCAGCGCAGCCGCCCCAACCGCCGTTAGCTGAAACGGTACAGCGGTGTTTTGCCAAATAGCCAGCAGATAACCACCGGCTCCTTGTAAATCCTCGGCACGAAACATCACCCTCAGCAAACAAACCAGCGTAAAGGTGCGGCCAACGGCCAATGCCCAGCGCCACCCTGTTTGTTGCACCAACCAGCCTTTTTGCCGCAACCAGCGCTCCAGTGCCACCAGCATACCGTGACACAGGCCATACAGTACAAAATTCCAGCCCGCACCATGCCAGACACCAATAGCAACAAAGGTAATGATCAGATTAGCGTAAACATTGCCTTTTTTACTGCCGCCCAGGCCGTAGTACAGGTAATCGCGGAAAAACGATGACATCGAAATATGCCAACGCTGCCAAAAGTTAGATATAGTATCTGCCAGATAAGGCCGGTTAAAATTAACCGGCAGCTGATACCCCAACAAGCGGGCGCAGCCACGGGCAATATCGGTATAGGCGGAAAAGTCCAGATACACCTGAAAGCTGTAACCGATGAGCGCAAGAATTAAAAACCACGATGACTGTTGCTGATAACTGGCAAAGGCCGGATCAACTAAATGCAGTGCTAATACATCCGCTAACAACACTTTTTTAATCAGGCCACGCACAATCAGCAAGGCACCATCGCGCTGATCCTGCGCGCTGGCACGGGTTAACTGGGTCAGCTGCGGTAAAAAATAACTGGCCCGTACAATCGGGCCGGCCACTAGCTGTGGGAAAAACGACACAAACAAGGCAAAGTCTGCCAGGGAGTTAACCGGCTCTAATTCGCGCCGGTAAATGTCGATGGTGTACGACAACGCCTGAAAGGTATAAAACGAGATGCCCACAGGCAGCAGAATCTGCAGCAGATTAATGTGCGATGCCATACCCACCAGGCCAGCCACTGCCGCGAGGTTATCAAGAAAAAAGTTAAAGTATTTAAACAAGCCAAGTACGCCAAGACTGAACACCAGGGACACCGCTAACCACAGTTTAGGCAGCCCGGAGAACCTGATCTGGCGACCACAGTAAAAGTTGACCAACGTCATCAGCAGCAACAAGCCGCCAAAGCGCCAATCCCAACTCATGTAAAACCAGTAACTGGCCAGCAGTAGTATGGTTTTCTTTTGCCGGTTGCTGTTAGTCACACTGAGCAGTGCCAGGAGAGCCAGCAAAAACACATAGAAATGCAGTGAGGTAAAACTCATTTTGCCACCTCTGCTAAGCCATGCAATGCATCAGCTAAGGCATCTGCCATGGCGTGCTCGCCTTTAGCAGAAAAGTGCACACTATCAGTAAAATACGACTTACCGCCGGGTACCTTATGTGACAACGGCAAATAGTGTACGCCCTGCTGTTTCTCGGCTACCTGAGCCAGGGTCTGATTGTACTGCTTGAACACCTCGGAGAATTGCTGTACATCCAGACAAGGCGTGTAATACAAGGCTGAGCTGGCCAGCGTTTGTTGTAATGCGAGCGGCTGCTCTGGCCGAAAGGAGGTTAAGTTTTCGGCCAGTAAGATATGTTGCACCCCACGTTCTTGTGCCAGCTGAATAATCGCCTGCAGGGTTGCCTGATATTGTGCCAATAAACTGTCAAGATCCGGCATCGGCTGATATTTGTAGGGCACGTAGCGCAGCGATGTGGTGTTTTTTAACAACAAGTCGACACTAAGCAGCCATTTAGGCGCGCTAAGCTGCGGCAAGGCATAACTTTTACCACTAGGCTTTGTACGGCATAACCGGCCAATATCATTACTCAGACCAGAGTAAATGATAAGCATATCTTCATTCACGCCGCTGAGCTGCTGGCGATACAACTGATACTGGCTGTCTAAGTCGTTACCGGGGATACCGGCATTTATCACTTCAAGCTGTGCGTTTAACCGCTGTTGTAATAATGCCGGAAAGGTTTCTGCGTTGGTTTTGGCATAAGCCCCATAAGTACTGGAGGCGCCCAATACGATTAGCCGGCTATTACCTGGTGTTTTTTCTGTCAGCTCTGGCGAGCGTAACCCCAGGCTATTGCTTTGCACGCTGATACTGCTACCAGCAAAATGCTGGTTGGCGCTGAGTACCTTAAAGCCATCGCGGCTTTCAAACATGCTGGTGATGTTGTCAGTAGCTGCCGCTGCACTAAAAATACTGTTGCCAAATTTCACCTCGGCACGCCACTGTAAGACGACTTCTGCCAGCACAAACAACAGCAACACAGCAATTAAGGTATTACGAAGTTGACTGTCCATAGTCACAACCCGCTTTAACGTGATGACATTACACTAAAATTTCCACCACCGCCGGATGGCCCAGAAAATCCTGCGGACTGGCGGTGGGGCCATAAGCGCCGGACTGATACACCACTACCCAGTCCCCTACTTCTGCCTTGGGCAGTTCAACCCGGTCGGCCAGAATATCCAGCGGCGTGCATAAAGGCCCGACGATAGTCACCAGCTCTGTGGTATCGCTGCTGAGCTTATTACCGATAGCCACCGGGTAATTTTTGCGGATCACCTGACCAAAATTACCCGAGTTAGCCAAATGATGATGCAAGCCGCCGTTACAGACTAAATAAGTGGTGCCACGCGAGACTTTTTTATCCACCACTTTGCAGGCGTAAACGCCCGCTTCCGCCACCAGAAAGCGGCCCAACTCGATCACCAGCTCAATATCTCGCAAGGCGTCATCGTATTGCTGTAGCAATTGCTGTAACGAGGCTGATACGTCAGTTAAATCAAGTCGTTTTTCGCCAGCGAAATACGGAATACCAAAACCACCGCCCAGGTTAATTAAATCAGGCTTATACGGGCTGGCCGCGACCAGTTTGGCTGCCAGTGCAAAGGTAAGCTGATGGGCTTCTATCAGCGCCTCGGGTTTTAAATTTTGCGAGCCACAAAAAATATGAAAACCGCGCAAGTTAACCGGCATATCGGCTATTTTTGCTAATAACAGCAGTACCTGCTCTTCATCGATACCAAAAGGCTTAGCACCGCCGGCCATTTTCATGCCGGAGGCTTTGAGTTCAAAGGCCGGGTTAACCCTAAGTGCAACCTGTGGCGTACGCTTAAGCTGTTGCCCCAATGCACACAAACGCCGCAGCTCGCCTTCAGATTCGACATTTAATGTCACACCGGCACAGATAGCCGCGCTAAGCTCCGTATCGGTTTTACCCGGCCCGGCAAAACTAATATCCCTTGCTGCCATACCGGCTTGTAGCGCCAGCAGCATTTCTTTTTGTGAGGCGACATCAAAGCCGTCTACTAAAGGCTTTAAATGCTGC
Source organism: Rheinheimera fenheensis (assembly GCF_039871805.1). Taxonomy (NCBI): domain Bacteria; kingdom Pseudomonadati; phylum Pseudomonadota; class Gammaproteobacteria; order Chromatiales; family Chromatiaceae; genus Rheinheimera; species Rheinheimera fenheensis. The sequence goes on from NZ_JBDPJM010000011.1 coordinate 42,023, forward strand.
ACCACCGGCCAATAGGGGTTAGCTTTAATGGCATAATGCAGTTTTATTCTAGCTGGCACTGCACCACGAAAACGTGCCACCTGTTGGTCAATAACGGTCCGGTCGTAGGCATAAAATACGTCTTTCGCCAGTAGCGTACTCAGCTCGTTTAATCTGTAGCCGCCAATCAGCAATTCGTTGCTATGCTGGTTAAACTGTGACATCTGCTCATGTGCTGGTGCACTGCTTTGGCTCATCCTACTGCCCCGTCAAAAAAATTCTGGTATTGCTCTGCTAACAGCTTGCGGTCAATTTTGCCATTGGCATTTTTCGGCAGTGCCGGTTTGGCAATTAACGCCTTGGGCTGCATAAAATTTGGTAAGCTGCGTTTAAGCTGATTCACCCAGCTTTCGGTGTCTGGCTGCTCGCCCTCTTTACAGGCAAAAAGCACCAAAATGGCCTGCCCCAGCTCGGCATGCGGTACACCTATAGCGGCGACATCCTGCAATAGCGGGCTTAGCTGATACACCGCCTCTTCTACCTCGGTAGGGCTAATGCGGTAACCAGAGCTTTTAATCATCTCGTCACGCCGGCCGATAAAATATAAGTAGCCCTCTTCATCACAGCGCACGGTATCGCCAGACCATACCGCCAGTTGCGGTAGCTGTATGCCCTTGGGTGCAACCGGATCGGGTTTAAAACGCTCAGCGGTTTTCTCCGGCGCATTCCAGTAACCCAGGCTGACCAAGGGCCCCCTGTGCACTAACTCACCGGGTTCATTCGGGCCGCACAGGCTGCCATCTTCGCGCACCACGACAATCTCGGCGTTGGGGATGGCTTTACCCATCGAACCTGGCCGGTTATCCAATTCAGACGGTGGCAAATAAGTCGAGCGGAAGGCCTCCGTTAGGCCATACATTAAATAAGGTTGCGCCTGGCTGAAGATCTGCCGCAGCTGCGCCAGCAAAGGCAGAGGCATAGCGCCGCCAGAATTAGTCAGGTAGCGCACCGTATCACTGCTGCCGGGCGCCCAATTGGCCTTAGCCAACTGCGCCCAAAGCGGTGGCACCGCAGCGATACCGGTCACTTTATGTTGCTGTACGGTGCGCACGACGTCCTGCACCAGGAAAAAATCTAACAGTACCACCGCCGCACCACTAAGAAAGGCGGTCGTTAACTGGCTTAAGCCATAGTCAAAACTCAGTGGCAACAGTGCCAGCAGCACATCATCCTGGGTATTGTTAAGATAGCTGGCGACGCTTTGTGCCCCTACCAGCATATTACGGTGCGACAACACCACCCCTTTGGGTTTGCCGGTACTGCCAGAGGTGTAAAGAATGGCAGCCATATCGGCGTCGGTACTGTGAGCATAAGGCTTAACCGGCGTATCGCGTGTTAACCGCAGTGGCTTTACCTGAATATGCGCCAGGCTTATCACCTCGCCCGGCTCTGCGTCGGTCAGTAGCACGGTGTGCAAATCACTACACAGGTGTAATTCGGCTTCCAGTGCAGCCAGGCGCTCTTTACTGGTGACCAGCAAACGCACATTACAGTCTTGTAGAATATGCGCAACTTGCGCTGCTTTTAACCCCGGATTAACCGGTACCGCTACGGCACCCGCTTCAGAGGCACCAAACAGGCTATAAACCGTCTCGAATTGTTTTGGCAGGTAAACGGCTACCCGGTCAAAGCGCTGCACATCGCACTGCTGAAACAGCGCGGCGGTGGCAGTTATGGCTTGGGCTAATTCAGCGTATGTTAACACCTGCTGCTTAAAGTATAAGGCAGGTCGGCTTGGATAACGCGCAGCCGATTGGGTGATGAGATGGTGGATATTTTTGGTCATGGCGTCCTTCAGACCTTTCACTTTTAATCCCTTTGTGTGCAATAATAAAACAGTTTTGCAAAAAAACCGACTGGAATTTTGCGTTCTGTTGCACAAGTTACCAAAGGTTTAGCATACAGGGACGCAACATTGGACAACTGTTTTAAGGAAAGCCTGATGTCACAGCACCACCTCCTCGCCGATATTCTGCGTAACGTATTACAAATAGATAAAGATTTTACTGACAACACACCCTTATTGGGCGCTATTGCTGAGTTTGATTCAATGGCGGTGATAGCGGTGATCACTCAATTGGAAGACCAACTGGGTATTGAAATTAACGACGACGAAATTTCTGCCGAAGTGTTTGAAAGTTTCGGTCAGTTACGTCAATTTGTCGAACAAAAACAGGCAGCTTAACAGCGTTGTTAAGCTCAACTTTTAGTGTTTTAAGGACGTGCTATGCATAGCTTTTCCCGTGTTTCTGTAATTGGCCTTGGTTATATCGGTTTACCTACTGCCGCTGTTATTGCATCGCGCGGCGTTGAGGTACTGGGCGTAGACGTGTCAGAGCATGCTGTTAACACCATCAATCAGGGTAAGATCCATATTGTGGAGCCAGACCTGGACATGCTGGTACAGGCGGCAGTAACCACGGGTAAGTTAAAAGCCTCACTGACCCCCGAGCCGGCTGAAGCCTTTATGATAGCGGTACCAACGCCTTTTACCGATAATAAAAGCCCAGATTTAAGTTATATCCGCGCTGCGCTGGAAAATATTGCGCCAGTCATCGCCAAGGGTAACCTGATTGTGTTGGAATCGACGTCACCGGTTGGCACCACTGATAAAATTTCCGCCTGGCTTGGTGAGCTGCGGCCCGACCTTGTCATGCCACATCAGGACCCTGACAAAGCCGATGTGTATATTGCCCATTGCCCGGAGCGCGTGCTGCCTGGCCGGGTGTTGCAGGAGCTAGTCAGTAATGATCGTATTATTGGCGGTATCACGGAGCGCTGCGCGCAAAAAGCGGTGTCCTTGTATAACTTGTTTGTCCGCGGTGAATGTCTGCTGACCAACGCCCGTACCGCCGAGATGGCGAAACTGACGGAAAACTCTTTTCGCGATGTAAATATTGCTTTTGCCAACGAATTGTCGATGATTTGCGACCATTTAAAAATAAACGTCTGGGAGCTTATTAAACTGGCAAACCGCCACCCAAGGGTAAATATTTTATCACCCGGCCCCGGTGTAGGCGGACACTGTATCGCGGTAGATCCCTGGTTTATTGTTGACTCAGCGCCAGAGCAAGCACAGATTATCCGCAAAGCTCGCGAAATCAACGACAGTAAGCCACACTATGTCATCAATAAGATTAAACAAGCCGCTGATCAGTTTAAAAAACCGGTGATTGCTTGCCTTGGCCTGGCCTTTAAAGCCGATATTGACGACTTACGTGAAAGCCCGGCGCTGGATATTGCGATGTCATTACTGCATGACAATGTGGGCGATATTTTATTAGTTGAGCCCAATATTAAGCAGCTGCCGAAAAAATACGCCGAGCATAACGCCAGGCTGACTACCCTGCCCCAGGCGCTGGAGCGGGCTAACGTGCTGGTCGTGCTGGTCGACCATAAACAGTTTAAAACACTACACCCTGTCGATGTGGCCACTAAAGTGGTTATCGACACCAGGGGGATTTTTGGTTAATTAGGTTTACTTGTTACAGGGAGTGTACGATGAAAAAAACAACCATACTGGCCAGCGCCGTTATGCTGGCCTTGCTTAGCGGTTGCGGTGGTAAAGACGCCGCTGAGCATTATCAGGATGCGCAAACTTACATTGCACAAAATAAGTTTAACGCTGCGGTTATCGAGCTCAAATCTGCCATTCAACAGATGCCTGAACAGGCGCAATATCGCCAAACCCTGGGTTTACTATATCTACAAACGTCTGATCCGGTGTCTGCCAGCAAAGAATTATCGCGGGCAATAAGTTTAGGTGCAGAAGCCGAACCCATAGCACTACCACTGATGCAGGCACTTTATCTCTCTGAAGACTACCAGGCGGTACTGGCCGGTTTAGGCGATGAGGTGGTATTAAGTGATGCAACCCAAAATTATGTCAAACTATATCAGGCGCTGGCGGAAACAGAGCTAAGCGGTATCAGTGCCGCCATTCCTATTTTCGATACATTGCTATTGACCGACCAAGCCGACCTCAAACTCTTTGCTGAAGCGGCGCTGTCTGTTAACGCTAAACATTATGACAATGCGCAATCCCGATTGGTGCAAATCGCAAAAGATAGCCCGGTGTATTACCAGGCGTTGTTGATGAATGCGCACCTGGACCTGCTATTACAACAACCTGATAAAGCGTTAGAGAAGCTAACGAGTTACCTGGACTACATGCCCACTGCGCTGAAGGTGAAGTTACTGACTGCGCAAATACTGGTGCAAAAAGGTGCCTTTGACGATGCCGATACGCATTTGGTTCAGGTACTCAAAGCCGTGCCTGAGCATGGGCTGACAAATTATCTTAAATCCGTTGTTGAATATCAGCAGCAAAATTATCAGGCAGCAAAAGAGTCTATTGATAAAGCGCTGCAAGCCGGGCAAACCACTTTTCAAAGTCGTGTACTTGCCGGTCTTATTAGTTACCAACTTGGCCTCGAAGCACAAGCACTTAACCATTTTTCCAGCGTAAAGAAACAGCTGCCAGCCATTCCAGAGGTAAACAAGCTATACGTTGCTCTGCAGCTTAAAGCAGGAGAAACCTCCGAGGCCGCATCCAGTTTGGCGCAAGGCACGCTGACAGCTGATGATTTGAAGCTGGTCGCAAGTACCGCGTTTCAGCTGCTCCGGGATGGCGATCAATCTGCCGCTGTCGACATGCTTAGCCGCTACCAGAATGCCGTTGGTGATAACGATGCCGAAGCGCTGCGTTTAATGGGGAACGTAAGGTTAGGCATTGCCGGACAGGAAGAGGCAGGCCTTAGAGATTTGGAAAATGCGTTACAACTAGACCCGAAACAGCACCACACACGCATGGTACTGGCCAGCAGTTACATCAGACAAAAGCAGTTTGATAAAGTATTGCAATTGGCTGACGAGTGGCTGGCTGATGAGCAGACCAAAGCTGCAGGGTATAACCTTAAGGCCATCGCGTATTTACTGAAAAATGATGCGGATAATGCAGGGAAAATGCTTGATGCTGCAGACTTGGCAGAGCCAGGCAATACACAAACACTGTTTATGCGCTCTGCCCAAGCTCGAATGCTTGGCCAGCTGGAGCGTGCTGATGAACTCTTGTTAGCCACCCTCGCGCAAAAGCCCGATTTTTTACCGGCATTGGTTACGTATCAGGAGTCGCAAAATCGGCAGGGCAAGCCAGAGCAAGGCTTAGCCGTTGTCGAAAAAGCACAACGGGAACATCCCGACAACAACGAAATCCGTTTATTATTGGCAGCGATGTATCAGCGGCAACAAACGTTCGATAAAGTTATCACGTTACTTGAGCCCATTGCCAAACAACATCAAGAGTTAACGCAAAACCTGTATACATTGTTAACCAATGCGTATATTCAAACCAGTAACCGTGCTGAAGCATTAACCCTCTCTGAGCGATGGTACAAACAGTTTCCGAAGAATCAGTTAGCCGGGCTGATGTACGCCAATATGCTGGCCTATCACAAGCAATACCCGCAAGCCGCTAAGGTGATTGATGAAGCTTTAGCATTGAACCCTAATCAACCGGCCATGCTCAAAGTAAAAATGGCCGTCGCAATTGAGCAAGGCAGTTACCCGACAGCTATTGCTGCTTATGAAAAAATGCCCAAAGAAATGCAAGAAAGTGCAGAAGTGTTGTTTCATTACGGCAGGGTTCAGTTACTCAACGGGCAAATTACACCGGGCATTAACAGCCTGACTCAATCCTATGCTAAGGTGCCTGACCCCATCACGGCTATTGCATTAGCAGAAGCCTACGCAAAAGATGTATCATATCGCAAAGCAGTTAATTTTATTGAGCAACATTTCGCTAAGCACGGCGACATCCATACCGGGCTGAAGTTTTATTACGCTAACTTACTGCTTGAAGAGGATGCCGCAAAAGCCAGTGATGTTTATGCCGATATTATCAGCCAACACGCTGAAAACTTTGTTGCACAGAATAACTATGCCTGGGCACTGTTGCAGGCAGGAAAGGTGCAAACCGCCCTGCAACACGCCGAGCTGGCAGTAAGCCTTAACAACAAGCATCCGGATGTCCTTGACACCTATGGCAAGGTGCTTTTTGCCTTAAAACAATATGACAAAGCCAATACGCAATTTAAACAGTCTCTGACATTACGGCCAGATAACGCAGAAGTACAAATTAACTACGTAAAATCGTTAATTGCGTCCGGCAATAATACTGCAGCCAAAGAGATACTCGCGAAAGTTCGTACCGAGGATGCCGTATTACAAAACACAGTGTCTGAGCTACAACAACAGCTTAATTAGCCCTTTCTCACCCATCAAAAGGCCATGTCAAATTACTTTACACATGGCCTTTTTTATCGGCGCAAAAATTAATCAAAAATAATAAATATTCAATAAAATCAATAATATAAAAACAAAACCTCACCATGGCACATATCCTGCTTACTTAAGGCAAGGTAATGATTACCTAACCCGATTAACTCGTAGGGAGCAGAAAATGAGAAACATTTACAAAGCACTACTGGCAGGGATTGCATTAAGCTGTTCTGCAGCCCCCGCTATCGCTGGCAACGTTTCCGTTGGCGGCGTAACCTGGGATCCGGACTTTAGTCAGGCATTCCCACCTCTGGATGACTTCACTGCACAAACTAAGTTTGCCCAATGGTATGTTGGTGCCGGCTCACCCACCGCGGGTGTTGGCGTTGGTAATATTGGCGTTGTGCCAAACCCTGCTGATGCTATCGCTGTAGGTGCAGCGGGTGTAGGCGATGTCCTGGTTGGTTATGGTTTTATTGACGTTATCAATGGTACAGGTGAAGTTGATTTTTGTACTAATTACCCATGCCGCTTAACGTACACCTTTGGTGGCTTCGAAGTAACAGGTTTATCTGCGTCATTAAACCCACAGCCACGTCCGTTGTTCACTGGTGGTTGGGTTAACTTCTACCTGGATGATACAGCGCCATTCGTTGGCAATCCGAATCTTACCAACCCAGGTGAAGCAGCAACAGGCAACCTGTGGCTATCAGCAATTGCAGAGACTTTCACCAATGATTTGGGCGAGTCTACAACGTTAAACTTCCTTGAAGGTGGTATTTTTACCGGTTCTGCCGAAGCGTTTTTAAGCGTAATTGGTGGTGCGGCCTTTGGTAATTTTGATACTGATCTGTTTACGGCACCAGGTGGCGCAACAGCTGACTTCCTGTACTCTGGTAACGCATCATTTACCAATGCTTCTGGACAGTTGGACCCTACAGCACAATTCTCTACCAACGGTAATGGTCAATTACGTGGTGACTCAATCCCTGAACCAGGTATTTTATTCCTGTTCGGTGCGGGTTTAGTGGGCCTTGGCGTAATGCGTAAAAAAGCCGCTTAATAAGTAACACCAGAAAAAGGCCCTGTTAATCAGGGCTTTTTTTACTGCAATTAAGCCAGCGATGTACAAAGCTGCCGCCAGGCTACTTTATTGAAAAGTAACCGGGGTCATAGCGACCCGGACTAATAATATTATGCGGATCTATCGCCTGTTTTAACTTGTGTACGGTTTGCCAGTATGGCGAGTTGGCATCAAGTAACTCTCGTTGCTGTTGTAAATTTAACCGATATGGCACCCAGCCAGATTTAAGCCCGCGGGACACTAACTCTTGTAAGCACTGCTGTGCCAAACGGATTGCCTCCTCATCCTGGCGGTTAAATACTATAGGTACCGTGCTGTCTACTGTGTCATATTTTAAGCTGGTGAAGGTTATCATCGGCTCAATACCATAACGAGGGCACACCTCACGCACCATGCTGATAAACTGCCGCATGCTGTCGGCTCTCATCGGGATAAGAGGGGCATACCAGAGCAAACCACAGCCATCACGGGCAGGATGCAATGCGGTGTCCTTTGATGCCGTCGGATTACGCCAATAAGCTAATGGCAATGCCACCTGATTGGGTTTGCCTTGCATAATCTCTATACCTAAATCGAGCGACGCTAACATCGCCCTAACCCCGGCAAGCTGATTTTCCGGCAAGATATTCAACACAGTGCGTGCGACACGTAACAGTGCGCCGCCAGAAAACAGCAAGCGTTTAGCGCGGCCCGCCACAAAACGGCGCACCTCTTTGCGCGCGGCCTTAACGACCGACTGCTGGCCATAAAGGGTACCCACTAGCATCCAGCCGGGTGTGTCGTATTGTTTGGCTAATTGCGCAACTTGCTGTGACGACATCGCGACATGCTTGGCTTTACCATTAGGATTTGGCGCCATCATCGATAATAACCGGCGCTGATCCATTAAGTTTACCGAGCCAACAACGCCGTCCAAGTGCTGTAAAATGCTAAAGGCGATCTGCTGTGCCAGTTCAAAGTCAGTGTCATTAGCAAACTGAATATAAAAAGAGTCAAAAGCTTCTGGCCTGCGTTTTAGCCTTAGCGTTATCTCGGTAACGATGGAAAAACCTGATTGACTAAAGAGCCCATCAAGATAAGGCCCAATACCGTATTTGTAGGTCTTATCGATAAAATCATCACCGGAGCTATCTAATTCAGAAATCGGCGACTGATAAAAACTGCCATCGGCCAGATAACCTTTAATGCTATTCACGGCGGCGAAGTGGTCTGTAAATGGCGTAATGCCATAGCCTCGCTCTAACGCATTAGCCAGGATACTACAACTAGGACCAGCGCCAGTGACAGGCACCATAAAATCAAGCTGACGTCTTTGCAGCTCGTCATAGAGCATTTGCTGTGTAACACCGGGCTGCACTGTCACTATGCCAAGCTCAGCACTCGTTATGGTGATTTGCGTAAGCGCAGATAAGTCGAGCAAAATAGCATCTTGCGCGTTAGGTGCAGCAGAGCCATAGCCCCAGTTCTGCCCGGTACTGATGGGGTGAACCTTTAACACTGAAGCGCCTTCGGTTGCAGCAGTGGCAGCTAAGTGCAGCACGCGCTGAATATCCTCAATAACACCAATTTTAATAACGCTATCAATAGCGTTGCTAAAGCCTTCGCAGTTACTGCGATACGCTGCCAGCGCTACCTCATCCGTCAGCACTTTGCTGTTGGGGCTGAGTACAGCTGCAAGCTGTTGCAAAACAGCATTTTTCATAGGTTAATTAACCAATATCCCATTACCAGCCGGCATCTTTACTGACGTAGTAGCGTTTGGTGTCTTACTATCAAACAACGATTTTTCTATTGCCTGAAGCAGTTTCAGATAGCCCGGGCTTAATGTCCGGCGCAGCTCTCGTGAGTCAACATAATAAGGCGCTCTCTTGCCATGAAACTCGATGGTATCGCCCAGTTGCTTAAACATAATACCGACAAAGGATAAACTGCGGGCCAAACGCGGCTCCATCATCACGAACACATGAAAGCGCTTGGTTTTTAATGACATGGCCGCAGCTGATAAGTACAGGCAGACGGCGATATAGGGAAAGCAGCGCAGTTCAGTCTCGGAATACTGTTTTTCGTTTATTGCACCGGTGGCGGCACCAGCAAATTTATCCACTTCGCGTTTTCTAAAGGCAGCAGGCACGGCGAGCCTTGAAATCTCACAAATTTCATGTCGGCCAAAGTCTCGCGGATGTAACTGTTCGTCGGTCAGGGCATGCGAGCAATACTGCTCGATTGGCAATAACTCAGCGTCAACCGCCGACGTGATAAGCCTGACAGTGCCGGCCATCGCCCCCGAACTTAAATGGCGGACAAAGCAATGTATGGCTCTGGCATCAAAGTCATCACATTCTTCATGTGTTTCTTTTACGTCCTCAAAGTGCAGCTCTTCACAATACACATTGTGTCGTAACTTATACACTTCATGCCGTAACTGCTCTGTATCTGCCAGTTGTGGTTGCAGATATTGCGAAAAATGCTCAGAAATTGTTTTGGCATCATTACTGGCTAAAGACGCCATCGCTTTTTTCACTACCCCACCAATAATGGGTTTATCAGCAAGCGCTTTTAATCGTTTCATGGAAAGCCCTCTGTTCCTTCAGACCATCAACTGTGTATGGCTTTACATAGCTTAGACGCTGGTAAATTAGTTGCCAGATAAGACCATGCTTATTTTTGCTGCTTAGCCAGCTACGCTGTCATGCCTCGCTGCCAATTGCTTAAGACTATCCCCAGTCACCCTGTTAATACGCCAATCGTGCAGCAGCACCGCTCCCTGAGACTGATAAAAATCGATAGCACTTTGATTCCAGTCAAGCACCGACCATTCCAGTCGGCCACAATCACGCTCTACGGCCAGTTTCGCCAGATAACTTAACAAGGTTTTACCTAAGCCATGACCGCGAAACTGTGGCAGCACGAATAAGTCTTCCAGATAAATACCGGGTTTGGCGAGAAAGGTTGAGTAGTTATGAAAAAACAGTGCAAAGCCAGCCGGCTGCTGGCGATAGTCAGCAATGACCACTTCGGCATAAGGTTTATCACCAAACAGCGTGTCCTGTAACTTCTGCTCGGTGGCGACCACCTGATCGGCCAGTTTTTCATATTCGGCCAGGCCAGTTATAAAGGCCAGTATAGTGGGAACATCCTCTGGTGTTGCTAAACGTAAGCGAATATCAGCGCTCATGGTTAATCCTCATATAAAAAACGCCGGTGTCAGTACCGGCGTTTTTATCATTCAGCTTACTAAGTTACAAGCACCTCAGGCGGCATTGGCTTTGGGTGCCAGTGCTTCAAGCGCACCCGGCTTAAAGCTGTCAACGCTAATCGCACTAAAGCGCAATGTGTTCATGCGGTGTAACTGCTGTGCCTCCGCCTCGCTTACTACACCCGCTTCCAGCGCCTGAGTAATGGTTTTGTCCATTGGTTGCTTACGGGCGACTTTGCCCTCGCGCTGCGCCTGGTAAATCTTCTTAAGCAGCGGCTGAGCTTCATGCATAGTCACAAAAGCCGTTTCCATCAGACCGGTAGGGTCGTTTTCATCCGCGCCTATATAACACAGATGGGTTAAACGATCGCGCACAACACCAGGCTTGGATAAAGCTTCGCAGATCTGAATTGCGGTAGCATCATCCGGCATTTTGTAACCTATACCAAATGGGAATACCAACGTCTTCAACACACGTGCCACCACCCGGCTTGGGAAGTTAGCGAAGAAGCCATCAAAGGCACGGCCAATTTCAAACAGCGAGCGCTGCACACTGTAGTGCACAAACGGCAGATCGCACTGCTGACGGCCATTGTCTTCATAGAACTTCAGTACGGCAGAGGCAATATACAGCTGGCTTAATACATCACCTAAGCGGGCAGACAGCATTTCACGCCGTTTTAGTTCGCCGCCTAACATCAGCATAGAAAAATCGGCACTTAAAGCTAAGGCACGGCTCATACGGCTTAACTGCTTGTAGTAGCTGGCCGTTTCGCCCGATACCGGCGCACCGTTAAAGGCGCCCGCGGTTAAACCCTGCCATAGGGCACCGAAGGTATTGCCGATAGCAAAACCAATGTGTTTTAGCAGCAGGCCGTCAAACTGCTTTAAGCCCTGCTCTGCATCCGGGTTTGCGGCAGCTTCTAACTCCGCCAACACATAGGGGTGACAACGGGTAGCACCCTGACCGAATATCATCAGATTGCGGGTTAAAATATTGGCGCCTTCTACCGTAATAGAAATAGGCATGCCCATATAACCGTGTGCCAGATAATTCTTCGGGCCCACCTGAATAGCGCGGCCGGCGTGAATATCAAAAGCATCGTTTAACAAGGTGCGTGACATCTCCGTCATATGGTATTTGGCTATAGCGGTGACCACGCTGGGGCTTAATTTCATGTCGATCGCGCCAGCTGTCATCACGCGCATCGCCTCCAGGCTATAGGTTAAGCCACCAATACGGGCCAGCGACTCCTGCACACCCTCAAACTTACCAATAGACATACCAAACTGTTGGCGCACATAACCATAAGCACCTGTCATACGGGCGGCTAAATGGCCGGTTGCGGTGGCCAGTGCCGGCAAGCTGATGCCGCGACCGGCGGATAAACACTCTACCAGCATACGCCAGCCACGACCGGCATATTCCGGGCCGCCAATAATCCAATCCAGCGGAATAAACACGTCTTTGCCGTAAGTCGTGCCATTCATAAACGCCATGTTCATCGGAAAGTGACGATCGCCAATCTGCACGCCCTTATGACTGGTTGGGATAAGCGCACAGGTAATACCCAGCTCTTCTTTGTCACCCAGCAGTTTCTCGGGGTCATACAGTTTAAATGCCAGACCTAACACAGTCGCCACCGGCGCTAATGTGATGTAACGTTTATCCCAATTTAAACGGATACCCACCACTTCTTTACCGTCATACTCACCTTTACACACCACGCCGGTATCAGGAATTCCACCGGCATCAGAGCCTGCTTCAGGGCCTGTCAAGGCAAAACAAGGTACGTCAGTGCCATTAGCCAACGACGGTAACCAGCGGTCTTTTTGCTCTTGTGTACCGTAGTGCATCAGTAGCTCGCCGGGGCCCAGAGAATTTGGCACCATCACCGTTACTGCGGCAGTCAGGCTGCGCGTGGCAATACGCGATACGATAGTTGAGTTAGCAATCGCAGAAAACTCGCGGCCACCGTAAGCTTTAGGGATAATCATGGCGAAAAAGCCTTCACGCTTAAGGTACGCCCACACCTCTTCCGGCAGATCGCGCTGCTCCTGAACGATTTTGTAGTCATCAAGCATTTTTAACAGCGTTTCAACCTGATTATCCATAAACGCCTGTTCATCAGCGTTTAACTCTGCTTTGGGGAAACTGTGCAACTTTTGCCAGTCAGGTTTTCCTTTGAACAGGTCGCCATCCCACCAGACATCGCCCGCTTCCATCGCCTCACGCTCGGTGTCAGATAGCGGCGGTAAGATTTTCTTAAAGACGGTAAATACCGGTTTGGTTATCAAATTACGGCGGATGTCGGCAACGCCAAACACCACAGCCAGGGCAACGACCAATATTAACAGAGCTAACATATTACCTTCCTTCACTCGCCATTAGCGGCGCGGTTTGACTTGTAGTTTGACTAAGTTGTGTAACTTGCGGTATCGGTGCTGCAATGGCTGCGGCCAGATAGGGCAACAGACGCAGGATCACGCCTTCAATATCCACCTTTTCGTTAAAATCAGCTTCTGCAATTTCAGCTAACGCCTCACTGGATGCCATGGTAAACACCGCAGTACCCAATGAAAAATGCAGGCGCCAAAACAGCTCACTGGCAGGCAAATCCGGACACGCCTGTTGTACCAGCAATACCAGCTTGTCGAGTACACGGCCATAATGATGGTTAAAAAACCAGCGTAAATGCCCCTGCACATCGGTGTAACCGCGGCCTAATAACTGCAAAAATATTCGTGTACCGTGCTGATGTACTTTGTTCAGTTCCAGCAGGGGACGCACAAACACCGACAGCACCTGGTTTAAGCTGTTAGGTTGTTGTGATGCCAATAGGCGGGTGAACTCTTGATCAAGTCTTGGCATTAGCACCACCAGATAACGTTGTAACACCGCCTGTATCAGCTCTTTTTTTGAGCCAAAATGGTAGTTTACTGACGCCAGATTCACCTCAGCCTGGCTGGTGATTTGCCTAAGCGACGTGCCATTAAAGCCGGTTTCGGCAAACAGGCTTTGCGCAGCATCCAGTATTTTATGTTGCGTACTGAGTTTGTTCGACATAAGCCAACCAATATTTAAACAGATGTTTGAAATGTACGTTTGAATATCTAAACTGTCAAGCGACAAATGCGCCACTGGTCCAACCTCAACAGTCAAATTCACGGCAATTTGGGGACATTTTCGTCAATTGTTAAAAACCACTTGACAGCACGAGACGGATCCGCGAGTTTAAGCGCTATCAGTGTTCCCCATTTCTTCAGAGACAGGAGGCGTAATTATGCAAAAATGTGCAGTTAACCATTACGGCTACTACGTCTCGCCCTACTACTTATCCGAGTGGTTCAATAATTAGTTCTCCCTCTGCGTCTGGCAGAGGGTAAGCTGACAATCCCTTTCTAACGCTTGATGCTGGCCATATTACTGGCTCAGCATGGTGTTGGAGATCCCTCTGCTAAGACGCATTTTTACTGCTTTTTAATCAGATCGCCTTTAAAGGCGGCGTTTATTATCCAGAGGAATGTGTATGTACATTAAAGCAAAAATGAAGCTATCTACCCTTAGTATGGCCATGCTGATGGCAACGTCCGGTTATGCCGTGCAAGCCGCCGAATCAGCTGAAGCAGAACAGGAAAAAATTGAAAAAATTCAGGTAACCGGTTCACGCTTAAAAGGCGTGGATATGGAAGGTGCCAACCCGGTACAAATTTTCAGCCGGGAGGACATGGCAAACCGCGGTTATGACAGCGTAGGGTCCTTCCTGCGTGACCTACCGCAAGCATCCAGCGCCGGCACCTTTACCGAAAATGGCGGTGTGGGTGGTGCCGATGGCGCACCCGCTGGCTCGTCTGGTGTCAGCCTACGCGGTCTGGGCAGCAGTTCTACCCTGGTACTGGTAAATGGCCGACGTGTGGCAGTAGATTCGTTTACCAACGGTTTTGATTCTTTTGTTAACGTTAACTCAATTCCGATGTCGGCACTGGAGCGGATAGAAGTACTGACCGATGGCGCATCATCAGTTTATGGCTCTGATGCCATTGCCGGCGTTATCAACTTTATTCTGCGTAAAGACGTCGAAGGCCATGAGTTTTCCGCGTCTTATGGCGATGATACCAAGAGCAGTGACTTTGGCCGCACCAACTTGACCTATGTTGGTGGTTTTAGCACCGCGAACAGCAATACCACTGTCGTGATTGACTACTTTGACCGCGAGGCCTTGTTTAACAGTGACAGACCGATTGAAGTGACGCTGAAATCCAGTACCCGCGTCACTATCGATGGCGCCGACTATGCCGAGCCCTGGTGTGGCGATGATGTCAGTAACGGTGGCACCCGCTGTCGTTACGATTATGTAATAGAGCGCGCTATTCAGCCGGATACCAAAGCCATTGGTGCTACCCTGCACCACAATTACCGTTTGAGTAACGGCAGCGAGTTCTTTGCCGAAGCCATGTACCAGAACAATACCGGCTCTGCTTATGACTCCGCAGCGGCATTTGATGTTGACGTTGCCGGCGACTCGGCTCTGATCCCGCAATGGGCACGCGACATCGATGCCTTAGACGGTGAAGTAAACGACATTCGCGTGCGCTCGCGCTTCCCGGAAACCCGTATTCAAGACTACGACACAACCAGCTACCGGGTATTAGCCGGTCTGCGCGGTGAAATCGCCGATTGGTCATGGGAGACCGCGGCTACTTATGGTAAGACCGAAAATGAAATTACCCATGTGCAAGGCTACATGGGTAGAGACAAAGTACTTGCAGGCATTGCCAACGGTAGTTTTGACCCTTTTAACCTGGGCCGTGACAACAGTGAAGCAGAGCGCGCTGCCGTGCGTGAACTAGCACCTCGTGTGGGTGAGTCTGAAGTATTATCGGTGGACTTTAACTTCGCCGGCGACTTACCGCTGGAACTTTCAGCCGGTAATATCAGTGCCGTGTTTGGTGGTGAGTTCAGAAGCGAAGATATTTTTGATCGGCCGGCACAAATTGCCAAAGAAGGTGGTGTCTTTGCACTGGGTGCCAGCGATGCGGCAGCCGATCGCACACAATATGCCGCTTATGCGGAATTTAATGTGCCACTGGCGGACAGTCTGGATTTAATTGCCGCCCTGCGCTACGACCACTACAGCGATTTTGGCGGCGATGTTAACCCCAAATTGTCACTGCGTTATCGCGCTACCGATGATTTGATTATGCGAGCCTCCTGGAGCACCGGCTTTAGAGCCCCTTCGCTGTCTCAGCTTGGCGCGGGTGAATCTTTAGGCACTGCCTACATCAATTGTGGTGCAGATCAACCTTTTGATGCGCTGTGTGGCGAGTTCGGCGCCTCTTTTGGTGAACTGGAGCTTGATCAGGAAACCATTGGTAATCGCGGCCTTGATGCAGAAAACTCAGAAGCCATTAACCTTGGCTTCTCCTGGAACCTGACAGAAAATCTGCAGTTAACCGCCGATTACTGGCGCTACGAACATACCGATATTGTTGATGTGGATGCCAACACAACATTAAAAGCCTGTATCGCGGGCAGTGCGCCACTAACAGACAGCATAGCGGCACTGAACGGTGAGTTTGGTTGTGTGTTAGACGGTGGCGGCGATTTGGTGTTTTTACGCACCGGCTTCTTTAACGTGGGCAGTCAGAAAACTGATGGTGTTGATGTTAAAGTAAACTATCGTCTGGAAACTGACCAATTCGGTACCTTTAAACTGTTTGCTGCTGGTACCAAAACCTTCAGTTACGAGCGGCAAATTAATGCAGACTCTCCAGCAGAAGATTTACTCGGCCGCTTAAGTGGTGCTAATGAAATCGCCCGGCCTGACTTTGTTGCTGATGCAGGTGTAGATTGGCAGCTGACGAATTGGACAGCCAGTTTATCAGCGCACTACATCAGTGAGCTGGGCGATGGCGATTTTAAATTTGGCGGCAACGAAACCGTAGATGCCTGGACAGTGTTTAGCGGCAGTCTGGGATACGATCTGACTGATAACCAGTCGCTGCTGTTAAGCGTGCGTAATCTGACTGACAAAAAGCCACCTTACGCGTCTTCGCCCACGAATGGTTATGCCAGTTCGGTACACGACTGGATCGGCCGCTTGTGGACTGTGCGTTACACCGTGCGCTTCTAATCTGAGATAAACAGCAAGGGCCAGAGCTATCTGGCCTTTTTTTGTTTTATATCACTGGTATTGTACCGTTAGGGCTTTACACTAAGAGATGTTGTTAAACTGTCTGGCGCGGAGCACCGCTTGTCTGTCTTAAAACTTAAACCTGATGAACTCAAGCTCGGCTATGCCGTTAAGTTACCCGGCAGCTGGATGAAACACCCGTTTCTATCCGGCGAAATTCTGATTGAAAACCCGCAACAACTGCAGATCATCCGTTCATTGCAGTTGGATTACGTACTTTTTTATCCGGATAAAAGTAAAAAAATGCCGCAGCCGGACGATCTGAGCGAGGAGGAGCAAGCCAGCTTTAATATGGCAGCCAGTGAAGCCCAGCTTAAAATGCAGCAGGAAAAAATGCTGCGCATCGAACAAGCTAAAGCTAACCGGCGCGACATTCAAAAAACGGAGAAAGCCTTTGCCCAATCACTGATCCAGGTAAGAGCCCTGATGAGCAAAATTCAGGGGCGGCCACTGAATGCCATTGCGGACGCCAACAGCTTAATTGGCGCCATGGCCGATGTACTGTTAGGTGCAGATTCATTAATTTTGCACTTAATTTCAGCGGCCAATAAAGAGCAGGAAGGGCTGTATTATCATGCGCTTAACGTTGCTACCTTATCAATGATGTTAGCAAAAAACCTGAAACTAAGCGCGAATGACATTAAAGCCGTAGGCATGGGCGCGCTGTTTCACGATATCGGTAAGCTGAAAATCCCGTCTCAGATATTACGCAAAACCACAGCAATTACTGCGCCGGAGCAAAACCTGCTGAAGCTGCATACCAAATACGGTGTTGAGTTGGTTGGCCTGACCGACACCTTCCCACTGCAGGCCTGGCCCATTATTGAACAACATCACGAGTTAGTTGACGGCACTGGCTACCCGAAAGGGTTAAAAGAGGCTCAAATAGATAAACTGGCCCGTATTGTTTGTGTGGTCAATTGTTTTGATAACCTGTGTCACCCGCTGGATATCAGCAAAGCGCGCTCGCCGCACCATGCGTTATCCTATATGTACCGCAGTATGAAAGGTAAGTTACCCGAGCTGGAAATGCGGGTGATGATTAAAATGATGGGCGTTTACCCCCCCGGCACCATCGTGCAATTATCTGACCAGCGTATTGGCATAGTGATGTCGGTAAACAGCGATAACCTGCTCTGCCCCAATGTGATGGTGTACGATGCCGACGTGCCAAGATTAGAGGCACCGGTGCTGACCTTAGAACAAGATACGCTGAGCATAATAAAGGTATTAAAAATTCAGTCGTTACCACAACAAGTAGCAGAGTATTTAAACCCCAGAGCCCAGGTGAGTTATCATTTGCAAGGCAAACCTTAAGCGCTAAATTGATAAAGCTAACAATACAAAGGCCGGCAATATTTGCCGGCCTTTGTATATCGTGAGGTTACTTTAAATGCCGGTCAAAAAACTGCGTAATGCTTTTATGCAAGTGCGTTTGTACCGGCTGGCCAAACATGGAATGTTTGCTGCCCGGGTAGTTGAGCATGTCAAACAGCAAGCCCTTGTCTTGCAGCTGTTTGTATAGCTTAGTGCTGTGGGTAAACAATACATTGTCATCAGCCATGCCATGATAAATCAGCAAGTTGCCTTTTAGACCGTCAATATAGGGAAATACTGCACTGTCGGTATATCCCTGCGCATTATCAGCCGGGTGGCCCAGATAACGCTCGGTGTAGTGAGTATCATACAAGGCCCAGTCAGTTACCGGTGCACCGGACACGCCGGCGGCAAAATAGTCTGCTGCTTTAAACATGGCCATAATCGCCATGTAGCCACCGTAACTGTGGCCGTAAATAGCAATTTTATCGGCTGCGACATAAGGCAGGCTTCGCAGATACTCTACACCGCGGATTTGGTCCTGCAGCTCTACTTCACCGAGCTTTTTATAAATCGGATCTTCAAAAGCTTTACCGCGATTGTATGAGCCACGGTTATCAAGCTGAAACACCAGATAGCCTTGCTGCACTAGGTAATGCAGGTACAAATCACGCGGACTAAAGCTATTGGTGACCCGCTGCGCATGCGGGCCGCCATATACACTGACAATCACCGGGTATTTTTTGCCCGCCTCTATTACTGCAGGTTCAAATATACGGTAATGCAACGTTTGGCCGTCTTCAGCGGTTAAAGTGCCAAAACGCGGTGTGTTAAGCGCGCTGTGATAAGGTGCTAACGGATGCTGGTCATTAAGTGCATTTTGTTCAAGCCAGGTCAGTAACTTGCCATCGATGGCCCGCAGCGCCACCTTGTTGGGTGTACTGACGTTGGAAAAGCTATCAATAAAGCTACTGCCATCTTTTGCCACGACCAATGCATGATCAAAGCCGGGCTCAGTTAAGCGCTGCACTTGGCCATCTTTTAAACTGACCTGATACAAATGCCGCTCCAGCGGTGTGTCTTTACGACCGGTAAAAAACACCTGGCCTTTGGCCTCATTCACCGCTTCAAGCTCATCAACCACCCAGGCACCAGCGGTCAGCTGACGCAACAGCTTGCCGCTAAAATCATAGTAGTACAGGTGCTTATAGCCGCTACGCTCAGACGCCCAGATAAAGCCCTGCTCGTTGTTTAAAAAATGCAGATCGTCATGCAAGTTTAACCAGGTGTTGCTGGTTTCTGTCAGTAACACTCGTTGTTGGTTAGCTGGCAGATCAACCAGTCTAAGCTCCAGTTTTTGCTGGTTACGGCTTTGCCACTGATAGCTTAAATACTGCGAATTTTTGCTCCACTGCACGCGGGGCAGGTAAATATCCTCGTTATCACCCAGCGGGATCCATTGCACCTTAGCATCGGCCAGGCTGACCACACCCAGCTGAATTTTTGCATTGGCCGTGCCAGTGTAGGGATAGCGCTGGTTAAACAGCTTAATCTCATCAGCATAAATCTCGTTGCGCACCACCTCGGCAACGCCACTTTCATCGGTACGGGTAAAGGCAATTTTGCTGTCATCCGGTGCCCACCAGTAACCTGTCATGCGGCCCATTTCTTCCTGAGCGACAAACTCGGCCATACCGTTTTTAATTTCGCCACTGCCATCAAAGGTGAGCTGCGTTTCCTTACCGCTGGCAATTTCCAGCACAAACAGGTTTTGCGCGCGGATAAAAGCGATATAGCGCCCGTTTGGTGAAATGGTAGCGTCGGTCTCAAACTCGCTGGTATGGGTCAGTTTTTTTGCCTTTTTTCCCGCCAGCTCGTAGTAATACAAATCCCCGTTTAGCGGAAACAACAAGGCATCACTGTTTTTCGACCAACTGTAACTGATAATACCCGAAGCAAATAAGCGCAGACGCTCGCGGCGGGCTTTTTCTTCATCTGATAAGACTTCTACGCCACTGATCAGGCTGTCGGCGTTCACCAATAAACTGTGCTTGCCGTCTTTAATGTGGTATTGCCATAAGTCTAACCGGTTGGCATCTTCTGGCTTACCTTTTAAATACGTGACGCGGCTACCATCCGGTGCCATTGTTAACGCGCGTGGCGTGGTGCCACTCAGCGCCGGATCAGCAAATAAACGCTCCAGCTCCAAATGTTTCGCATTTGCCATGCTTCCTCCTACCAACAATAAACTTACTGCCATCACAAAACCTGATAATTTAATTAGCATTATTGCTCCTGCAACTTAGCGCTACTTACCCCGGCTGTTTGTATAATGCTTCGCACAAAACTGCAAGTAAAAGCCGATTGCGGTATGCTTAGCTGCGCTAAACAGAGGATTTGCTTATGACACTGACCGAAGTTAACCACCCACTGGTGAAACATAAAATTGGTTTATTACGCGCGGCGGATATCAGCACCAAGCAATTTCGCCAGTTGGCGTCTGAGCTTGGCAGTTTACTCACCTATGAGGCAACCCGTGATCTGCTTACCGAGCAGACAACGATCGAAAGCTGGAGCGGCCCGGTAGACGTTGAACAAATTCAGGGCAAAAAAGTGACCATAGTGCCAATACTGCGCGCGGGTCTTGGTATGCTTGATGGCGTGCTGGAGCTGCTGCCCAGCGCCCGCATCAGTGTAGTAGGTATTTACCGCGACGAGCAGACCCTTAAGCCAGTGCCCTATTTTCACAAGCTGGCAGCGGATCTGGAGCAGCGATTAGCATTAGTGGTCGACCCCATGCTGGCAACCGGCGGCTCACTGATTGCCACCATAAACTTGCTAAAACAGCACGGTGCAACGCGGATCAAAGCCTTAGTACTGGTAGCCGCGCCCGAGGGCATTGCGGCGCTGCAACTAGCTCACCCTGATGTTGAGCTATACACTGCCGCCGTTGACCGCTGCCTGAATGAACACGGATATATTCTGCCGGGTTTGGGTGATGCCGGCGATAAGCTTTTTGGTACTAAGTAAGCTGTATTTGGTAATGCACTACGTTTAGGAGCCTCTTTTGCAGTTAGTTCCCTGGTCTTTTCATACGCCGCTGGGGTTTACCCTGCGCGGTTATCGCACAGAAGCACGCGGAAAACCGGTGCTGCATATGCTACATGGCAATGGCTTTTGCAGCCGCATGTACCAACCCATGCTGCGCCAGCTGTATGACGATTTCGATTTGTTTTTATCTGACGCCCAGGGCCATGGCGACAGCGACCATGGCGGTGCCTTTGTCGGCTGGAATAAAAGTGCTGAGCTGGCCGCACAGGCCTGGCTGGCGCACAAAACACATTATGCTGATGTGCCGGTTTATGGTCTGGGCCACAGCTTCGGAGGTGTGTTAACCGCGCTTATCCATAGTACTGCTCCCAGTCCGTTTCAGGCGGCGATTTTGCTCGATCCGGTGCTGTTTACCCCCACTATGCTGACCTTAATGGGTACGCTTAAAGGTGTGCGGCTGTATAATAAAAACCCGATGGCAAAAGCGGCATTACGCCGCCGGCAGCACTGGCCAGATCGGGATAGCGCTGTAGCGTATCTAACTAACCGTGGCATGTTTGCCAACTGGCACCCCGATGCGCTGGCCGCCTATATTGATCATGCGTTAAAGCCCACCGAGCATGGACTAAGTTTAAAATGCCAGCCCGAGCGAGAGGCTGATATTTTTTCGTCATACCCCGATAAGCTCTGGCAGCAATTAAGCCAACCCTGTCCGCCGGTGCAGGTGATCTATGGTGATAAAAGTTATGACTTCATCGGCAAAGCACTGGCTAAGTGGCAAAAGCGTAATCCAGCCGTTAAGGTATCGGTTGTCAATGGTGGTCACTGCTTTATGCAAGAGCAACCAGAGCTTGCTGCACATCAAGTGCGCCAGGCCATAAAAATGCTGCGTCTGGCGCTTAAATAGCTGTTAATGCCGCCACGTAATTCCGCTATAATGGCGAAAATTTTAACCTGGGATCCCAGATGAAAAAGCGTTTACTTGTTACCGCCTTGCTGTTGTCGGCTTGCAGTCAGTTACCTACGGAGCGCAGTGCAAAGGTAGAAACCCTGGTTATCCCAAGCCAGGTAGCACAGCCAACAGAGCCTGAAGAAGTGGTGATTGAAAATTCTGACACCACTGAAGCCGTTGCCACCGATTTTGAGCATATTTTTGTTGATGCCGATATGAGTTTTACCGGCACCCTGCCCTGCGCCGATTGCCCAGGCATTAGTTACCACGTTAATTTATATCGCGATGGCCGCTTTGAAGCGCGTCAGGAATATTTGGACCGTAACCAGGTGAATCTGGTGAAAGGCATTTGGTTACTGGAAAAACGCAGCCTGCATTTGGTTAATCAAATGCAGACATTACCCGGTTTTCACTTCTTAACCAACAACACCTTAGCGATGTTGGATTTAAGCGGTAAACCCATTAGCCATAATCAAAAATACCAATTAAGCCGTGAAGCTGAGTTTAAGAAGCTCGATACCCGTCAGGCCATGCTGGGGTTATATAAACTAAGCGATAATCAGGCCAGTTTTACCAGCTGTCGCAGTGGTGACGTATTAACGGTGGCCAATACCCAGCACCATTTACCCGTTATGCGCCAGTATCAGCAGGATGAACGTTTTCGTGGTCAGGCCGTAGTCGCCACCTTAATTGGCCGTCGCGGTCAGGATGATCAGGCCACCACCTTGTTTATTGATAAGTTTGAACAGTTCTGGCCTGGCGCTATTTGCCCGGATCAGCAACAGCCCGGCAAAATGCAGGGCATTGTCTGGCGTGCAGAAAAACTGACTAACCGCTATGTGCCACAGCAGCTGAATGTACGGGTTATTTTTGATCAAAATGAGCGGCTTTATGGCTTTGCTGGTTGCAACAGCTTTAACGGTCAGTACAAGCAACGGGCAAATCAGTTAACCGTACAACCGCTGGTCAGCACCCGTAAATTCTGTGCCGACAGCAGCGAGCTGGAGCAGCAGTTTACCCAGTCATTGCAATCGGCAGATCGGGCCGAAGTGAACGGCGACAAGCTGCAACTGTTTAAAAACAACCAGCTTATTCTGCAATTTAAGCCTGCGGTTAATTAACCGCAGCGCCTTTGGCTGCCCTACCATTTCTCAGTTATAGAGCTTAACGCATAAAAAAAGCCACCCTTGGGTGGCTTTCTTATAAGCAGCTTAGATTAAGCAGCTAAGGCTTGTTTCGCTTTAGCAACTAAAGCAGTAAAGGCTGCTTTGTCGAATACGGCGATGTCAGCTAAAATCTTACGGTCGATTTCTACTGAGGCTTTTTTCAGGCCATCAATGAAACGGCTGTATGATAAACCGTTCATACGTGACGCTGCGTTGATACGCGCAATCCACAGTTGACGGAACTGACGCTTACGCTGACGACGGTCACGGTAAGCATATTGGCCGGCTTTAATTACAGCCTGGAAAGCAACACGATAAACACGACTGCGGGCACCGTAGTAACCTTTAGCCTGGTTTAACACCTTCTTATGACGCGCGCGCGCCGTTACACCACGTTTAACTCTTGGCATGTCAGACTCCTAATTAATTATGCGTACGGCATGCAACGGACTAAGCCGGCGATGTCTACTTTAGCGACTAAGGTTTTTGGACCTAACTGACGCTTACGCTTAGAGGTCTTCTTCGTCAGGATGTGGCGAAGGTGTGATTGCTTACGTTTAAAGCTACCAGAAGCGGTCTTTTTGAAACGCTTCATAGCACCTTTATTGTTTTTCATCTTTGGCATAGTTAAAAACTCGCATTGTTAAATTACAACGAATAATAAGGCGTCAACCCCACACCTTGCAGAGCAGGGTTACACTTGAAAGCACTTATTACTTCTTATTTGGGGCCAGCATCATGATCATCTGGCGACCTTCCACCCGTGAAGGGAAAGATTCGCAAACGGCAATGTCCGCTAAATCTTCTTTAATCCGATTTAACATATCAATACCGATATCAAGATGCGCCATTTCACGACCACGATAGCGCAGCGTTACTTTAGCTTTGTCACCCTCTTCAATGAAGCGACGCAGGTTGCGTAGTTTTACCTGGTAATCGCCTTCATCAGTTCCAGGCCGGAATTTTATTTCCTTAATCTGGATCTGTTTTTGCTTCTTCTTTTGCTCTTTCAGAGCTTTACTCTTTTCGAACAGGAACTTACCGTAGTCCATCAACTTACATACTGGCGGTTCGGCAGTCGGGCTAATCTCTACTAAATCAGCGCCGCTTTCCTCAGCCAAACGATTGGCCTCAGCAATACTTACTACTCCCAGCTGCTCACCTTCAACACCAATTAACCGCACTTCTGGCAGGTTAATTTCTTCGTTTATCCTGTTAGGACGGTTTGCAGGTAATGTCTTCTTTCCTACTTTAATAGTATGTTCCTCCGAAAATTATTCTTATCGCTTAACGGCTCAGACGCGGTTTTTAATTTCAGTGGTTAGCTTTTCAACAAAAGCCGCTACCGACATTTTACCCAAGTCTTCACCCTTGCGCGTTCTCAGTGCAATATCACCGGCTTCCATTTCTTTATCACCAACGACAACGAGGTAAGGAATGCGCTTAAGCGTGTGCTCGCGAATTTTAAAGCCTATCTTCTCATTTCTCAAGTCACTTATGACGCGAATGCCGTGAGATTTGAAAGTTTTTACCAATTCCTGCACATATCCGGCCTGATTATCGGTAATATTCATCACCACTACCTGAGTAGGTGCTAACCAGGCTGGGAAGAAACCGGCGTATTCTTCAATTAAAATACCGATAAAACGCTCGATTGAGCCCAAAATGGCGCGGTGGATCATCACCGGTGTTTGCTTATCGCCACTTTCAGCAACAAAACTGGCACCTAAACGACCCGGTAAGGCAAAGTCTAATTGCACCGTACCGCACTGCCAGGCACGACCTAAACAGTCATGCAGAGTAAATTCAATTTTCGGGCCGTAAAAGGCGCCTTCGCCCGGTTGCAGCTCGTAAGCGATATCATTGGCTTTTAACGCTTCCATCAGGCCCTGCTCAGCGCGATCCCACATTTCATCGCTACCGATACGCTGTGCTGGCCGGGTCGACAGTTTTACTGCCACGTTTTTAAAGCCAAAGGTGCTGTATGTGTCAAACACCATCTGAATACACTTGGTCACTTCAGCTTGCACCTGATCTTCCGTACAGAAGATATGCGCATCATCCTGGGTAAAGCCACGCACCCGCATCAAACCATGTAAACCACCTGATGGCTCGTTACGGTGGCAGCAGCCAAACTCGGCCATCCGCAATGGTAAATCACGGTACGACTTTAAACCCTGATTGAAAATTTGTACGTGACCCGGGCAGTTCATTGGTTTGATGGCGTATTCGCGGTGCTCAGACTGGGTGGTAAACATGTTATCGGCGTACTTTTCCCAGTGGCCGGATTTTTCCCACAGCACGCGGTCCATCATTAATGGGCCTTTTACTTCATCGTACTCGTACTGGCCCAGCTTTTCGCGCACAAAGCTTTCCAGTTCGCGGAAAATCGTCCAGCCGTCATTGTGCCAGAACACCATGCCTGGCGCTTCTTCCTGCCAGTGGAATAAGCCTAATGCTTTACCAATTTTACGATGGTCGCGCTTTTCCGCTTCTTCTAATTGCAGTAAGTAAGCAGCCAGCTGCTTTTTATCGGCCCAGGCGGTGCCATAAACACGCTGCAGCATTTTGTTTTTCGAGTCGCCACGCCAGTAAGCACCGGCCACTTTCATAATTTTAAAGTGCTGGCAAAAACGCATATTCGGCACATGCGGGCCACGGCACATATCAATGTATTCTTCGTGGTGATACAAGCCTGGCTTGTCATCACGGCTAACGTTTTGTTCTAAAATTTCCAGCTTGTAACTCTCGCCACGCGCTTTAAAGGTATCAACCGCTTCCTGCCAGCTGACTTTTTTCTTAATAACATCATATTCCGTTTTTGCCAGTTCCAGCATACGCGCTTCAAGCTTGGCTAAGTCATCGCTGCTGATGGGCTGATCTAAATCAACGTCATAATAAAAGCCGTTATCAATTACCGGACCTATAGCCATTTTCACATTTGGCCATAATTGCTTGATGGCGTGGCCTAATAAGTGCGCGCAGGAGTGGCGGATAATTTCCAGGCCCTCCTGATCTTTGCTGGTAATAATGCTTAAGGTAGCGTCAGTTTCAATAGGGTCACAGGCATCAACTAACTGGCCATTCACCTTACCGGCAATGGTGGCTTTGGCTAAACCGGGGCCGATGTCTTTGGCGACATCCATTACAGAAACGGCATGTTCAAAAGCGCGCTGGCTGCCATCAGGCAGAGTAATAACTGGCATGATAAGTCCTTATACAGTGGTGGCCCGTACCAAGGGTCACTTGTTTGTTAGTGTCGTTTGCGGCCGTGCAATAAAGTAGTTAATGGCTTACACAAAAAGCCATCTACTAAACCGGGCACGACAGCACAGGTAGAAGCGCCGTAATGGTAGCATTAGCGGGAACTCTTGACTATACAACGACAGGCTTTTGCCTCGCCGTTTAGCCAGGCACCGGGCAGTTTAACCTGTTGTGTTATTAGTGGTATGACAAAACTATCATTAACTGAACATAACACACCACTGGCATAAGGCCCTGCGTACTGCAACTGGCCGTTGATAAACACCAGCACGGCTGGGGTTGCGGGAAGGGCAAAGCCTGCCTGCGCTAACACAGCTGCACTGCTGTAGTGATGCTGCAGCTGTGACAAACTGGCATCCTGCACCAGCGCACGCTGATGCCCCCGGGCGCGGTAATTACAGGGGCAGCCATCATCCATAACGTGTAGTAAGGTTATCCCCTCTTGCAGCGGCAAGCCCAACGCAGTCAGTGACAAGCCATCAACTTGCCAACGCTCAGCACCGGCAAATTCACCATAATGGCGCTGGCCCAGATAAAACAGGGCAGCAGAGCCTAAACTAATCCAACCGCCGAACAGCAGTAGCGCTATCAGCAACCGGCCTGGCGGCAGCCTCACACTGTAAATTTCCCGGACTCGCTGGCAAGCACCTGGGTCACCTTCTCTAGCTGGTTGGCGCTTTGCACCACGCGTTGACCCAGCGCGTTTTGCTCGGCAGTCATACCACTTATATGCTGCGCGCCCTCCGCTACCTCTGCGCTGGCGGTGCTTTGCTGGCGCAGTGCATTTGTCATCACATCAGCTGATGTTGCTACCTGCTGCGCGTTCTGCAGTATCTGCTCTAACATAGCGCCACTTTGCTCTGCATGCTGCCGGGTGTGCTGCAACTGGGTAATACTGCGTCCTACCACCTCAACAGATTGGCCGCTGTTGGAAATCAACTGCTCGATCATACTTTTAATTTCATCGGTAGAACCGCGGGTACGAGATGCCAGCGTACGTACTTCATCGGCCACCACAGCAAACCCCCGGCCCTGCTCGCCTGCGCGTGCGGCTTCGATGGCGGCATTAAGCGCAAGCAAATTGGTTTGCTCGGCAATCGCTTGAATTACATCCAGTACTTTGCGAATATCTGCGGTCGCCTTGGCAACATCATTCACTTTATCGCCAGTCTCAGCAAGCTGGTTAGCTAATGCCGACACGGAACTGATCGTTTGCTCCACCGCCTGCTTACCCGCTAGCGCCGCCTGCTCAGCCTGCGTTGCAGCCTGCAAAACTTGTGTAGACAGTTCGGTAACTTCACGGATACTCAGCGACATTTGCTCTGTCGCTGCAGCGATACGATCCACTTCGGCCAGCTTTTTAACCATACTACCGGATAGCTCAGTTCCGCTGCCAAGCAGCTGTTGCGCTTCCTGTTTCAGATTGGCGCTTGCTTCATCAATTGTGCTGATGGTGTGCTGTAAAGTCGTCAATACGGCATTAAAACTGTTTATTACCCGCGATTTAATGTCGACACAGCGCCCGGTCAGCACTATTTTACCGCTGTCCGTTACCAAAGCTTCTGTCGCGTCAAACAGTGCCTGCCCTACCTGGGCCTCACGCAGGCTATGGCGGGAAATGATCACCAACACAGCAGCTTCCACCACAACAAAAAACGCATGCAGTACAATTATGCCAAGCGACAGGCTCTGTTGTGGCACCACATATACACCGGCGTTTTGCATTTGCAAATACATAAACAGCAAATGGTGCACTGCGATTGTCAGTGCAGCAGCAACTATCACCTGATAGTCACGAAAAGCGATTAATACGGCCAACAACACAAAAATGGCGAAATGCATTTCCAGCATTCCGCCGGTTTCGTGAATAAATAACGCAGCGAAAAACATAAAGCCAACGCCGTAACTGATACGACTTAAGCTATGATCACCAAGCGTTTTATACAACAGAGGCGGGATGACCGCCGTGGGTAACCCAACCAACACGACCGCCAGCCAGTTGTTTTGCATCCCTGCCAGAGCAGTGGCAGCAACCAGCAGCATCACATTAATCACCAGCATAATGTTATAAGCTGACAGACGAAAACGGGCAGTAGCGAGGGTCATAGTACAACCTTTTGATCTATGGGAGGCCTGTTTCCAAGCACAGTCGCATTTACGTGACGAAGCCTGGTGCGGATCAGTGAAAAATTGGCAATATCGGCCATACTAAGGTGTCACTGGCAAAGGAGGCAGTTTATGTGGCAGGCAATTGCTGAGCATATCAACAGTGAGTTAGACACTGACTTTCAGATTGAGCAAAAAACTCAGCTCAGTGGCGGCAGTATTAACCTGGCCTGGCATATCAAGGGCATGGGCCAACAGTTTTTTGTCAAAATAAATCAACGCGAACAAGCCGAACAGTTTGATACTGAAGCACTTAGCCTCAGTGCGCTGCGACAGGCGCATTGTATCCGGGTGCCCAAGGTTATTTGTAGCGGTCAAACACTGGATAAGTCCTTTCTGGTGTTGGAATATCTGCCGTTTGCCGGTGAAACGTTAACCGGCTGGCGGAATCTGGCGCAGCAACTGGCTTTGCTGCACCGCCAACATGAGCAGGCCATGTACGGTTTTGACTGGGACAACATGCTTGGCAGCACTGTGCAGCCGAACAAGTGGCAAGCTAACTGGAGCAGCTTTTTTTCAGAGCAGCGGATTGGCTGGTTATTGCAACTGCTGTTAGAGCAAGGCTTCGGTTTTGGCAAAATTGATTATCTGGTGGAACAGTGCCGGCAGCGGCTGGTACATTATCAGCCAGTGCCAAGCTTGCTACATGGCGATTTATGGCGCGGTAATGTCGGCTTTGTTATTGACAGCCCAGCGGTTTTCGACCCGGCCTGCTACTACGGCGACCGCGAGGCCGATATTGCTTTTAGTACCTTGTTTGGTCGCTTTCCTGACAGCTTTTATCAAACCTATGAGGAGTTTTATCCACTGGAGAAAGCTTATTCTGAGCGCAAAGATCTTTATAATCTGTATCATGTGTTAAACCATGCTTATTTATTTCGCGGCGCTTATCTGGTGCAGGCCCAGGAGCTGATCAAACAGTTGTTTTATTAACTCGGCCACATCATAGCCCGTGCAGTTAACAATACCGGATTACCTATGTCTTGCTCTTCCCCTGTTGCTTTTATTTCCGGCAGCGCTAAACGTTTGGGCCGCGCCATGATTGAGGCCCTGCATCAGCAGGGTTACAAGGTTATTATCCATTGTAACCAGTCACGTGCTGAGGCCGATAACCTGGCAAACCAATTAAACCAGCAGCGCAGCCAAAGTGCTGCAGTACTGCAAGCTGATTTACTGGATGAAGCTGGCTGGCCAGCATTGTGTGACGCGGTAAGGAGCTGCTTTAACCGCTTAGATGTACTGGTTAATAATGCATCCAGCTTTTATCCAACCCCTATTCACTCGGCCAACATGGCGCAGTGGCAGGATTTATTTGGCTCTAATGTTAAAGCGCCCTACTTTTTATGTCAGGCCCTGGCGCCTGAGCTGGCCAAGCAGCGGGGTGTTATCGTAAATATGGTTGATATCCATGCTGAAAAGCCACTGCCACAGCACAGTATCTACTGCATGGCCAAAGCGGCGCTGCTGATGATGACCAAGGCGCTGGCACAGGAGCTGGCACCAGAGGTGCGGGTAAACGCTATTGCACCGGGTGCCATACTCTGGCCACCGGCGCAATCGGTTAGCCTGCAAGAGCAGGATAAGGCAGCTATACTTGCGCAAATACCGCTGCAGCAGCTGGGTACGCCGCAAGACATCGCACAAGCGCTGCTGTTTTTGCTGCAATCGCCTTACATTAACGGCCATATTCTGACTGTTGATGGCGGGCGTAGTATCAGCGGCAACGCTAAAGCCTGAAGCTTTATCATGTTACAGGGAGAGCACTATGAGCATGCTGAGTAAAACTATCGACTGCCCGTTTTGTGGCCACCCGGTGCACCTAACCGTAGAGGTGACCGATGAAGATCAGGAATACATAGAAGATTGCAGCAATTGCTGCAACCCCATACATATTCGTGTGCATAAAGACGAGCTACACCACAGCGTGCAGCTGTTTATTGATGCCGATGACGAGCAGTATTACTAAGACTTTACGCGCTATCGTTACGACTGCGACACCTTAGCAAAACGCTCAGCCATAATGCGCTCAACCGTTTGCACTATGGTTTGCGTTTGCTGGTCAAGTTCAATGTTAAGTACGTCACCCACCTGCTTTTGCCCCAGGGTGGTAATAGATAGCGTTTCCGGAATTAAATACAGGCTAAAGCCATCTGTGTAGGTTTCCCCCACCGTTAGGCTGCAACCCTCTACCGCAATAAAACCTTTGCTTAGAATAAAACGCATAAACTCTGGCGCAAGCTTAAGGCGCATAGCGCAGTTATCAGCGCTTTTAATAAGCTCGGTTATAACTGCTGTGGTTTGAATATGGCCAGACACAATATGGCCGCCCAGCTCACTGCCAAAGCTTAACGAGCGCTCCAGGTTAACCTCTGCCCCCTGTGTTAACTGACCTAAATTGGTTTTGCTTAAGGTTTCGGCGATTACATCAAAACAGACCCAACCGGCTGCGCTGTCAAACTCAGTGACTGTTAAACACACACCATTAATGGCAATACTGGCGCCTCGCTCTAACTGTTTAAGATTTTGCGGCGGCACTTTTAGGGTTAACTGACGAAACTGCGCTTTATCGCGTATTTGTGTCACCTGCACTTTAGCTTGTACTATTCCGGTAAACATAAGCCCCCATCTGTGCTACATTGCGCGCCATTGCACGCTGTTGATACGACACTCGCTATGTTACCGTTTTCCCGCTTCGAAGCCAGAACCATCTTAAAACTCAGTGGTCCCATCGTACTGGCACAGCTTACCCAAACCCTGATGTATTTTGTCGACACTGTCATGGCTGGTCGCTACAGCGCGGTTGATATGGCGGCTATTGCCGTTGCCTCAGGCCTATGGTTTCCCGTAGTGATGACCATGCAAGGTTTGCTGCTGGCACTAACGCCAATAGTGGCGCAGTATTTTGGCAGTAAGCAAGTAAAACCGGTCACCCATTTTACGCTGCAGGCCATGTACCTCGCTATGGCACTGGCGGCGGCATTGTTCGTACTGATGTTATATGTGCAAGTGCCTATCGATCTGTTAAACATGGATGCCCAGCTTCGGCAAATCTCACTGGATTATTTGTACTATGTGAGTTTTGGCCTGTTTCCGGCTGCCGGCTATATGGTGCTGCGCAGCATGTTTGAAGGTATTGGCAACACCAAAGCCAGTATGTGGATTAGCTTTGTCGGCATTTTGGTGAACATTCCTGCCAATTATGTGTTTATTTACGGCAAGCTGGGAATGCCGGCACTGGGCGGTGCCGGTTGTGGTATCGCCACTGCGCTGGTGTTTCTGGCCATGTTTATCGCCATGCTGGTCTATGGCTGGTTTAGCCGCAGCACGGCACGTTATCGTACTCAGCCAGACAGCTACCGCGTCAATCTGAAAGACATCTGGCAAATTATCTGTATAGGTACGCCAATTGCGTTCTCTATCTTTTTCGAAGTCACACTGTTTGCCTGTATTCCGCTGGCCATCGTGCATCTTGGGCCTATTATGGTGGCCGGCCACCAAATTGCGCAAAACTACAGTGGCATCGTGTTTATGCTGCCGTTGTCATTGGGTATGGCTGCTACTATCCGTGTCGGCCACCTGGTGGGCCAACAAAGTATACTGGAGCTGAAAAAAGCCGTTTCTACCGCCATCGTACTGGCAGTACTCATGTCGCTGGTGATCGCAAGCCTTACCTATATGCTGCGCGGCAGCATAGCGTCGCTGTACTCGCCCGATGCGCCCGTGGTGGCACTGGCCAGCTCTTTACTGATACTGGCCTGCTTTTATCAGGTGTCAGATGCGATTCAGGTGGTGTCAGCCTGTGCACTGCGCGGGATGAAAGTGACCAAACCGGTGTTTTTCGTTACCTTTATTGCTTACTGGCCAATCGGTTTTGGTTTAGGCGCCGTACTAGGTTTAACAAACTGGCTGGTTGAACCTATGGGCGCACACGGCTTCTGGGTAGGCATTATTGCCGGCCTCAGCGTCGCCGCTATCTTACTGGCCATTATTCTAAAACGCACTTTGCACAGGTTTGAGCGCGAGGCAACATAAAGCGATGAAATACTGGCTACTACCACTGTGTTTGCTGATAGGCCTTAGCGGTTGCTCGAAAGACAGTGGCGAAAAAGCCGTTGAAAGTTATCAGCAGCGCCTGGCTCGGGTGTTAGAGCAAGAGCTACCACAAACGCCGTTGCCAACGGCACCTTTACTTACCGAGCCGCGCGATCTCAAGCAGCCACTGCCCGATCTGCGGCTGGATCTCACCGACACCTTTGCTACCCGCCACTGTGGTCTGGACACCTTAATCGGCGAGCGTAACTCCAGCCTGGGCCGGGTATATACCACCAGCAAACAATTAAGTTATGAGCTGCGCTTTTTACACCAGTTAGCTATTTGCCTGCAAAAGCAGTGGGACAATACTGAGCTGCAAAGCCAGCTACAGCAGGTATATGACGCCAAGCAGCAAAGTGCAAAACTAGCCTTTAACAACATGCTGCTCACCGACGACACCCTGCGTAAACAGCTAGTGGGCGTGCGCGATAGCCTACCCTACAATGACAAACCGGGCTTGAGTGAAAGCTGGCAAGCGCTAACAGCATTAACCCAGCTGCAGCAGTTTATTCAGCAACAAAACTGGCAAGCGGCAAGCAGTGTCGATATAGAGCAACAATTACAATTGCTATATCAGGCTAACCTGCCAGGCCGTTTGCAATACAGCCTGCGTCAAAGCAGCCATCAGCTATCTGAGCTTAACCAAATGCTCGCCGAGGTGGCACCACAAAGCCTGTGCCAGCCCAGACCAGATAAACAGCAGCTGGAAATACTAGCCAACATTTTTAGTAAATTTTTTATATCGCAGGTACAACAATACACAGTAAACCTGCAGCAATATCAGCAGCAGTTGTGGCCGCTGCTGCAACAACTATATGCCGACACACCGCTGATAGAGGCACTCACAGTACGGTTTGAAGGCAATTACCAAAATATGCGCCGCGAACTGGCGATACATGTTAAATGGTGGCAGGACCTTAACAGCCAATGCCCACTGCAATTAACCACGAGCAGCTAAGCTTAAAGCGGTGAAAAATACAGCAAACTGCCAGCGAAGCAGTAAAAACACTTGCCAAGGCTGTAGCTGCGCAATAACATAGCCGCCGTTGTTCGCTGTACGCAACAACCAAAGCGTGCGTCCTTAGCTCAGCTGGTTAGAGCACCACCTTGACATGGTGGGGGTCGGTGGTTCGAGTCCACTAGGACGCACCAAAAATTCTTTTAAAAACGCCACCTTACGGGTGGCGTTTTTATTTAAGCCGCAAAAGTTTTTCTGTTGTACCGCCAGCGCAATTAAGCTCGGTAAACTCTTCGCCCAAACGATCCTGCAAAACCGCTATCGGGCGCTCTAGTTGTGTGCTGAATATGACCATTGATAAAAGCCGGTATGTAGGTATCAGCTCATGCCATCAGGCTTTAGCTTTGAGTTTTTCCTGCATAGCAGCAAAGGTTACGACATTAACTGCAGCGTGCTCGGGATCATTTGCCTCACATTGCACCAACGTTTTTAACGGCGTTTCAATAGCATCTGTTAACTGAGTTTCGCTCAGCTGTTTTATCCGCTGGCGAATGCCTGCTACTGCATCCCGAGTACCTAGTTGATTATCTGCAAGCGACGCCTGAGTGTTATGTTGCTGATTAAGAGCGTTCAGTTTATTGCGCACGGTATCAAGCTGCGCAGTGCTGGATTTTATACCTAATTTATCCAGCGTCAGGCCCTCTTCTGCCATACGCTTTAGCAGCGTCTCTGAGGGCAGGTGCAAGTAACCAACAACAACCTGCAGTAAATCCCTAACCTCTGATTTTTGCGACAAGCTTAATGCACTCAGCGCCGCATATAGCTTATCTTCAGCTAGAAAAGTATTGCGCAGATGGCTTCGCAGCACGGTGTCAGACGTCTCTGCCACTTCCGCATTGTTATTAACGGCCGGCTCTATGTCAGCGAGGTTTAACCCTTCCTGCTGCATTTGTTCCAGTAGGGCTGCTGAGGGAATGTTAAGCCTTTTGATAGCGTGCTCAATGTTGCATTTAACCCGCAAAGCCTCCAGTGTGCTGTAACTGCCAAATACCGCTTTTAATTGCGTTGCGTCAGAGAAGTATCGGTACATATTCTTTGCCCCACTGAAATCTGATTACCTTAAATTACCCACACTTCTACCCGACGGTTGCGTTCACGACCGGCATCAGTGTCATTATTTGCTACCGGTAACAGCTCACCGTAAGACTCAACGGCTACCACAGGTATGCCACGGGCGGTTAACTCGCGCTCTACCGCTTTGGCGCGACGCAGCGCCAGCTCGCTATTCTTCGCAACGGCACCAACCGCATCTGAGAACCCCATCAGCACCAGACGACGACCACTGTTTTGCTCCATAAAGCGGATCAGCCGCTCTAAATCACGCTTACCCTTATTGTCCAGGTCATTTTCGCCGTAGTTAAACCGAAAGTTCAGCGATAACCTCTGCCCGGTGTCGGCATAACGGTTATAGGACGCGGGTGCACCTTCCACAGCAAACACTTTCTCGACACGGATGTTTTGCGAGATCAATCCGGTTTGCTCCACCAACTGCTGGCCTTTTTCTGATATGGCAAACTGGGCAAAGTCCTTCGCCAGCTGAGACGCTGCGGTAGGCGTATACAGATACAGCCGGCGTGATAGCGCATAATCTTCGGTGCTAATGGTAAAGCGGGTTGGGTAAATCGGCGTAGTGTCAGCACCCTCTGAAATAGCCAGTGCTTTGTTGTACGAAATGTAGTTTAAGCCGATAAAGCCGATAGCAGCTTCATCCTGTGATACCGCCACCGACAATTCCGTGCTCGATTCAAACCGTGTGGCAGTATCGGCAAGCTTTTTGCCGTGCTTTTTTAGCACCAGGCTGTTAAAGGTGTCAAAGGTCCCTGAGTTATTGTCGCGTGCTAGCAGCACTATCGGCTTGTCTTGACCGCCAAGCTGCGACCAGCGCGAAATTTCACCGGCATAGATCTTTGCCAGCGTTTCGGTAGAAATAGCCTTGAGGGAATTATTCTGGTTAACAATAATGGCCAGGCCATCCAGTGCGATAATGTGCTCGTTACCAATTTTGCTCAGATCGCCAAGCTCCGACCGGGCCTGCGTCACCTCATCCGGTGTTACCTTGCGTGACGACATACCAATATCTGCTTTATGTGACAGTAGCCCGCTAAAAGCGGTTCCTGACCCATGAGCATGGAGTTCTATCGCCTCAGACTGCCCGGCCGTTGTAAAGCGAAGCTGTTTCTCCACCTCTGAGTCGCCTTGCTGCCAGGCAAAAGCACTACCGCCCTGCTCTGCCAAAAACGCCTCTAAAAGCGCCGGCGCCAACTTCTCACCAACGGTATTTGAGCCATGTACTCTTAGCACTGGTGTCACAGTAGGCTGGGTGCTACCCGAAGTATCTACGGTAGACGTATTAACGATTTGAGCCTGCTGAGCAGGTGTTGTCGTTGTAGCTGGTGTCGCGCTGACTGCCAGAGCTGGCTGCACTGAATTTGATGTAAACCAGAAATAGCCACCACCTGCCAGAGCAACAATACTGAGCACCAATGCCAGCAGCAGCGCTTTGCTTTTACCTGCTGTCGCTGTCGGCGTTGCCTGATTAGCAACAGGCGCCACATCTAGTGAAGATTGTACGGCGGTATCTAACTGGTTAAGCAGGTTATTCAGCTCTTCATCTTGTAATGCGTGAAGCTCAGCCAACACTGCAGCACGGTAATCGACATTTTGCTGCAACCGGGCTAATGACAGCTGAATTTGAAATTTAGTTTCACATAGCTGAACCAAGCGGCTCAATATCAGGTTTATACTGGTGTTATCGTTTGATGTCGCGCCCACGTCTTGTCCCTAATTAAATAACATAAAACAACGACATGATTCTAGGCAGCTGATATTGCAGCAAGATTACAACATATCTCCTTAGCAAGCGGATACCACCAAGTTACAGCAGCAAAACTTGCATTAGTTTTATTAATGATTTACAGCTAGTTTATCTCGCGTATCTTACACAGAAGTGTCATTGACGCTGTATAGAATTTGCATCAGTTAATTCAGGCACTGCAGAGGTTAATCATGAAACTGTTATCTATTACTTTAGTATCGTCACTGGCTTTTTTTAGCACCCTTAGTCAAGCAAGTAACAATACTTATGTTTATTCAAACACTGAGTACTGTCTATTATCTAACGGTACAGCGTCAGCTCCGTTTTTAGACGCCTACAGCCGTAAGTTGGGCTTTACGCCGACGACAGAAGAGTGCCGCGCACTCACTATCGTGGAGAATGAGCAACGTGCGGTGTCGGCACAGCAAGACGTACGAAAGCTGTTAAGAGAAGCGTTAAAGGGCTCTGCACTGCGCCCAAGTGCGGCGTTAAACCGTAAGTTACAGCAGTTACCGGAGCAGGAACGTACAAAGGTTGTGCAGAATTTGTGGGGATAACAACCGGCAATTTAGTGAATAGGCAGCAGCTATTATTGCTGCCTGTTTCCTTTGTAATCTATTGGTAACGGCATTTGCGAAGGCTACACCTGCGCATTTAACCGGATCAGGTTATGGTAAACATGATGCAAGCGATCAACCTCTTCTCGCGAAGCGTTCCCGTGTTGACTCAATGATTGGATGGCCTGATCAAGCTGATACAGTGTGTCGCGCACTGGGCTATTTTGCACCATGCTCTGTATCCAGGTGATGGCAGCGTATCGGGTGCCTGCTGTCACGGGGGTTACTTTGTGTAGCGTGCCAGAGCTATACAACACCGCGTCGCCGGCAGCGAGTTTAACGTGTTGCTGACCAAACTCGGTATTAATCACCAGCTCTCCACCATCATACTCATCTGGCGCAGATAGAAACGTCGTCATGGACAGATCAGAACGCATTACCTCATTGCTGCCCGGTATACGCATGATGGCGGCATCGACATGAAAGCCGTATGTTTCTTGCTCGCTGTAACGATTAAAGCAGGGTGGGAAAATACGCTGGGGTAAGGCTGCGGAAACCACTTGCGTATTGTGACCAAATTTTGCCAATAGGGTATTAGCCAGCTGTTGTACTTTCGGATCGGTTGGGTCGGCCTGGCCATTTCGTTTAACGGTAGCCGCCATCCCCATCGCGGTGCTTTTACCGTCTTGCCAGCGCGCCTGTTGCAACTGCTGACGAAATAAACTCACCTCATCCGGGCTTAAAAGTTGCTTGATAATAATCACATTATTTGTCCTGAAAATGCTAAGCCCGGCGCGTTAATAACGCCGGGCTTAGTGTTGCTTAGAACTCGTATGTCAAGGTAGCACGCACCGCGCGCGCATCACCCAAATACATAAAGGCGCCTGAGCGATATGCTGCGGTCCAATACTCTTTGTCGGTCACATTCTCGATATTCAAGCGTACCGTTGCCGCTTTAGACAAGCTGTAATTGGCAAATAAGTTTGCTGTCGCATAACTTGGCACCACAATACTGTAATAGCCATTTTGCGCATCAAAAGACGCCGCAGCATCGGGTTGACCACCGTACATTTCACCTTTGTAGGTATAGTCGCCTCCAAAGGCAAAGTCGTCGTTTAACTGATAACGCAACTGCACATAGAAGCTTTTATCGGCAAAATTACTCAGCTCCAAGCCCAAGGTTTGCGTGTTTATCGACTTCGTCACCTCAGATTCCATTAAAGAGGCACTCGCCTGCACACTGAGCTTATCGGTCAGGTTACCGTTTACTGCCAATTCAACACCACGAATACGGTTTTCACCGGTGTTTAACGTGCCAAGCGTAGAGTATGCATCACCAACACTTTCCATCACGTCAGATTTAGTCGTTTGGAACAGCGCAGCTGCGAAAAACAGTTTCTCCTCCAACAATGACCACTTGGTACCCAGCTCCAGGTTTTCCACCGTCTCCGGATCGGCCAGTGCCGCTTGCTCAGGGTCTCCACACAGGCCGCCATAGCCACAGTTGGCACCCAGATCAGACTCCCCACCGTTGATATTGGTTGCAGTGGCATAACTTAGGTACACATTGGCGTCGTCAGTCAGGCTGTACACCACGCCAATATGGCCGTTATAAAAATGATCTTTGTAGGCGTACAGTAAGCTGTTATTACCACTTACTACGTCGTTGCTGTAATCAATATTGTCGATACGCGCACCGGCAAACACCTGCCACTGTTCATTAATTTTTGCCGTATCCATCACATAAACGGCGATGGTTTGCGCGTTAAACAGCGCATCAGAGCCGCCTTTGCTAAAGGTTCTGCCAATAATACTGCTGGCTTGCGGGTATACCTGGCCATTTTGGTCAAGTAAGCAGTAGCTTGGGCTTACGCCGCCACGGCCGCTGAGCGTACAGTTTGGCTGGCCGTTAGCCGTAATGTTGTAAACGCCGTTGTTGACTTTTTCGTCGGTAAATTCAGCGCCAAATAGTAGTTTATGCTCAATATCGGCAGCGGCAACATCCCAGAACAGGTTGAATTGGGTGGCAAAGTATTCCACATCTTGCCAGCCCTGATGGGTGCTTAACACTATGGTATTGGCACCGGGTGCCTCTGTATCACTGGCGTCACGCACTGTGCCACGGGCACCGGTAGATAAATACCCATTTTCGGTTTCACCATAACGGGTCGCGTTGTAAAACTTCAGGCTGTCGCTAATGTCATATTCGGTGCGCAGAGTATAGGCACTGACATCAGAGTTAAGAAAATCTTCGTTTTGTGCATAAACCGGGATATTCGACACGGGTTTTCGTGTATTACGGTCAAAATAGCTGCCTAAATCCGGCGTGTCCTCTGCTTTTAATGTGTAATAATCGGCAAAAATTCGCAGGTCGTTTACGTTGTCGAACAATCCTGACAGCAAAGCGCCACGACGGCTGCGATCTATCCCGTCACGGTTTGGGGCTTGCTCTTCGGTATGCAATAAATTTATCCGTGTGGCAACATTGGTGCTTATCGGCGTGTTGTAGTCGAGTACCAAACGGTGATGTTCATCCGTGCCTGATGCCGCATCGACACGGCCAAAATCATAGGCTGTCGAAGCCTTTTTAGTGATGCTGTTTACCGCACCACCTGACGAGCCGCGCCCGGCAAAGGTTGAACTGGGCCCTTTGGTTATTTCAATTTGTTCGGTGGCAAAGCTTTCACGTGTGGTCATGCCAGGGTCACGCAGGCCGTCTACAAACACATCTGAGCGTGCCTCATGACCGCGAATAATATAGCGATCACCAAAGGCATTACCATTCTCTCCTGTGCCCAGCGTCACGCCCGCTTGCGCGGCAAGGATGTCTTTTAAATCGCTTTTGCCTGATTCTTCAATCTGATCTTTGGTTAACACTGTGATAGTAGCTGGCGTGTCGACCAAATCTGCCATACGGCGCATGTCGCCAGACTGCTTTACGCTGTATACCGAAGTCCGTACACCGTGCACTTTAATAAGCTCTATGGCTTCGTCAGTGCATTCTTGCGAGGTTGCACCGCAGTGCTCTGGTGTCTGGGCAAGTGCCGGGGTAATGAAGTTAAATGCGAAAGCTGTCATTAACGCTTGTGAACCAAGCATGGACATTTTTTTTGTCGACATGGGAAATTATCTGCCTCTTCCTGTTAAAAGTGGCATGATAATAATTCGCAATTACAACAATGTAAACGCTATTGAGAATTGTTTTTATTTTAGTATCAATTTTTTAAACGCAGAGCTCGCCCAAATTGGCCAGCCTCTGCGCTTATATTGCTTTCAGGACGTTTGGTGTTGTAGCAAAGAGAGGCGATACACATCATGACGCCTATCTTTCATCGTATTCACACTACCATGAGTGTGTAGCTCTTTTAGTGCATTGAGATCAACATCTACTACCAATAACATCTCAGAGTTTGGCGTGGCCTCAGCCTTAATACCAGTGGTTGGAAATGCGAAGTCTGACGGCGTAAACAATGCCGATTGGGCGTACTGAATATCCATATTATTCACCCGGGCTAAATTACCCACTGCACCAGCGATGGCGACATAGCATTCGTTCTCAATAGCGCGGGCCATAGCACAATGCCGTACACGGGTGTAACCGTTTTGGGTGTCGGTTAAAAAGGGTACAAACAGGATATTCATGCCCTGATCAGCAAGTAAACGGGCATATTCAGGAAACTCCACATCGTAGCAAATCATAATGCCAATTTTGCCGCAGTCAGTGTCAAATACCCGCACCTTATTACCGCCGGTCATGGCCCAGTTACGTTTTTCAGCGGGTGTTACATGTACCTTGTCGTATTGCTCCCAGCTGCCATCGCGCCGGCATAAAAAGCCGCTGTTATACAGTTTGCCGTCTATCAGGTACGGCATACTGCCGGTAATGATGTTGATGTTGTAAGCAATAGCAAATTCGATAAATTTATCGCGGATAGTTTCGGTATATTTTGCCAGCTGACGAATGCTCTCGGTCACGCTTAAGTGGTTGTAGTGCTCCATTAAAGGCGCGGCAAACAGCTCCGGAAACAAAATAAAGTCGCTTTTGTAATCAGATACCGCATCAACGAAAAACTCCATCTGTTCAAACAGCTGGTTAATATCTTTCATATTGCGCATTTGCCACTGCACCAGGCCCAAGCGCACTTCGGCTTTAGGGGCATTAATCAGTTTTACCGACTTGGTGTAATAAATATTGGCCCACTCCAACAAGGTGGCATATTCCTGTGACTGGGTGTCACCGCGTAGGTAGCCTTTAAGTAACTTACGCACATGAAAACCATTCGCCAGCTGAAAACTTAACACCGGATCATGAATTTCCCGCACTTTTACTTTATCAATATATTGTTTCGCGCTCATTTTATCGGCGAACTGGTTGTAGTTGGGCATACGCCCGCCAGCCATAATGGCGCGTAAATTCAGGTTTTCACATAGCTCTTTGCGGGCATCATAAAGCCTTCTTGCCAGCCTGAGCCCACGAAAATCAGGGTGAATAAACACTTCTATGCCGTACAGTACATCGCCATTGGGGTCATGGTTTTTAAAAGAAAAGCCGGTAACAATTTGATCATACGTATGATCGTCACTGAATTTGCTGTAGTCGATTATCAGTGAAAAGGCGCAGCCGACCACTTTGCCATCAACACAGACACAAAGCTGGCCTTCAGGAAATTTGGTCAATAACGTATTTACCACCGGCTCTGTCCAGGCCAGTAAAGGCGCATCGGCATACACCTGCTCAGACGCTTTGCGTAGCGCCGTCATATCTTCGCGCGTTAAATGCCGTACTTCAACATGATTGGCTTCCATAAGCTCTCCTGTGTTTTGACTTAACCTAAGCCTAACACAGTGAGCACAGTTTGCAGGCTCCGGTTATTTATCAGCCCTGTTGAAGCATGATTCTCACATCCTCGGCAATGTACTGCGTTCTTACACCACTTTGGAATAACGTTGCTGGCCCTGGGCTAAATACGCATCAAAGCAAGCGCAGATACTGCGCACCCAAAGCCTGCCGGCATCGGTTACTTTAATACGCCCGGCGTACACCTCAACCAAGCCATCTTCCATAAACGGCTGTAACCGCACCAGAGCCTCCGCAAAATACTGCCAGAAGCTGTCAAGCTGCCATTCCCGGCTAAAGGCAGCGATATCCAGTTCAAAGTGACAAATAAGCTGGCTGATAACTGCAGCGCGTAGCCTATCGTCATTATTCAGACAAAAGCCTCGTTCGGCCGGTAACTGGCCGGCGCTAAAGGCAGCATAATATTCAGGTAAATCTTTACTGTTCTGCCATAGCACACCATTTACCTGGCTGATACTGGACACCCCCAAGCCAATTAAGGCGTTTTGCCCTGCGGTGGTATAGCCCTGAAAATTACGCTGTAGTTTACCGGCCTGCTGTGCTTTGGCTAACGCATCGGTTG
The DNA here is from genome assembly GCF_039871805.1 of Rheinheimera fenheensis. NCBI lineage: Bacteria > Pseudomonadati > Pseudomonadota > Gammaproteobacteria > Chromatiales > Chromatiaceae > Rheinheimera > Rheinheimera fenheensis. The sequence continues at coordinate 84,633 of NZ_JBDPJM010000011.1, forward strand.
GTTTAGCGAAGTGATCCATACCGATAAACTGATAACCGGCACTGACAAAGCGTTTTATCGCCAGCTGCATCAATTCAAGCTTTAACGGTGCATCCGGCAGGCTGGTATTAGCTATCTTACGCTGCGCAGCAAAACGCTCTGGCAAATGCGCATAACTAAACAGCGAAATACGATCAGGGTTAAGACGGATAATTTCTTCCACCGTTTCGCTAAAACTGGCCGGCTGCTGAAACGGTAAACCATAAATAAGGTCCAGGTTTATTGACGTAAAGCCAAGCTCGCGGCTAAGTGCTACCTGGTGGCAGATAAGGTGAGTATCTTGTCGCCGGTTAATGGCAATTTGTACCTTTTCGTCTAAATCCTGCACACCAAAGCTTACCCGGTTAAAGCCCAGATGGCGTAAATGGCGCAGCTTGTCATCGCTGCAACTGCGTGGATCGATTTCAATACTGATTTCAGCATCAGCATTAATCGTAAAGTGCCCGTGCAATAACGCCATTAACCGGCTTAGCTGCACTTCAGTCAGAAATGTTGGGGTGCCGCCGCCAAGATGCAGTTGGTTGATGCGTTTACCCTGCACCATTGGCGCATACAGCGCCATTTCCAGTGCTAACGCGTCTAGGTAGGCGTCTGCTTTATGCTGGTGACGGGTGACAACTTTATTGCAGCCACAGTAGTAACACAACTTATGGCAAAACGGGATATGCACATACAGACTAAGCTCGTCTGAGCTCTGGCGGATGGCGGCGTGAATCCTAGCCGGATCAAAGTCAGGCGTGAGTGCCAGCGCCGTAGGGTACGAGGTATAACGCGGGCCGTTAATATTGTACTTATTGATTAACTTCTGATCCCACTGAATGGTTTGCATACTAACCTCTTAACTAAACTGCGTCGGCGGGGGGCATTATAGGCGCCGTCACGCCGGGCGTTTTTGATCTGTCGCAGGTCAAACTTAATTGGCTCGCCTACTAGCTTACCTCTGAAGGGGTAAGCCTGCGGCGGCTTTGATTTATATCAAGCCGCCAGCTACTGCGGCTCTTACACTTAGCCAATACGCAAGTGCAAGCGGAGCCCATTTTATGAATACCGACTATCAAGACAAGCCACTGGTTTATGCCTGCTCCGGCTGCTCGAATGTCGCCCAGTTGGCCAATGATTTAGCAGTGGTGCTGGACCGCGAAGGCTCGGCACAAATGTCTTGTATTGCCGGTGTCGGCGGCAAAGTAAAGCAGCTGGTAAAAGTGGCGCAGTCGGGCCGGCCAATACTGGCGGTGGACGGCTGCCCGCTTAACTGCGTAAAACAAACCCTGGCCACAGTAGACGTGGTGCCCACCTGGCACATCGAGCTAACTACGCTGGGCTATAAAAAACGCGACCATGAAAACTGCGGTTTAGACGATGCCTATAAACTGCTACAAATGGTGCACAGCGATATCCTGCCGCAGGCCGCCAAGCCGGTGTAATGTAATCGGCGCGACATTATTCACTTCAGCCTCTGGTAAAGGCGCGTAAAAGGATTTACTGTACTGGCTTGTTAAGGGCGTATTCAGCTTTACTATGCAACGCCAGCTGACAACCGCTACAGCAGCCTTAGCGACACCGGAGCGAATATGGGGTTCATCCTACGAAGCCGATACTGGCCACTTGCCGCCGCCGTGCTATTGGGATGTTTTTTTCCGCAACATGCTCAGGCACAGCTACCGGTGCAACCTCAGCAAAACTGGACAGATGTGGTACGCACTAAGCCTTATGCTCAGAGCCAGGGTGTGTATGACAATATGATGAATGTCAGGCGCTGGATCCTGACCCGCTCCGATCACTGTGCTGAGCCCAATCGGCACTTGTTGTTTGATATGCGCGGCAACTTTCTGCAGTTTATTGAAGACGCCACCGACTCGCCACAAACTCAGCGCATACTGAATCAAACCCGTCAGGCTATGGCACAACAAGGCCTGGTCAATGCCTGGGTAGAAGGCAATAGCCAGACCCCGGGTTATCCATTCGCCATTCGTTGCCATCATCCTTCTGTTAATCTGCCGCTGGCCATAGCACGCTACATGGGGGATCATCCCGATGGCCGCTTGTCAGGTAACTGGGATGGCATTAAGGTTGGCAGCCCGAAAAAGCAAGCCTCACTGCATGATACCCTGCGCCTGGTGCATGCCCGTCGGGTGCAGCAAAAACGCATTAGCCTACCCGATGACTTACTGGCCGATCTGGCTGGTATGTTAATTATCGAAAGCGGTGGCGTACGCGAAGCTCACTCGAAAGCCAATGCCAGGGGAATTTTGCAACTAACACCACAAGCATTGAAAGATTGCAAAGTGCCTAAGCACAAACAACTGCACCGTATTGCTCAGGTTGATTGCGCCCTGTGGCTGTTTGAACGTAATCACCGCATGCTACAACCGGTGTTTCTAACGCGTTTTGGCCATTTGCCAGAAGATAAGCAAGCTGACATTTATCGGTTGTTGCTGATCCAGGCTTATCATGGCGGCCCTGGCCGGGTTAGATCGCTGCTGACAGACGACGAACTCAGCAAACCCGCCGCTTATTTTGCCGAACACCACCAGGACTTCAGCGCCGGCGATATTGCCTTTGGCATGGTGTTCCATAATCTGGGCCGCAATCGTCTTGGCTTTGCCTCACTGTATTACACTGCCGATATCCGTATTGCATTGCAGCAGCTTGAGTCCAGGCACAAAGAGCGTTTTTCTTTTGGCCGCCAAGCAAAAACGCTGTCAGCACCCTAAGTATGCCACCTAACGGCAAGCTGTAACGCCGGCTAACGACCAGCCACAATTACCTACTCGCCAATATCTTCAAACCACAGCTGTGGCTTGGCGGCGATAAAATCCTGCATCAACGCAATGCACTCAGCATTATGTTGGTTTTCCAGCGTAACGCCGCGGCTTTGTACATAAGCCTCTGGCCCCTGAAAGGTTTGGTTCTCACCAATCACTACCTTAGGTATGCCATATAGTAATACCGTGCCGCTGCACATATCGCACGGCGACAAGGTAGAGTACAGCGTAGCGCGGCGGTAATCAGCGGCGGTTAAGCGGCCGGCATTTTCCAGGCAATCCATTTCCGCATGCAGCACACAGCTGCCCTTCTGCACCCGCTGATTATGGCCAGCGCCAACGATCTTGCCATCAATAACCAGCACCGAGCCAATCGGAATACCGCCCTCAGCTAAACTTTTTTTCGCCTGGGCGATAGCCGCCTGCATAAAGAGATCTGTCATATTTGCTCCTGTGGCAACAATAGCGATAACCGAAAACGACACTAGCGTCACTTTTCGGCCAGTGTCAGGTTTAACACTATCAGGTCAAGTTTAAACTGCCTAGTGTGGCCCGGCATCAGCAGCCAATGAGCAAAGTAACCACGCCATCAGGCGCGCCGTACATGCCAGACAACAGCCCGTTTGCACAACTTTAGCCATTGCCGCTTGGCATCGTCTTAATCTGATATATACTGTACAAATATACATATATAGAGGTTTTGTATGACTGTCCTATTTCTGGGGGATGCGCAGCAAAGTGCCCGGCTTGCTATGCCGCTATTTGCCAGCAAAATTAAGGCGGGCTTCCCCTCGCCGGCGCAGGATTATGTCGAGCGGACGCTGGATTTAAACCAGCTGTGTATCCGCCATCCTAACGCGACGTTTTTTGTCCGCGTAGAGGGCGATTCGATGATTGACGCCGGCATTTACGATAACGATGTGCTGGTAGTAGACCGCGCTATTGACGCCGAGCATGGCGATATCGTGGTGGCCGCAGTTAATGGTGAATTTACCGTAAAAGAGCTATGCACCCGCCCTGCACTAATGCTACTGCCACGCAATGCGGCGTACCAGCCGATACGCCCACGTAATGGTGAAGAGCTGAATGTTTTTGGTGTGGTTACCAATGTTATCCGGCAAATGAAACGCAAATGAGCACCACTGTGTTTGCCCTGGTGGATTGCAATAACTTTTATGCCAGCTGTGAAAAGCTGTTCCGACCCGATTTAGCCGATAAGCCGGTTGTGGTGTTATCTAACAACGATGGTTGCATTATTGCCCGCTCGAAAGAGGCTAAAAAGCTTGGCATTAAAATGGGCCTGCCGGTGTTTCAGGTGCGCGATATATTGCAAAAGCACCAAATAGTGGCCTTTTCATCCAACTATGCGCTGTATGCCGATATGTCGCAGCGGGTAATGAGCACCCTGGAAAACCTGGCTCCGCGGGTAGAAGTGTACTCAATTGATGAAGCCTTTTTGGAGTTATCCGGCCTGGTTTATCGCGCAGGGCTCACCGAATTTGGCCAGCACGTTAAACGCACCGTGCAAAAAGATATTGGCATCACGGTTTGTGTTGGCATAGCGCCAACTAAAACCCTGGCAAAACTGGCCAACCATGCCGCCAAAACCTGGGCTAAAACCGCTGGCGTGGTCGATTTAACCTGCAAAGAGCGCCAGCGCAAGTTACTGGCCCTGTTACCGGTAAACGAAGTGTGGGGCATAGGCGGCAAGCTGACTAAACGTTTAGCGCAGCTGGGCATTACCACAGCGCTGCAGTTGGCCGATGCGGCCCCCGATTACATTCGGCAACACTTTTCTGTGGTCGTTGAACGCACCGTGCGCGAACTTAACGGTGAGTCATGCATTGCACTGGAAGATGTCACACCAACTAAAAAGCAAATTATCAGCAGCCGCGCTTTTGGCGAGCGCATTACCGACAAGCAGCAAATGCGTGAGGCCATCAGCGAATACATTGGCCGGGCGTGCAAAAAACTGCGCCAGGAGCAACAACAGGCAAAATATCTGACGGTATTTTTGCGCACCAGCCCCTTTAGCGACAAAGACGCACCCTACTCCGCCAGTAAAAGCTGCGAACTGGAAAGCCCAAGTAGCGACACCCGGGTGTTTTTAGCCAAGGCAATGCAGCTGCTCGACAGCCTGTGGCTTAACGGCTACCGCTACGCCAAGGCGGGGGTGATGCTAGCCGACTTTTACGATCCGGGCGTGTATCAACCCGGCCTTTTCGACGAGCCGATAGTACAAAAAGAAGCTGACCAAAAGCTGATGCAACTGATGGATAACCTCAACAGCAAGCATGGCAAAACACTGTGGTTTGCCAGCCAGGGCACAAAACAAGAATGGGGGATGAAGCGGGAGCTACTCTCGCCAGCTTATACGACTAACTGGCGAGAGCTTCCGGTGGCAAAGTAAAGTCCGGTTTGAGCGAGTTGCAGACAGTCAGGTTAATTTTGATCTGACCCTAATATTACGACTGGCGAGAGCTTCCGGTGGCAAAGTAAAGTCCGGTTTGAGCGAGTTGCTGACAGTCAGGTTAATTTTGATCTGACCCTAATATTACGGTCTGAATATGAACCCAACGGGCCAGAGAGACGCTTAGTCATTTTAAGCACTGTTCTTACCCATAAAAGGCGAGCAACTTGTTGCGAGTCCAGCGCTGAAAGCGCGATTTTTGATGGCTTTGTTATACCCATTGCACGCTATCTATACCCGGATTACCACCAGTACGCACCTTAACAAAAATTGCAAACTGATATCCTAATTGTTCTTTGAAAGCGTTAAGCTTTTCTAAATCGTAATGATCACTCTTTTGGCTAGATGTCTTTTTCATTTCTATGACCACGAAATTTTCGTCAGTGCCTCGACGATGAACGATAATGTCAGGGAATACCGTCGTAGCTTGAGTATCGTCCGATTGAATATTCCGCCTTCTAATTTCTAATCTTTTCGGATCATCGTGATTGCGATTGTATTCACAATCAACATTCCAACCGTGAAAGAGCGGCTCCAAATAAGAGGCAAGCCTGTGAGAAATGGATCTTTCGTTTACGTCCATAGCGAGAATATCGCCGTCAGAGCGTAACAACTGATTCAGTGAGTCATTCAAAGCTGACTCGACTAATTCTCTCATTGGTGAGTTCCTATTTGGGTATAACGCTTATTCGGCGGGTCGACCCGTAGTTAAACACGGATCAACCTGCTTTTGTAAATTTAATGTACAGAACACTACACCGTTATCTTAAGGCTTACAACAACTTATAGGTACAGTTGATGTTAGGGAAAAGGGGGCGGAGCTAATTAACCAGAAAAGTGCTTCAACACCATTTTTGCCTAAATTTGTAATGGCACCAAGCGCCTACCGAGAGCGGTTTCGCTGATATCAGTATGGTCACTGTTGCCAGCTAGGCAGGAATTGACCGACTCCCCTATCCGGCATCATGTTAGCGGCGTTAGCAGTTTTAGTTATCGAAACCTATGGCGTTCGCAATGTGTTTACTTATTGACTAAACGCATTTAACATGGCGGCGTTTAAACGGAGTTTCCATGAAGCTTATCATACAGTTAGCACCCGTATCCGGTTGGAATAGTTATGAAATCTAAGTCGTATATTGTCGATAGGGCGCTGCACTGGATATCAGCGTTATTGTTGCTTTTTATGCTGCTGAATTTATCGTCTCAGCTACATAATGTGGATTGGGATATTAAAGGCCAGCTGGAGCACAGGCAGGACGCTGTTGAACTGCATGCTTTTTTAGGCATTATGCTGTTAGTTTTTACCGCTTCGCGTATTATTTTTCCGTACCTTACCAAAACTAGGATTGAACGCGTCAGTCCTACATCCAAAAAACATGCGATATTTATCAAAGTCACTCACTTAAGCCTGTACAGCTGTATTTTTCTGTTGGCGGCGACAGGATTAGCACTAATTAACAATTATCAAATACCACTTACCGTTTTTGGCATTGAGCTAGCACCAGACAAAGACGCTTTTTATCAGGTTTTTCCGGGGATCCACGATATCCATATGGTTCTTAAGCAGTTAATTTGGTGGCTGATAGCCATTCATTTCTTTGGCATTATGTACGCCAAAAGATAACACTGCCCGCTCAAACCCGGATAATATTCGCCCAATCAACAGGTTGGATACCCTTTCGCTAGCAGATATCTGTTGTTCCATTCGTAAAACGACAAAAAGGCAACAAACATACCTTCCAGACTGATAAAGGTTAAACCTACCACACTTGCTGTTTGTGCATATATCAACACAACGGCAATACAAACAGGCAACCAGGCTGCGTTTGCAACTGCCAGCACAGCAACCGATGCGGATGTTCTTTGGTTTGAAAACGCAAGCCATAACGCATACATACCGTAGCAAACATTTGCCGTCGCCAGGAGCAGAATAATTGAGGTGGGCAGCTTATACAGGTCGCCAAACCAATTTGGAAACAGCAATAACAAAATGCCTACTGTGAAGCCAGCACTGCCATCCAAATGTAAAATGTTGAATTTTCCTATTCGTTTCATTTACAGCGAAAATTTTGCCGGCTGATGTTAACACTGGCCGGCGTGGTTAGCGTAACCTGATACAAAAGGTCATAGTCTTGCTCTGTCAGCGGCGCCATGGCGATACCACTTAACTGCGCCACTAACTCAGGCACCGTATTGCTGTGTCCTACCACTAAAGCTGGTTGGCTTAGCGCCTTTAACTGCTGAACTAACACCTCAGGCTGACGCGGATCGTAGGTTGTTACTTCTAGCTGTTGCTGTTTCGCCACCGCTGCGGCCGTTTGCCCGGTGCGCTGATAGGGCGTAGCGTAAACCGCAGCTAATTTAACTGCCGTCAGGCTGGTCGCCAGGGCATCGGCGCGCGCCTGACCACAGACTGTCAGCGCCGGATCTTTGCCATCGGCCAGTTTTTCCGCATGCCGCACTAAATACACGGTATCAGCCGCAGCCATACAAGATAGCAGCAAAACTAATAGCAGACTGATGATGTTAAGCCGCATAGTTGTTGTCCTTTTCCAGAGGCAGTTGCATATAACAAGCTTGCTCGCCCTGATAACTTGCCAGCGCCAGCTCAGCTTCTGACGTTAGATCATTGATTACCGTAAAGCCCTGCCGTTGCCAGTAAGGCACTGAGCCCTGCACTGCCACCAATGCCAGTTTGCTTACGCCAAGGTTTAGCGCATACTGCTTGGCAACTTGCAGCAATTGGCCGGCCAAACCCAGCCCACGCGCCCCGGGACTTACCGCCATATCATGCAGGTACAATAGCGCTGGCGTAATACTTGGAGCAAAAGGCGCCGCTAAAGGGGTAACATAGCCATCGGCTGCCGGGTAACTAAACAGATAAGCCAGTAACTCACCGGCGCTGTTTTCTGCCAGCCAACAACTTTTGACCGCCACCGTTAAGCGCTGCGTTAAAAGAGCAGGGCTTTCATACAGGGCGTCGCTGTAACAACTATCTTGCAACTTTACGACAGCCGCTAAATCTGCAGTTGTTATTAAACGTAGGTTAATCATTTTTTATCTTATTCGGTATTATGCCAAACCGTTGCACACGGGGCACTGAGGATCTTTTGGCAAATTAAACTGGCGCCACTGGCTGGTTAGGCCATCAAACAGCTGCAATTTGCCATACAGAGGTGTACCGACACCTGCAAGGATCTTTACTGCCTCCAATGCCTGCATTACACCGACTATGCCAACGACCGGGCTTAAAATGCCCGCTTCCATGCAGCTAAGCTGTTGCTCGCCAAATAACTGGCTTAAACAGTAATAACAAGCACTGTCTCCCTGCATACTAAAACTGGCCAGCTGGCCTTCAAAACGGATGGCAGCGCCCGATACCAGCGGTACTTTAGCCTTTACACAAGCGGCGTTAATCGCATTGCGCGTAACTAAGTTATCAGTGCAATCCAGCACCAGTGAATATTGCGGCACCAACGCGGCTAAATCTTCGGCATTTAAGCGTTGACGCATTGCGTTAATGTTCACTTCGAAATTAAGCTGGCTAAGGGTTACAGCGGCCTGCTGTGCTTTGCTTAGGCCAATATCGGCCTCGCGATACAGGATCTGCCGCTGTAAGTTGCTGCGGTCAATCGTATCGTCATCCACCAGCGTTAAATGTCCCACACCGCTGGCCACCAGATAAGGCGCTGCCGCACAGCCCAAACCGCCCATGCCGACTAGCAGCACCGAGCTGGCCAATAAGGCTTCCTGACCGCGAAAATCCAGCTGCGGCAACATTAACTGGCGGCTGTAACGCATCGCCTGCAACGAGCCTAAAACATTGTTTTTATTAGTTATTCTCATAACACCTTTGAGCCCTTAACTTAACAGCTGCAGCTGGGCCAACTGCTGATACAACGGGCTTTGCTGCAGCAATTGCTGATGCGTGCCCACAGCCAACAGTTTACCCTGGTCCAGTAGCATAATGCGGTCAGCATTTATTACCGTGCTTAAGCGATGCGCAATAATAAGGCTTGTTTTGCCTTGCATCAGCCGCTCCAGTGCCTGCTGAACTTGTTGCTCGCTAATGGCGTCCAGTGCGCTGGTGGCTTCATCTAACAGCAGCAGTGGTCGGTTTGCCAGCATGGCACGGGCAATGGCGATACGCTGTTTCTGACCACCGGATAGACGCACGCCGCGCTCTCCCAATTGAGTGGCATACCCCTGGCTAAAATGATGGATAAACTCATCGGCGCGGGCAGCAATGCAAGCGTCAATTACCTCCTGCTCACTGGCGTCAGGCCTGCCATAGCGCACGTTTTCCAGCACTGAAGTGGCAAAAATCACAGCGTCTTGTGGCACTAAGGCATACTGGGCGCGTAGCTGGGCCAAATCCAGTGTGCTGATATCCACACCATCAAGCAAAATTTGCCCAGAGGTTGGCTCATAAAAACGTTGCAGCAGCTGAAACAAGGTGGTTTTACCGCCGCCACTGGGGCCTACCAGCGCAATGCGCTCGCCGGGGGCAATATCGATACTCAGCTGCTGTATTACGGTTTTATCTGCCACTTGTGGGTAAGCAAAGCTTAACTGCTTTATGCTAAGTGCGCCTGTAGAAGGTGTTGGCAACTTTGCAGGCATTGGCGGTGAAGCAATATCCACCGGCGCACTGGCCAGCTCAATTAACCGCTCGGTGGCGCCCGCGGCACGCTGAACCTCACCAATCACCTCGCTGATGGTGGCAGCGCTGCCGGCAACCATCACCGCGTAAAACATAAAGGCAGTGAGCTCACCGGCGCTGACCTTACCTGCCATCACATCTTTCGCCCCCACCCAGCTAATCAGCACCATAGCGCTGATACTGAGTAGCATCACTGCTGCGATTAACAGAGCGCGATAAAAAATACGCTGCCGTGCTGCCTGCATCACTTGCTCTATGCGGCTGGCAAACTGCTGGCTGTCCACCGCTTCGTGGCCATAGGCCTGCACGGTGTGAATTTCATGCAGGCTCTCATCAACATAGGCGCCAACATCCGCCAGCTTATCCTGACTGGCACGTGATAACGTTCGCACCTTGCGCCCAAGCATAATAATGGGTAGCAGCACCATTGGTACCGCCAGCAGCACCAAAGCTGTCATTTTAAAACTGGTTAATGCCATCATCAGTAAACCGCCCACAGCAGTAACAGTAGAGCGCAGTGCCATGGAGAAACTGGAGCCGACCACGCTTTGCAGTAAGGTGGTATCGGCGGTAAAACGCGAGATCACCTCGCCGGTGCGCATCTGGCTGTAAAACTGTGGCGACAGCTTCAGCATGTGTCGGTACACCCGGTTGCGGATATCGGCACTGACCCGCTCGCCCAGCCAGGTCATTAAGTAAAAGCGGCAGAACACTGCCAGTGACGTTAGCGCACACAACAGCAAAATGGCCAGCGTGATTTGGTTTAACCGAGTACTGTTGTTGGCAACAAAACCCTCATCTACCAGCAGGCGTACCCCTTGCCCCAACGCCAACCAGCTGAGCGAGCCGAGCAATAAGCACAACAGCGCCAATATTACCCGGCGGCGGTACGGCAGTAAAAAGCCCAGCAGCCAGGGCATTACGGCATAGGGTGCACGCATCAGTGTAGCTGCGTTACAACGTCAAGCACGGCAGAGGTGGCTTTTAAGCCGACCACAGACGCACCGCCCAACACATAAACTTGGTTATTCAGTTTTACAGCGCCTAAGCCATGCCGAGGCAGCGGCATATTGCCGGCTTGTTGCCAGCGGTCTTTAGCAGCCTGATAACGCCACACCTCACCGTACACGCCGCCATCATTGTCAAAATACTCACCGCCGAACACCAACAGATCACCGTCCAGCACAGCGGCTGCCAAACCGCCCTGCGCCTGTGGCATGGCGCTAAGCAGCTGCCAGCTGTTACTGGCTGCGTCAAAACGTTGCAACTGTGCCAGGTTAGCCGCGCCGACCTGTCTGCCCCCGACAATATAAAACTGGTCATCTAATACCACACCGCTTGCACTGTTGAACGCCAGTGGCAAGGGCGCGGCTTCAGTAACACTTAAGCTATGTGGGTCAAATACCCAGTGCCAGTTAACATCGGCCTGATCGCGCCACTGCGCATTGTCTGCCCCAGCTGGCGAACGGCCACTGGCTAGGTGTACCTTGCCGTTTAGCACCACCGCCACCGTTTCCGTCAGGGGTTTAGGCAGCGTTGCTACCTTGCGCCACTGTTGTGCGGTCTCATCAAGCAGCAACACATCGCTATTGGCGCTCCAGCGTCCACCGCCTGCAATAACAAAACCACCGAATAAAAACAGCTTATTATCAACCGACAATAAATAAGCATGATGTCGCGCTTCAGGCAGTGATGGCGCCATGGTCCAGCGGTTTATTGCTGGATCATAAACTTGCACTGCAGAGGTCATCTGCTGCTCTGCCTCTGGCAACGCATCGCTTAAGCCACCAGCGACATAAATTTTGCCGTTATGCACTGCCGGATAAATTTCCTGCACCGCAATCGGCATTGGGGCCAGCGTTTTCCAGACCAGCTGTGGCTGTGCTCTTAGCTCTGCGCTAAGCGGCGCAATGAAGAGAATACTCAGCCAAAGGAGTAACGTCAGTAATACATTTCGCAACATGCTTAAGGCTCCTGATACCAGTCAGTCCAGCTGGCAGTTAAACGATATACGCCGTAGCTGCTAAACTCGGCGACAAGCTTGCTGTAAAAGTCGAAATTAGACAAATTGACGGTGAAAAAACAGTTGTAACTGCAGTTGACCTGTCGCAGTGTCTGGCTGCTACTGGCAATCACCCGGCTGCTCAAACCATGCTGCTTTACCAGTTGGCTAACGCGCCAGGCATGAAAATCACTGGTCAGAATATAATCAGGCTTAAGGCCACGCGCGCTAATGCTGTTAAATTCCTGGTAGGTATTATCGCCACCGTTAAAGCAGTCCACCGCCAGCTGACGCTGTTGCGCCAGCAGATAATCGACATAAGGCTGGCAGTATTCGGTGGTTATAATCACACTGGCACGCTCTGGCAATAGCCCGGCTAAGGTGTCGATACGGGCTTTGGCACAGGCCGGCAACATCGTAGCAGAGCCACCACAGCCCAGTAATAAGGTAGTACTGTCGGCCGCTATGGCATAAGTTGCCACATAACCGCTGTACCAGTGCCGCACCTGGTTGGCCAGCCAGGTATTGCCGGCCAGATAGTAAAATGCCAGCAATAGCCACAAGCCCCTTTTACGGTAGCCAATGCAGGCCGCCAGTAACCCTAGTAGCAGCAGATTATGCGGAAATAACAGCGGTTCAAGCAGATCTTTCATCATGTTCAGCCTGATAAAGTTGCAGCAGTAATGCGTTACACAGTGCCCACGGCAGCCACAGCATACCAGAGGTGAGAATGTGGCCAGCTAAGCTTGATACCACCAGCAGCAGCAGGTTAAGCAGCAACAGCACCCGTCCGGCGCCGGAATAACACAGACGCCAGCTGTGGCGGATAAACACGGCAAATACCACGACAAACAGGCTAATACCAGCGATGCCATAAAACACCAGCAGATCAAACCAGTCCAGTTCAGCAAAATACTTTTTCAAATACAAGGCCACCCCGCCCTGCCCCACGCCCAGCAGACGCTCCAACATGCTGTATTGCTCACTACTCAGCTGCCAGATGCGCCCGGCGTAGTAGTCACGTGACGACAATACAATGCCGCTGATACCCCGCTGTTGATAAACAAAGCTAAGTTTATCGTATATGCCCAGCAGTTTAAGCAACGCCTCGCCATTAACGATAACCAGAAGCAGCACCAACGCTACCGCCAGCGCCAAGAGCCCTATTAACTTGCGCTTTGCCTGCCAGAAGTCTCGTTGCTGCAACAGCAGCGGCACCAAAAGTATCAGCAACATAACGCCAAATAGCCCGGTTTTGGTTAGTAGGGACAGCGCCAGCAGCAGCGCACAACCACTTACCAGCGCGTAATAACGCTTATGCTGCCAGCTTAAACACAACAGGGCCGCTGTCAGCACCAACAGCACGGCAGACAGCTCATTGGTTGAATAAAAAAAGCCTTTAATGCCAAGAAAAGATTGTGCCACACCGTCCAGCGGCTGGTAAGCAGTAAAGCCCAGGCCGGCGATACCTGCCAGCGCATTTAGCAGCAGCACCAGGCTGCTGAGCAGCAGGCTGTGTTTTAACAGCCTGGCCGCCAGCACTGAGCTTCGCTGCGCAAGTGCATATAAATAGGCCAGCGCCAGCAGTGGGCTTAGCAGTTTCAACGTCAACTGCAGATCGGCCAGCGCCCAGCGAGCGGGCAATGCCGGCCACTGCAACATTGGACCTATCAGCAATGTCAGCCAGCTTAGGGCAATCAGCAGCAGCCATCGCGGCTGTTGTATGGTTAAGCTAAGCGCCATCAGCAGTAAAAGTATCAGCTTATAGCCGGCGGCCAGGCCGTAACTGCTGCCCAGGGTTTGCAGCAAGGCGCCGTTTAGACAATCAACCAGTAAAAACCACGGAATAAGACGGCATAACAGCCGGTCGAGCGCTGGCTGTAATGGCGGCTGTGATGTCGTTGCGGTGGTCGTAGCCAGCATTATTTTTTAAACAATCCGGCCAGGCCTTTACTAAATACCTTAATGCGCCAGCGGCTGAGCACCCCCAGTTTATGTTTAAGGTAATAACGCCATTTCAGGATTACCAGACCATAGCGACAACTTCTGATAAGCTCGGAAAAGCGAAACGGGATTTGTTCCATGCTACGCCGGTAAAACATCTGGTTTTGCAAGTTACGCTCGCTCATCTGGGCCCGGTGTTTAGCCACAAACTGCTTATGCGCGTCCAGCCGCTTTGGCGAGTTGGTAATACGGCCCAGCTCATGGCCGACATTCACTTTGTAGCTGGGCGTCGCGATACGCAGCGCAGGGCCATAAGCCTGTACCACCCGCACCCACATGTCGTAATCCTGAAACGCTGCTAGATTAATATCAAAACCGCCCAGCGCCAGCATGCGTTCGCGCTTTACCAGCGCCTGATTCGATAGCGTATGTAAATCTAACAACTCTGCCAGCCCCACCACCTGCCGCGTCGCAAACAGCCGCTTTTGCACGGTGCCGTAATCCCAGATATAGCTCGAGCAAACACAGCTGTATTTATCATCATAGGCGCTATACAGGCTACTTAAGCGGTTGGGTAAGAACTCGTCATCATCGTCAATGCCGGTAACAAACTCACCTTTCGCTTCGCTAATCGCGCGGTTGCGGGCGGCACAGGCGCCCTGACCGGTACTTTGACGAAAAAAGCGGATCCGCTCGTCGTTAATATACTTATTTGTTAACACCTGCCAGGTATCGTCGCTGGAGGCATCATCTACCACCAGTAATTCCAAGTTAGGGTAATCTTGCGCTAATACCGACTCAATCGCCCGTATTGCCATTTGCACCCGGTTGTAGGTGGGCATATAGACACTGATCAGCGGAAAGTTCGAAGTTGTCATTTCAACACACCTGCACCATTAAATTTTACCGGTCCAATACCACCATAAATAACGGGCCAACCCCAGCTGGCGGCCAATACGGCTGGGCTGCGACAATAAACGGTAGGCCCACTCTAAATTCAGCTTACACCAAAGCGCCGGCGCCCGTTTCACATTACCGGTAAACACATCATAGGTACCGCCCACGCCCATGTAAAAGCAATCAGGATACTGAGCGCGGATGCGCTGAATTAACAGCTCTTGTTTGGGTGACCCCATCGCCACACTGACAATGCGGGCACCGCTTTGTTTAATTTGCGCAATTAAAGCCGCTTCATCTTTAAAATAGCCATCAACCGCACCCACCAGGTTTACCTGCTGGCTGCGCAGTTTAGTCGCCGTTTGCTGGTTTACTTCAGGTTTAGCGCCAACAATAAACACCGGCACCTGATATTTCGCCGCCCGCAGCATCAGTTGCTGCCACAGCTCGCAGCCCGGTATACGCTGCACTTTTTTGTTCAGTCGTTTTCGCATCACTTTTACTACACCGATACCATCGGCGTAGCGAATATCAGCGGCGCGGATCACTTCACTAATAAGCGGTTCACGCATAGCGGTTAATACTTTTTCCGGGTTAATCGCAATGGCAGAGCCGGCAAACACCTTGCCGTCGTCACCGACAATAAACTGCAACAGCTGCTGCATGTCGTTAAAGGCGGATACCTGTACCGGCCCAATGCTCACTTGCGCAATCTGGTCACTTGCTGCTGCCACTTTGGCATCACTCATAACATCACTCTCTGATAAATTTGCTGTAATTCTGTTACCACCTGCCCCAGCAGGTATTGTTCGGCACTGCTGCGGCCTTGCTGCTGCAGCAGCTGATACTGCTGCTCTGACAAGCTAAAAAACTGCTGTAACGCTGAACTAAGCCTGGCGATGACGTCGGTTTCTTCACCCTGCTGGCTAACCAATAAGCCATTGATGCCATGTTGCACTTGTTCTCGTGCGCCATCAGTGTCGGTAGCAATCACCGGTGTATAACAAGCCATCGCCTCTGCCATCACCAGGCCAAAGGCTTCGTGGCGCGACAGACTGATAAAACAACGCGCCTGGCAATACAGCTGCTTAAGCGCCGCCGTGTCCTTTGGCCCCACCACCAGCACATTGGGAAATTGCTGCGCGGCGTGTTGTAAACGTGTAAGCCACGGGCCACTGCCGGCCACCACCACTTTTTTATCATGCAGTATCGGTAACAGCGCCAGTAGCCGGTCCATGCCTTTATTCTGATCTAAACTGCCGACATACAACAGATCGATGCTCTTTTCCTGATAGCTCAGTCTGTCAGTCTGGCGAAACAGCTCGCTGATACCGGCCGGCAGTACCTGTTTATTCGCCACCGGCAAACTAAAATGCTGCGCCAGAGCGTTGCTGGCAAAAATCCACCGATCGACTTTAGCCGCACACCAACGATATAGCTTGCCCGGCGGCTGGTATTTATAGATATCACTGCCATGACACGTGACCACAATTTTTACCTGGCGGTTACGCAATCCTTTATACAGTAATGCCAAATATATCGTTGGAAAGAAAAAGTGTACGTGAATAATATCAAAGCGGCGGCGGCTAAGCACAAAGCGCCAAATAAAATCCAGCAGAAACACCGGGTATTTCAGCACTTTATTCAGCCAGGAGTCACTGTGCCAACGCATATAATGATACGCAGGATTTAATGCGGCAAGCGCCCATACCTGGTTGTGTACAAACTTGCCCTGAAACGGGCTGGACGGCTTAGGTCCCATATTGCTGACAATAAGAAGATTAAGATTATGGCTTTGCACGCTTAAATTTCATCCTGACAGCCGACGCGGCTGTGTACAATACTTGTTGTTAATAAAAAAAACACTTAGTTTATAGCAGCAGTGTGTAACAAACGTAACGCACACAGATATAACCTGTAATAGCTGACGCCCGGCTGAATATCACCACTGTTTTACCAGCAACAGGATAGCTAAATGCCTGAACATACTATGCTTTACCTTAGTGCCTTTGTCGCCTCCGCCCTGGCCATCTTAGTGTTGTACCCGCTGTCAGTCCGGGTCGGCTTGGTCGATATTCCGCGCGGGCGCAAGCAGCATCAGGGCGCGGTGCCATTAATTGGTGGTATTGCCACTTACTGTGGCCTGGCGCTGTCGTTACTGCTGTTTGCCGATAGCAGCATACAACCGCTGTATTATCTGGCCTGTAGCGGCGTTATTGTGTTGCTTGGCGTTTTTGATGATTACCTGGATTTAAGCGTTAAACTGCGTTTGGCGGTGCAAACATTAGTAGGCCTTGCTATGACCTACGCGCTGGATCTACACCTGGCCAGTCTGGGTAATTTATTCGGCTTTGGCATAGTAGAGCTGGGTGTACTGGGCCTGCCAATCACGTTAATAGCAGTCATTGCGGCTATTAATGCCTTTAATATGACCGACGGCATTGATGGCCTGGCCGGTATGTTAAGCCTGGTTAGTTTTATCGCCATAGCCATTTTTATGGCACTGTGGGGCCAGCAAGACTATGCGGTACTGGCGCTGCTGCTAGCACTGGCGCTACTACCTTATCTGGCGTGCAATCTTAACTTGATCCCCGGTCGGCGCATTTTTATGGGTGATGCCGGCAGTATGTTAATTGGCCTGTCGGTGATCTGGCTGCTGATTATCGGCACCCAAAGTGAAAGCGCCAGCTTTCGCCCGGTAACGGCACTTTGGATCATCGCCATACCGCTAATGGACATGATTGCCATTATGGTCAGGCGCATCCGCAAAGGCCAATCGCCGTTTCAGGCCGACCGCGAACATTTACACCATATTTCACTGCGCCTGGGGCTAAGTTCACGTGAGTCGCTGGCGCTTATTACCGCACTGGCATGTATTTTTGCTTCTATCGGTATTATTGGTGAATATCTGTTGTTGCCAGACTGGTTAATGCTGCTGTTATTTTTGCTGTTGTTCGGTGCTTACCTATATCTGCTGCAGCATATCTGGCGTATCATTTCGCACCTGCGCCACAAGCGGCTTTCCCGCACCGTTCCAAGGGTTGTAAAGTAGTGAAACTGCTGAAAAAAATTCTGCTCGCTCGTGCTACAGCGATGCTGGGCGATAAAGTGGTAAAACTGGCTGCCGGTGCTGTACTTACCGTGTTCGTTGCCCGTATGCTCGGTGCCAGCGAACTGGGCGTGTATTCAATTGTCATGGCCTGGAGCGCCTTTTTGGTGCCGATGACCAGCCTTGGCCTGAATAACGTGGTCGTGCGCCAGATGGTAAAACACGACAACGGCCATGACGCCATGACGATGCTGTACAGCGCCATTAGCATGCGCCTGTTGCTGGGCCTTTTGGGCGGCAGCCTGATGCTGCTGGCGTTTTATCTGTTATACCCCGCCATGTTTGACGGCAACACCGCTATTGCTATTCCGGTGCTGTTTTTACTGCAGGCTTTTTTTGGCTTCTTGTTGTTTGAGTTTTACTTAAATTATCAGGGCACTTTTCGCAGTGTAGCCTATGTGAAGTCCGCCATTTCTGTGTGTAGCTTTGCTGCTAAACTGGCGCTGTTATATAGCGGCTTTGGTATTGCCAGTTTGCTGCTGTTAACCGGTATCGAATTTTTTGTCGTCGGCATGGCGCAGTATCTGCTGTACCGGCGCAAACACCAGCCTTACAAAGACGGCGAAGCACGCTGGCCAGCCTATCACCCGCGCTGGTTTAATCTTAATCAGGCAAAGCAGCTGCTTAAACGGTCTTCCTGGCTTTGGGTGTCGGGCATCGTCTCGGTCATTTATCTGAAAATCGACATTGTGATGATAGGCTCTATCGCCGGCACCGAGCAGGCAGGTATTTACGCCGCCGCCAGCCGTTTATCTGAGCTATGGTATGTGTTTCCGGCCACCTTAGCCGCGCGTTATTACCCGGATATGATCCGCGCGCATCAGCTAGGCTGGACACCTTATTATTTGAAGCTGCGCCGCTTTGCACTGCTGTTTTTTGCCATGGCCTTTGCCATTGCGGTGGTGATGTCGCTACTGTCGCCCTGGATTGTTAGCCTGTTGTTTGGTGACGCCTTTGCTGGTGCCGTAGAGGTGCTGCGCATTCATATCTGGGCCGGCTGTTTTATTTTTGTGCGCTATTTAATCAGTCAGCATTTGCTTATTACCGAGCAAGAGCCGCTGTCACTGTTAAGCCACACAGTAGGCGCCGCACTTAATGTGGGTTTAAACCTCTGGCTTATTCCTACTATGGGCATAGTTGGTGCCGCATGGGCGACGCTGATTTCATATGCTTATGCCTCGTTTTTCTTTTTATTCTTTGCCAAAAGTACCCGCAGCCAGTTATGGCAACTGATACGGGCACGCCGGCAACCAAGCTGATAAGGGCGATTATGAGCAAACCACTGTTTGTTGAAATTAAAGGCGTGCAATTTCGCAATAAGGGCGCCTATTTAATGCTACTGGCCTGCCTGGAAGGCTTAGAAGGCCTGAAGCAACCCATAGAGCTAGTGTTATCACCCGGCCCTAACCTGCCTTATGTCGAGCGCGCGCGCTTAGGCGCCTGGCAAAAGCTGTCGTTTCGCCGCGGCGGGCTCGATTTAACACCGCTGATTGGCAAATTGCCTGCTGCTGTGCAGCGGCTGTTTAACCGCTATGGCATGGCAAGCGAGCGTCAGGTAGATGTCGTACTGGAAGCCAGCGGCTTTGCCTATGGCGATCAGTGGCCGCTGCGCTTTTTGCAAAACACTGCCAAAGAAGTGGTACGTTTTGCCAAAGCCGGTAAACCCTTTGTGTTTATGCCGCAAGCCTTTGGCCCCTTTAACAGTGACGCGAGCAAAGCGGCGATGCGCGATATTATCAACCACGCCCGACTGATATTCGTGCGCGATCCGGTGTCGCTGCAGCATTTGCAAAGCTGCGTGCCTAACCTGCCCGACTCCGTCGTGCTCACACCGGACTTCACCATTAGCTTAACACCACGCGCCAATGATGAGCTGCCGCAAATAAGTGGCCCCTTCGCAGCGCTAATTCCCAACAATAAAGTGGTGTCAAAATTTAACCATGCCGGCGCCGAACAGCAGCGGGCTGATTACATTAACGCCTTTGCCGCTGCCGCCAATAAGCTGGCCGCAGAGGGACTGCAATGCGTATTGGTAAACCATGAAGGCAAAGAAGATGCACAGCTTTGCACCGAAATTGCCGCCAAAACGCCCTGCACTATAGTACAAATTGAAGATCCGCTGGCAGTAAAAGCCTTTATTGGTCAAGCAGAGCTGGCGGTAAGCTCGCGTTTTCATGGTGCGGTCAATGCGCTCAGCCAGGGCGTGCCCTGTATCGCCACCAGCTGGAGCCATAAATATCACGCCATGATGTCTGATTTTGCCATGGGTGATTACTGCGTGGCAGAGCTTAGCGAGCAAAGCCTGCTAGCCGCCCTGCAGCAGGTGCTTGATAACAAAGCCAGCTTAAGCGCCGAAGTTAAAACCAAAGCAGCGGCATTAAAACTGCAAAATGCCGCCATGTGGCAACGGCTGTATCAGGCCATTCGTTAAGTCAGGCAACACCCTGCACATACAGCGGCACTTTTAAGGTGTTATCCACCTTATCCGGGCCGCCGCACATTTCATCATAGGCCGACTGATGTACCAAGTAGGCTTTGTAAATGGTGCAGCGATCCAGTGCCTGCATTACCTGCTCGACACTGCCAAATTTCTCAGGTTTGTTGTCATCATTCATTAGAAAGGCTTTGCGGCCGTCATAGTCGGCCTCGACTAAATACACACCCATTTCATAGGAATGAATGGTCAGCTCGTTAATACGGACATCCTGATGGTTTAAATGGCTAACGCGATGTAAGTTCATGATGAGTTCCTCTGTTGCCGGTATTAAAGCTTACGCAAAAATATTAAAAGCGGATCTACTTTGAATATTAGCACTGGCAGGCGGCATACTTAATTTCCGCGAAACATAAAGTACACTGCCCCAACCAAACATAAGCCGGCCCATAAATAATCCAGCTTTAGCGGTTCTTTTAAATACACCACCGACAACAGCACAAATACCGACAGCGTGATCACTTCCTGAATTATCTTCAGTTGGCCTACCGTTAGCACCGAGTAACCAATTCGATTCGCCGGCACCTGAAACAGATACTCAAACAGTGCTATGCCCTAACTTACCAGAGCGGCAATGATCCAGGGTTTGTTATTCAGCTCTTACAAATGCGCATACCAGGCAAAGGTCATAAACACATTGCTGCAAATAAGTAAGGATATGGAGATAAGTATTAGTTTCTACTGTCAACGCACCGCTCTGCTGCCATTATAGGTGCAGATTAAGCGTTATAAAATGGCTGTTTGGAGCCAGCTATAGCTGGCCGCCTAGCAAGACTAACCCACTAAGCACCGCCAGATTAACCAGCACGCCAAGCCTGAACCCATTAAGAAAGGCTCGCTTTTGTGATTTATGCCGTAAATAACGTTGCGCCAGCGCAGCTCCTGGTCAGCTACATCAATTAGCAAGTGATTTGCTGTTGGCACTAAGATGCCATGCAACCCGCGCGCGATGTTCGCTAACGCACAGATACCTTAAAAATTTCAGCGTATGCTAACCAATGTTGACTGGTAACCGTTAACGCAACGTTAAGCAGTAAATTTTCGTTTCTCCAATCTCAATAGAGGTGATCCTTATGTCAAACACTAACACTACAGCCATTAACGCCCATAAAGCCGCGGCCGATGAACACCGCGCATGTGCAGAACACCACAGTAAAGCAGCGGCTTGTCATGAAAAAGGTAAGCTGGAAGATGCCAAAGAGTGTGCGAGCAACGCCATGAGCTGTTGTGACGCGGCCAATCAAAAATCGGCAAGTGCTTGCGGTTGTTGATGGCGCTCCGACGTTGGCTATCCCCGGCAAGGGTAACGAAACAGCTCGTCAAGGTAATCATGGGGCGGCGGTATTAATGTTTGAACTTATCACCGCGTCCATCGCTTTTTTGCTTGCGATTTTTGCCTGGCACTCAGCTAACAAAGCTATTATCCGCGATAACATAGCATTATGAACCGCCAGAAAAAGGCTCATGTAGCTTCTGGTCTATCGGTTGCAACTTATTATGCGCTTTCAAGCAGCTGGATTATTTCCTGATAAAAAGCGGCTTTTTCCAGCTGATACTGCGCTTTATCAGTGGGATATTTTGCAGCAAGTTGTAGTTTAAGCTGATTTAGCTTTGCCACCAGATCTGGCCTGGCCTGCATTAACCGCACAAACCCCAGTTGCCTGGCTATATTGCAGTTGCCGTCCTGATAAATATGCAAATGTACTTTAGGCGAGCGTTTAACAAAATATTCTCTGCCCTCAATTCCATAAGCCGCCCGGTACTCAAAGCCCAAAGCAGCGATTGGGCGAATAAAGTGTTGCACCCGCTCAAGCTTGTCGACAACACCCAGTATATCGATGCAATCCTTCGCATACAGGCCCGCTACTGCGGTTGAACCGATATGATGCAATCTAACGGCGTCATCACATGACGCCGCTATCTGCTGTGCTTGTGCCTGGTAATCGCCGGGCCAGGCCTCGTTGTAGGGAAACAAGTACATATCTGCCATCAACGCAGTTTCAGGGTCATAAAGTGGCTGTTCGGATACAGCTTATACTGGCCAAAAGGGCCGCAGTCGCTAAAGCCAAATTTACGGTACAAGCTTCTGGCCGCGGCAAAATAGTCTTGTGTGCCGGTTTCAAGATTAAGTGTGGCAAAGCCCTGTGCTTTGGCATGGTCGATAATAAACTGCAATAACGCCTGGCCTACGCCCTGACCACGAAAGGCCGTAGCGGTGCGCATTGATTTAAGCTCGGCCATCTGGTTATCCAGCGTTTTAATCGCAGCGCAACCGGCTAAGCTATCACCCTGCCAGGCACTGAAAAAGCGGATATTACTGGCTTTTAACGCATCAACATCCAAAGCATGTACACTTTCAGCTGGTGAGGTGGCATACATGTCGGCCAGGTGCTCGCGCAGTAAGGCAATCACTTCGCCGCCGGTTAAATCATCTAAGCGAATTTGCATCTGAGTTTCCCGCTTATAACAGTGCGTCTAGTGTACAAATAAAAAAGGGCGCTTACAGCGCCCTTTTCACTTTTTATTTCAATTATGCAAGCCGTTAATCAGGCCACCGGTCAGTCTAAGTTCAAACTCGTGGGCCCCGCTGACCAACTCACAGCTAGCAACCAACTCAGCAATCACCGCGCCATCCACCAGGTCTTCCTCAGCAAAGCGGCACTTTGATTGAATCGAACGTGCAGGCTATATTGATCCGGGTGTTGCGGTCATACGTTAAAGTCGCCGTTTCCAATAAAATCGCTTAATGCGAATAAAGCCAAAACGTATTTTTTCAGAATTGAGGATACAAAAATGTCGAAGCAAAACAGGATGATAATGGTAGCGATTGCGGTATCGTTGGCTGGACCGGCGATGGCGCATGCCGGAGATATTGGCTTTACCTACATCGAAGGCGGTATTGTCGGCGGCTTTGTCAACGACATTGAGACATCCGGCGCAGTCACTGGGAGCGAGCCACTTGATGTTGAGAGCGATGCTGATGGCGGTGGCTTTATTGGTGGGGCGTGGCAGTTAACAGATCAGATACACCTATTTGGCGAGTATGCTTCACTTGGCCAGGAGCTTGAGATCCGCAGCGGCGCCGACACAGTTGCAGGTGAATACGACGTGGTGCGTTGGCGCATTGGCGTGGGTTACCAATACCCTGTGTCGGAAAGCCTG
The DNA here is from genome assembly GCF_039871805.1 of Rheinheimera fenheensis. Lineage (NCBI taxonomy): Bacteria > Pseudomonadati > Pseudomonadota > Gammaproteobacteria > Chromatiales > Chromatiaceae > Rheinheimera > Rheinheimera fenheensis. The sequence continues at coordinate 108,178 of NZ_JBDPJM010000011.1, forward strand.
GCTTACTACGGTCGGCTAAGCCTTGATCAGCTCGAGTTCAAGGACGCGCGCGCTGCAGGTTTCAATCTGGATGTCGACGCTGACGATAGCGGCCCCGGTGCAGAGCTTGGCGTTATCTGGGCAGCGACGCCGACGTTACATCTGCAGGGCCATGCGCGTTACACCGCGATTGGTGGTGTCGCGTCCAGTGGTTCAGATCCGTTTGAATCCGACGTTCTGATCGGTGTGAACGGACGCTGGTATTTCCATCCTAACATCGCACTGGTCACAGGCTACGAGTATGGAAAAATCACAACCTTGAACGTGGGCGTACGTTTATCATTCTGAGTGCTTCCCAATTGTAGATAAGGCTTACTCAGCTTTGATAGTGGCTTGCCAGTTTACCGCTTGCCAGTGGCCATTTTTGCGCACAAAGGTGCCGCTGTTTAAATAGCGTTTGGTATCAACGCCAGCTCTGGCAACCAGTACAAAGGCGACTACGGCAGTGTCACCGTACTGCATAATGCGTACGTTTTCGCTGTCGTACACCGTTTTAATCTCGTCTGCTTTTAACAGGCCGCGGCTGGTTACGCTTTGCATCAGTTCGGCTTTACCAAATCGCGTACCTGAAGAACTGGTATAAATAAGCTCGTCAGCCCAGTACTTATTGTGAATGGCGGCGTCATTGCGGGTGGCGCCGTCTAAAAATTCGGCTAATAAAGTGGTAAGTTCGGCTTTGTCATCCGCCAGGGCAAGAGTTGGTGTTACAAAAAGTGGTATTACTAGCAGTGTGGCAAGCCGTAGGCTGGTTTTCATCAGGGTCCCCTTTATTTACAATCGACTTTAATTCAGATGTTTAGCGATACTTTGCCAGTCTTTGTAGCTAAATGTCTATCGCAGATTACTGCACTTGCACAATTGCAAAAAAAAACGCCTGTGTAACTCATAACAGGCGTTTATTTCATCCCGATTTAAGTGAATATAAATATTATTACTATGCGTTATTTCAACATAATCTCACGCATTTGATATTCACCAGTTAAGGTTCTTACTTCAGGGTATTTCGCAGATATTTCTTGCGACATCTTTTGATCTGCCTCAGTCCATTTTTTCATAAAGGCGTCGTATCTTTTTTTGTTCGGCTCCATATCAGCGCTGTTATTAAAGGTGACTACCAGCATCATATTAAAATTCCCGCTGTTAGGTAAATCACTGCCGTAAATTTTCCAATCTTTAATAAAACCCAGTTCTTTTTGGATTTTCACCGCCTTAACCCAGCTGTTCTGCAATCCTGCCAGGTAGACATCACCCATATTAGGATCTACCTTCACCGTTGTAACAGTCATAATTTCGGTACCGACATCATAGTCTTTATAAATCTCCAGTCTGTCTTTTGCCTGCAGGGTACAGCTGAACACTATGCTTAAAAATGCTATCAGAATCTTTTTCATCTTAAATATCCTTTTAATAGTGAAATAATCTGCTCACATTAAATTCAGACACCGAGCACTGCAAAGTATAGTAAATTCTGTTAAACACGCTTATTTATTGTTATAATCCAAATTAAACAAGGCATTACAGAAACAAAAATCAAATAAAGAACACTACGTACACATAATAAGAACAAAAAATTAAAAACAAAAACAATATATTTAACGCCAACCTTTTAACTTAGTTAATAAACAATAAAAAAGACGCCGAAGCGTCTTCTTTATTTTTATAATCAGCTAATTACATGCTGATACCACCATCGATTTCAACTACCCGACCGGTAAAGAATTCGTTCTCGAAAATGTATTTTGCCGTATGGGCAATTTCGCTGGCTTCACCTAAGCGCCCTACCGGCTTCATTTTCTCTAAGCGGTCGCGCGCTTCGGGCTTCATCGCATCGGTCATCGCAGTACGGATAACGCCCGGCGCTATAGCGCCAACACGAATGCCAAAACGACCTAGCTCACGCGCCCAGGTTACTGTTATTGCTACCACGCCAGCTTTAGACGCAGCGTAGTTGGTTTGCCCCATGTTACCAGCGCGCGCCACGCTGGACATATTGATAATTACGCCTTTAGTGCCACGTTTTACCATGGCTGCAGCCGCTTCACGGCCACACAGGAACACGCCTGTCAGGTTAACATCGATAACCGACTGGAACTGTGCCAGTGACATTTTACTTTGCAGCTCGCCGTCTTTGTATTTCAAAAGCAGGCCATCGCGTAAGATACCGGCGTTGTTAATCAGGCCGTCGATACCGTTAAAATCACTGTCGATTTGCGCGAAGGTGGCTTCTACCTGTTCTTCATTCGCCACGTTAGCAATGTAAGTGTTTACTGCGGTACTCACACCCAGTTCCGCTTTAGCTGCAGCTAATTGATCAGCATTCATGTCGATTAATGCCAGTTTGGCACCTTCGGCCGCACACATGCGCGCCATTTCCAGGCCCAGGCCCTGTGCACCGCCAGTGATAACGATGGTTTTGTTTTGCAGGTTCATCTCTTTCTCCGACACCGCGATTACTGCGTACATTTTTTCTGCGACACGCCATAAACCATCCCTGGGGCTCGATTCCGGCCATCCATGGCCTCCAACGGTCGCTGAAAAAAGTACATCCGTACTCGCTTAATACTGTGATATGAGCAAGTGCGTAGAATTTTTCTGCCGGGACCGTGTTTTTCAGGGACGTAAAACACGAGCCTACAGGGACGTATTTACGGCGTGTCCCGGAGAAAATATTCGGAGTACTTGCGTGTTAATTCAAATTAATTAGTTTTGGCAAACAGCTTAAAAATACTGGAAAAATCCAGTTTGCCATTGCCGGCCCGCTGGTGTGCCACGTATAGACTGCGCGCCAGTGCACCCATTGGTGTACTGCTCTGGCTTTGCAGTGCCGCTTCCATGGCCAGGCCTAAATCTTTCGCCATTAAATCGACCATAAAGCCGCCTTTGTAGCCATTTGACGATGGCACGTTTTCCATGACATCCGGGCAGGGGTTGTACAGCTCCAACGTCCAGTTGCGGCCCGAGCTTTTCAGCATAATATCTGATAGCACTTTGGGGTCCAGGCCATTATCGACGCCCATTTGCAGCGCTTCTGAGGTGCCAACCATTAGGATACTCAGCAGCATATTGTTGCAGATTTTCGCAACCTGGCCAGCACCAACAGCGCCGGCATGAAACAGGTTTTTACCCATATTACCCAGCAGGGTTTTAGCGCGCTCAAAATGCGCAGCGTCACCACCGACAATAAAGGTTAGCGTGCCGGCTTTGGCGCCACCGACGCCGCCAGATACCGGCGCATCGATAAAGGCAATACCCTGCGCTGCGAGACCCGCGCCCACTTTACGTGCGCTATCGGCATCGATGGTAGAGCAGTCGATTACCAGCGCATCTTTACTGATATGTGCCGCTACGCCCTGCTCGCCTAAATACAGGCCCAGCACATGCTTGCCCGCTGGCAACATAGAGATAACAAACTCTGCGCCATTGACCGCATCGGCGGCACTGGCCGCTACGGTAGCGCCTTCCGCTTTCACCTGCGCTAATGCCGCTGCAGATAAGTCAAACGCAGCCACACTGTGGCCCGCTTTAACCAGATTAATGGCCATAGGGCCACCCATATTACCTAAACCGATAAATGCAACCTTTGCCATATTGGCTCCTTACTCGTCTGTGCCCAGATGCCGCAGCGGATGTTGCTCTGGTTGCCACGGTGAGCGAAATAGTTCAGCAATAACCGCTTGTGGTACATCAGCGACGGTTTTGTATTGCCACTTCGGTTGTAAATCTTTATCCATCAACAGCGCACGCACACCTTCGGTAAATTCACCCAGTTTGCCGCACTGCACGCTTAAACCCAGCTCTAAACGGAAGCTGTCGGCCAGAATTTTGCTTTGCCCCAGCTTTAACAGTTCAAACACGATATGCGCAGTGATGGGGCTGCCATAGGCCAGCGATTCCTTGGCTTTTTGTAGCCATTTATCCTCACCTTGCATGGCATGAATTGCACTGATAGCACTCTGCAGGCTGCTATGTTGAGCTAAGGCTTCAATAGCGCCCTGGTGCGGACGGATATTACTTAGCGGCATCTGGGTACGGCACTGATCTTCCTCGGCACGTAACACATCACTTAGCTTTTGATGGTTAAGCGCTATGGTGTCGCCCCAGTTAATGCTTTTAAGCTTGTCGATAAGTGCTACTTTGCGCTCATGCAGTATAAAGTGATCGGCAAGGCCGATAAACTTGGCATCAGCCGCGTTAATAGAGGCGCCGGTTAAACCTAAAAACAGCCCACAGCCCGCAGGCATGCGGTTTAAAAACCAACTGGCGCCAACATCCGGATATAGGCCTATCGCCATTTCCGGCATGGCGATACGGCTACTAGCAGTAACCACTTTGTGTGACGCACCAGCCATCAGGCCTAAGCCGCCGCCCATCACTATGCCATTACCCCACACCAGTACTGGCTTACCAAAGGTATGAATCAGATAATCCAGTGTGTACTCTTTGGTAAAGAACTCCTCTACGTAAGGCGCGTACTCGCCCGGCTTATCCAGCATAGCTTTGTATAGATCGCGAATATCACCACCGGCGCAAAAGGCTTTATCACCCGAGCCCTGCAGTAAAACCATGCTGATACTAGCGTCAGCCTGCCAGGCGTGTAGTTTAGGCAGTAATGATTCCACCATCGGTAAGCTCAGCGCATTTAATGATTTTTCTGAATTAAGTGTGGCAACACCGATTTTTTTGCCGTTCTGTGCTGTCAGCTCCTGATACAGCACAACCTCATTAACCGCGCTCATTAGCCGTTCACCCAGTTCGCTTTGCGTTTTTCTAAAAACGCCTGCACACCTTCAACCTGATCTTTGGTATCGAACAAGCCAACAAACAGCTCGCGCTCCAGCGGCAATGCGCTTTGCATAGTACCGCTGCGACCTTTTTGAATCAGTGCTTTACACGCAGTAACGGCACACGGGCTTTGCTCGGCGACTTTGTCGGCCAAGGCCAGCGCGCTTTCCAGTGCCATACCCGTTGCGACGACTTCTTCTACCAGGCCAATTTGTTGTGCTTTTTCCGCGCCAATACGCTCACCACACAGGATCATGCGCTTTGCCCAGCCCTCGCCTACCAGCCAAGCCAGGTTTTGTGTGCCGCCAGCACAGGGTAATAAACCGACTTTGGCTTCAGGCAGCGCCATCTGCGCTTGCTGCTCGGCGATACGGATATCACAGGCCAGCGCGACTTCTAAACCGCCGCCCATGGCATAGCCATTAATGGCGGCAATAGACACGCCACGAAATGCACTTAAGGTTTCAAACGCTTCGCCAAAAATACGTGACATGTCGCTGGCTACCGCTTTATCGCCGTCGGCAAACAGTTTTAAATCTGCACCGGCTGAGAAGAACTTCTCGCCTTCACCGGTGATGACCAAGGCATAAATATTTTTGTCGGCATCCAGGCTTTTAACCGCCTCACGCAGTTGGGTTAAAGTATCTGCCGTCCAGGTATTTGCCGGCGGGTTAGACATGGTGATAAGCGCCGTGTGGCCGCGTTTTTCGAGTTTTAGTTGAGCCATTGTTGTCTCCTTTTATTGCCCGAATAAACTCAGGCAAGAAGGAGGATTAGCCTTGTTCTAAAGCGACCGTTGGAGGCCATGGATGGCCGGAATCGAGCCCCATGGATGGTTTACGGCGTGTCGCTGTGGACAAGGCGGTTCCTCCTGATGATTCAGATCATCGTAACAAAAGTTGATTACAGAATGTCGCCTGCCGCTTCATCCAGTAAACGCCGGCCAATGATCAGCCGCATAATTTCGTTGGTACCTTCCAAAATCTGGTGTACACGTACATCACGGAAATGACGCTCCAGCGGGTATTCTTTGATGTAGCCATAACCGCCGTGTAACTGCAGCGCCTGATCACATACCTGGAAGCCAACGTCAGTAGCAAAACGTTTTGCCATTGCGCAGTACGCTGTCGCTTCACTGTCTTTTTGATCCAGCTTAAACGCCGCTAAGCGCACTAACTGACGCGCAGCTACCAGCTCGGTTGCCATATCGGCCAGTTTAAACTGCAGCGCCTGAAACGCGGCCAGTGGCTTACCAAACTGCTGACGCTCCAGCATATAGTTACGTGCTGTGTTTAGTGCCTGCTGTGCAGTACCAATTGAACAGGTAGCGATATTGATACGGCCACCGTCTAAGCCTTTCATGGCGAAACTGAAGCCTTCACCTTCATTACCTAACAGGTAATGCGCAGAAATCCGTACATCTTCAAAAGTGATTAAGCGGGTTGGCTGCGCGTTCCAGCCCATTTTCTCTTCCGCTTTACCGTAAATAACACCTTTGGCATCCGCTGGTACGATAAAAGCCGAAATACCTTTTGGCCCGGCTTCACCGGTACGCGCCATCACTACCAGTACTTCGGTAGAGCCGGCACCAGAGATAAACATTTTCGAGCCGTTTAATACGTACTCATCGCCATCTTTTTTCGCAGAAGTGCGAAGCCCAGCTGCATCTGAACCTGAGCCTGGCTCAGTCAAACAATAAGATGCCAGTTTCTGACCGGTAACTAAATGCTCCATCCACTCTGCTTTGGCATCACTGGTACCCCAGTTGGCGATCATCCAGGTGGCCATATTGTGAATGGTCAGCATCGCTGTCGTCGCGGTGCAGCCCATAGACAGCTGTTCGAAAATAATGGATGAATCCAGGCGTGATAAGCCCATACCGCCGTCATCTTCTGGCGTGTACAGTGAGCAGAAACCCAGCTCACCGGCTTTTTGAATGACGTCTTTTGGAAAGTGGTGATCGCGATCCCACTGGGCAGCGTGTGGCGCCAGTTCTTGTTCGGCAAACTGTTTGGCCACATCGACAAAGGCTTGTTGGTCTTCTGTTAAATTGAAATTCATAGTTGGTCCTGCTTTTCCAATCGGCTTTTGAGCTTCCGTACATTTAACACGCTCGCCCGTTCGCCGCTCCCCGGCTCACTCTTGATCGCTCGCTAAGTTAAATCTACTCCGCTCGGCGCCTTGTTAACCGCTTCGAATCTGCATCGCATAAGGACTGCAGACTTTACTTAGCCGACCGTTGGAGGCCATGGATGGACGGAATCGAGCCCCATGGATGGTTTATGGCGTGTCGGCGTGTAAAGTGTGCAGGCCTGAGCCTGACTAACATCAGGCTCCGTGTTGCCTTAACGCAAGTTAATCGACATATTCGGGCCAGACACCTGAATATCGTCATCAAACCAGCGCGCTGTAATGGTCTTCGTTTCAGTATAGAAACGCACCGCCTGCTTACCGTAAGCATGCTGGTCGCCGTAGAACGAGCCTTTCCAGCCAGTAAACGAGAAGAATGGCAGAGGTACCGGAATAGGAATATTGATACCGACCTGACCCACTTCAACTTCATGCTGATACTTACGCGCAGCCGCACCGCTGGCTGTGAAAATAGAGGTACCGTTACCATATGGGCTGTCGTTTACCACTTTCAGCGCTTCATCCAGTGAAGCAACTGTCATGGTAGACAGTACCGGGCCAAAGATTTCCTGCTTATAAATTTCCATCTCGGTAGTAACGTTGCTAAATACGGTTGGGCCAACCCAGTTACCGTTCGGGTAACCGTCAACTTTACAGTCAGAACCATCCAGTACGCAGGTCGCGCCTTCCTTTTTACCTTGTTCAATCAGCGATAACACGCGGGCACGCGCCTGCGGGCTGATTTGCGGGCCATACGCCGCATTCGGATCGGTGTAAACACCCGGGCGTACCTTGCCGATAGCCGCGGCTACTTCCGGGATCCAATCTGCCGCAGCGCCTACGAATACCGCGACAGAAATCGCCATACAGCGCTGACCGGCCGCACCCACTGAGGCACCAACTAAGGCATTGATAACCTGCTGTTTGTTCGCATCCGGCATAATAACCATGTGGTTTTTCGCACCGGCAAAAGCCTGTACGCGTTTTAAGTTGTCAGTACCGGTTTTGTAAATGTACTGGCCAACATTAACTGAACCCACAAATGAAATTGCTTTAATATCAGGGTGGTGCAAAATGGCATCAACCTGCTCTTTCGCACCATGTACAACCTGTAACACGCCTTTTGGTGCACCGGCTTGTACGAATAGCTCAGCGATTTTATTTACCGTCATCGGATCTTGCTCAGACGGTTTTAAAATAAAGGTGTTACCACAGGCAATCGCCATCGGGAACATCCACAGCGGGATCATCGCCGGGAAGTTAAAAGGGGTAATACCGGCGCACACGCCCAGCGGCTGAATGTAGCTGTAGGTGTCGATGCTGCGTGCCACGTTTTCTACCGTTTCACCCATCATTAAGGATGGAATATTAGCGGCCTGCTCTACTACCTCGATACCGCGCCATACGTCACCTTTGGCATCTTCTACTGTTTTACCCAGCTCACGGCAAATAATGTCAGCGATGTCGGCCTGGTGCTCTTTTAACAAATGCGCAAAACGCATCATCAAACGGGCACGCTCAGATACTGGCACTTCTTTCCAGGTTTTAAACGCCGCTTTTGCCGATTCGATGGCGCGTTCCATCTCGCCTGGCGTGGCGCAAGCCACCTGAGCAATCACGTCCTGCGTTGCCGGGTTGGTAACGGGGATCAGTTTGTCGCCTGTTGGTGCAACAAACTCGCCGTCGATAAAATGCATAACCTGTTGTGTCATATTGCTTCTCCCGATTGTTTGGGCATGCGGTCAGCGGTTATATGTATGTTTATTTAGAGAGCTGACTAACATAAATTTTGTGTCACTTATCCGGTTGCGATACCCGCCATGCTCGCCACAGCAACTCGCTCGCTGCTTCCGCGCTCACTCAGACACTCTGTGGCTGCGCCAACGGGTTCCCAACCTCACTTATCAAGTGACGTTATAAAACTTCCACTGCCAGTGCTACGGCTTCGCCGCCACCGATACACAGTGAGGCAACGCCTTTGCTCAGGCCACGATTACGCAGCGCGTGGATCAGCGTAACCAGAATACGGGCACCAGAAGCACCGATAGGATGGCCCAGCGCACAAGCACCACCGTTAACGTTTACTGTGGCACTATCTAAGCCCAGTTCGTTAATCGCCAGCATGGTTACCATGGCAAAGGCTTCGTTAATTTCCCAAAGATCTACCTGCTCTTTATCCCAGCCGGCTTTTTGCAGTACCTTTTGCATAGCGCCAACCGGCGCCACCGTAAACAGTGCAGGCTCCATAGAGTTGGTTGCATGCGCCACAACGCGGGCTAATGGCTTAGCACCTTGTGCTTTGGCATCGCTTTCACGCATAAGAATAAGGGCAGCAGCACCGTCGGAAATTGAGCTGGAGTTTGCCGCAGTGATAGTACCGTCTTTAGCAAAGGCCGGACGCAGTGTCGGGATTTTGTCTACTTTGGCATTACCTGGCTGCTCATCAACGTTAAAAGTCACTTCACCTTTACGTGTCTGAAAGGTTACCGGGGTAATTTCACCCTCGAAAGCACCAGAGTTGATAGCTTGCTGCGCACGGGTTAATGATTGCACGGCGAATGCATCCATTTGCTCACGGGTAATGCCTTTTTCATCAGCAGTGCCCTGAGCGAAACAACCCATGGCTTTACCATCGTAGGCATTTTCCAGTCCGTCCAACATCATATGATCTTTAATCTGGCCGTGGCCCATACGGTAACCGCTGCGTGCCTTATCCAGCAGATAAGGTGCGTTACTCATCGATTCCATACCACCGGCCACCACCACATCGGCGCTACCGGCTTTTAATAAGTCGCTGGCTAACATCACCGCTTTTAAGCCTGAACCGCAGACTTTATTAATAGTGGTCGCACCGGCTGTCAGTGGTAAACCCGCCTTTAACGTTGCCTGACGTGCCGGTGCCTGGCCTAAACCCGCTGGCAGCACGTTACCCATGATCACTTCGCTGACTTTATCGCCGCTTAAACCGGCTTGCTCCAATGCCGCTTTAATCGCGGTAGCACCCAGTACAGTGGCGTCTACGTCAGATAAACCGCCCATAAAGCCGCCCATAGCAGTGCGCTTAGCAGCAACGATGACAATATTGTCGGTAGCCATAAAGTTCTCCAAAAAAGCTGTCGGCTAAAAAGTTGCTCCAGAGCCTACACCAAATTTACGTTTACGCCAACGTCAACCACCTAACACTATGGTAGTGTGCAGCGACTTTGGTTCAGTAAACTGTACAGTCTGACCAGCCCGTATTGGCATTTTTGCTTTACAAACCTTGCAAAAATCTCATTTCAGCACAGAAAGCCGCCCGCCCTTAGCTTTACCTTTACGTAAACTTCACTTATATTGACTGCGTTTTCGGGGATGGCGTTTATGACAGAAAAAGAAGAAAAAACATACAGTATCAGCGAACTGGCCAAAGAGTTTGATATTACTACCCGTAGTATCCGCTTTTATGAAGATCAGGGGCTGATCACGCCACTACGTAGCGGGCAAACCCGCATTTACAGCAAGCGCGACCGCGTAAGGTTAAAACTGATTTTACGCGGTAAGCGCTTGGGTTTCAGCCTGGCCGAAACCGGCCAACTGTTCGAACTATATGACGCTGATAAAAGCAGCGTGACCCAATTAAATACCATGCTGAAGTTGATTGAGCAGAAAAAAGCCGAACTGCATCAGCAAATGGACGACATCAAAGTCGTGCTGATGGAGCTGGTAACAGTAGAAAAACGTTGCCGCGATACCTTAGCCGACGCCAAACATCATAAAACCGCTTAAGCGGTAAGACATAGCAAACGGGGATAGACCATGATTAGCAGTTACAAAGGCCTTAACTTCGATCTAGGCGAAACAGTGGACATGATCCGCGAGCAGGTAAATGCCTTCGCCCGCGACGAAATTGCCCCTCGCGCCGCTGAAATCGATGAGAAGAACGAATTTCCGAACGAGTTATGGCGCAAATTCGGTGATTTAGGTCTGCTGGGTATCACCGTAGATGAAAAATACGGTGGCTCAGGTTTAGGCTATTTAGAGCACGTTATCGCCATGGAAGAAATCAGCCGTGCTTCTGCTTCTGTTGCACTGTCTTACGGCGCTCACTCTAACCTGTGTGTAAACCAGATTTTCCGCAACGGCACTGAAGAGCAGAAAATGAAGTACCTGCCAAAGCTGTGCTCTGGCGAACACATTGGCGCACTGGCGATGAGCGAGCCAAACGCCGGTTCAGACGTGGTTAGCATGAAACTGCGCGCTGAGAAAAAAGGCGACAAGTACATCTTAAACGGCAACAAAATGTGGATCACCAATGGTCCGGATGCACACACCTATGTGATCTATGCCAAAACTGACGTCAACGCTGGCAGCAAAGGTATTACCGCCTTTATCGTAGAGCGTGGTTTTAAAGGTTTCAGCCAGGCGCAGAAACTAGACAAGCTGGGCATGCGCGGTTCAAACACTTGTGAGCTGGTATTTGAAGACTGTGAAGTACCCCAAGAAAACGTATTAGGCCAGGTTGGTCGTGGCGTACAGGTACTGATGAGCGGCTTAGACTACGAGCGTGTGGTATTGTCTGCCGGCCCGCTGGGTATTATGCAAGCTTGTATGGACGTAGTGGTACCGTACATTCACGACCGTAAACAGTTTGGCCAGTCTATCGGTGAGTTCCAACTGGTTCAGGGTAAAGTGGCAGACATGTATACCCGCATGAACGCAGCACGCTCTTACGTTTACATGGTGGCTAAAGCCTGTGATCGCGGCGAAACCACGCGTAAAGACGCTGCTGGCGTGATCTTATATGCCGCTGAGCTGGCAACCCAAATGGCGCTGGATGCAATCCAGTTATTAGGCGGTAACGGCTACATTAACGAGTACCCTACCGGACGTTTACTGCGTGATGCCAAGCTGTACGAAATCGGTGCCGGCACCTCGGAAATCCGCCGTATGCTGATTGGCCGGGAATTGTTTACCGAATCAAACTAAACGCACAACAAACCTTTCCAGCTATTCTGCACCGGGCCTGCAGGCCCGGTTAAAGGTGACTTAAGTGACCAGAATTACCTCAAAAGTAAACCCTCGCTCTGAGGACTTCCAAAAAAACGCTGCTGCCATGCAGGCAGTAGTTGATGATCTGCAAAGCAAAGTACAGCAAATAAAACTCGGCGGCGGTGAAGCGCTGATTGCACGCCATACGTCACGCGGTAAGCTGTTTGTACGCGATCGTATTCAAAAACTGCTCGACCCTGGCTCGCCATTTTTAGAAATTGGTCAGTTTGCCGGTTGGGAATGCTATGAAGATTACGTTCCCAGCGCAGGCGTGGTAGCCGGTATCGGCCGTGTCAGTGGCGTTGAGTGTATGATTGTCGCCAACGACGCTACGGTCAAAGGCGGCACCTACTACCCGCTGACAGTGAAAAAACATTTACGCGCTCAGGAAATAGCCGAGCGCTGCCACCTGCCCTGTATTTATCTGGTCGATTCAGGCGGCGCTAACCTGCCACGTCAGGATGAAGTATTCCCGGATAAGCTGCACTTTGGCCGCATTTTCTTCAACCAGGCCAATATGTCTGCCAAAGGCATTCCGCAAATTGCTGTGGTAATGGGCCTTTGCACCGCCGGTGGTGCCTATGTACCAGCGATGGCTGATGAAAGCATTATCGTTAAAGAGCAAGGTACGATCTTCTTGGCGGGTCCACCGCTGGTAAAAGCGGCCACGGGTGAAGAAGTCTCTGCCGAGGAACTGGGCGGTGCTGATGTACACTGTAAAATCTCTGGTGTGGCTGACCACTACGCGTTAAATGACGAGCATGCACTGCAACTGGCCCGCAATGCGGTATCACGCTTAAACCGCCCTGCCCCAGAGCAAATGGATATTAAACCGGCGCAAGAGCCGCTGTACGATGCCAAAGAGCTGTACGGCATTGTCGGTACCGATTTACGTAAGCCGTTCGATGTAAAAGAAGTGATTGCCCGTATTGTCGATGGCTCAGATTTTGATGAGTTTAAACAATATTATGGCGCAACCCTGGTGTGCGGTTTTGCACGCATTTTCGGCTATCCGGTAGGCATCGTCGCCAATAACGGGATCTTATTCTCGGAATCCGCACAAAAAGGTGCACACTTTATTGAGCTGTGCGCCCAGCGCAAAATACCCCTGCTGTTCTTGCAAAACATCACCGGCTTTATGGTGGGTAAAAAGTATGAAGCCGAAGGTATCGCCAAGCACGGCGCAAAAATGGTCATGGCCGTAAGCTGTGCCAAAGTGCCGAAATTTACCGTGTTAATCGGCGGCAGTTACGGCGCCGGCAACTACGGTATGTGTGGCCGAGCTTACGACCCGACGATGATGTGGATGTGGCCAAACGCGCGTATTTCAGTAATGGGTGGCGAACAAGCTGCAGGCGTAATGGCGCAGGTGACCAAAGACGGTTTAGCCCGTAAAGGTGAAACACTATCAAGTGATGCCGAAGCGGCACTGAAGAAGCCCATTATCGAGCAGTATGAAAAGCAGGGGCACCCCTACTACGCCAGTGGCCGGTTATGGGACGATGGCATTATCGACCCGGCGCAAACCCGGATGACAGTTGGCCTGGCATTAGCCGCCGCACTAAATGCACCGATTGAAGAGAGCCGTTTTGGCGTATTCAGGATGTAATTAAGGGAATAACCATGAACCAGCTTTACACACAAGTGAATATCGATGCGCGTGGCGTAGCAACCTTAACTCTGGATCGCCCCGAAGTACATAACGCCTTCGACGACGCCATGATTGCCGAACTTATTGCCGTGTTGCGTGATTTAGCCAATGACGACAATGTTCGGGTGTTAGTGCTGACCAGTAATGGCAAAAACTTCTCGGCCGGTGCCGATTTAAACTGGATGCGCTCGATGGCGCAGAAAAACTATCAGCAAAATCTGAATGATGCCGCTGAACTTGCCACCTTGATGCACCGGTTAGATAAATTTCCCAAACCGACCATGGCACTGGTAAAAGGCGCCGCTTTTGGTGGCGCACTGGGCTTAGTCGCCTGCTGCGATATTGCCATCGCGGAGGAAAATGCCAGCTTCTGTTTAAGCGAAGTACGCATAGGTCTTATCCCCGCGGTGATAAGCCCCTACGTTATGCGCGCTATTGGCGAGCGTGAAAGCCGGCGTTATTTCCTGACCGCAGAGCGTTTTATGGCGCCAAAAGCGAAAAAGCTCGGTTTACTACATGAAGTGGTCAGCGAGGGCGAAATGAGCGATGTGGCAGAAAGCCTGATTAACACCATGCTGCAAAACAGCCCTGCCGCCATGACGGCCGCGAAATCGCTTATTCATAATATTTATAACCGTAAGATCAGCAACAACGTAATCGCTCATACCGAGCAGGCGATTGCTGAAATTAGGGTATCGCCAGAAGGTCAGGAAGGCTTAACCGCCTTCTTAGAGAAACGTAAACCGGCCTGGCTTGGCAAGGAAGACGCATAATGTTTCGTAAAATACTTATCGCCAACCGCGGTGAAATTGCCTGCCGCGTTATCGACACCGCTCATAAACTGGGTATTCGCTGCGTAGCGGTTTACTCAGAAGCCGATGCCAATGCCCGCCATGTGCGCATGGCTGATGAAGCCTATTTATTGGGCCCGGCACCAAGCAAAGACTCTTACCTGCGTAGCGACAAAATCATTGCTATCGCTAAACAAAGCGGCGCAGAAGCCATCCACCCCGGTTATGGTTTTTTATCTGAAAACGAAGACTTTGCTAAAGCCTGTGAAGCGGCTGGCGTGGTATTTATCGGCCCGCCGGTGGGTGCTATTACCGCCATGGGCTCAAAAAGTGCCGCCAAAGAGATTATGGCCAAAGCTGGTGTACCGCTGGTACCGGGCTATCACGGTGATGAGCAGGCGGATGATTTACTTAAGAGCGAGTCAGCGCGTATTGGCTACCCGCAGCTGTTAAAAGCCGCCTACGGTGGTGGTGGTAAAGGCATGCGTGTGGTTTGGAAAGCCGAAGAGTTTGCCGATGCGCTGGCCAGTGCGCGGCGCGAAGCTAAAGCCGGTTTTGGTAACGACAAGATGCTGATTGAGCGCTACCTGACCAAACCGCGCCACATTGAAATTCAGGTGTTTGCCGATAACTACGGCAATGCCGTATACCTGGCAGAGCGTGATTGCTCTATTCAGCGTCGTCACCAAAAAGTCATTGAAGAAGCACCAGCGCCCAACTTCAGCAGCGAACAACGTAAAGCCATGGGTGAAGCAGCGGTTAAAGCCGCCAAAGCCATTGATTACCGTGGTGCGGGTACGGTGGAGTTTTTATTCGACGAAGACGGCTCGTTCTACTTTATGGAGATGAATACCCGTCTGCAGGTTGAGCATCCGGTTACCGAGATGATCACCGGTCAGGACTTGGTCAAGTGGCAGCTGTTAGTCGCCGCCAGCGAGCCCTTGCCGCTTAGTCAGGCTGATATCCAACTGGATGGCCATGCTATTGAAGTGCGCGTCTATGCGGAAGATCCGGACAATGACTTCTTACCTGCGACCGGTAAGCTCACCTATTTACGCCAGCCGGAAGCGAACCGCCATGTGCGCGTTGATACCGGCGTAGTAGAAAACGATGAAGTGTCGCCATTCTACGACCCGATGATTGCCAAGCTGATTGTATGGGATGAAAGCCGCGATCGCGCTATCGCCCGTATGCTGCGCGCACTGGATGACTACCGCATTGCCGGCGTTACCACTAACCTGGGCTTTTTAACCAGCTTAACTGAGCACCCGGCGTTTAAAGCTGCCGAGCTTGATACCAACTTTATCAATAAGCATCAGCAAAGTTTATTTGCCCCGGCCAATAAAGAAGATAATCAGGCACTGGTACTGGCCACGCTATTTATTCTTGAGAAGAAAAAAGCGCCACCGCAAGCCTGTACTACTACCAGCCCCTGGCAGTTTAGCCACGGCTGGCGTATTAACGAAACGCCAACCGTGGATATTTGTCTAAAGCACGGCGATAGCAGCAGCGAAGTTAGCTCGAGTATCAAAGTTCAGCAGCTACAGCAGCACTATGTGGTTGAAGTAGCAGGTCAGCAGCTTTGCTGCCTGGCCGAGCTAAACGGTGATGAGCTAAGCGCAGTATTAGGCGATCATCGTACCAAGGTGCGCGTAAGCCAATATCAGGACACCATCAGCGTGTTTATAAAGCACCAGCGCTACGACTTTATCTACCAGACTAAAGTCGCCACCGAAGTAGAAGGAAGCGATCACGCAGGTAGCTTAACCGCGCCGATGAACGGCACTATTGTCGCCGTGATGGCAAAAGCCGGCAGCAGCGTAAAAGCCGGCGAGACGCTGGTGATCATGGAAGCCATGAAAATGGAATACGCCATCAAAGCGCCAAAAGATGGCGTAGTGAATGAAGTGTTTTATAGCGCTGGCGATCTGGTTAAAGATGGCGCCGAGCTGGTTGATTTCTCGCCGGAGGAAGCATGAGTTTTCCCAAACGGGTGCGCATCGTAGAAGTGGGCCCGCGTGATGGTCTGCAAAACGAAAGCACGGTATCGGCCAGCGACAAAGTCACCCTGATCAATATGCTAACCGCCGCTGGCCACAGCTATATTGAAAGCGGCGCCTTTGTCTCACCGAAATGGGTACCGCAAATGGCGGACTCGGGCGAGATATTTAACGGCATTACCCGCAAGGCCGGTGTTACCTACGCTGCGCTTACGCCAAATTTAAAAGGCTATGAAGCAGCAAAAGCCGTTGCGGCAACCGAAGTCGCCATTTTCGGCGCCGCATCCGAAGCGTTCAGCCAGAAGAACATCAACTGCTCAATCAGTGAAAGCTTAGCGCGTTTCGCACCAGTTATGGATGCCGCCAAAGCCGACGGCATTAACGTGCGCGGCTATGTCTCCTGTGTGGTCGGCTGCCCCTATCAGGGCGATGTTGCGCCGACAGATGTCGCGCGCGTAGCCAAAGCCCTGTTAGATATGGGCTGCTACGAAATTTCGCTTGGCGACACCATTGGTGTTGGCACGCCGGATAAAGTCAATGCCATGCTCGATGCCGTACTCGCTGTAGTGCCTAAAGATAAGCTGGCTGTGCACTTTCACGACACCTACGGTCAGGCGTTAACCAATATTTACGTGGCGCTAAGCCGCGGTATCGCTGTTATCGACAGCGCCGTAGCCGGTTTGGGTGGCTGCCCTTACGCTGCGGGTGCGTCAGGCAATGTTGCCAGCGAAGATGTGGTGTATTTACTGAACGGGCTTGGCATTTCACACGGTATCGATTTAACTGCCCTGGCCCAGGCCGGCTGGTTTATTACCGACAAGCTCGGCAAGCAACCTAGTTCTAAAGTAGGATTGGCGCTAAAGGCCAAGTGCACGCAAACTAACAGTTAAAAAGCGCGTAGAGGATTTCAAATGGCAGGGTTTAATAAAGTCGTACATTCGTACGAAGACGCCATGGCAGGCCTGCAAGACGGTATGACCGTTATCGCGGGTGGCTTTGGCTTATGCGGCATTCCGGAAGGCTTAATTGCTCAGATCAAGAAAATGAAAACCAAAGATCTCACCGTAGTATCGAATAACTGCGGCGTAGATGGTTTTGGCCTGGGTATTTTGCTCGAAGATAAGCAAATTAAGAAAATGATTGCCTCTTACGTGGGTGAAAACGCCCTGTTTGAAAAGCAATTATTAAATGGCGAGCTGGAAGTAGAACTGACGCCACAAGGCACTTTGGCTGAGAAAATGCGCGCTGGCGGTGCCGGCATTCCGGCATTTTTCACAGCCACCGGTTACGGTACACCCGTTGCTGAAGGTAAAGAGACCCGTGAAATTAAAGGCCGTAACTACGTGTTGGAAGAGTCGATCACCGGTGATTTTGCCATCGTGCGCGCCTGGAAAGCCGACCGCTACGGTAACCTGATGTTCCGCCACACCTCAATGAACTTCAACCCGATGGCGGCAACCGCCGGTAAAATTACCGTGGCCGAAGTAGAAGAAATTGTTGAACCGGGCGAGCTGGAACCATCACAAATTCATACACCGGGGATTTATGTGCAGCGCGTGATCAAAGGTAACTTTGAAAAACGCATTGAACGTCGCATGGTCCGTCAAGGTTAAGGAGGCAACAATGGCTTTATCTCGTGAACAAGTTGCCATGCGCGTGGCGCAAGAGCTTAAAGACGGCTACTACGTAAACTTAGGTATCGGTATCCCTACGCTGGTAGCGAACTATGTACCAAAAGGTATGGAAGTCATGCTGCAATCCGAAAACGGTTTGCTGGGCATGGGCCCCTACCCGACTGAAGATGAAATCGATGCCGATATGATCAATGCCGGCAAAGAAACTGTTACCGCCATTAAAGGCGCGGCGATTTTCAGTTCAGCCGAAAGCTTCGCCATGATCCGCGGCGGCCATGTTGATTTAACCGTATTGGGCGCTTTTGAAGTCGACCAAAACGGTAACATCGCCAGCTGGATGATCCCGGGCAAACTGGTAAAAGGTATGGGCGGTGCGATGGACTTAGTGGCCGGTGCACAGAATATTGTGGTGACCATGACGCACGCCGACAAGTACGGCAACAGTAAGTTACTGGATAACTGTACCCTGCCACTGACTGGTGTCGGTTGTGTGAAGAAAATCGTTACCGATTTAGCGGTGCTGGAAGTGCGTAACGGTGCTTTCCACCTGTTAGAACGTGCACCGGGTATCTCGGTTGAAGAAATTCAGCAGAAAACTGCCGGTAAACTGATTATCGACGGCGATGTGCCAGAGATGGTATTTAGCGCTTAAACCGCAGCACTGACAGAAAAAGAGGCGCTTCAGCGCCTTTTTTATTGCCGTTACTTTGACCAGTTCAAAATCAACTGATAAACTTCAAATAAATCATTTGATAAAGGCGATACTATGACAGCGCTGGTGCGGGAATTTACGCCCTCTTTTTATCAGTCACCTTCATTGTGGCAACAGCTTGGCATTGCTGAACGTGGGCCAAAGTTATATCAGGCGCTGCACGAGGGCTTTAGCTACAGCATCTTTGATAAACTGGCGCTGATATCCGGTTTGGATAAAAAGCAGCTGGCGCAAATCTGCCAGCTTGCACCGGCCACTTTAGCTAGGCGAGCGAAACTGGGGAAATTTACGCAGGATGAAAGCGACCGCTTGCACCGCTTTGCGACGGTGTTAGTCGCCGCTAACACGCTGTTTGCCAATGATATGGCTGCCGCCAAACACTGGCTGACCGAGCCGGTATATGGCCTGGGCGATAAAGCCCCGCTTGATATGCTGGGCACCACAGCCGAAACTCAGGCCATTTTAGATTTAATCGGCCGCGTAGAGCACGGTGTATTTGCCTGATGTTTTTGTACCGTCTGGTGCATCAAAAATGGGCTGATCAGGCGTTTGACGGTGAGGGTGCCAGGCTTTATGGCGGGCGTTGGAACAGCAAAGGTCAAAGCTGCGTTTATACTGCAGGTTCTGAAGCGCTGGCTATTTTAGAAATTCTGGTGCATTTAAATAACCGCGCCGCGCTAAAACAATACCGGTTATTCCAACTGGCAATTAATACAGAGCAGCTGCTGACGGTGAGTTTAACCAACCTGCCACCAAGCTGGCGCCAACAACCAGCAGGAGCTGACAGTGCGCGTATTGGTGACGACTGGCTATCTCAAAGTGCCAGCCTGGCATTGGCGGTGCCAAGTGTAATAGCACCGCGTGAACAAAATATCCTGTTAAATCCAGCTCATGCCGCCTACCAGGCTTGTATCAGCACCGCGACAGAGCTGGACTTTCTGCCCGATCCGCGCCTAACGCTTTAACCGTGCCAGTAAGCTGGAGGTATCCCAGCGGCCACCGCCCATCTGCTGCACTTCGCTGTAAAACTGATCAACCAGTGCGGTCAGTGGTAAATGGCTGCCATTTTGCCGCGCTTCATTCAGTGCTATGCCTAAATCTTTACGCATCCAGTCAACGGCGAAACCAAAATCGTACTTGCCATCTAGCATAGTCAGTGAGCGGTTTTGCATCTGCCAGGATGATGCTGCACCTTGGGAGATCACCTCCACCACCGCTGCACCGTCAAGCCCGGCGTTCTGCGCAAAGTTAAGCGCTTCTGCCAGGCCCTGCACCACACCGGCGATACAAATCTGATTTACCATCTTAGCAAGCTGCCCAGAGCCTGCAGGCCCCAATAGTTTTGCACAGCGGGCAAAGCTCATAATAGCGGTTTCAGCTTTGGCCATATCGGCTGGTTCGCCACCAATCATTACCGTTAATACGCCATTTTCAGCCCCGGCCTGACCGCCGGATACCGGCGCATCTAAAAAGCCCACACCTTTAGCCGCTGCTGCGGTGGCCAGCTCACGTGCCAATTCAGCGGAGGCGGTGGTATGGTCAATCAGTACACTACCTGCAGACATAACAGCCAATACACCCTGTTCGCCATACACCACAGAGCGTACGTCGTTATCATTACCGACACACATAAATACCAGAGCAGCACCTTTGGCGGCTTCAGCTGGTGTGGCGGCCCAATTACCACCATATTGCGCCGCCCACTTCTCCGCTTTGGCGCTGGTGCGATTATAAACCGTCACCTGATAACCTTTTTGCTGCAGATAGCCCGCCATTGGGTAGCCCATCACACCTAAACCGATAAAAGCGACTTTACTGTTACTTTGAATTGACATATTAATGACTTAAACCTGTGACATAGTGTGGCGCAAAGCTTACAAAGTTACGTAGACAATGAAAAGCATTTAAATAAGGAAGCAGCATGGCCAATGTACACCAGTACAAGATCACAGACGCTAACGGCAGCGAAGTCGACTTAAGCCAATATCGTGGCAAGGTACTGCTGATAGTCAATACCGCCAGCAAGTGTGGTTTTACCCCACAGTACGAAGAGCTGGAACAGCTGCACCAAAAATATCACGACAAAGGGCTGGTGATACTGGCATTTCCCTGTAACCAGTTTGGTGGCCAGGAACCGGGCAGTGATACTGAAATCCAACAATTTTGTCAGCTTAACTATGGTTTGAGTTTTCCGGTGATGGCCAAATTACAAGTGAATGGCCCTGATGCTTCACCATTATTTGAACACTTAAAAGACAGCGCCCGCGGTTTAATGAAAACCCGCGCTATCAAGTGGAACTTTACCAAGTTTCTGGTAAATAAAGACGGCGATGTGGTTAAGCGCTATGCGCCGCGCACCAAACCGTCGGCTATCACCAGCGCCATAGAAGAATTGCTATAAATTTGATCCAGCGCTAAATGCATTAGGGCAAACTCCGCTAAGCTAAGCAGCATACTATGGGAGATATGCCATGAAAGTTGCCGTATTTAGTGCAAAAAAATATGACCGCGATGGTTTTAGCCAATGGGCCGATAGCAGCCTGCATTTTAGCTACATTGACAGCCGTTTAAACAACGAAAGTGCCAAACTGGCCGCAGGCTGCCATGCTGTCTGCGTATTCGTCAATGATGATGTTAATGCCGCAGTGCTACAACAGTTCTCTGAAATGGGCATTGAGATGGTGGCACTGCGCTGCGCGGGTTTTAATAATGTCGATCTGGATGCCGCCAAAGCACTAGGCATTCGCGTGGCCAGAGTACCAGCCTATTCGCCCGAAGCCGTCGCTGAGCACACCATTGGTATGATGCTGTGCCTTAACCGAAAATTACATAAAGCCTACAACAGAGTACGCGATGACAATTTTGCCCTGGACGGCTTGCTCGGCTTTAATCTGTTTGGCAAAACCGTGGGCTTAATTGGCACCGGCCGCATAGGCCAGGCAACAGCTCGTATATTACACGGTTTTGGTTGCAGATTGTTGTGCCATGATATTCAGCAAAGCCCCGTTATCAGTGAATTAGGTGGGCACTATGTATCACTGGCTGAACTCTATGCACAAAGCGATATCATAAGCTTACACTGCCCTTTGACGCCCGACACTAAACACCTGATTAACCACTACAGCATCGGCAGTATGAAAGATGGCGTTATGCTGATTAACACCAGCCGTGGTGCATTGTTAGACAGCAAGGCGGTAATAGATGGCTTGAAGAACCGTAAAATTGGCTATCTTGGGCTGGATGTGTACGAACAGGAGGCAGATCTGTTTTTTGAAAACCTGTCAGAGCAAGTTATCGATGATGAGATTTTCAAACGGCTGCTCACCTTCCCTAATGTGCTTATTACTGGCCATCAGGCGTTTTTCACTCGCGAAGCATTGCAGGAAATCAGTACCGTAACCAGCGATAACCTGTTGGCGTTTGCCAGCAATACCACCACTGGCAACGAATTGGTGAATTAGTAGGCGCAATATTGCGCCCAGCTGTGGTCAGAAGGTGTACACCAGCGATGCTGAAGTTTCGACATCGGTCTTACGCAGGTTAGCCTCTGGTCTTGAGTTGTAGCGCACAACAAAGTTAAATCGCATCGACAGTTTATCAGCTACTTTTGCTGTCAAACTGCTACGGCTGAGCAACGTCGAGTTTTCACCGTCCAGTGACACGGCACTCTCCAGGCTTTGGCGAAAGCTACTGTTGTCCCACAACTTATAATCCAGATTGGCCGCTAAAAACCAAATAGCACCACTGCGCCGAATACCAGCCGCACTCTCTTGCTGAGCAAAACCGGGACCGGTTTCTAAATCCAGATAATTAGTCCCCTGCTCGTAAATTCGGTTACCGTAGCCCACGGCCAAGGATGCTTGCTGTGTAAAAGCACCAAACTTATCATAAGCATAAGCACCGCGGCCGAATACCGATTCACTGCCAGTGACGAGTTTGTAGTTACTCTGACCGGTAAAACTATATCGACTAGCCGTAGTGACCCGGTTTTGCTCACCACTGTTTACGTCATTGATATTACTCTTCTGCAGTAAACTCTGTAGCTGATAACGGTTACGAAAATACTCCAGCTCGTGCACCAGCTCGCTGTTAGCACGAATAGCAAAAGCATCCGTATTGCCCGATGTTAGCAGAAACCCCAGTTCAACATCGCCAGTGACGGTACCGAAAAAGCCTATTGGCTGTAACGGCTCTTCAGTGTCTGGCAGACTGGCAGTTTCTGACGCTTGCACCCCAAACAAACTTAACATCAGCGCGATACCGACACCGATTATAGAAACATGCATTGTATCGTTGTGTAACTCCTGTTAGCGGTTTACCCATGAGTGATAGTGCATCTGGCTTGTTATTATTTGCTTCCTTGCTGACTCGCCGCTTAATTGTATCAATTTAATTGCTTCAGCCCAGCGACGCTGAGCTGAAGATCTGCACCATTCAACGATTGTCGTCTGGCTATTCGCTGGCCCGCTGCTTTACAAACTCTATAGCGCGTTCAAGCCGCGCCAGGCTGCGCGTTTTGCCAATCAGTGACAGCGTAATGTCCAATGCAGGCGAGTTACCACCACCGGTTACCGCTACCCGAAGCGGCATACCAATTTTGCCCATACCTACGCCTAATTGCTCAGCCGTAGCGTTAATAGCATGATGGATTGCCTCTTGTGACCACTCAGTCAATGCTGACAAGTTAGTCAGTACCGCCTGTAAAGGCTCCAGCGCCACCGGACGTAAATGTTTTTTGGCTGCTTCAGCGTCAAATTCGCTAAAGTCTTCGTAAAAATAACGGCTTACTTCAACCAGCTCTTTTAGCGTTTTCACCCGCTCTGCCTGGGCTTTTACCAGCTCTGTCAGCGCCGGGCCATTAGTAATATCCAGCTGCTGTGCGGCTAGGTGCCACTCTAACTGCTTTGCCACCTGCTCTGGCGGCAGCGTTTTCATATAGTGCTGGTTTAACCAAATCAGTTTATCGGTGTTAAACGCCGAAGGCGCGCGGTTACAGCTGTCTAAATCGAACAGTTGTACCAGCTCATCTTTACTGAAAATTTCCTGGTCGCCATGCGACCAACCTAAGCGCACCAAATAATTCAGCAGCGCCTCAGGCAAAAAGCCATTGTCACGGTACTGCATCACCCCGACAGCGCCGTGGCGCTTAGATAAGCGCTTACCATCATCACCTAGAATCATTGGCACATGGGCGTATTTAGGAATATCAGCACCTAATGCCGCCAAAATATTCATCTGCCGTGGCGTGTTATTCACATGGTCATCACCACGGATCACGTGGGTAATGCCCATTTTCCAGTCATCAACCACTACTGTCAGGTTATAGGTTGGCGTACCGTCACTGCGGGCGATGATCAGGTCGTCCAGTTCTGCATTAGCAATCTCGATACGGCCTTTAATCATATCATCGATAACGACCACGCCATCCTGCGGGTTTTTAAAGCGGATAACATAAGGCTTATCGCTTGGGTGATCTGTTCTGTCACGCCACATACCGTTATAACGTGGCTTCTCGCCAGCCGCCATTTGCGCCTCGCGCATGGCGTCAACTTCTTCTACCGTACAAAAACACTTGTACGCTTTACCCTCTGCCAACAGCTGCGCAACGACCTCTTTATATAAATCAAAACGCTTTGTTTGGTAATACGGGCCTTCGTCATGATCCAACCCTAACCACTGCATGCCTTCTAAAATGGCATCTACCGACTCCTGCGTTGAACGCTCTAAATCGGTATCCTCAATACGCAGAATAAATTTTCCGCCATGTTTGCGCGCATATAACCAACTGAATAACGCCGTACGGGCACCACCAACATGTAAATAACCGGTCGGGCTTGGAGCAAAACGGGTAACAAGAGACATAATTTATCCACCACTGTGCAAGATTGCGCGTATTGTAACAATGCTGCTTAACGGATGCACCCGCTATGGTAGGACTAAGCGGCGGGTTTTTAGCGGCGCCAGCGTTAGAGTGTCTACTTTTACAGCAAGCAAACCGTGTTTGGCAAATTAATGTTGACAGCTAAAACATGCTCCCTATAATGAGCGCCATCAAACAGCGTGGATTGTTAGCTCAGCTGGGAGAGCACCGCCCTTACAAGGCGGGGGTCACTGGTTCGAACCCAGTACAATCCACCAATCTTAAAAGTGTTTGATTAAAAATTGATATCCCATGGATTGTTAGCTCAGCTGGGAGAGCACCGCCCTTACAAGGCGGGGGTCACTGGTTCGAACCCAGTACAATC
>NZ_JBDPJM010000026.1:0-841 GCF_039871805.1 Rheinheimera fenheensis
GCAACAAAAAAGGCCCCGCAGGGCCTTTTTTAATCTCAGCTTATTAAGCCAGGATTTTTGATACTACGCCAGCACCTACTGTGCGGCCGCCTTCACGGATTGCGAAGCGTAAACCTTCGTCCATCGCGATTGGGCAAATCAGCTCAACAACAAACTTCAGGTTGTCGCCTGGCATTACCATCTCTACGCCTTCTGGCAGCTCTACTGCGCCAGTTACGTCAGTGGTACGGAAGTAGAACTGTGGACGGTAGCCTTTGAAGAATGGCGTATGACGACCACCTTCTTCTTTTGACAGTACGTACACTTCGCCTTCGAACTTAGTGTGTGGCTTGATTGAACCTGGCTTAGACAATACCTGACCACGCTCTACGTCTTCACGCTTAGTACCACGTAACAACGCACCGATGTTCTCACCTGCACGACCTTCGTCTAACAGCTTACGGAACATCTCAACACCAGTACAAGTTGTCTTAGTCGTATCTTTGATACCTACGATTTCAACTTCTTCACCAACTTTGATGATACCTTGCTCAACACGGCCTGTTACTACTGTACCACGACCTGCAATTGAGAATACGTCTTCGATTGGCATGATGAATGGCTTATCAATCGCACGTACTGGCTCAGGGATGTAAGTATCCAGTGCTTCACCCAGCTCCAGGATTTTCTTTTCCCACTCTGCATCGCCTTCCAGGCCTTTCAGCGCTGAACCACGGATTACTGGCAGGTCATCACCTGGGAAGTCGTAGTCTGACAGAAGCTCACGTACTTCCATCTCTACCAGCTCTAACAGCTCTTCGTCATCTACCATGTCACACTTGTTCATGAACACGATGATGTA
>NZ_JBDPJM010000012.1:0-122609 GCF_039871805.1 Rheinheimera fenheensis
GGCTCCCCAGACTGGACTCGAACCAGTGACCTACGGATTAACAGTCCGCCGCTCTAACCAACTGAGCTACTAGGGAACAGCATTCAACGGGGCGCAATACTAATGCCAGCTATACCCACTGTCAACACTTTGGCTGCGGGATTTTTGCTATTGCTGACCACTTGCATATTGTTTGAGCAAAGCGGCCACGCCAGTGCCCTGATTCATCGCAAAATAACTGAAACAAGCTAAAAAATAGCAGGGCGTGTTCGGGCAATAACTTCAAAGCGAAACGATTTTCCAGTCGTAGCCAGGTTTGGCGGCCACTGCAGCCACTTACCCACAGAAACTGTGGATAACTCTGTGAATGAGCAGGGTGTTTCCAGCGCAATACGGCATAGACATTAGCTTTGTCGTAGGTCAAGTGACTTGCGACGAAAATTTAATCTGTTATAAAACAGTGCTTTACTGTTTTTGTCGTGGCGGTTTACTTTCGTTAAACGGAAAAAAACTGGCACAGCTTAAGCAAGGCGGAAATGTGAACTGTTTCACCAGCTAACACCGTATCAGGATGCAATAACCGGTATACGCGGCGAAGCGGCTTAATAGGCGTAGTGCCCACACCGGCTTTTCTTTACAATAGGCCGACACTTCAACTGTGCTGTAGTTATGACCTCTGCCAATTCACTGACGCAAAATCCGATCCAGCCCACCTTAGTGGCGATGACGCTGCCTATGCTGGTGGGCATGATCACGCTGATGAGCTTTAACCTGGTCGACACCTTTTTTATCAGTATGCTGGGTACGGTTGAGCTGGCCGCTATCAGCTTTACCTTTCCGGTGACTTTTACCCTGATTAGTTTAGCAATTGGTCTGAGTATTGGTACCTCAGCGGTGATTGCTAAGGCGCTTGGCGCTGGGCGCCTAACGGAAGCGCGTACCGATGGCCAGGTGGCGTTATGGCTGGCTGCGGCTATGGTTGCGCTGTTAGCCTTAGTTGGCTATGTCTTTACCCTGCCGCTTTTCCGCGCCCTGGGCGCCGGTAACGATGTACTAGTGTTTATCCGGCAATATATGGATATCTGGTTTGCCGGCGCAGTGTTGCTGGTGGTGCCTATGGTGGGTAATGCGGTACTGCGCGCTGCCGGGGATACTAAAACCCCCAGTCTTATTATGGCCGGCTCAGGTTTGGTAAATGCTGTGCTCGACCCACTGCTGATTTTTGGCCTGGGCCCGCTACCAGCGCTGGGTATGCAAGGGGCAGCCATTGCTACTGTGCTGTCATGGGTGTTTGGTTCGGTGATGATTATTGCCCTGCTGGTAAAACACGATCTGATTGCGACTCAGTGGATTAGGCCGGCTACCCTTATTGGCATTTGCCGTAAAATCTTGCGTATTGGTTTGCCAGCCGCTGGCGCTAACATGCTCACGCCACTGGCCATGGCGGTACTGACAGCCATTATTGCCGGTTATGGTGATGCAGCGGTGGCAGCGTTTGGCGTAGGGGTCAGGCTGGAGAGTATGGCGTGTCTGGTGGTGCTGGCGCTGTCGATGACCTTACCGCCTTTTGTCAGCCAGAACTTTGGGGCCGGTTTGTTGCACCGTGTGCAGCAGGCTTACCGGCTATGTGGCCGCTTTGTGATGTTTTGGCAGTTTGGCATTTATGTCTTGCTGGCATTGTTGGCGATACCGCTGGCGCGTTTATTCAGTGACGAGGCTGAAGTGGTGCGTATTATTTGCCAGTTTTTGTGGATAGTGCCCTTAGCGTATGGCCTTCAGGGCATTATTATTTTAACGAACTCGTCGTTCAATGCGCTGCATCAGCCGGGCAGTGCACTGTTGCTTAGCATAGTGCGCCTCTTTGTGTTCTATGTGCCACTGGCCTGGCTTGGTGGTAAACTCTATGGCGTTACCGGTTTGTTTATCGGCTGCGTTATCGCCAACATCTGCACAGCCGCCTTAGCCTGGGGTTGGTTTAACTGGGCTGTAACCCGTAGCTTACAGGAGAGCCAATGAGCCGCGACTTTGAATTATGTTCCAGTTATCAGCCTGCCGGCGATCAGCCACAGGCCATTGATAAGCTGGTAGACGGACTTGAAGCCGGACTGGCACATCAAACCCTACTGGGCGTTACCGGCTCAGGCAAAACCTTTACCATGGCGAATGTGATAGCCAGGGTGAACCGGCCGACGCTGATTATGGCGCACAATAAAACCCTGGCAGCTCAGCTGTATGGCGAAATGAAAGAGTTCTTCCCCAATAACGCGGTGGAATACTTTGTTTCTTATTACGATTACTACCAGCCAGAAGCCTATGTGCCTTCTACTGACACCTTTATCGAAAAAGATGCCTCTATTAACGAGCATATCGAGCAGATGCGCCTTTCTGCCACTAAGGCACTGATGGAACGACGCGATGTCGTGATTATTGCCTCGGTATCGGCCATTTATGGCTTAGGTGACCCTGAATCTTACATGAAAATGCTGCTGCATTTAAAAGTGGGCGATATCGTCGACCAGCGCTTTATTCTGCGCCGGCTGGCCGAGCTGCAATACAGCCGTAACGACATTGACTTTGCCCGTGCCACTTATCGGGTGCGTGGTGATGTGATTGATATTTTCCCGGCTGAGTCGGACGACATTGCTGTACGTGTTGAGTTATTTGATGAAGAGATTGAGCGTATCAGCTTATTTGACCCCTTAACTGGCGCAGTCGAAAAGGTTGTTACCCGCTATACGGTGTATCCGAAAACGCACTATGTTACGCCGCGCGAGAAAATCCTGGCGGCGGTTGACGAGATAAAGGTTGAGCTTAAGCAGCGCCGGGACGAGCTTATAGCGCATAACAAACTGGTAGAAGAGCAGCGGCTTAGCCAGCGTACCTTGTTTGACATCGAGATGATGATTGAGCTGGGTTACTGCTCAGGTATCGAAAACTACTCGCGGTATCTGTCGGGCCGTGCAAACGGTGAGCCGCCTCCTACCTTGCTGGATTATTTCCCGGCCGATGGTCTGATGTTTATTGATGAGTCGCACGTGACCATTTCGCAAATTGGCGCCATGTATAAAGGTGATCGCTCGCGTAAAGAGAACCTGGTCAATTATGGTTTTCGTCTGCCCTCGGCGCTGGATAACCGGCCATTAAAGTTTGACGAGTTTGAAGCGATAGCGCCACAACGCATCTATGTATCAGCCACACCAGCCGCCTATGAGCTTGAGCACTCGGCTGGTGAAGTGGTCGAGCAGGTGGTGCGCCCCACCGGTTTGGTGGATCCGCAAATTGAGATCCGGCCGGTCGCGACACAGGTAGATGATTTATTGTCAGAGGCCTTTATCCGTGCTGAGCGCCAGGAGCGGGTGCTGGTAACCACGCTGACCAAGAAAATGGCCGAAGATTTAACCGAATATCTAAACGAGCATGGCGTAAAAGTGCGTTATCTACACTCGGATATTGATACCGTTGAGCGGATGGAGATTATCCGTGACCTGCGCCTGGGCGTATTTGATGTGCTGGTGGGTATTAACTTATTGCGAGAAGGCCTGGATATTCCGGAAGTGTCGCTGGTTGCCATATTAGATGCTGATAAAGAGGGCTTTTTGCGCTCTGAGCGCTCACTTATTCAAACCATAGGCAGGGCAGCGCGCAATTTACAGGGCCGGGCCATTTTGTATGCTGACCGCATTACCGGCTCTATGCAGCGGGCGATAGATGAAACCGAGCGTCGTCGTGCTAAGCAGTTGCAGTTTAATCAGCTGCATGGCATAGCGCCGCAGGCGATTAAACGCAAAATTGCCGATGTAATGGACTTAGGCCAGGACGCCAAGACGGTACTGCCGCTGGTGGCCGAAAAAGTGCGGTTAATAAAAGGTAAAACGCCGTATCAGGTAGAAGCTGAAATTAAACAGCTGGAGCAGAAAATGCTGCAGCATGCCCGGGAGCTGGAGTTTGAGCAGGCGGCAAAACTGCGCGATCAGGTGCTGTTGTTAAAGCAAGCGCTGCTTGAAATTTAGCCGGTCGTGCACCGATGTGCTTACAGTATAAACTGGTTACAAAACAACTGGCTAAACAGGTGCCGGGTTCATTGATTGTTCAGCAATAACTGCTAGTATGCGCGCGGGCTGCGTCAGCCTTTAATGCCCTTGGGTTTTATTTTTGAAGGACAGTTATGAAAACTACAATGTTAGCTTCTGTTATCGCCGTTTTTTCTGCCTCTGCACTGGCCAATAGCTATCAGCATCAATCAGACGCCAGCTTTGGCTGGGGTGATGTTGCAACCGGTGAACTACAAAACTGGTCACTGCGCCATGAGTTCTATTTAACGCCAGTGCGTAGCGGCACTGTTCCTTATGCCGAAGCTGCGTTTATCAGCCGTAATGCCAGTGTGTTTGCCGGTTATGACTACACCAAGTTTGACTTGCCGAGCGTGGCGGAGTTTAGTTTCAGTAACTGGCAGCTGGGCGGTGTCTATCAGGATAAGGCACACAATTTCTATGCCGCAGCTGCGGTTAGCGAAGTTAACGGCAATGACGATCGGCAACTGGATATCAGCCTGGGTTATTTTGTGGCCAGTGACTGGCTGGTAAAACTGGATGCCCGTAACATCGATAACGAGGGGCAGGGCAGTTATACCGAGTATGGTATCAGCACGAAAAAGCTGCTGGCGCTGGAAAAAGGTAACTTTATCAATATTGAAGCCAGCTTTATGGATGTGAAAGGCAACGATATTTCAGAGTACAGCGTGGCTGCCGATTATTACTTTGGCCGCAATATCGCTGTCGGCCTGGTATATGACTGGCTGTCAGATGATCTGGTTAACGCTGAGGAAGACAGCTTTACACTGCGTGGCAGCTGGTTCCTGCAACCGAATCTGGCGCTTAAAGCCGCCGTCGCCTTTGATAACTATGTTACACAAGACGAGCTGTATCAGTTAGGTATCAGCTACCGTTTCTAAGCCGTGCTTTCTTTTTATTAAAACCCGCCCGCTGTGGCGGGTTTTTTCATCATGGCGAAAAAAACATGCTGTTAAGCAAGGCTTTTTTGCGGTTAAATAAGGCGCGCTGGTCAGACTTGGCTAAGCTTGTTCTGCACCTTCATTTTTTCATGTTTCAGGATGATACTCATGCGTCGACCCTTGCCCGTATTTTTTAGCGTCAGCCTTGCTGCCATAGTATTAACCAGTTGCTCAAAACCTGCACCCGAGCCTGTAGCCGAGCAAGTGCGGCCGGTAAAACTGCATCAGGTAAGCAGTGAGGCACAAGGGGCTGTGCGCCAGTTTCCGGCGGTGGTGGCGCCCACTGAGCGTGCCAGCCTGACGTTTCGTGTCAGTGGTAAATTGGTACAATTGGTAGCCCGGCCCGGCCAAATGGTGCAAAAAGGTGAACTGTTAGCCCGGCTTGATGACACCGATTTTGCGTTAAAGCTCGATCAGGCCAAAGCCCGCTTTGAACTGGCACAAACCCAGTTTACCCGCGCTGAGCAGCTTATTGCGCAAAAACTGGTATCGCAAGCTGTGTTCGATGAAGCCAAAGCGCAGCTGCAGGTGGCGCAGGCGGATTTATCTACCGCCGAAACGGCACTCAGTTATACCCGGTTAGAGGCACCCTTTGCCGGCAATATTTCCCGTCTGCTGGTCGAAAACCACGAAAACGTCGCCGCCCAGCAACCGATTATGGAGCTACAGGTACGCGATCAGGTTGATGTGATCATTCAGGTACCAGAAGATGTGATCTCCAATGTGCGCAAAGACTTTGATTATCAACCCGAAGTGGTGTTCGACTCGCACCCGGACCTGCGTTATCGTGCCCGCATCCGCGAGTGGGACACGCAGGCCGATCCGGCCACCAACAGTTTTAAGGTGGTGTTCAGTATGCCAACACCGACTGAGTTTAACGTGCTATCTGGCATGACAGCCAATGTGATTGCTGAGGTCAGTAAAATCAGTACGGTATACACTGATGCGCTCTACATTCCGGCCAGTGCCATCTTTATGCCCGCCGACATCGCCCTTGCGCAGCAGCAAAGCTATGTCTGGGTATATCAGCCTGACAGCGGCATGGTGACGAAAAGAGCCGTTACTGTGAAAAGCTTAAGCAGTGCCGGTGCAGCGGTTACCGCGGGTTTAACGGAAGGTGAGCAGGTGGTCAGCGCCGGTATACAGCACTTAACGGAAGGCCAGCGCGTGCGGCCCTGGGTGCGTGAGCGGGGGCTGTAAGCATGGATATCGCCCGCTATTTTATTAAGTACCGAACGTCGTCGTGGTTGTTCGCCGCTATTTTACTTTGTGGCGGCATAGTGTCTTACATGGGACTAGGTCGGCTGGAAGATCCGCAATTTACGCTAAAACAAGCGCTTATCATCACCCAGTATCCGGGGGCATCACCGACCCAGGTCGAAGAAGAAGTCACCTATCCGCTGGAAAATGCCATTCAGCAACTGCCTTACGTGAACCATGTCACTTCTGTCTCAACCGCCGGTTTATCGCAATTAATGGTCGAGATGAAAGACACTTACCGCGCCAAAGAGTTAAAACAAATTTGGGATGAGCTGCGCCATAAAGTGAATGATTTGCAGCCACAACTGCCACCAGGTGTGCAGGTGCCGCAGGTAAAAGATGACTTTGGCGATGTCTACGGCATTTTATATGCGGTGACCGGTGACGGCTACAGTGACGATGAGCTAAGAGACTACGTCGATTTTCTGCGCCGCGAGCTGGTATTGGTGCCAAGTGTGGGTAAAGTGGCGGTGTCCGGTGTGCAGCAGGAGCAGGTCATCGTCGAAATTTCCAGGCCCAGGCTGACTGCGCTGGGCATAGCGCCGCAAACCTTATCGGCACTGCTGCAAAGTCAGAATATGGTGGCCAATGCCGGCTCTATTAAAGTCGGGCCAGACCGGCTGCGCATTTACCCGACCGGTGAGTTTGAATCGGTAAAAGAGCTGGAAAACCTGATTATCTCAAGCCCCGACTCAAAAGAGCTGATTTATTTAGGCGACGTGGCGCGGGTCTATCGCGAAAATGCCGAAGTCCCGGCACAGCTCATTCGTTTTGGTGGCCAGAATGCGCTCACGCTGGGCGTATCCTTTTCATCCGGCGTTAACGTGGTCGATGCCGGCGCGCAAATTAAGCAGCGCTTGGCTGAGCTGGAATACAACCGCCCGGTCGGTATCACGCTGCATACTATTTACAACCAGCCTGACGAAGTGGCCAATTCGGTTACCGGTTTTATCGTCAATCTGGCGGCAGCCGTAGCCATAGTCATATTGGTGCTGCTGGTATTTATGGGGCTGCGAAGCGGCATACTGATTGGCCTTATTTTGCTATTAACCGTGCTGGGCACTTTTATTTTTATGCTGCAAATGGATATCGAGCTGCAGCGTGTATCACTGGGCGCGCTAATTATTGCACTGGGTATGTTGGTCGACAATGCAATCGTGATTACCGAAGGCATTTTAATTGGTATGCAGCGCCGGCTTAAACTGGCCGATGCCGCCAGTTTAATTGTAAAGCAGACCCAATGGCCGCTATTGGGTGCAACAGTAATAGCCATCGCGGCGTTTGCACCAATTGGTTTATCCAGTGATGCTACCGGCGAGTTTGCCGGCAGCCTGTTTTGGGTGCTGCTGGTGTCCTTACTGCTCAGTTGGGTTACGGCCATTACACTGACACCGTTTTTTGCCAGCCTGCTATTTAAAGAAGCGCCCAAAGAGCAGGGCGAGCCTGCGCAGCTGTATCAGGGCATTATTTTTACTCTGTACCGCAAGCTGCTGTGGCTGGCGCTGCGCCAACGCGCACTAACATACACGCTAACGCTGGTGCTGTTGGTATTGGCAGTAGTGGGCTTTGGCAAGGTGAAACAGGTGTTTTTTCCGCCATCGAATACGCCCATTTTTCTGGTTGACCTGTGGCAGCCAGCCGGCACCGATATCCGCCATTCGGCAGAGGGTGCGCTGGCGCTGATGCGTTATCTGCAAACACTTGAGGGTGTAAGCCATGTGACCAGTACCAGCGGCCGCGGCGCTGAGCGCTTTATGCTGACCTATCAGCCGGAGAAAAACTTTGCCGCCTACAGCCAGCTTATTGTACGTGCTGAGCAGTTAGAGCAGTTACCTGAATTGATGCAACAAACCCGGCGCTACATTGCCGAACAGCTGCCGCGTTTGCAGTATAAATTGCTGCGTTTAGAAGTGGGGCCTTCAACGCCGGCAAAAATTGAGGCGCGTTTCAGTGGTGCCGACCCTGACGTACTGCGTGCTCTGGCCGAGCAAGCGAAAGCCATTTTACTGGCCGATGGCCGTGCGGTTAGCGTGCGGGATAACTGGCGTGAGCGCACCAAAGTGATTAGGCCGCGTTTCAATGAAGCGATGGCGCGCCGCGCCGGTATCAGTAAGCAGGATATCGATGAGGTGCTGCTAAGCAGCATGTCAGGCCGTACTGTTGGCATTTATCGTGATGGCACCCATTTGCTGCCTATTATTGCCCGCTCGCCTCTGGCCGAACGCGATAACCTCGATGCTTTGTACGATTTACAGGTGTACAGCAATAAACTGCAGCGTTATGTGCCGATAACCCAGGTCGTCACCGGTTTTGATCTGGTATGGGAAGATGCCCAAATTCAGCGCCGTGATCGCAAACGCACCATTACCGTGATGGCCGAGCATGACAGTTTAACTGACGATACCGCCTCTGCCTTACTGGCCAGAGTCAAAGCCGATATTGAAGCCATAACTTTGCCAACCGGCTACTTCCTCACTTGGGGCGGTGAGTATGAAGCGCAGCAAAAAGCGCAAACCGCGCTGTTTAGCTCGCTGCCGCTGGGCTATCTGATGATGTTTATTATCACCGTGTTACTGTTTAACTCGCTGCGCAGTGCCTTGGTGATTTGGGCTTGTGTGCCGCTGGCTATTATTGGTGTGAGCTTTGGCTTGTTACTGCTGGGGGCGCCCTTTGGCTTTATTGCGCTGCTGGGCTTTTTAAGTTTGTCCGGCATGCTGATAAAAAACTGCATAGTGCTGGTGGAGCAAATCAAGCTGGAGCTTAGCGAGGGCAAAGCGGCGTTTAACGCTGTGTTTGACAGTGCTGTCAGCCGGGTGCGGCCAGTGTCTATGGCCGCCATTACCACCATTTTAGGTATGTTACCGCTGCTGGGCGATGTGTTTTTTGCCAGCCTGGCGGTGGTGATTATGTTCGGTTTAGGTTTTGCCACTGTGCTGACACTGGTGTTTTTACCGGTGCTGTATTGCAGTATGTTTAATATTAAAACGCCACAGGAAACACCATGAAGCTTTTAGCTCCGTCAATGCTGGCACTCTGTCTGGCCGCCTCTGGCCAGGGCCGAGCCACCGATGACTGGTTACCGCCATTACCCGCCTGGCAGGGCGCAAGTGAGCAACTGGTAAAACAGCAGGGCGATGCCTGGGTCACGCCGGCAGAGCTTAGTGGCCTGACTGATAGCCCGGATTATGCTGCCACACTGGCCTATTTAACCAAGTTGGTAGACAGCTCAGATTTACTGCAGCTGGAGCAGTTTGGCCAAAGCCCACAGGGGCGGCCACTCTATTTGGTGAAGGCCAGTAAGGTGCTACACAAAATAGCGAATAACCCTAATCGGCCATTGTTATTAGTGCAGGCCGGTATTCACAGCGGTGAAATTGATGGTAAAGATGCCGGTCTAATGCTGCTGCGTGATATTGCCCACGGCGGCAAAGCGGCACTGTTGGATAACGCTGACGTGCTATTTATTCCGGTGTTATCGCCCGACGGCCATGAACGACGCTCGCTGTATAACCGGATGAACCAGCGCGGCCCCTTGCAGCAAGGCTGGCGCGCCACCGCACAAAACCTGAATCTTAACCGTGATTATGCCAAAGCCGATGCACCGGAGATGCAGGCGCTGTTAGGCGTTCTGAAGCAATATCAGCCCGATTTGTATATTGATGTGCATGTTACCGATGGCGAAGATTATCAGTACGATATTACCTACGGCTTTAACGAACCCTTCGCTGCTGTAAGTGTGAATGCCGCCAGCTGGTTGGCAAAGGTGTATCGCCCCGCGGTCAACGCAGCGCTGACTGAAGCCGGCCATATCCCCGGGCCGCTGGTATTTGGTGTCGACAACAATGATTTTAGCAAAGGTATTAGTGGCTGGACTGCCAGCCCGCGCTTTTCCAATGGCTATGGTGATGTGCGCCATTTACCCACTGTGCTGGTGGAAAACCACAGCTTAAAGTCTTACCGCCAAAGGGTGTTGGGTACTTATGTGTTACTCGAAAGAAGCCTTACGTTGTTAAACGAGCAGGGCAAAGCACTGATGCTGGCACGCCAGGCTGATTTACAGGCCAGGCCACAACAGCTGGTGCTGAGCTACAAAGCCAGTGAACAAGCTGATTTTATCGACTTTAAAGGCATGAGCTACGAGCTGCGCCAATCTGACATCAGTGGTGCGCCCTATGTTGCCTGGACCGGCAAGCCTGTGTTGTATAAGCAATTGCCAGTGTACTGGGATAAAGTGGCCGATGTTACTGTGCAAATCCCGGCAGCTTACTGGATCCCACCTGAGCAGCAGCTGGTTATTAGCCGCCTGGAGCTGCACGGTATTGAAATGACCACGCTGGCTCAGCCGAAAAAGCTCAAGCTGCAGCAGCTGAGCGTAGAAGACTATCGCTTTGCCGATAAGCCCTTTGAAAGCCGCTTTATGCTCAGCGAGGCTCGCTTTAGTGAGCACAGTGTACAGCGCAACCTAACTGCCGGTTGGGTTAGGGTAAGTACCGATCAGCCGCTGGGCCGTTTAGCGGTAGCGCTGCTGGAGCCCAGCGCGCCCGACTCATTCTTAAGCTGGGGCTTTTTCCCGGGGATGTTTGAGCGCACCGAGTATTTTGAACCCTATGCTATAGAGCCATTAATTGCCCGAATGCTGGCGCATCAGCCGGCCTTAAAGCAGCAGTTTGACAAGGCGCTGGCAGAGGATGAGCAGCTGAGAAACAACCCGCGTGCGCGCTACAACTGGTTTTACCGCCAGATGCCGTTTTATGATCAGCAATACCTGAAATACCCGGTACTGATTGAGCGCTAAGGCTTCAGGCAAGTACTGTTATCATGACAGCCTTGCCATCTCTGCTGATAATTACGCTATGCCGGCAATAAAAAAGCCCCGCGGTGAAAACCGGCGGGGCTTTTATCAAAGCGCTACAGCTTAGTTTTTAGCAGCAGCTGCTTTCTTTTCTTTCTCTTTGGCGATTACCGCGTCCGCGACGTTAGTCGGGCACGGTGAGTAGTGCGAGAACTCCATAGAGAACTGACCACGGCCTGAGGTCATAGTACGCAGGGTAGAGATGTAACCAAACATCTCAGACAGTGGTACGTCGCCTTTAATCCGAACGCCAGTTACACCCGCTTCCTGACCTGAGATCATGCCACGGCGACGGTTTAAGTCACCGATAACATCACCTACGTGATCTTCCGGAGTGAACACGTCAACTTTCATGATTGGCTCTAACAGCTGTGGGCCAGCTTTAGGCATAGATTGACGGAATGCACCTTTAGCTGCGATTTCGAACGCGATAGCTGATGAGTCAACTGCGTGGAAACCACCGTCGAACAGTTCAACTTCAACGTCCAATACCGGGAAGCCAGCCAGAGGACCGGTTGACATCATAGACTCAAAGCCTTTCTCGATAGCCGGGAAGAATTCTTTTGGAACGCTACCACCCACTACTGTTGAAGTGAACTTGAAGCCTGAGTTCTGCTCGCCCGGACGAATGCGGTAGTCAATTTTACCGTACTGACCTGAACCACCAGACTGCTTCTTGTGCGTGTAGCTATCTTCGATTTCACGGGTAATAGTTTCGCGGTAAGCAACCTGAGGCTGACCAACTACTAATTCAACACCGTAAGTACGCTTTAAGATGTCTACTTTGATGTCCAGGTGCAATTCACCCATACCTTTCAGAATGGTTTCACCTGAATCTGGGTCAGTTTCAACGCGGAAGGTTGGATCTTCAGCAACCATCTTACCGATAGCGATACCCATTTTCTCTACCGAACCTTTGTCTTTTGGTGTTACAGAGATAGAGATTACCGGCTCTGGGAATACCATGGGTTCAAGAGTACAAGGAGACTTAGGATCACACAGGGTGTGACCAGTCTGGGTGTTGTTCTTCAGACCTACCAGCGCGATGATGTCACCAGCTTGTGCTGTGGTCAGGTCGGTACGGTCGTTCGCATGCATTTCAACCATGCGGCCAACACGTTCAGTTTTACCGGTGTAGGAGTTCAGGATGGTGTCACCCTTGTTCAGTACACCTGAGTAAATACGGATAAAAGTCAGGGCGCCGAAACGGTCATCCATGATTTTGAATGCTAACGCACGGAACGGCTCGTCTGGAGATACGATAGCGTGCTGGCCGGTTTCGTTACCTTCTTCGTCAGTCAGTGGCTGAGGAATAACTTCAGTTGGTGACGGCAGGTAATCAACAACAGCGTCTAACAGTAACTGCATACCTTTGTTTTTAAAGGCAGAACCACAGTAAGTTGGGAAGAACGCCAGGTCACGGCAACCTTTACGGATACAACGCTTAATGTCTTCAATTGACGGCTCTTCGCCTTCCATGTACGCCATTAACAGGTCATCGTCCTGCTCAACCGCAGTTTCGATCAGCTGTTGACGGTACATTTCAACGTCATCCGCCATATCGGCAGGTACGTCAGTAACAGTGTAGTTCTCTGGCTGGCCAGACTCGTCCCACACGTAAGCTTGCTTGGTTAACAGGTCAACCACACCTTTGAAGGTGTCTTCGCGGCCGATTGGCAGCGTCATGATTAACGGGTTAGCACCCAGAACTTTTTTCACCTGCTCGGTAACACGGATAAAGTCAGCACCGATACGGTCTAATTTGTTTACGAAGATCAGACGTGATACTTCAGCGTCGTTAGCGTAGCGCCAGTTAGTTTCTGACTGAGGCTCAACACCGCCAGAGCCACAGAATACGCCGATACCGCCGTCCAGAACTTTCAGTGAACGGTATACTTCAACGGTGAAGTCAACGTGACCCGGGGTATCGATAACGTTGAAACGGTGGCCTTTCCAGAAGCAGCTAACCGCGGCTGACTGAATAGTAATACCACGCTCGGCTTCCTGCTCCATGAAGTCGGTCGTTGATTCACCTTCGTGAACTTCACCCAACTTATGGATCTTACCGGTCAGTTTCAGGATACGTTCTGTTGTAGTTGTTTTACCGGCATCAACGTGGGCGAAGATACCAATGTTTCTGTATAAGGATAAATCTGCTGACATAGTCATCTCTATAAGCTAGGGTTTAAAAATAGTGCGACAATATACAGGATTTTAAATCGATTTGCCCGAAAAAAAATTATCCTGTCGTGCAAATTTTTTCTACTGCTGTCAAAGCAGCGTGACAGGTTAGCCTGACAGTCAGTCAAGGTTTATCTTACTGTGGCATAATAGCCACCATCAAACCTATTTCGAGCTGGTAGAGTCTGCTGCTGTGACAATTGACCCCGTATTGCACCCGCATCAACCCATAGGAATATTTGACTCAGGTATTGGCGGGCTGTCGGTTGCACGCGCAATTCGCCAACTCTTGCCGGGCGAGCGTTTGCATTATTTCGCAGATACCGGCCATGCGCCTTATGGTGAAAAATCAGATGAGTATATTTACCAACGCATGCAGGTTATTACCCAGCAGCTACTAAGCGCAGGCGTGAAAGCTATAGTAGTTGCCTGTAATACCGCCACTACAGCGGCAATTGCCAGGCTAAGAGCAGAGTGTAGTGTGCCAATTATTGGCGTAGAGCCAGGAGTAAAGCCGGCAACATTGGTCAGTAAGTCGGGAGTAGTGGGTGTATTGGCTACGCCTCGCACCCTACAAACACCGGCTTTTAGCCAACTGAGCGCGCGCTTTGCAGGTAACACCCGTATTTTGCTGCAGCCGTGTCCTGGCCTGGTGCCGCTTATTGAGGCACTGGCGCTTGAAAGCCCAGAGCTGCGCCAGCTGTTGCAAAGTTATATTCAGCCGCTATTGGCACAAGGCGCCGACACCCTGGTGCTGGGCTGCACCCATTATAACCTTATCGTGGATCTGATTGCTGACACGGCCGGGCCAGCAATTACGATAGTGCGCACCGAAATGGCAGTGGCGAAACAGCTGCAGCGCAGGCTTAGCGCGCTTGGTTTACTTAATACCGGCGATGTACGGGGGCCAGACAGCTTTTATAGCAGTGGTGATAACGTATTGTTTCAGCGTCAGTTACAGCAGTTCTGGTGTTTATAACACCAGATACTGCGGCCATCCCAGTAACGGGCTGGTTAAACCTTGTTTGCCCTCAAACGCATCCAGCTTTTCAGGTGAGGCCTGGCTTGCCACCAACTGCTGATACTTCTGTGCAAACTGTAGGGTGCGCAGCAGTGCCGGCATAAAATGCTGGCCCAAGTCTGCTCGGATGGCGGCGGCATTTTCAGCCGGCAACTGTGCCAGCGCTGCGTCAGTTTGGGCATGAAAAAACGCCTCGTTAAACCATTCAGGTTTAAGCGTTATGTTAACAATACGCTGCTTTAAATCAGCCCGCACTTTATCGCTACCGGTCAGGGCGCGATAAAATACCACTTCGGCCAATACTTCCTCTAAGCTGAAATGCTCAAATTCATCAAAGTGTGTACGCATATAAAACTGCTGTTGTAGCAGTTGCATCGACTGTGTGCGGCGGTGCTCGATAAGCGCCTGTTGATACTGCTGATAACCGTCCCATTCTTCGGCATCAGGCGGGCAGGAAATGCTTTGCAGCAGCTGCTCAGCCACCTCACCATACAGCGACGTCTTACCGGTTTTTTTGCTTACCGTGACCAGCATGCTCCAGCCTTTTTGAAATGGCTTTACCAGACCTTCCGGGGCCTGTAATACGGCTAATGCGCGGGCAGGGTCTTTTTCGCTCAGCTCCTGTAAGCCCAGGCTTACCACGCCAATCACGTCATAAGCTGCTTGCTCCAGCAGATGCATTTTATATTTGTTGTAGAACTTGTCGGCAAATTTCAGGCTCATCAGCACGGCTTTGCTTTTTATCTGCGCCAGCTCAGTCGGCTCAAGCAGGCTTTCAGCGCGGGCATAATTGAGCACTTGGCTTAAAAAAGGGCCGTTACTGCTATCACGAACGATTAACTGCATAACTGCTTGTCCTTAATCCAGAAAGCTGAACATCTCGTCCACTTCGCTGAACTCATCGTCCGTGGCCTGGTTTTTCTCTTTGGCTTGTAGCACCAGCTCTGCCGCAAATTTGTTGATAATACCTTCCCAGCCTGAATTTTCATTACGGATAAGTGCTTTAATCGCTGTTTCTACTTCAGGGGTAAGCTGGCGGATTAACGCCAGTAAACTGCGCGGGTCGTCAAAACCCAGATTGTGCGTGTCTTCTGCCAGTTGCCGCTCGGTATAGGCTTCAGCTTCCTCTAAATGCTCTTCATCTTCGTACAGTTTATCTTCCCAGTAGTTCTCGTATTCGAGAATTTCGCCACGGTATATTTCGATAAAAGGAATAGATAAATAGAACAATCCGGCCGGATCTTCGGCGATACAGGATAGAATTTCGGCCTGCTTCTCTTCACTGTCCTGGGTGCGGATAAGATAAGTTAAAAAATCAAAGGTGTGCTGTTTTAACTCTTCGGCATTGTTTTTAATTTTCTCTTCCCAGTACAACGGTTGCTGGCAGACGATGTCGCGAATGCGCTCGGGCGTCATCAGCTCGGTCATGATTGACGGGAAAGAAATATCATGCTCGCTGTTAATCTGAGTTAGGGTAACAATATCAATTTGTTCAATGACTTCTGTTAACTGCTCATCGCTCATGGTATTGGCAATCAGCTCGAACTTTTTACTGGCCTGCTTGGGTTCTACCACTGCCAGCTCTTTAATTTCCGCTACTGCAATTTCAATTAAACTGGTGCTCATTAACCTTACTCTCCCTTAAAGCGAATATTGTCGTACTGATCGTCGTAACCTTCTTCATCGCTATCGCCGCTGTCATAATCGTCGCTGTAGTCGTCGGCATAGTCATCAGCGTAGTCATCGCCTGTATTGTCGTCCTGCTCAGCGGCTTCAGCCGGGGCGCTATTGCGGCTTATGGCAGTTAAACTGGCATTATCCAACATAAATAGCACAGCACAGGCTTCGATTAACAAGCTTTGCGAGTAGGCCCTTACCGCTTTTACCAGCTCTAAATCGGCATTAGCAAAGGCGATGGCGGTTTTAAATTCGTCCCACTGCGGCGCTTTACCGGTCTGCAGCCATTGCTGCCATTTAGGCTTTGCTGCTGGCGGAAACTTCACCCGGCCGTACAGCGCCATTGGCAGGTACTCGGGCACCGAGTCGAGCATCTCGGGATCGGCCAGTAAAATAGCTTTCATTTTGGCTGTAAATTGCTCCAGCGCTTTGGGCGTATCAGGGTCCAAGTAAGACTCGATATTGTCCTTGGCATCGCGGTGAAGGGCGCGAATACGCGCAAGATCCAGTTTTTCTGTCATAAGCGGCTCGTTCGGGCGGTTCTCATCGATATGATTAAGGGTAGTACTGATCCCACAACTCCTGCATAGCAGCAGCAGGGTCGGTTACAATGACATTATTAAAATCTTTAATGTAGGCCGCGCGTAGCTTGGCATCTGACAACACCTCATAAGCGACCTTAACCCGTTGTAACTGGGTGGCTGCGGCGTCTTTTTCTTCGTCACTTAAGCCATGCAGTTTATCTGGGTGATATTTGTTGGCCAAACGGCGGTAAGCTTTTTTAATATCATCTTCGCTGGCGTTACTTTTAACGCCCAAGATGCGAAAGTGGTTAATCATAGCATTTCCTGCAACAACAAGAATTCTCTGCCGCTTAGCAAGTGGTGCCAAGGGGCGAACAGCGGCTGATCATAGCAGAGCTATGCCGGTTCACCTAGTTGTGCACAGTCTGATTTTACAACTCGCAGGTGTTTTTACTGTGCCGTGTTGATAAACCAGCGCGGGTCTACCGGTAGCGTAAACAGCAACGGCGCAAATTTGTTAAAGTGAGCCGCATTGGCCGGGCAGTTAATATTGTCGGGGTAGCGCTTTTTCCAGGCATCATTCACCAGATACACCGTTTCGCCATACACAGCTACACCTTCTATAGCCGTTTGCACCATAAATTCATAAGCCGGGCAGGGGCTGTCGGCCGGCGTAGGCGCATAGTAGGCCATTTGCTGCACAAATGGCGCCTGCTGCTGGCTAATATCGATGATCCAAAGCTGATCGTCATTACGCGCGGCCGCCACTAAATAACCCGGATGGCCGGCTTTTTTCGCCGGCAGATAATCCAGGCCGTTAATCGGGTGGTCTTTAGCATCCGGTACCGGCAGCACAAAGCCGGTATCCTGTACCTTTATATAGCCGTCCTGTTGCCAAAAGGTTTTATCGTACGGCGTTTTGAAAATCATCGGCGCATTGGCCGCATTTTGCTCCAGTGCTAAATACAAATTACCGGAATTATCAAAGGCTAAACCTTCAATGCCGTCGTTAGGCGCATTACCCACCAAAGACGCTGCAGGGAACTGCACCGGGCGTACCGCGCTAATTTGCGCACGGCTTAATGGTTTATCGGTATCAATTTTTACCAGTAACGTGGGGTAGTCGGTGGAGTTTGTTTCGCCATAGCGCGCTTGACATTCTGGGCTTAACTGCACAAAGGAGGAGTCTTCCGTTACGCTAACAAACACGGTGTCATCCACTCTGTCCCAGGTTAGTGATTCAAAATCGGCATAGTGTTTAAACAGCTCGCCAAAGCAGCCATTTAGTACGCTTTCGGCCACAGTAATAGGCAGAGGTTCTGCCAGTAACTGTGCGGATTGTGGGTTTATCCTCAAAAGCTTATTGCGCATCGGCTCAGCCGCGCTGTTATCGCCTAAGTGAATTAGCTCGCCGTGGCGCCATGTAAAGCCGGAGCTTTGCGGATCATTAAGGGTTTGGCCGCTTAAATCGGTGATCCACTTACCGGCTACCGGCTGTGCCGCGATGGCTTGACCTGTAAATACCAAAGTGGCCAATAAACAAAGGGGTTTTCTCATCAGCGAAGCTCTTTCTCAAGAAGTGCCATTATTCTGCCTGTTGCCGGCTCCTTTTAAAAGCATTGCGCGGTCAAGTGCCTATTATGGCAGCTTGAGCGGCCGGCCACCGTCTAACGCCAGCACCTTGCCGGTTATATACCGGCTGTGCAGTAAATACAGCACGGTATTGGTCAGCTCTGCAGCGCCAGGCTCCACTTGCAGCAAGGACTTTTGCAGCGCTTTTTGCCGGTACTGCGCATCATCGTGTTCGTTAAACATCAAAAGCGCTGGCGCTATGGCATTTACTTTTACTTTGGGTGCTAAGGCGCGGGCAAAGCTGTAGGTTAAATTCTCCAGCGCGGCTTTAGAGGCCGCATAGGCCATATGCTTGCTGCTGCCGACGCTGGCGACAAAGTCGGTCAGGTGAATTATATCGCAGGCACCGGTTTGGGCTTGCAGTAGCGGTGTAAAAGCGCGGTTAAGTAAATAAGGCGCTTTGGCATGCACAGCCTGCATCGCATCATATATGGCAGCGTCTTGCTTCAGGCTGTCGGGGCTTGGAGCGCTTGGTAAATCGGCTTTCCAGTCGGAGGCGTTATGGATCAATGCACGTAAACTGGTTAACTGCTGCTGCATGCTGCTGACAAAGGCCGACAGTGCCACATGAT
Organism: Rheinheimera fenheensis; assembly: GCF_039871805.1. Taxonomy (NCBI): domain Bacteria; kingdom Pseudomonadati; phylum Pseudomonadota; class Gammaproteobacteria; order Chromatiales; family Chromatiaceae; genus Rheinheimera; species Rheinheimera fenheensis. Next base: position 18,710 of record NZ_JBDPJM010000012.1, read on the forward strand.
CAGTCACATCCAGTTGCACACATTGCACGCCAGCTTCCCTCAACTGTGCTAGGCCGGGTTTTTCGCTGCGGTAGGTAGCAATCACCTGATAACCCGCTTGCTGAAGACTTAATGCACAGTGCAAACCCAGCCGCTGGGCGGCGCCGGTAATAATAATGTTGTTTTCCATCAAAGAAGTTCCTGCTTGTCGCTGCTAAGCTCAGCACTGTAACTGTTACGTGACAAAAGTGCTTTGGTTTGCCGGCCGCGCAGAAAAAAGCCGACTAAACCAAGTCGCGCGTTAATCAGTACAAATTTTCAGAACAATAAGGTCTTAGGGTAAACAAGACCACAAGTGCAGCAATAAAGTGACCATAAACAACATCAGAGGCAATAACAATGAGCAATAGCAGAAGACGTTTTCTTAAACTGTCCGCCGGGGGCGTGGTGGGCTTAAGCATGGGTGGTATTAGCTTAAAAGCGTTTGCCGCCGAGCAGGTAGACCCCGAAAGCCCACAGGCCAAAGCGCTGCAGTATGTGCATAAATCGGCCAAAGAAGGGCAAAACTGTGCTAACTGTATGCTTATTCAGGGCAACGAGGGCGATGCCTGGCGCCCCTGTGGTGTGTTCCCCGGGAAATTAGTCGCCAGCGAGGGCTGGTGTGCCGCCTGGGCGAAAAAACCAGGTTAATTTTAACTAGCAGGCCCGCTATCGCGGGCCTGCTAAGTGTTAACACTCGATAATATTTACTGCCAAACCACCGCGAGAGGTTTCCTTATACTTGGTCTGCATATCTTTACCGGTATCCCACATGGTCTTTATAACCTTGTCCAGCGACACCTTGTGATCGCCGCTACCGCGCAGTGCTAAGCGTGAAGCGTTAATCGCTTTTACCGCACCCATGGCATTACGCTCAATGCACGGCACCTGTACCAAACCACCGACAGGGTCGCAGGTTAGGCCAAGGTTATGTTCCATGCCGATCTCTGCAGCGTTTTCTACATGCGAAGGTGTACCGCCAAGAATTTCGGTTAAGGCGGCCGCCGCCATTGAGCAAGCGACGCCCACTTCGCCCTGACAGCCGACCTCTGCGCCAGAGATAGAGGCATTTTTCTTATACAAAATGCCAATAGCAGCGGCTGTTAACAAATACTGTACGGCAATATCCGGCGTAACTGGCTGAATAAACTTATCGTAGTACATTAATACCGCCGGAATAATACCGGCCGCGCCGTTAGTCGGTGCGGTAACCACCCGGCCACCGGCGGCGTTTTCTTCGTTTACCGCTAAGGCAAACAGGTTAACCCAGTCCATCACCTGCAATGGGTCGCTGCTTTTTTCTGCCATCAACTTTTTATACAGTGCCGGAGCGCGGCGTTTTACTTTTAACCCGCCTGGCAGTATGCCTTCGGTTTTAATGCCGCGCTCAATACAGGCACGCATAGTCAGCCAGATATTATTCAGCTCATCGGTAATTTGTGCCGGGCTGCGTAATACTTTTTCGTTTTCCAGCATCAGGCCGGCAATTGACAAGCCGTTTTCTTTGCACAGAGCCAGCAGCTCAGCACCTGATTCGAACGGAAACGGCGGCGGGTTATCAGCGGCAAACTGACTGGCGGCTTCCTTTTCTTTGGCAAAATCCTCAGCTTTAACAATAAAACCGCCACCAATCGAGAAATACACATCGCTTAGCACCACGTTTTTGTCCTTATCTAGCGCAATCAGCTCCATGCCGTTAGAGTGCTCTTTTAGCGTTTTACGCCGGTGAAATACAATAGCACCCTCGCGCGGGAAGCTGACCGGGTGGCTTTTTGCCAGACGGATTTGCTGCTCGTCATGTACTTGTTTTAGCAATCCCGGCACCGCATCCGGGTCTACCGTTTCAGGCAAATAGCCGGCTAAGCCTAAAATCACCGCTTTACCGGTACCGTGGCCGACACCAGTTTGGCCCAGCGAGCCATAAAGCTCTACTTTCACGCTGGCCACTTTTTCCAGCAGGTTTGTCTCGGTTAAGTCATCGGTAAACTTTTTCGCCGCCCGCATCGGGCCAACGGTGTGTGAACTGGACGGCCCAATGCCGATGCTAAACATATCAAAAGCGCTGATAATCATAATTTATTCTGTTTGGTCGTTATCATAATTGCGTCATTGTAGCCCAAGCAGCGTGCTTCTGTAAGTCGGTTGGTAACTGGTCAGCGCTTATTACAGATGAGAAAAACTAATGGAAAAATCTTATGCGAGTTGTAGGCACAACCTATGCAAAATGGCGGCGGTAGCCCCCCAGATAAACTTATCCTGATATGGCATAGCGTGTAGCTGCTGTACTTTACCGCGTAGCGGCAGGCTAAATTGATAGCGGTTTTCCTGCTGTAAGAAATGCGTTAGTGGCACTTCAAACACACCGGCCACTTCATCGACCTGCAAAATCCAGCGACGCTGCGGTTTAAGCAAACCCACCCAGGGCTGAATAGTAAAACCGGTGCTGGTGCTTTGCAGCGGCAGGTGGCCCAGTAACTCTACCGCGCTGGGCAATAAACCAATTTCTTCTTCGGCTTCGCGCAGCGCGGCGATGCTACCAGTTTCGCCTGGCTCGATGCGCCCGCCTGGAAAGCTGATTTGCCCCGGGTGGTGGCGTAAATGTAGCGCGCGCTGGGTAAACAACACCTGCAGCTTGTCGCCATAATTAATTATCGGCACTAACACCGCAGCCTGGTGTTTGTCACCGGCCGCGATAATGTCGGCTGCCGCGGCTTGCTGCAGTATAAAGCGCTGTCGAAACTCAACGGCTAGCATCTTAATGCTCCGCCCCGGCCAGCACCGGCAGAATTTTATTTACCTTATCCAGGGTTTCCTGATATTCGCTATCAGCGTCGGAGTCGGCGACAATGCCGCCACCAGCCTGACAGTGAATTTGCCCTTCGCTGCAAATCAGCGTGCGAATGGCAATATTAGTGTCCATATCACCGCAGCTGTTAATGTAACCAATAGCGCCGCAGTATACAGAGCGTCGCTGTGGCTCTAGCTGTTCAATGATCTCCATCGCCCGCACCTTGGGGGCGCCGGTAATAGAGCCGCCAGGAAAAGCACCGCGCAATAAATCGCAGGCGCTGTACTCAGGCGATAAGTTGCCGGTTACCGTGCTAACCAGATGATGTACCGCCGGAAAGCTCTCAATGGCAAACAACTGCGGCACGGCAACGCTTCCTGGCAGGCACACTTTGCCTAAATCGTTACGCAGCAAATCGACTATCATCACGTTTTCGGCGCGATCTTTCGCCGAATGGCGCAGGTTATCGGCTTCCACTTCGTCAGTCATCGGGCAAATACCACGCGGCCGGGTGCCTTTAATCGGTTTGGTTTCGACTTTGCCGCTATGTAGCTGTAAAAAACGTTCGGGCGAGATGCTGAGTACCGCACCCTGCGGCAGGCGGATAAAGGCAGAAAAAGGCGCAGCGTTCTTATCGCGTAGTTGTAAATAAGCCTGCCACTCATCACCCTGATACTGCGCGCTAAAGCGCTGGGTCAGGTTTATCTGGTAGCAATCGCCACTCAGTAAATACTGCTGTACCTGATTAAACCGCGCGACATAGCCGTGTTTATCCATATTCGCCTGCCAGGGTGTCGTTAAGCTAAAAGAAGGGGTTAGCGCTATTTTTTGTTGTAAACGTTTGTGCAATTTTTGCCAGCGCTGCTCGGCGTTACCACAATAATCAACACACCACAGTTGTTGTTTTTGCTTATCGAGTATTAGCGCCCACTGGTAAAGGCCTACCGCCAGATCGGGCAGTTTGATATCGGCCTTTGCTGTGGTGGGTAGCTTTTCAATATAACGGCCTAAGTCGTAGCCAAAATAACCCATGGCGCCGCCGATAAAAGGCAAATTGCTGTGGGCTTGAGTAGGAAAATAGCGTTTTAGCGCGCAGTTAAGTACGGTAAAAGGGTCTTCATTGTAATGATGGCTACCTTGCTCGTCGGTTAGCACACAATAACCATGCTCGGCTACAAGTGTAGCAACCGGTTCGGCCACGATAATGTCATAGCGGCTGTTAACATGCTCAGGTGCGGCTGAGTCAAGCAGCATCGACCAGGGCTGGCTGGCGAAGTGACTAAACAAATTGAGTAAGGTGTCAGGCGTATTGCCATAAATTTCCGCTGGAATAAGGTACTGCTGCATTAATGGGGCTAGCCGCTGTTTCTGATGCGCGCTATCATACCAGCACCCGCTAAAATAGTTAAACATGGCGCTGCCAGAGGCGTCAGAGGACAGGTAGAACATGACGGTTATTCGCCAGCAAGACTTTATCGATAGCATCGAAGATGCTCTGCAATATATCTCTTATTACCACCCGCTGGATTTTATCAAAGCGTTGGAGGTGGCCTACCACAAAGAGCAAAACCAGGCGGCAAAAGATGCCATAGCGCAAATTTTAATTAACTCGCGCATGTCTGCTGAAGGCCACCGACCGATTTGCCAGGACACCGGTATTGTGACCTGTTTTGTCAAAATTGGTATGGACGTCAAGTGGGATAAAACCGATATGACGGTGCAGCAGATGGTGGATGAAGGAACCCGTCGTGCTTACTTAAACCCGGATAACCCGCTGCGCGCCTCTATAGTGGCAGACCCGGCAGGGCTGCGTAAAAACACCAAAGACAATACGCCGTCAGTGGTGCATATCGATTTAGTGCCCGGCCATCATGTTGAAGTGATGATTGCCGCCAAAGGCGGTGGCTCTGAGAACAAAACCAAGATGGCGATGCTTAACCCGTCTGATTCTATTGTCGATTGGGTGCTGGAAACCCTACCGAAAATGGGCGCTGGCTGGTGTCCGCCAGGTATGCTCGGCATAGGTATTGGTGGTACTGCTGAAAAAGCGGCGGTGCTGGCCAAAGAAGCCTTAATGGAGCCGGTGGATATTCAGGATTTAATTGCTAAAGGTGCAGAAACGGCTGATGAAAAGCTGCGCTTAGAGCTGTATGAAAAAGTAAACAAACTGGGTATTGGCGCTCAGGGCTTAGGTGGCTTAACTACTGTGGTCGATGTAAAAATTAATAGCGTACCGACCCATGCTGCTAGCTTACCCGTGGTGATGATCCCCAACTGTGCTGCAACGCGCCATGTGCATTTCCACTTAGATGGCTCGGGGCCAGCCGATATTCAGCCGCCAAAACTGGAAGACTGGCCACAGGTGACGTGGGAGCTTGGTAGTAATGTACGTAGGGTAAATTTAGACACCGTAACGCCAGAGGAAGTACAAAGCTGGCAAGCCGGTGAAACCGTGCTGTTATCTGGCAAAATGCTTACCGGCCGCGACGCCGCGCACAAGCGCATAGCCGATATGCTAAGCCGTGGTGAAGCCTTACCTGATGGTGTCGATTTTAAAAACCGCTTTATTTACTACGTCGGCCCGGTGGATGCGGTGGGCGATGAAGTGGTAGGTCCGGCCGGCCCGACAACCGCAACGCGGATGGATAAATTTACCGACATGATGTTATCGCAAACCGGTTTGCTTGGCATGATTGGTAAATCTGAGCGTGGCGATAAAACGGTAGCAAGCATTAAAAAGCACAAGGCGGTGTATTTAATGGCGGTGGGCGGTGCAGCGTATCTGGTATCTAAAGCGATTAAAAAAGCCCGCGTGGTAGCCTTTGCCGATTTAGGTATGGAAGCCATTTACGAGTTTGAGGTGCAGGATATGCCGGTAACCGTGGCGGTTGACCCTAACGGCAACAACGTGCATCAGCAGGGGCCGGCTATCTGGAAAGCCAAAATTGAAGTTCTGGATGCGGCGTTAAAAGCCTAATCCGAATTAAGGCTACAGCACTGCTGTGGCCTTTATTTTTTCAGCTTATAACAACTAAAAATCAAGGGATACGCATGAACAAGACCTTAGTTGCGCTGGCGCTGCTGGCATCCGCCAGCGCCACGGCCAAAGGGCCATTAACCGTAGAGCATTTAAACCGCTTTAATAAACTGCATGATGTGGTGTTATCGCCCGATGGTCGTTTCCTGGCATACGGCCAGACTAATGCCGGTTTTAGCCCGGCAGATACGTCATCTGATTTATACCTGATGGATTTATCCAACTTAAATAAAGTGACCCGTTTAACCCAAAGCGCCGGCCGCGAAAGCCAGCTGCAGTGGGCAAGCGACGGCCAGAGTCTTTATTTTATTGCCGATCGCAGCGGCTCGAACCAGGTATGGCAATTGCCACTGTACGGCGGTGAAGCGCTGCAGGTCACCGATTTACCGCTGCCGGTAGAGGGTTTTAAAGTATCAAACGATGGCAAACAGATTGCGCTGGCGTTAGCGGTGAAGCCCGGCTGTCAGAACCTGCAATGTACCTTGGATGCCAAAGCCGCAGATGCGGCGAGAAAAGACAGCGCCATGGCCTATGACCAGCTAATGGTTCGCCACTGGGATCATTGGTTAACGCCATATCGCAGCCATTTACATGTGGCGGCACTGGGGCAGGGGGCGGTGAAAGACGCCACTAACCTGATGAGCGAGTGGAATACCAATATTGCCGGTATGAAAGAAGTGGCGTTTACGCCAGACAATGCCCGTTTAGTCTTTAGTGCGAAAATTCCTGCTGCAGATCAGGCCTGGCACACCAATTACGACATCTTTATGGTGCCGGTAGCGGGTGGTGAAAAGCAGAATTTAACCGCGGCCAACCCCGCCTGGGATGCACAGCCGTCGTTCTCCAGTGATGGCCGTTTTATGGCCTATAAAGCCATGAGCAAGCCACAGGCCGAAGCCGATAAATTCAGCCTGATGCTGTTGGATATGGTGACCGGGCAGAAAAAAGAGCTGGCGCCTGAGTTTGACCGCTCTGTCAGCGATTACAAATTTGGCCCGGATAACCGCACTGTGTATGTCACTACGCAGGATGTTGGCCAGTACAGCATTTATGCCATTAACACCGGCTTTGGTGATGTACGCAAAGTGTTTGGCGATGGCACTGCTGGCGCGTTAAATGTGGCCAGCGATAAACTGGTGTTTACCAACCACAAACTGGATATGCCACCAGAGGTATTTCAGTTAAACCTGGATGGTAGCAATTTGACCCAACTGACCGACATCAACGCCGACTGGCGCCAAGAAGTGCAGTTTGGTGACTATGAGCAATTTAGCTTTAAAGGCGCCAATGACGAAACCGTGTACGGTTATCTGGTAAAGCCGTGGAATTTTGACGCCAAGAAAAAATACCCGATGGCGTTTTTAGTGCACGGCGGACCGCAAGGCAGCTTTGGCAATATGTTTAACGAGCGTTGGAATGCGCAGATGTATGCCGCTCAGGGTTATGCGGTGGTGATGGTCGATTTTCATGGCTCTACCGGTTATGGCCAGGCCTTTACCGATTCAATTAGCCGTGACTGGGGCGGTAAGCCACTGGAAGACTTGAAAAAAGGCTTTGAGTACATTGTAAAAGCCCAGCCCTGGATAGATGGCAACCGTGCTTGTGCACTGGGTGCCTCTTATGGTGGCTATATGATGAACTGGATTGCCGGCAACTGGCCAACCGGCTTTAAGTGTCTGGTAAACCATGCTGGTTTGTACGATATGCCAAGCTTTTACGGCAGCACCGAAGAGCTGTGGTTTCCGGAATTTGATTTAGGCGGCCCGGCCTGGAATCCAGAGTCTGACTATCAGAAATTTAACCCCGCCGTGCATGCCGATAAATGGCAAACGCCTATGCTGGTTATTCACGGCTTAAAAGATTACCGCGTGCCTTATGCGCAGGGTTTAGGTGCCTTTACTAACCTGCAGCGCAAGGGTATCGACTCGCGCTTAGTGATTTTCCCGGATGAAAACCACTGGATCTTAAATAAAGACAATCGTGTACGTTGGTACAACGAGGTGTTTCAGTGGCTGGAGAAGTACACCAAGCCTTAAATTCGTGACACAGAGCCCTGCATAACGCAGGGTTTTGTTTTTCAGCAGGAAAAATTATGCAGTTATCTGATGTCGTGATCCTGGCTGGTGCCCGCACCGCTATTGGTAGTTTTGGTGGCAGTTTAGCCAGCTTAAGCCCGGCGCAGCTGGGCACGGCGGTGGCGAAAGCGGCAATACAGCGTGCTGGCGTGGCGGCAACGGATATCGACCATGCGGTGTTTGGCCATATTATTACCACCAGTGCTGAGGATGCTTATTTAGCCCGGCACATCGCCTTGAATGCTGGCATGTCAGCCAGTTCTGCCGCCTTTAATGTGAACCGTTTATGTGGCTCGGCGGTGCAGTCGGTGATATCGGCCGTGCAGTTGATACAACTGGGCCAGAGCAAGATTGCCCTTGCCGGTGGCAGTGAAAGTATGAGCAACGGTGCTTATCTATTACCCAAGGTGCGCCGCGGCCTGAAAATGGGCCATAGCAGTATGACCGATTTAACCCTGGGTATTCTTAGCGACCCTTTTGGTAGCGGCCATATGGGTATTACCGCCGAAACCATTGCGGCGCAATATGGTTTTAGCCGCGCCGATTTAGATGCCTTTGCGCTGCAGAGCCAGCAACGTGCTGCCAATGCGCAGCAGCAGGGTTATTTTGACGAGCAGATAGAGCCACTAACCGTGCCAGCAGGCCGCAGCGAAGTGCTGTTTAGGCGCGATGAACATATCCGCGCGGATACCACAGCAGAGAGCTTAGCTAAATTGAAGCCGGCGTTTAAGCAAGATGGCATTGTCACGGCCGGTAACGCCTCAGGCTTAAATGATGGCGCCGCGGCGCTGCTGCTAACCAGCCGACTTGAAGCTGACAAACGCGGTTTACAGCCACAGGCGCGCATTGTTGGTTATGCCTTTGCCGGCGTAGAGCCGGGTGTGATGGGGCTGGGGCCGATACCTGCGGTGCAACAGCTGCTGGCGCAAACGGGTTTAACGGTGGCCGATTTAGACGTGATTGAATCTAACGAAGCCTTTGCCGCTCAGGCGATGGCGGTAAGCCAAAGCCTCGGGTTTGATAACAACAAGGTAAACCCCAACGGAGGTGCTATTGCGTTGGGCCATCCGGTGGGCGCCACTGGCTCGATTTTGATCATTAAACTGCTGGCTGAGCTTAAGCGGATAAATGGCCGTTATGGTTTGGTGACCATGTGTATTGGTGGTGGCCAGGGTATAGCGCTGCTGTTAGAAACGCTGTAACACTTACTAAGCTAAATACCTGAAAGTTAAATAAAAAGACGAAGCGCAAAGCCTTTGCGCTGCGTCTTTATCTCGCTTAAGCCTGCTCAGCAGCTATTTGTTTTAACGCCGCAACTAATTGTGCGGGTTCCTGCGCGCCGGAGATCAGGTATTTGTTATTGATAATAAAAGCCGGCACTGACGAGATACCCGCTTGCTGATATTTAGCAATATCCTGCTGCACCGTATCACGGTATGCATCACTGGCTAAAATGCGTTTAGCTTCGCCGCTATCCAGTCCGGCTTTTACAGCGCAATCAGCCAATACTTTTGCATCAGATACATCTTTGGCTTCGCCAAAATAAGCATCAAACAGCGCCAGTTTCATTGCCGTGGCTTTTTGCTCTGTCGACTCTGCCCACTTTACCAGCCGGTGTGCGTCAAAGGTGTTGCAGGTAAAACGTTGCTGCATCTTAGTGAAATTAAGCCCTAAATCGGCCGCTATTTGCATCATATTGCTTTGGGCGGCGCGCATTTCTTCCTCACTGCGGCCATATTTACGGCTTAGCGCCGGCAGTATTGGCTCTTGCGGCGCGTTTTTATCCGGGTTTAATTCAAAAGCATGCCACTGAAGCTCAACCTGTAAATCGGGCAGGCTAGTCAGCGCCTGCTGCAATCTGGCGTAGCCAATGGCACACCAGGGGCAGGCGATATCAGATACCAGGTCAATTTTTACCCTATTCATTCTGTTTTCGCCTCTGCTTGCAATACAAGCAGGTAGTTGACCAGCGCATTAAACTGCTCCTGTGAGGACACCGCGCTGATGTTAACCAGATATTTGTTGTTCACCACAAAGCTGGGTACTGAGCGGATGCCGGCAGCGCTCACCTCGGCGTCGTATTGGGTAATCATGCTGTTTACCACCATGCTGTTAAACTCTGCATCCAACTGCGGCTGCTCGACACCAATACTGGCAAACAGTTTGGTAATGTCGCCGCGGCTTTGCGGTGCTTTACGCTGTTGATGAATCTGATTAAACAGTGCAGCGGCAAAGGCATCTTCAACCTGTAACAGCTCAGCCGTGGCGTGGGCGCGCTGTATTGTTGCGGCCATATTGCCACCCAAAAAAGAGACAGGTACTTTATTAAGTGGTGTGCCCTCTGGTAAGGCTTTTTTCAGCTCGGCGACAATAGGCTCGAAGTTATAGCAAAATGGGCAATAGTAAGAGAAATACTCTACTACCTGTGCTTTGGAGCTTGGTGGTGTGGCCAGTAGCTGATAATGCTCGCCTTGTTTAAAGCTATCGTTGGCAAAACTTAGGCTGCTCGCTAATAGCAGCAGGGCAGAAATTAAGGTAGAAAAAACAGGTTTCATTATTGGTCCCATAAAAATGCTGTTAGTAAAACGCTATCACAGCGCCGGAGCTGAACCAAGTTGCGTCGCCAGATAATCGACCAGTACCCGCACTTTTGCCGACAAATGCCGGTTTTGCGGATACAGCGCCCAGATACCATCATCCGGTTGGCGCTGCTCGTTTAGCACCGCCACCAGCTCGCCAGTGGCCAGCTTATCGGCAACATAGTAATCGGGTAGTTGCACCAGGCCTAGCCCTTTAAGTGCAGCGTCCAGTAGCGCCACACCACTGTTGCAGACAATACGGCCTTTAGGCTTAAACTGGACCACTTTACCCTGCTGCATAAAACGCCACTGCGCCACGGTGCCGGTAAGACATTGATGACTGGCAAGTTCGGTTAAGTTGGCCGGGGTGCCATATTTAGCCAGATAAGCCGGCGCAGCCACGACATACTGGGTACGACTGGCCAGTTTACGCGCAATCAGGCTGGAGCTCTCCAGTGTGCCTAAGCGAATGGCTAAATCAAAACCGCCTTGTACTAAGTCCAGTTTGCTATTGCTCAGCTGTAAATCAAGCTCTGTATCCGGGTATAACAGCATAAAATCATGCAGCAGCGGCGCAATGCGGGTTTCGCCATAAAACACCGGTGCAGTAAGTTTAATTTGGCCGCGCGGTGTGGCTTTTAAATTGGCCAGTGTGCGGTTGGCTTCTTCTAAACTGGCGACTAAGTGGCGACAATGCTGCAAATACAGCAAGCCCTCTTCGGTTAAACTGACACTGCGCGTGCTGCGATACAGCAGTTTAATCGCCAGGCTGGCTTCCAGCTCGGCAATATTGCGGCTAACCTGCGCTACCGAAATGTCCAGCTGACGGGCAGCTTTGGTAAAACTTTGCTGCTCTGCCACCGCAACAAATTCGCTGATGCCAATCCAGTGTTTCAATTAAACCTTCTCGTATTAAATCGGCTTTTTGATTGTCTATTTTTACATATTTGAAAAACTGATTTGCATTTTAGTATTATTCATACTGATATGGCAAAAATAAAAATCAGGTTACACTTGCGGGTAAGCAATTTTATGTCTGTGCAGTTAATTAAAAGGATAATGCAATGCAAATGATCAAAACACGCGCCGCTGTGGCCTGGGGCCCGGGCCAGCCATTATCTATTGAAGAAGTGGATTTAATGCCACCACAAAAAGGCGAAGTGTTGGTGCGTATTGTGGCCAGCGGTGTGTGCCATACTGATGCTTATACCCTGTCGGGTGCCGATCCAGAGGGTATTTTCCCGTGTATTTTGGGCCATGAGGGCGGTGGTATTGTCGAAGCGGTGGGCGAGGGCGTCACGTCAGTGGCGGTGGGCGACCATGTTATCCCGCTGTACACGCCAGAGTGCGGCAAATGTAAGTTTTGTTTATCGGGCAAAACCAACCTGTGTCAGGCCATTCGCGCTACCCAGGGCAAAGGTTTAATGCCGGATGGTACTACGCGGTTCTCCAAAGATGGCAAGCCGATTTATCACTATATGGGCACGTCGACCTTCTCGGAATACACCGTATTGCCGGAAATTTCACTGGCGAAAATTAACAAAGACGCGCCGCTGGAGAAAGTCTGTCTGCTCGGCTGCGGTGTTACCACCGGCATGGGCGCTGTGGTGAATGCCGCTAAGGTCAAAGAAGGTGATACCGTTGCCGTATTTGGCTTAGGCGGTATCGGATTGTCGGTCATCATTGGCGCCGTAATGGCCAAAGCCGGCCGTATTATTGCCATTGATATTAACGAAGATAAATTTGATATCGCGAAAAAGCTCGGCGCAACTGACGTGGTTAACCCGAAAAAATTCGACAAGCCAATTCAGGATGTGATTGTTGAGATGACTGATGGCGGCGTTGATTACTCCTTTGAGTGTATTGGCAATGTGAATGTAATGCGCTCGGCGCTCGAGTGCTGTCATAAAGGTTGGGGCGAGTCGGTGATTATCGGTGTCGCCGGTGCCGGCCAGGAAATATCCACCCGGCCATTTCAGCTGGTTACCGGCCGGGTATGGCGCGGTACTGCCTTTGGTGGCGTAAAAGGCCGCTCGCAGTTGCCGGACTATGTAGAGCGCTACTTAAACGGCGAGTTTGAGCTGGATACTTTTATTACCCATACCATGCCGCTGGAGCAGATCAATGAAGCCTTTGATTTAATGCATGAGGGTAAGTCGATTCGCACGGTGATTCATTTTTAGTAAGAAGCAGATGTGAGTGATGGACGGATTAGAACACCGTTCTGGTCGGCACAGAGTGTCTGAGCCCTGGTAAAGCGGGCGACAAATTCGTCGGGAACGAATTTGAACAGCTTTAGCTGGCCTCTGGTGCTGGGCAGGATAGCCCGGCATAGTTGCTGTGACGAGCCAGGGCGGGTGTTGTAATCTGTCCTACCTACACACTATGGGTAAATTATGACAATTTCAGCATTAACCAAAGTGAGCGAACAGCTGTGTTTTGGCGGCAAACAAATCCGCTTTAAACATCCATCATCCGTACTGCACTGCGAGATGCAATTTTCGGTGTTTTTACCACCACAAGCCGATAACGCCAGGGTGCCTGCGCTATACTGGCTGTCAGGTTTAACCTGCACCGACGAAAATTTTTCCACTAAAGCTGGTGCCCAGCGTATCGCTGCTGAACTTGGCATTGCGCTGATCATACCGGACACCAGCCCACGCGGTGAGAGCATACCAGATGATGAAAACGGCGCTTATGATTTTGGCTTAGGCGCCGGTTTTTATGTCAATGCGACGCGTGAACCATTCGCTAAGCACTACCAAATGTATGACTATATCGTCAGCGAATTACCGGCACTGGTTGAGGCAGAGCTACCGCTGTCAGATAAACGCAGTATTAGTGGCCATTCAATGGGCGGCCATGGTGCTTTGGTAATTGGCCTGCGGAACGTTGAGCGTTATCGCAGCATCTCAGCGTTTTCGCCAATTGGTAACCCGGTAAACTGCCCCTGGGGCATTAAAGCCTTTACTGGCTATTTAGGCGAAGATAAAAGCCAATGGCAGCAGTATGATGCTTCAGTGCTGCTGGCAGGGGCGAAAAGCCCTCCACCTATTCTGGTTGACCAGGGCAGCGCTGACAGCTTTTACCCTGAGCAGCTGCGCACCGACAGCCTGATTGCGGCAGCAAAGCAAAGCGGCGCCTCGGCACAGATCCGTATGCAGCAAGGTTACGACCATAGCTACTACTTCATCGCCAGCTTTATTGAGCAACATTTTCGGTTCCATGCCCAGCACTTGAAATAAAATAATGTGCTAGCATACTCCCGGTTAAAGGTTAATTGGGAGTATGTCATGAGCTACGATAACAATAATATTTTCGCCAAAATTCTGCGCGGCGAAATCCCAAGTTTTAGAGTGTATGAAGACGACTATACACTGGCCTTTATGGACATTATGCCGCAGGCAGATGGCCATACCCTGGTGATCCCGAAATTTGCCGCACAGACCCTGCTGGATATCCCGGCAGACCAGCTTAGCCATACCATGACCACAGTACAAAAAGTGATGTCGGCGCTAAAATCTACTTTAGGTGCTGAGGGCGTGGTGCTGATGCAACTGAATGGCGAAGCCGCCGGCCAAACCGTGCCGCATTTACATTTTCATTTAATCCCAGAGCATTTATCGAAACTAAAAGGCCACGGCGCGGCAATGGGCGATATGGAAAAAATTAAAGCCTTAGCAGAAAAAATTCGCGCCGCGTTATAAATCGGCTTAAGCTTTGGCAACTATAACAATAAAAAACTGCTATGCCGTATTTTTACCACGCCTTATCTGATGTAACCCGGCAACTGTCGGGCTCAGTGCTTTGGCGCAATCTGCTGCTATTTTTGCTTTGGTTAGCGGTGTGGATGTTAGGCTTGCTGGTTGAATATACCGAGCATGCCAGTGTCTGGTTTCCGGCGGCTGGTTTAACCTTTGCTGCACTATTTATCGTTGGCGTACGGGTAATGCCAGTGCTGCTAGCGGCTTGTGTCTGTATTACCTACTGGGCCGGGCATTACTACCAATTAAACCTTAATTTCTGGCAATTAACCCAAGCCGGGTTGCTGTTTGCCATCGCGCATATTCTGCCTTATTACGCCGGCGCCAGGCTACTTCGCCACATAGCGCTTAGCGCAGCGTTTAATTTACCCCTTTTTGTCATTAGCTTTTTAGTGATAGCCGCGCTTGCTGCGCTGCTGGCCACAGCTTTGGTGATTTGTGCTTTGGTGGTGTCTGGCATGTTACCGTTCGCCGAGGTTAGCCGTACCTGGCTACCCTTCTGGATTGGTGATATGGCGGGCGTTATCGTGATAGCGCCGTTGTTTGCAAGTTTGCTTAGTGTGTTATATCCAGCCCCCAAGTTTGTGTTTGATGATGTGTTGGGGCCACAGCAACGTATTGCCAGCAAGCAGTTTAAGTACAAATTACTGCTAAATATCAGCCTGCTCAGTCTGGCGATGTTGCTGGCTTGGTATGCCGATTCCCCCGAAAGCGCCTTTGCTATCTTCTTTTTGGTGATCCCGCATATGTGGATCGCCAGCACCGAAGCGCCATTTTACAACGCAGTCAGTGTGGCGTTAAGCAGCTTTGTGATTGCCTTGTTGGTGAACGTACTGGCGCTGATGGATTACGTCATGGTGTATCAGTTTGCCATCAACGTAATTGCCGCTAATGCCTTATTTGCATTGGCTGTACCCAGTTTAACGGCAGCTAATCAGCAGCTTAAACTGGTAGCCTCTACCGATAGCCTGACTCGGGTAGCCTCGCGCGAGCACTTACAGCAACGGGCGAGTTTAGAGATTAGCCGTAGCTTGGAGCAGCATCAGGCTTTGTGTTTAATGGTGTTTGATATCGACCACTTTAAGCAAATTAACGACAAATACGGTCACAGTAAAGGCGATGAAGTACTGCAGCAGGCATGTTTGGCAGCGCAGCAAATGCTCAGGCCAACCGATGTGATAGGCCGCTATGGTGGTGATGAGTTTGTCGTGATCCTGCCGCACACTGAGCAGGACGTTGTGGTAGCGATAGGGCAACGCATTATTGAGCGGCTAAAACACATTACACTGGATGAGCAGTTAACGGTGTCAGCCAGTTTTGGTGTTGCCACATTAAAAGCAGATGATAATTTTCGCAGCTTATTTGAACGTGCCGATGCGGCTTTGTACCGTGCTAAGCAGCAGGGCCGCAGCCAGGTAGCCTGGCACTAGGCAAAATTTGGCGCTGTCATATCTTTTTCACTTGAGCCGGCAGTGAATTGTATTTAAGGTAGCCGGCCATTTTATCTTTAACTGTATTGGGTTTAGTTATGAAGCGCTTACAGCACACTGCCTTTTGGCAAACTGCCTTTCTGTGCACTGTATTATTTCTTACTGCCTGCACTACGCCATCTGCCGATAATATTGGCCTGACACTGCGCCTTATTCATATTAATGACACCCATTCACAGTTTGATCCAAGCCCGGCCGCCTTTAAAAATGCCGACAGTCAGTCGCTTTATACCTTTATTGGTGGCCATCCGCGTTTGCTGACAAAAGCCGAGCAATTACGTGTACAAGCCCGGCAAGATGCCATACCAGCGCTATTTTTACATGGCGGTGATGCTTTCAAAGGCAGCGCTTATTTTGAGCTGTTCGAGCAGCGCATTAATATCGATATTCTGAATAGAATGAATATTGATGCGATGGCACTGGGCAATCATGAGTTTGATATTGGCCTTAGCAAACTGGCCGATTTTATCGACAAGGTTAATTTCCCCGTGCTGGCGGCCAATGTCGACACCTCAAACGAGCCACTACTGGCAAACAGTGCTAATTTAAAGCCTTATCAGTTATTTGCCCTGGAAAATAACCAACTTAGCGCCATAGCATCACCAAAACTGGCCGCCGGGCGTGAGTTGGTGGCGGTATTGGGGGTGGCGCTGGAAGATATGCGCGGCATATCCCCCGATACCGGCGCTTTAGTGTTTGACAGCGAAGTAGCCGCGGCGCAGCGCACTGTCGATTACCTGCAACAGCAAGGCGTGCAACACATTATTGCCCTGACACATTTAGGCCATCAGCGCGACCTGGCACTGGCCAGCGCGGTTAATGGCATCGATGCTATCGTTGGCGGCCATTCGCACAGCCTGTTAGGTGATTTTCGCCACTGGTATTTAGGTCAGCAGCGGCCTTATGCCGAAGTTGTTACCAATCCCGACGGCGTCGGCCGCACTTGTTTGGTTCAGGCCGGACAATTTGCCCAGGCGGTAGGGCAGGCTGAACTCACATTTAACCGCGATGGCCGCCTAACGGCTTGCAGCGGCGGCAATACCTTGCTGGCCAGCCGTGACTATTTCAGCTCAGCACTTCGCACTAACGACAGCCGTATCGATAGCCAGGCACAGCAGGCGACAGAGCACTTTGTGGCCAGGCTGCCGGGCACCGCCATTGTTGAGGAAGACCTAATGCTTCGCGCCGTGTTGGATAACAACTACTTGCCGGCGGTACGTGAGGCTTATGGCAAGGTTATTAGCGTAACGGATGCCGAAGTAGCACATGTGCGTTTGCCAGGCTCTGGTGGCAGTGACCAGCATGGCTCTAAGCTTGCCGGCCATATTGCCGATGCCATGCTGTGGTACGTCAACACCGATGATGTGCAGCGGCTGATGAAAAAGCCGGTGCAGCTGGCACTGATTGGCGCCGGCAATATCCGTGCGCCGCTGCCAGCCGGTGAAATACGCGAGGGCAATATCCGGCTGGAGGTATTGCCCTTTAATACGCCGCTAAGTGTGCTAAGCGTAAAGGGCAGTGAGCTGAGAGCCCTACTTACCGACATTATTAGCCAGTCGGTGGTAGCCGGTGCCCATACCGGTAAATTCCCTTATGTTGCCGGTATTCGTTACACTGCCAAGCAAAATGGGCCTGATACGGCAATTCTTACCCAGTTGGATATTCAGCAGCAAGGCCGTTGGCAACCTCTGGATGACAACGCGCGTTACACATTAGTGACCACCAGTTATCTGGCCGATGGTAATGATGGCTGGCAGCTACTGCAACAGCTACAGGCAGAGCGATCCGATCGGGTCGATCTGGTATTACGCCAGCAGCAGGCTGCGCTGTATCCGGTAATGAAAGTTGAAGCGAGGTCCGACAGCAGTGGCAAGCTCTCTTTTGCCGCCCGCTATCCAAACCTGCCAGCACTGCCATGCGATAGCATGGGGGTAGACTGTAAAGTCGCAGCACAAGCTTTTATTGACTACCTGCAAGCAAAGCCTGAGCTATGGCAGCAACAACGCGAACCGACTGTGACCCTGCTACGCTGATATAGTTAGTCAGGCATTATGGCGGCTGGCAGCCGCCAATATTGTCGCTAACGTTTAAATTTTGTTTCCAGAATTACTGACGAATTAGTGCGCTCTACGCCGTCTAAATTACCGATGTCATCCAGGATATGGCTTAGCTGCTCGGTGCTTTGCGCCTGCACTATAGCAATAAGATCGTACTCACCGCTGATGGCATACAACGCCGACACCTGCGGGATTTGTTTTAGCTCAACGTTGGTTTTGGCAGTTAACTTTTGCCGCACCTTAATACTGACATGGGCCGATACTAAGGATGTCAGGTAATCCTCGCCGTAATCGACCGAATAGCCTTTTATCACGCCACTTTGCTCTAAGCGGGCAATGCGGGTTTGTACCGTAGAACGCGATAAATTAAGCATCCGGGCCAGGTCGGAAATACTGGCCCGGGCATTGTGCTTAAGGGCGGCGAGTAACTTCTCATCTTCTTTGCTTATCACTTTGCAAATCCATGCCGTTAAATTGTAATATTAAGTAGTAAAATTGCTGATAATGATACTGCAATATGACACTGCTGACCAATATAATAAAGGCACTTTAAAAAGCGCCGCCACGTATTATTCGAACCAAGGTCGGCTAAACACAGACAGCAGTGAGGTTTTTATGCAGGTAACAAGAAGTTTATTTGATGAAGTGATGGTACCTAACTATGCGCCGTCAAAAATTATCCCGGTAAAAGGTGAAGGTTCACGCGTATGGGATCAGGACGGCCGCGAGTTTATCGATTTTGCCGGCGGTATTGCCGTTAACTGTTTAGGCCATTGTCACCCGGCCTTAGTGACAGCATTAAAAGATCAGGCCGACAAGCTGTGGCACTTATCTAACGTGATGACTAATGAACCGGCGCTGCTGCTGGCCAAAGCGTTGGTTGACACGACCTTTGCCGAAAAAGTCTATTTTGCTAACTCTGGCGCGGAAGCTAACGAAGCGGCATTAAAGCTGGCACGCCGTTATGCCAAAGACAAATATGGTGAGCAGAAAAACCAGATCATTGCCTTTAAACAAGGCTTTCACGGCCGTACCTTCTTTACTGTTACCGTAGGCGGTCAACCAGCCTATTCAGACGGCTTTGGCCCTAAGCCCGATGCTATCGTGCATGGCGAGTTTAATAACCTGGATAGCTTAAAAGCGCTTATCAGCGACAACACCTGTGCTGTGATGGTAGAGCCGGTGCAGGGCGAGGGCGGTGTTATGCCGGCCTCGGTTGAGTTTATTAAAGGCGTGCGCGAGCTGTGTGATGCCCATAACGCCCTGCTGATTTTTGACGAAGTACAAACCGGCGTTGGCCGTACCGGTGAGCTGTATGCCTATATGGGCTATGGCGTAACGCCGGATATTTTAGCCACAGCCAAAGCGCTGGGTGGCGGTTTCCCGATTGGCGCTATGTTAACCACTACCGAGATTGCCAAGCATTTGGTGGTTGGCACCCATGGCTCGACTTACGGCGGTAACCCGCTGGCCTGTGCAGTGGCCTTGGCGGCGCTTAATACGGTGAATACGCCGGCCGTGTTAGCCGGCGTAAAAGCTAAAGCGCAGCTGTTTAAAGACGGGCTGAACAAAATTAACGAAAAATACCATGTATTTAGCGAAGTACGTGGCCAGGGCTTATTAATTGGTGCCCAGTTAAACAGCGATTACGCCGGCAAAGCACGTGATTTTATGCTGGCGGCAGCCGACCAGGGCTTAATGGCCTTAGTGGCTGGCACCAGCGTGATCCGCTTTACGCCATCGCTGGTTATTCCTGATGCCGATATCATTGAAGGCTTAGCCCGTTTTGAGCAAGCCGTTGCGCAAGTGGTTAAGGGCTAAGTTATGTTAGTGATCCGGCCAATAACGGCAGCGGATTTTGCTGCACTAAAGCAAATTGCTATTGAGTCTGGCGCGGGGTTTACCTCGCTGCCGGTTAATGATGCACGTTTGCAGCAAAAAATTGCCCATGCCGAGCATAGCTTTGCGGCTAAGGTAGATGGCCCGGGCGATCAGGGCTATCTGTTTGTGCTGGAAGATACACAAACCGGTGAAATCGTGGGTACTACCGGTATTGAAGCTGCGGTGGGTTTAGGCACACCGTTGTATCACTTTCAGCAAAATACCGTTATTCATCACAGTGCTGAGTTAAACGTATTTAACCAGCTAAAAACCCTGACCTTGTGTAACGATTACACCGGCGCGTCAGAGATTTGCACCTTGTTTTTACGCGAAAGCTACCGGCGTAACCATGCTGGCCGGTTTTTATCCAAAGTACGGTTTTTGTTTATGGCCGAATACCCTGAGCGATTTAGCGACCGGGTAATTGCCGAGATGCGCGGCGCGGCCGACATTGATGGCCAGCCGCCATTCTGGCACTGGCTGCAAAAGCTGTTTTTAACTATCGATTTTCCCACTGCCGATCATTTAATTGGTATTGGCAAAAAAGCCTTTATTGCCGAGCTGATGCCGCGTCACCCGATTTATGTTGGCTTATTGCCAGAGTGCGCGCAACAGGTGATTGGCCAGGTGCATCAAAACACTAAACCTGCGCTGAAAATGCTTGAGAACGAGGGCTTCGCCCATCGCGGCTATATCGACTTATTTGACGCCGGCCCAACGGTGGAAGCGCGCTTAAGCCAGATTAAATCAGTGGCGGCCAGCAAAAAAGTACCGGTTAAAATCACTGAGGTGCAAAGCGAGCAAACGCTGGCGGTATCGAACACTGAACTACAAGGCTTTCGTGCCAGCTTCAGTAAAAACGCAAAGTTTGATGCAGATCAGCAGCAACTGCTGCTAAGTGCTGAGTTTGCCGATACACTGCGGCTGCGCGATGGCGACCTGGCAAGATTTATCGTATTAGACAAGGCCTGAGGGCCAAACAAGTAATAACGTGTAATAAAGGCGGATAAAAAATGCATACTGATGTAAAAGTGTTGTTTGCCAACCTGTGGCAAGACTATGTAGCCGTAACTCCTTCTGCCAAAAAAGTACACCAGTTACTGGGCAGTTCGCAGCAGGATGACGTGATAAACGATCATATTGCGCTGCGTACTTTTAACCTGGAAAAAGTCGGGCTGGAAAAACTGGCAGCGCACTTTAAAGCGCTGGGCTATGAAGAGTGTGGTGAATACCATTTTGAAGCGAAAAAGCTGTATGCCAAGCACTATGAGCACCCGGATCGCAGCTTACCAAAGGTATTTATTTCTGAGCTGTTGCTGGATAAATGCTCTGCTTACCTGCGTGATACTATCACTGCCTTGGTTGAGCAAATTCCTGCTGAAGCGGTGACTGCTGATAACTTCTTGTACAGTGGCACACACTGGCAGGTAAGCCAGGCCACCTATGAAAAGTTGCTGGAAGAGAGTGAGTATGCTGCCTGGGTTGCTGCCTGGGGTTATCGCGCTAACCACTTCACGGTAAGCGTTAATGACTTACACAGCTTTGATACCCTGCAGCAGGTAAACAGCGCACTAAAAGACGCAGGCTTTTTGCTGAATACCTCAGGCGGTGAGATAAAAGGCACGCCAGAGGTGTATTTAGAGCAATCGTCAACGCTAGCTGATTTACACCCGGTGCAGTTTAGCGATAGCGTAGCGACCATTCCAAGCTGCTTCTATGAGTTTGCCCGTCGTTATCCGCTGGCTAATGGCCTGCTGTACACCGGTTTTGTCGCGGCCTCTGCTGATAAAATTTTTGAAAGCACCAACGCCCGTTAATAGCGTAGTGTGATCTGTAACGTGATCGAGGCCAGCAGCTTTGCTGGCCTTTTTTATTGCTGCCCGGCACGATTTAGGTTGATCTGAGGCAACTTTCGTTCTGTACTGCACTCTTAGCAAACGCAAACTACCGTTAAGGGTTTATCTGCCAGTGGTTAAAACTATTTTTGCTACTACGCTGCTGTGTGTTGTTGCGGTATTGCCGCTAGCGCAGGCCAGCACTATCACCACACAAATTATTCCGTTACCACACCCACCTAATGGTAGTGTGCTGCATTTGGCCGACAATAAACAACTGGCGGTGTCCGGCTTTAGCCAGTTTGAGCGTTGGTTAAGTGTGGTCAATTTAACCGACTACAGCAGCCGCATGCTGCCGATACCTGATGATGCGCAGTATTTTAGTCAGGCAAAACTGGCCGGTAGCAGTAGTGAAACCCTGGTGTTTTTAGGTTTAGGGGGTGTCAGTGTACTAAGCGCTGACGGCAGCTATGCCCAGCGTATTGTAGCCAGCGAGTCAATTTACCGGGTACTGGATAAAAACCGCCTTCGCGAAGCCGATTTTGTTGTCGATTTAGGCTCGGGCCTGAGTGACTTTTTAATTCCGGATTTTCAGCACACACATTTATACCGCCAGCAGGTCGATGGTAGCTTTATACATTACCCACTCAACGTTTCCGCCCCGATGCGCAGTTGGCGTAATAGCCCGGATTACACGCCAAGACGCCACTTTATTGCTGATGTGAATAACGATAGCAGGCAGGATATTGTTTTTGTCGCTGACGGCAAGTTTCAGCTGTTTCTGCAGCAAGCCGATGGCAGCTTTAATGCTGAGGCTGTTGTTGCAAACTGGCCGGTAAGCCTGTCGACCGAGCAGGAGGCCGATCAGCGCAATGATGCCGGGCGCAGCTATAACGGTCAGAATATCGATACGCTGCGAGATATGATTGATATAGACGGCGATGGCATTGTCGATTTAGTGATTAACCGTGAGCAGCTGGCTGACGCCCTGGAGCGTAACAACAGCTTTCGTATTCATTTTGGCAGTCTGACTGAGCAGGGGCTGAGTTTTAACGCCGAGCCGGATACCTTTATTACCACGGATACCTCACCTATTGATGTGGTGATAGATGATTTTAATGCCGATGGCAGACAAGATTTCTATATTCCCAGCACGCATTTTGGTGTCGGTACTATTATCCGGGTGTTGTTACGGGGCAGTGCCAACCTCGATATCGACTTTTACCTGCTAAGCAGTGAGCGACAGTACCCACAACAGGCTGATTTCCGCCAGCAAGCCACTATCGATGTCAGCATTGGTAATCTGCGCTACGATATGCCGCTGTTTAAACTGGCAGATATGCAGGGAACCGGGCATAAATCGCTATTGGTGGGCGAGGGCAGCGGGCAGCTAAAGCTGTACCAGCACGAAGACAAACGCTTATTTAGCCGCCGGGCAGAGCGCTTTAAACTGGCACTGCCACGTGATGCCAGCCGCGCCAAAGTATTTGATGTAAACGGCGATGGTAAAGAAGATCTGGTCTTGCCGTTTGATAGCCAGGAGGCCGAGCAGCAGCGCAACCAGCTGCATTTAGTAATAATGCCTTAAACAATATCCGTCGTGAAAACGTACAGGGGCAGTAAAACTGCCCCTGTACAGGTTTAGCGTGGCTCAAACTCAAATGGCCGGCGCTGCACGTCGCGAAGACCTATTTCGTTTAAGCTATTGGCGTCGTATAAGCGGCCATTCACCATAGTATGAGTGACTTTATCGCTCTGGCGGATATCTTCAAGCGGGTTACCATCGATAACGATAATATCAGCCAGTTTGCCTACTTCCAGTGAACCTAACTGATGATCCATACCAAAGGTTTTCGCTGGGTTTATCGTCGCTGTTTTCAGAGCCTCTAACGGGCTCATACCGCCTTGGGCGAACATCCACATTTCCCAGTGTGCACCTAAACCTTCGCGCTGGCCGTGAGCGCCGATATTCGCCACCACACCAACATCACTGAGCTCTTTGGCGGTTTTAACCACGTTAAAATGATTGTAGTGATGCTCAGGTGCTTTAGGGCGGCGCATACTGCGTGGTGCCAGCTCGTCCATCGGCACATAGGTGCGCAGTTTTGGGTGCCTCCACACTTCGGTTTTATCATACCAATAGTTTTCGCCCCAGATACCGCCATAGGCCACGTTTAGCGTCGGCGTGTATGCCGTGCCGCTGGCCTGCCATAACTGTTTCACATCGTCGTACACCTTCGCTGCCGGCAGCGCATGTTCAATGGTAGTGTGGCCGTCGACTATCATAGACAGGTTATGCTGCATTAACGAGCCGCCTTCCGGCACCACCATCATATTCAGTTCGCGCGCCGCTTGAATTACCTGCTGGCGCTGGTTACGCCGTGGCTGGTTATAGCTTTTAACGCTAAAAGCACCGGCTTTTTGCAAGCGCTCTAAGTGAAATTTGGCGTCCTCCAGGCTGTCGATATGTGAGGTGTAACCTGCACCCTCAGCACCATATAAAATGGTACCGGTAGAGAAAATACGTGGTCCGGCAATGCGGCCAGCCTTTTGCATCTCGCTGGCCGCGAAGACTTCACGGGTATCATTGGACGGATCGTGAATGGCGGTAACACCAAAAGCTAACGAGGCATAATTCAGCCAGTTTTGCTGCGGTATAATCTGATTGCTACCCTGGCTGCCATGGGCATGGGCATCAAATAAGCCCGGCATAATAGTTTTACCAGTAATATCAAACACTTTTGCTTTGGCTGGGATGGCAACATCAGCCCGTTTACCCACGGCGATAATCTTGTTGTTTTCAACTACGACCACGCCATTTTGGATCACTTCATCGCCGTTCATGGTAATCACCTGACCGCCAACAAAAGCTACGGTACCACGTGGGCTGTCAACTGCAGCACTAAAGCCAAGGTTAACACCGTTTTTAGCTGCAAAATCTGCTTTACTATCGAAGTCAAACAAGCCGTCTATGCTGGCATGGTAAAGCTCGGGGCCCAAGCTCCAGTAAAGATGGCGGCTATCGCCAGCCCAGCTGATATATTCACCGGCGCGCACCGACAGCTGTTTTACCGGAAACTGTTTATCGCTGCCGCTAACATCAATAGCGCTGCCGCGTTCGGTAAAGGGCGTAACAAACACTTTAAAGCGATCTGCAAAGGCAAGATATTTGCCATCCGGTGACAGTTTGAACTCGGTGCCGAATTTGGCAGTGTACAGCGTTTGTTGCGTATGCTTGGTTAAATTTATACGGATAAGGCTGGGTGCACTGCCATAATCCATGGCATACACAGCATCATTACTGGCGGCAAACATAGGTGCATAGCCGTTACGGCTGATAAGCTCTGGCGTGCCGCCTTTGCTGCTGATTTTATACAAGCCGGTATTCAAAGACCACTGCCGCGGTAGCAGGCTGCCGGCACCGGTTTTGCGATACACCACGGTTTTGCCATCGGGGCTGAATACCGGCTCAACGTACTTGCCCGGTTCGCTGGTCAGTTTGCTGATACGGCCGTTACGTAAATTCAGAATATTTACCGAGCCCTGGTTGTTATCGTTCCAGCCGACATACACCAGCTCTTTACCATCGCGGGAAAACTGTGGGTAATATTCAAAGTCGGTGCTTTGTTTGGTTAAACGCCGGGGTTTGGGGTTAGCCACATCAGTAATATACAAATGCCCCAGCGCCGTAAATACCGCTTGCTTGCCATCGGGCGATACCTGCACAAAGCGCAGCATCTTAGTATCAAACTGCTCCTGATCCAGATTTTGCTGTACCCGCACTGCAGTTTGTATTTGTTTGCTGATATCTACGCTAAACGGCACTGTCGCCAGCTTTTTGTCGGCAACACTGAGCTTTTTAATTTCGCCACCGGCCCAAAACAGCAGTGCTTTGTTATCCGGCGTCCAGGCCAGTGTAGGATAAACGCCATGAATGGCCCAGGTTTCCTGCATATCGCGGTCTAAACCGTCATACAGTTTGATATGCTCGCCGCTTTGTAAGTTGTACAAAAATAACGTGCTTTGAAAATCTACCCGGCGGATATAGGCCAGATATTTACCATCGGGTGACGGTGTGGGGCGAATAGCACCGCCAGCGCCGTCTAATACCACTTCCCATTTACCGCTTTCGCGCTCAAAGCGCTTTATTTTATAAATGCCGCTTTCCGAGTCTTTGCTGTAATGGAAGGTTTTACCCGGCGTATCATCCTGCGAAAAGTAAATGTACTTGCCGTCGGGTGAAAACGCCGGCTCGCCCAAGTCTTTCTGATCGTTGGGCCGCTCGGTAAGCATAACTCCACTGCCACCGGTTTTATGATATTGCCAGATCTCACCGGCGCCTAAAGAGCGACTGGCAGTAAAGTGTTTACGAGCAACGATAAACTCGCCATCTGGGCTCCAGGCCGGGCTGTTCAGTAAACGGAACGTTTCATTGGTCACGGCACGCTGCTCACTGCCGTCAGCATTCATCAGCCAGATATTGTCGCCACCGCCTTCATCACTGGTATAGGCAATATATTTCCCGTCCGGGCTAAAAGTCGGCTGCATTTGCCAGCCAATGTCCGGCGTTAAGCGTTTGGCAACGCCACCGCTAACCGGCATGGTGTAGATATCGCCAAGTAAGTCAAAAGCGATTGTCTTGCCATCCGGGCTTAACGCAATGTTCATCCAGCTGCCCCGGTTAACCTTAATATTAACCTCGTTAAACTGGCCCTGCGGCGCGTTAACATCCCAGGTTGGGGCTTTCTCAGTTTCGGCCTGCAGAAAAAAACTACTGAGCGTCAGCGCCAGCAGACAGGGGGTAAAAGCTTTCATCATCGGTTCCTTGGAAGGTGGTTTTTTATAATTATCTAATTACGTATCAGAGTGACATAAACTGGCATAGGAGTTAAGTTTTTCGCTATTATCTTGCGTCAAAACTCAGGTTAAAGCCGATAAAGGAAGGAAAAATTGTGGTTGAGTCTCCCTGCGTTGCTTGTTGCCGGCTAAACGCCGATAAAGTCTGTGTCGGCTGTTATCGTCATATAACCGAAATAGTTGACTGGAATCGGCGTACAGACGCTGAAAATGAGGCTATATTACAACAAGTTGCTTTAAGAAAACGTCAGGCTGAACTTTCAGGTGTCGATGAGGGTAGTACCAGCCCTATCACCCAGGCCGAATGGCAAGCGGCAAAGCACCAGGTACGTAACCGTTAAGGAACAACAATGGTTGATTGGCAGCAGGTGTTTGGTATTAGTCCTTTTGCTTGGACCGAGCTGGGCACGGCATTATTGTGTGGTTTTATCATAGGTTTAGAGCGGCAATTACGTGGTAAGCCAGCCGGTATTCGCACCAGCATTCTTATTGTGATGGGGACCTATGTGTTTATCGCTGCATCGATGTCGGTGAATAGTAATATGACCGACCCATCGCGCATTATTGGCCAGGTAATTACCGGCGTGGGCTTTTTGGGTGCTGGTGTAATGTTAGCGCGTGATGGCATGGTGATTGGTGTTACCTCTGCGGCAACGATATGGGTGCTGGCGGCTATTGGCGTATGTATTGGCATTGGTCAGGATCTCGTCGCGATCAAATTATCTGTTATGGTCGTGGCGGTGCTGGTGGGTATCGATATTTTGGAAAACTCATCATCGGCGATGCGTCGTGGTGTGCACCGCACCTACAATGAATGGCTACACCGGGCAAATGGGAGTTTGTTTGGCCGGCGAAAAGAGGATCAAGATGTTGCTTCAAAACCAGATATAGATGATCCACACTAATTGCGTTGAATTTATAAAACAAAGACTTACAACTAAAAAACTGGAATTAACGGATGCTTGAAGCGGTTTGGATAGGGTTTGCTTTCTCTTTAGGGTTATTGGTACGAGCGATTGGCTTGCCACCTTTAGTAGGGTACTTATTGGCGGGGTTTGTTATCTCTGCAACGGCTGCTGATTTAGATTTACCGGCAGAAGGACCTTCTATAATTCATCATGTCGCCCACTTAGGTGTGTTACTGCTGCTGTTTACCGTTGGTTTGAAGCTGAATGTTCGAAGCTTGGGCAAGCCAGAGGTGCTGGGTGGCAGCACCTTACATTTTGCGTTATCAATTATTCTTACCCTACCTGCGGTGCTGTTTATTTTCGATGTTAGCTGGTATCAGGCGTTAATGCTGGCTGTGGCGCTCGCATTCTCTAGTACTGTACTGGCAGCCAAAGTACTAGAAGGCAAACGTGAGATCCGCGCCTTTCATGGCCGGGTGGCGATAGGTATTCTGATCGTACAGGATTTGCTGGCATTGCTGGTAATGAGTCTGGCCAACGGCACTACACCATCCCCCTGGGCATTGCTGGTGTTTGCTTTGCCGTTGCTCAGACCTTTGTTATACAAGTTGCTTGATGCCAGTGGCCATGAAGATTTATTGATTCTGTTTGGCTTATTGTTGGCTCTGGTGATTGGTGGTAAAGGCTTTGAAATGGTGGGTTTAAGCTCAGAGCTTGGCGCGCTGGTGTTTGGTGCTATTCTGGCGAAACACCCTAGAGCTGGTGAGCTGTCAAAATCGCTGTGGAGTATTAAAGAGTTCTTTCTGGTTGGCTTTTTCTTGCAGATTGGTATCGACGGTTTACCGGATGCCAACGCTTGGCTATTTGCCTGCGTGATGTCGTTGTTGCTGCCTGTCAAAGCGATACTGTTTTTCCTGCTGCTTATTATGTTTAAACTGCGTGCCCGAAGCGCGTTTTTAGCCAGCATTAGTTTAACCAATTACAGCGAGTTTGGTTTGATTGTAGCCAGTGTAGTGTTACCGGAGTGGCTAATTCCACTGGCACTTACCGTGGCACTGTCGTTTGTTATCTCTGCGCCGCTTAACCGCATGGCGCACCCCTTGTACGATAAACTCTGTAATCGGCTGCTTAAATTTGAGCGTAACATTCATCACCCGGACGAGCAGCCAGTATCCCTAGGCGATGCTGACGTACTAATTATGGGTATGGGTCGTACGGGCACTGCTGCCTATAACTACCTGGCAAATAGCCGCAAGATTATTGCCATGGACTCGGATCCGGCCAAAGTGGCACAGCACCAGAAGAAGGGCATTAATATTTTCTATGCGGATGCCGAAGATCAGGTGTTTTGGCAAGGGCTGGATTTTGGCAAGGTTGAAGCGGTTATTCTGAGTATGAATGATGTTGAAGCGAAAATGATCGCGGCGAAAAAGCTAAGAGCGGCGGGTTTTAGCGGGTTTATCGTGTCGCACAGCATGCACAATGATGAGGCGCGTGACATTATCGAGGCTGGAGCCGATCAAACCTATTTGACCATGTCTGAGGCAGGGGTGGGTATTGCCGAACACGTAAAACAGCATTGTTTTAGCTTAAAGGCGTAGTTATAGCAATTTGCAGCTTAAATAAAAAAAGGCGCTATAAAAGCGCCTTTTTTAAGAATATCAATATATTAGCTGGCGCTACGCTCTTTGATAGCGTTGATGATTGGCGAGCTGGCAAAACCATTGCTGTTGGCCCACTCGATATCACCTGAAGCGGCTACCTGGCTGCCTGGTAACTGGCTGATAATAAAGCTGGCAGCGTCTGCAGCGTTGTGCTTGATAGCGTGGCGAACCAGTGGTAAACCGTCACATACGATACCATCGTACACGTTACGCAGGCGTAAACGGTTGTCTGATAAGGCTTTACGCAGATTGTTCTTGTTATCTGCCGCAACGTAAGAGCAGATAGACATGGCTAACTGGTCGTCGGCAGCAACCGGAGCACTGATAAATGAAGTAGATGCGATAACAGCGGCTAAAGTCAATAATTTTGCTTTCATATTCAAGCTCCAAAATGAGTTAAGGTTCAATCATCAGTGCAACACTTGTTGCAAAACACGAAAGGACATAAGGCATGTCGTTTAACTCTGACAGAGCAGAATAAACATCGCACTTAGCGACGGCAGCCCAGCTATCGTAGAAGTCAGCTTACTGACAACCTTAGACCTGAAGCTTTGCGTGTTCACCCTTTCGGGTGACTTGCCTTTCGAGCGTGCGCATTCTAATAAGCGCTTAATTTTTATGCAAGCGAAATTTCCAGCAAAACAAATATAATATTAACTTTAATCGCTTAGCTAAACAGCCCTGATGGCGGCAGTGCTGCTAGCGCATTGCTGGGTAACCAGTGTTAGCGCCTCGCAGGTAAGCCTCGCGCTAATGCTGGCAGCACCGGCAACGCGGCAAGCTTGTTTTGGCAGTAATGGCAGTTTTAGCAGAGCACCCTGTAAGTTAGTGTTCTGATGTTTGATATAGTGCATTAAACCATAATAGGCATGGTTGGCTACGCCGGTACCGGCATGGTAAGACAGCTGAGCTGGGATCTGTTGCTGTTGCAGGGAACTGACGAGTGCTGCCAGCGGCAGGTTGCTAAAGTAAGCAGCCGGGCCATGCTGTGCGGTCAGGCTGTCTTTGGCAGTCTGGTTATCCTGATCCGGGCTTAGGCAGTGGTTAATATTTAGCGCAACCTTTTCCAGGCTGATTTGTGTTTGTGTCGCATCTTGTGCCAGCAGCAACAGTACCGCCGGTTTATGCTGGGTAATCAGCTGCTCAAGCGCCACCAAACTGCGTTTAAATGCATAAGGCAGTGTAGCTAACTGCAGCTGATAGCCGTCAGTGCTGCCGGTCTGCACCAGCGGTGTTAACGCATTAAATAAGGTGTGCTTATCCTGTGGGCTGGCCGCATCCAACACGGCAAGTAGTATGGTACGCATCGGCGTTCTGCTCCTTCAGCTTAGCGCTGTTAACATACTACAGCCGTTATTGTATTGCCAGATCCAGCGCCAGTAGCGATGACACTGCGCGCTGCCAGCGCTGCTGCAACTGCTGTGCGCTATCATGGCTAAGTTGTGGCGACAGCGTCTGGCCAGCGCGCCATGCCTGGCTGATGTCCGTTAGTTTAGTAAACCAACCCAGCTGCAATGCCGCCAAAAAGGCGGCGCCCAGTGCAGTGGCGTCACTGTTGGCAGCAGGTTCAACCTTAAGCTGGCAGATATCGGCTAGCGCATGCAAAAACCATTGGTTTACCGTCATGCCACCATCAACCCGCAGCTGGATAATATTAATGCCATCACTTTGCATAGCCTGCAGTAAATCCTGGCTTTGATAGGCCACGCTTAATAGTGCGGCAGCACAAAGTTGTGGCGCACCGCTGTCGCGGGTCATGCCAAGCAGTGCCGCTTTTACCTCAGGCTGCCAATAGGGTGCCCCCAGGCCGGTAAAGGCCGGGATCAACAGTTCCGACTGCTGGTAATGGCTTTGGCTGGCCAGGTGTTCTGTGTCACTGGCCTTTTGTATCACGCCCAGCTTGTCGCGCAGCCACTGCACGGTGGCGCCGGCCATAAAAATGCTGCCTTCCAGGGCATAGGTCGCCTGGCCGTTCAGTTGCCAGGCCAGGGTGCTTAATAGTTTATGCTGGCTACGTAACACCTTATTACCAGTATTGACCACCGTAAAGCAGCCAGTGCCATAGGTGCTTTTACTCATGCCCGGCGCGGTGCAGGCCTGGCCCAACAACGCTGCCTGTTGGTCGCCAATCATACTTAATACCGGTATGGCAGTGCCGAACAGGTCAGTAGTGGAGTAGCCAAACAGGCTGGCATTATCCTTTATTTCCGGCAGCAGCTGCCGCGGGATATTAAACAGCGTTAACAGCTCGTTATCCCAATCATGCTGTTGCAGGTTAAATAGCAGGGTGCGGCTGGCGTTGCTGGCATCAGTGGCATGCACGTTACCGCCGGTCAGGCGCCACAGCAGATAGCTGTCGACGGTACCAAAACACAGCTCGCCACGCTCTGCTTGCTGGCGTGCGCCAGCAACATTGTCCAGCAGCCAGCGAAGCTTGGTGGCCGAGAAATAGGGGTCGGCCAACAAGCCGGTTTTTTGCTGTAGCAGCGGCTCCTGGCCGCTGATTTTTAACTGTTGACAATAATCAGCGCTTCGCCTGTCTTGCCAGACAATGGCCGGATATACGCAGTTGCCAGTGTCTTTATGCCATAAAAGGGTCGTTTCCCGCTGATTGGTGATGCCTAAAGCGGCAATATCAGCGGCACTCAATGCAGCTTGCTTAAGCGCCTGACGGATGCAGCTGACCACACTTTGCCACAGCTGTTCGGGGTCTTGTTCTACCCAACCAGGCTTGGGGTAATACAAGTTAATTTCCTGCTGCGCTTGTGCCACCACCTCAAGTTGGCGGTTATACACTATAGCGCGGCTGGAGGTGGTGCCCTGATCGATAGCGAGCAGATATTTTGACATGACGGTGACTTTTAACGTTATGCTTAGACAATTGCTCAGCCTAGCAGTAAATAGACAGGCTGCCTATAGCCGGTACGAGGAGCGCAGAATGATTGTCACTTTCAAAAGTAAAGCGAGTGGAGATATTGTCTACACTGCAGATGTGGCCTTAAAACTTCTTAATATGATGGGGCGTGATGATAAAGTGCCTTCCGCTTTATACGCTGAGGATGTCGCCCTTGCGCTTGAAGCGCTGCGCGCTGCACTGGCGCAGTATGTTGCTCGCCAACAACCAGAATCGGCCATCGACGACGATATACATCAGGACGCTGCGCAAAAGCGCAGCATTGCGCTAACGGTGCGGGCGCAGCCTTTATTACAGTTACTGGAAAAAGCGGCGAAAAAACACTGCCCGGTGCTGTGGCAATAATCAGTGTGGAGATGGATGAGTATCTTGTTGCATAACCACCATTAGCTCCGGGGTGCTCATCAGTTTTTGATACAGCGCCAGGTGATACTCACCTAGCACGCTGTCATTGACCTGCTTTAAATGCTCTGCCGCGCGGTGGTGGTGGCCATCCTGCCAGCTGATTTCAGCCAATCGAAGCTGATAAATGGCAAAATGGTTATCGTCCTGACCAGGGGTAAAATACTGCAGAGACTGCAGGTAATTTTGATAAGCAGCCTTAAAGTTTTGTTGTAACTGTTGGGTGCGGGCTAAATTGCCAAAAGCAATGATAAGCTTACCTTTGTGGCCTATGCTAAGGGCTGCCTCCAAGGCCTTAGCACGAAGAGATTCTGCCGCGGCTAACTCCTGCCATTGATGTTTTATCAGCGCCTGGTTTGAATAAAGCTCAAACCAAAATAGCGGGTTACGACTTTTGCCGTATTGCTGCTCCGCTAATGCCAGCAGTTTAAACGCTTGCGCCGGATCATTCAGGGTGTAATACAAATTGGCCAGCTCGACCAAACGCAGTGGCGATCCAAAATTGTCAAATACCCCTTCAAGTTTTTCTACCGCCAGGTTGGCAAAATGCCTGGCGTCATCTGGCCGTTTAAACCAGAACAAGCATTTGGCATGGTAAAAGTAAAGTTGCAGCAAAAACACATCGGGCCGTGTTGGCTGCTGCAGCAAGGCAGAGGTCTCAGCAAGCAGGGCATCAAAGTGGCGGTTATCAAAGTAATAATCTAACTGGTAGGATTTTATTTTGTACCAGGCGGCAGAATTTGCCGGCAATAACGCCAACGATTGTTCAATATGCGTCAAGCAGCCAGCTGGGTTTTGGCTTAGCGTTGTAGGGTCATGAGATGGCTGATTTTGACAGAATAGTTCATGATCACTTAGATGCTCTGCGCTGATTGTTGGTTGGGCAATACTGCCAACAATCAGAAAAACACCCAGACTTCGCGCAGTTAACCACATAATAACCTGCCAATATATTACGACAGGGCTATATTGCCTGTTGCTAAACTAATATACAACTAGCAAAACTAGGGATGCTCTGGCCGCATCGGCAGGCTAAGCTGCACTTGAAGTCCAATTGGGGTAGTACCAAGCCGGATATTACTTAGTTGGATACTACCGCCGTGTGCTTCAATAATGTCGCGGCATAAACTTAAGCCTATACCTGAACCACTGGTTTTGCTGGTGTAAAACGGCACCAGCGCATGTTGCAGCTGCTCATCGCTCATGCCGCCGCCATTATCGCGCACACTGATTAACAGCTCGGTGGCCAGTTCGCTAAAGCTCAGGCGGATAAGATGTGGCGCTGAGCCAGACTCATGCGCATTTTTAATAATATTCAGCAGTGCCTGCTGTAGCTGCTGTGCATCGGCTTGCCACACGCGTACGGGCAAGTCGCCGCTCAGCTCAAACTCGTATAGATCCTGCAGTTGGTTAACCAGCCTGGGCCAGTTAACCGGGCTAAGGCTGGGGCGGGGTAGTTTGGCGAACTGAATATAGCCCTGAACAAAGTGGTTAAGTGCCTGGCTGCGTTCACTTAGGGTGCTAAACAGGCCTGCCAGTTCGTTTTGTTGTAAGGCTCTGGCGCGCTGCTCACCGCTAAATGCCAGCGATGACAGTGGCGCTAGCGTATTATTCAGCTCGTGGCCTATGACTCTTAGCAATTTTTTCCACGCGTTCAGCTCTTCACGCTTAATTTCCCGTGTCATTGGCTTTAGCAAAATCAGCTGATGTTGCTGCAGATTTAACTGAAACTGACTAAGCGAGAAATGCCAGATGCTGTTATCGGGTAAATGCAGCAGGCCCTGCTGTTTGGCGGTTATAGCCTGTGCCAATAGCGGATGGGCGCTAAGTACAGTGTTAAGCTTGGCGCCGTCGAAGGCTTTACCCTGGCTCAGCAATTGGCGCGCTGCCGGGTTACTCATCAGGATAATATCTTGCCGGTCGGTCAGTAGCAGCGCACTGGGGCTGCTTTGTAACACCGTGTCCAGCAGTAATTCGCGCTGGTACAGCGTGGCCCGCTCTTTGCGCAGCTGGGCTGACATCAGGTTTAAACTGCCTGCCAGCGCGCCTAACTCATGCACAACAAGCTGATTGGCGCTGGTATTAAAGCTGCCATCCTGTAGGTTTTGTGCATGCAGGTTAACGGCGTCCACTTCGCGCCATAGCGGCGCTATTGCCCACCGTTGTAACAACGCCAGCACAATGCCGGCAGCAATAATAACGGCACTGAGGCGCCAGTCCGGCCTGTAAAACTGCTGCAATAAAAGCAGTAGCAGAGATAGCGCCAGACATACAAGGTCAAGCCGCCGTCGGCTGCCTAGGCGCAGTGCTGTGGCAACGTATTTGCGGTTAAGGCGCGGCAATGCCGTAATACTCCATGCGTCGGTACAAGGCCTGGCGGCTAATGCCCAGCTGCTTTGCCGCGCGGGAGACCACGCCGCCGGCTTGCTGCAGCGCCAGCTCCAGTGCTGCGCGATCAATATCATCCAGTGCCCGCTTGCTACCGGCACTTTCTGGTAAGCCCAGATCCTGAGCGGTGATCTCGCTGCTGCTACTTAACAGTAAAGCGCGCTGACAGACATTTTGCAGCTCGCGCACATTGCCCGGCCAGTTGTAGCTTTGCAGTAGCTGCTCAGCCTCTCGGCTTAGGGCTTTTTTACCGGCTAAAAACAGCCGTGCCAGTGGCAAAATGTCGTCTTTACGCTCTGCCAGTGCCGGCAGTGCCAGCTGCACCACATTAATGCGGTAGTATAAATCCTGGCGAAATTCGCCGCGGCCTATAGCCGCCGTTAAATCGGTGTTGGTGGCACTGATAAGCCGAACATCCACTTTGCGCGTGACACTTGAGCCTAAGCGCTCGAACTCGCCGGTTTGCAGTACACGCAGTAACTTGGCCTGACCGGCCAGTGACAAATTGCCAATTTCATCTAAAAACAGACTGCCGCCATCGGCGGCCTCAAAGCGGCCAATACGGGTTTTAGTGGCGCCGCTATAGGCACCGGCTTCGGCACCAAACAGCTCAGCTTCCATTAAATCGCTGGGCAGCGCGCCCATATTCAGCTTGATAAAGGCTTTATCGCGCCGTTTGGAATTGGCATGCAGTACATTGGCAATGCCTTCTTTGCCGGCCCCATTGGGGCCGGTGATCAGCACCGCGGCGTTTGACGGCGCCAGTTGCAGCGCCATCTGTAACAGCTGTTGCATCTGGCTGCTGGCAAATACCAGGCCGCATAAGTCTTTACCGGCAAAGCTGTTATGGCGTGCCTGCTCGGCCTTTTGCTGCTGCAGCGTCAGTTGTTGCAGCTTTAGCGCATTGGCTACGGTAAGCAGCAGACGCTGATCATCCCAGGGTTTGGCAATGTAGTCAGTAGCGCCGGCTTTTACCAACTCGACCACCATTTCCAGCTGAGTCCAGGCAGTCATCAGTACAATAGGAATAGCCGGATACTGCTGGCGTAGCTGGTAAAACAAGGTTTTACCCTGCTCTCCTTGCATCTGGCCGGTGCTGAAGTTCATATCCTGCAAAATCAGCTCAATCTGGTGTGCTGCCAACAGCTGCCAGGCCTGCTGTGGCGAGCTGGCGCATAGCACCTCGTAGCCTTGCAGCGCAAACAGGGTTTGCAGTGCCTGGCAAATCGGTTGATTATCGTCAATCACCAATAATTTCAGCATAATTTATAAGGCTTTAGTGGCAGTGGCCGGTGATACCCGGGTGGCAATGGCCGCAGGATACCATGTCGCAACAGTGACACAAAGTAGTAGCAGCATGGCAGCAATAACCGGCAACCACAGCGGCAGTGCAGGCAGTGTAATGACCTTTGCCAGTTGCTGTTGCAGCAGGTAACTGGCCAGTGAGCCAAGCAAGCCACCCACTGCTGTGGTAAACCAGCTTTCGCTGAACACCTCCAACAAAATGCGCTTTTTACTGGCACCCAATGCGCGTTTGATGCCAATTTCATTTTGCTGCTGTACGCCATGGAACAGGGCATGGCTGTAAGCAGAGATCATCGCCACCAGTAACATCAGCGCACTTAGCACCGACAGTAAAATAGCCAGGCCGCGCTCTTGTTCAAACACATCACGATGCAGCTGGCGCAGGCTAACAATCCGGCGAATATCAATTTCCGGCTCTACTTCGCGCAGCACGCTGCTTAGCTGGTCGCGCACCGCGCTAACGGCCGCCTTTTCGACTTGAAGCAATATACTATAGCCATAATCGGCGCGCCGTAAGTCGCTATTAATAAACAAACCGTGATAATGATCGCTGGCAAAACGCTGGTACATCATATCCGCCACCACACCTACTACAGTGCCGGCTGAGGTTAACTGACCCAGCGCCAGTTCGCTTTGGCCAAACAGCTGTTTAGCCAGCTTGTCGGTCAGCACAATATTACCGGCGTTTTTATCTTCTGCCGTTAACCAGCGACCATGCAGCAGCGTCATTTGCAGAGTGTCAAACAGCTCGGTGCCAGCAAAGTTATAGGGCACCATGTCAATATTCGTAGTATCTTCTTTGCCATCAACATAGACATTACCGTTCATACCACCAAATAATAGTGGAGTTTGGTTACTAAAAGCAGCATGGCGTACACCGGGTATCTGGTTAAGCGCCGTTAGCTGTCGGCCTATCAGTTCGCCCAGCGCAGGGTGCACTATAAGGTTATCGTCGGTTGGTTTTAACTCAATGGCTAAGGTGGTATCCAGCTGTAAGCCGGTTGGCTGGTTGCTCAGCTGATACGCCTGCTGACTTAACAGCACACTGTTGCTCAGTAGTGCCAGCGTCAGCGTCAGTTGCACCAGCAGCAGCGCCGTGATGACTTTACGCTGCAATAACGATTTTATTAATAACGAAAGGCTCATCGGTAACTCCGTTTATTTCAACTGACGGTTTAAGCTGCCAAAAGACGCCCGCAGCGCCGGATAAAGTGTCACGAGATAACTGGCAAAAAAAGCAGTGGCTGCCATTGCGCTAAGCAACATGGGGTTCCACTGCGTTAAGCTGCGCGTGCTCGGCAACAGGCCGCTAATTAGTGCCATCGCGCCACTGGCTACCAGTAATGACAGCAGAAAAGCCAGGCTGCTGCTAACCAGTACATCGGCCAGCACCAGTTGTTGTAACTGGCTGCGGCTGGCACCCAGCGCCCGGCGCAGGCCAAACTCATATTGGCTGGCCAGGTAGCGGTTCAGTGCCAGGTGGCTGGCGTTAAACAAGCAAACAATTAAAAACAACAAGGACACCAGCGCAAAAGCATCTAACTGGCGGTTGCGGGCATTAAAGTGCTCAGTAATGTCGCGCATATTAGTTAGCCGGTTGGCTTCTGGTCTTGGGTGGCGGCCGGCGTCTTTCTCGTTTTGCACCAGCTGCTGCATAAACTGCTTATAAGCCGTTACCTGTGCCGGGTTGTCCAGCTGCACCCAGAACTGCGCTTGGAAAAAATCACCTTCACGGCCGTTCACGGCAAAGTTTTCGTTGTAGTCACGGCTATCGCGCGACATGGTAGTGGTGTTGGATTTAATCCCCAAATCGTAAGCGGTTTCCCACGGTAGATAGATATCGGCCGATGCCGAAGCGCCCAGGCCATTGGCAACATCGTACAGCCTTGGCAGCATGGCCCAGTCGTCCAGTACGGCGGCAATGCTAAATAGCTCATTGCCCAGCTGCAGAGTTTCACCCACCACATTGCTGCGGCCAAAAAAACGCTCGGCGGTGGCTTTAGCTAAAATGAGCTCGCGTCGTGCACTGTCATCGGCCCAGCGCTCACCATGTAAAATCGGCACATTAAACAAAGTAAAAAAGTCGCGCTGCGTTACCCTTAAGTGCACTGGTGTCGGCGTTTGGCCCGCTTTGGCCGGCAGGCGGGCATAACCGGCCGATTGATACATGCCTGCTTTGGCCGAAGGGATATCGCTGCGGCTTAATTTGGCCACATCCTGATAACTGAGCACCTTAAGTGGCTCGGTGCAGCTGTCACAGGGTTGCAGAGTGGAATTTATTTGCGGGTAAAACAGCGTATGGCTTTTTGCCGGCAACGGGTCGTGGTTAAGCCAGTAATACAGAGTGGCATTTGAGAAAAACATACCCAACCCCAGGCTTAAAATAAGCATGGTTAACAGGTAGGGGAGCGGCGCACGTTTAATATTACGTACCGCCAGGCTTAAAGCGTGTTGCAGCGCGTCCATGTTCAGGCTCCTTGTGCCAGCGCAACCGGCTGGTATAGCGTACTGTCGTGCAGCTGACCGTCGATGATCTGAATATGACGGCCGGCGCGGCGCGCCTGATCCGGGTCGTGCGTCACCATTAAAATGGTGCAGCCTTGCTGGTTAATTTTTTCCAGCAGTTCCATCACCTGACGGGCCATTAACGAATCCAGGTTACCGGTGGGCTCGTCAGCCAGCAAAATGCGCGGCTCACCGGCAATGGCGCGGGCTATAGCAACCCGCTGCTGTTGGCCGCCAGAGAGCTGGCCTGGCAGGTAATCGCGTCGTGCATGCAGGCCTACCAGTTCCAGTGCCTGCTCAATACGGCGTTTGCGCTCGACGGCCTTAAAGCCCCGATAGCGTAGCGGCAGCTCGATATTGTCGTAGATGCTAAAGTCTTTTATCAGGTTAAAACTTTGAAAGATAAAGCCGATTTTTTCATTGCGCAGTTTAGATAAGGCGGCATCAGATAAACCTCTAACCGACTGGCCATCGAGCAGATAGTCGCCGCTGTCAAAGTGCTCCAGCGTGCCAAGAATATTCAGCAAGGTAGACTTACCCGAGCCGGACGGGCCGGTAAGGGCGGCAAACTCGCCTTCGTTGACCTGCAGGTTTATCTGGCGCAGGGCATGGGTTTCAATCAGTTCAGTGCAAAACACCTTGGTTAAGTTGGTCAGCTGTATCATGGTTAATTCCTTGTTTTTCTTTGTTATTAGTTCAGGTTAACCCGCTCGGCGTCTTTAAAGTCGCCAAGGTTGGAGATAACCCACTGCTCGCCCTCAGTGGCGCCGCTTAAAATTTCTACCCACTGCACCGACAGCGCACCTAACTCAACCGGCTTGCGAATAGCCTGGTTATTCGCTACCTGATAGGCAATGCGCCCGGCGCCAGAACTGACAAAGTCGCCGCGGGCAATTTTCAGCACATTGGCTTTGTGGGCCAGGATCACCCGGGCGGTCAGGCGCTGGCTTTGACGCAGCGCTGTATTGTCGGCCTGGCTAAACCGCACTCTGGCGGTTACCTGGTTATTGCGCACTTCGGCCGCCACAGTGCTAATTGCTCCGGTCAGCTGCTGGTTACCGAGGTTAATTTCTACCTGCTGGCCGGGAGCTAAATCACGCGCATAGCTCTCTGGTACGGTAAGCTCGGCCTCGTATTGGCTTAAATCGATCACGGTCAGCAGCGGCTGGCCGGGTAGCACATGGCTTTGCTGCTCGGCTAACCAGTTACCCAACTGGCCGGTAACGGGGGCAGTAATATCCAGCGCGGCCACCTTGCGTTCAAGCTCACTGACCACCAGTTGCTGGCGGTGAATATCCTGCTCGCGTGAACGTTGTTCAAAACTCAGTTTGTCTTTAGCCAGCGTTACTTTACGTTTAGCGTGGTCAAATTCCAGCTCTGCTTTAGTCAGATTGTCTTTGGCAATATCAAAGTCGAGTTTACGGATCACGCCCATCTCTATCGATTGCGTAGCCCGCGCCAGCTCGCGTTTTGCTGCCAGCAGGTTTACCTGAGCGTTGTTCATCACCTGCTCAATATCCAGCTGCTGCTCGCGCGCCGCCAGCACCGCACGCTCGGCCTCACTTTGCATGCTGGCCAACACCGCCTGTTGCTGTTGTAAATCGTTTTGTAGGGTGGGGCTGCTAATTCTGGCCAGTAAATCGCCTAAAGTTACTGCCTCGCCCGGTTGTTTAAACAGCTGCACCTGACCGGTTTCCTGGCTGTACAGGGTGGGGGCGTTAGCCGCGACAATACGGCCTTGTACTGCGATATCACGTACTAAGTCGCCGCGCTGCACGGTAGCAAACTGTAGCTGGGCACGCGGTAACACCAGGCTGGCGCTTTGGCCGGTGGCCTGAAACAGCAAAACGGCTAACAGCGCCAGCACTGTGCCAGTTGCCGCCAGCGGCAGATAGCGGCGCCAAGCCGGTTTTGCCGGCCGCGCAATAATATGGTCTTGCTGTTCTGTACCCTGGATCATGTTTTATCCTTGTTTTGGTGTTGTTGCAGCGTTTGCTTCGATATAGCAGCTTTAATGCCAAAACTTAACTCATTGAATTTATAAACTAAGTTAAGTTTTGCGTTAGAATTTACGCTGTCCGCGGACAGTTTGAGTGTCCGTTGCCGTGCTGCGGACAACTATTGCTAAAACAATTGCTTAACGTA
This sequence comes from Rheinheimera fenheensis, assembly GCF_039871805.1. Taxonomy (NCBI): domain Bacteria; kingdom Pseudomonadati; phylum Pseudomonadota; class Gammaproteobacteria; order Chromatiales; family Chromatiaceae; genus Rheinheimera; species Rheinheimera fenheensis. The sequence continues at coordinate 59,322 of NZ_JBDPJM010000012.1, forward strand.
GAATCAACGCAGGAATAAGAAGCGTGAACAACAATATGGATACTTTGGCTCGTCAATGCGATAACTGTTTTACCATCTTACAGGGTGATTTTTGCCATCAGTGCGGGCAGGAAAAGAAAAGCTATATCCGTAATGTCAGCGGAGTGGTCACAGAGTTTTTCGGTGAATTCAGTAACTGGGACACCAGGGTCTGGCGCACGCTACTGCCACTGTGGTTTCGCCCCGGTTATTTAAGCCGCCGCTATGTCGATGGCCACCGCGTGCCTTATGTGCCGCCGCTGCGGCTGTATTTATTTACCTCGATAATCGCGTTTTTGCTGCTGGCAAAGTTATTACCCGACAACGGGGCAAACATTAATAACGCTAACGAAGAGCTACCCTCTGTTGTCAGTGGTGAACCTGTCTCGCCAGAGCAGTTTAAGCAAGAGCTGTTCAGTCAGATGCAGATCGAAGCCAAGGAGCAGGGTATGGCGCTGCCATTGTTATCAACCGAGACCAATAGCGAGTTTGAGCGCAAAATTGCCCAGTTAAGTGCTAACCCCAAACAGGCGATTAATAAGTTTTTTAGCCTGGCGCCACAGATGATGCTGTTGCTACTGCCACTGTTTGCATTACTGCTAAAGCTGGTTTATGTCCGATCTGGGCGCTATTACATGGAGCATTTAATCGTCGCGCTGCACAGCCACAGCTTTATTTTGCAGTTTTCGGTGCTGTATTTAGCGCTGGAACTGTTGGCGCAAAGCGTTAGCCTTGCGTGGTTGTCGCAAAGTGTTAAATGGCTGGCCAACGGCGTATTACTGTGGATGCCAGTGTACTTAATGCTGTGCCAAAAGTATTACTACCGGCAAAGCTGGGGTAAAACCTTAATAAAGTTCTGGCTGGTAAGCTCAGTGTATAACCTTATGGCACTAACGGCACTGGTAGGGCTGATTATTCTCAGCGTTTTATGGGCCTGAGTCGCGAGGTAAGTGAGGTATGACAAATCGTACTGTGCAACCAAGCCAACCTGTTCAACGTCAGTTAGAGGCGTATAATGCGAAAGATTTGCCCGCCTTTATTGCCTGTTACCATGTCGATATCCGCATTTACCGGATGCCGGCGCTGGAGCCGGCTATCAGCGGCAAAGATGCGCTGGCGCACTTTTACGCCAGTGAGCGTTTTACTATTGCGGCGCTTCGTGCCGAGGTATTGCAGCGAATGGTGGTGGGTAACAAAGTTATCGACCACGAGCGGGTGTATGGTATGACCGAACAGCCTTATGAGGTGATGGTGGTATACGAAGTGCAGCATGGCCTGATTCTAAACGCCTGGTTTTATCCGGCGTAGATCTGGTTAGTTAAACGCTTCAGGTAACTTGTATTTTATAGGGCGGTACAAGTATAAAAATAGTTAAGCCATATGCCGTAAGAGTATGGAATAAGTGAAGGGAAACAAAATGATTAACGCATTTAAACATTGGTGGAACAGCGTATCCAAAGCGCAACAAGTAGGCCTGATTGTGCTGGCAGCGTTTATCGCAGCAGTCCTTATCATGAGTTTTGGCGTGGTTATAGGCTCATCTCTGGGTAAGGCGCTTTAACTTTTAGGCTAAATTACCTAACATCTGAATAAGGCACGTTATGCAGAATATTGTGTGGGAAGATTTTCAACGGGTAGATATCCGCGTCGGCACTATTGTTGATGTTGAAGATTTTCCGCAGGCACGAAATCCAGCCTTTAAACTAAAAGTGGATTTCGGAGACGAGATTGGTATTAGAAAATCCAGTGCACAAATTACGGATCTGTATAGCAAAGAAACCCTGATCGGTAAGCAAGTGTTAGCCGTGGTCAATTTTCCCGCCAAACAAATTGGCTCTTTTATGTCTGAGTGTTTAGTCACTGGCTTTCATCAACCTGATGGTTCGGTCGTCCTTGCAACGGTAGATATGCCACTGCCTAATGGTTCGCGTTTGGCTTGAAAAGGTAATTGTTTGGCATTGAGTCGCATCAGGTGCGGCCTGTTCTAAAGTGTGAATGTTTTACGTAGTAGGAGTTTGGAGCACCCTTTAATGGATTTTGACAACAAAAAATACAAAGTCATGAAGCTACCGCACCCGGTGTTACTGCATTGGGTATTAAATCCCGGTTTGGCTTTTAATGAGCTTATTTTAGGTCAGCGCGTCCCTAAAATGACGTTGATTGACAAAACCAGCGATGCGCCCTTGATTGAAAGACAATATATCCCTTGTCCCCACTGCGGTTCTATCCATAGCGACAAGCTTTGGTCAAAGCCGGCAGCGTTTAAAAATTGGTTCGGCTTATTTTGCCCGACCTGTGAAAAAGCTATTCCATGTTTATGGAACCTGACTAGTCTGGTTGTCTTGTTTATAACCTTTCCAATTTGGGGCTGGTTTCGCCGCTCACTGGAGTCTAAGTGGCTCAGTGTTAAAAGAGAGCAGCATTTCAAGTGTGAGGATGTTGAACCAAAGACGGTTAAAGCCAACGATTGGTTAAAAATGGGGTTGGTATACGGCTTTCTCATGTTTTGTGTGATGACATTACCAGATATTGTCAGAGGCGAGGCGACAAGTAAGCACATTGCTTTTGCAATAGTTACTTGGTTGATTGCGGGGCTTTTGTTTGGTGGGGTAATGAAATTTATTCTGGGCCGTGGCAAACGTAAAGACCAATAGATACGGACGGTCTTCAAAACGAGCATTTTTGATAGAGCACATTTCTAGCATGGTAAGTATGGAATTCTCGGTAATAGTGTTAAATGCCATTATTATTCTGGTGGCTTATCTTTCGGTGTACCCCAAGCTGGCCGGCAATAGCTTTAATAAAATTGCTTTTTATGACCTGTTTGCCTCCGGCCTGGCGCTGGCTATTGTCGGCTCTAAATATTGGGGGAGTGGTCAGCTATTTAGCCTGGTGGTCGCTGACGTTAACTGGTTTTGGTTTACCCTGATCACTTACGCCATTATCGAAGTACCGGTAATGCTTTGGTATTTCAAGAAAAATAATGTGGATGTGAAGATAAAATAGTTCGCTTATCTGACTTGAAGCTGGGGCTTAAAGGACATTTAAATGCTAAGGAATAAAGGCGCTGGTTGGTTAAAACGAATCGGCATTGGTTTAGCTGTGATAATAATCGCAATTGCGGCATGGCTTTGGGTTATAGTTAACGATCTGCCAGACAGCCTTCAACCTAAACCTCGGCCAAACGGTGTGCTGTTCGATAATGTTCGCGTGCTGTCAATGGTGGACGAAGCGTCTGTATCGGCAGATCTGCAAGCGGTGTTGGTGCTGGGTGATAAAATAAGCCGTATTGCTGCCGCAGGTGAGATAGCCGCCCCTGAGGGTGTGCTGGTAATTGATGGTCGCGGGAATACCTTAATGCCGGGGCTTATTGATGCCCATATTCATCTTAACGACGAAACAGAACTGGCAGCCTATTTAGCGCATGGGGTTACCGGGCTGCGTAATATGTCCGGTTATCCGTTTCATTTGAGGCTAAACAAGCGTGTTGCCAAAGGGCAGCTACTCGCGCCAGATCTCATCACCACCGGGCCTATTTTGAACAGTCGCGGGCCTAACGCACTGATATTACAAACCACGGTTAGCAGCGCTGGACAGGCGCGCTTAGCTGTGCGGGCACAGTACAGCGCCGGCTACCAGCATGTTAAGGTGTATTCAAATTTAACCGCTGCAGCTTTTGATGCCATAGTGGCAGAAGCGGCACTACTGGGCATGACAGTAAGCGGACATTCACCGGAAGGTGAGAGAAGCGCAGGCATACCTTACACCAAACCTTTTCAGGTTCCATGGCTGGCCTCACTGGGGCAGGGGTTAACCACACTTGAACATATAGAAACCCTCGTTTGGCATGGTTTAAACGATAATTTAGACCACGAAGAAATGCAGCAGCTGGCGACGCTGCTTGCTGCGTCTGGCGAAGCGGTTACCCCTACCTTGTATGCGCATAAACGCCTGGTATTGATTGCCCAAAGCCAGGGCCAGTATTTAACCCGGCCGGGTGTAGATATGATTAACCCGCTAACCACCTGGTTTTCCAAAAGCGCCCAGCAGTATTGGAGCAATATGAACCCATCTGCCTATGAAGTGCCTCACGCCGAGTTTTTTCTGGCGGCAATCGGACTTTTGCACCAGGCTGGGGTGCCTTTGTTAACCGGCACGGATAGCGGCAGTTTTGGCATTATTCCGGGCGAGTCGGTTACACGTGAGCTTGAGCTGTTAGTAGCTGCCGGTATGTCACCTTTTGCAGCGTTAAATTCCGCCACACGGCTTAATGCAGAAATACTCGGTTTTCATAAAACCGGCATGATGTTACCCGGCTATAAGGCCAATCTTATTTTGCTGGCGCAAGATCCTTTAGCCGACATAACAGCGGTAGAGCAGCCACTGGGAGTGATGGTAGGGGGCTATTGGTTAGACGAAAACGCGGTTGAGGCACTAAAACTCTCAGCCCGTCAGCAAAAGACAAACACTTTTATCCGCTCACTGCTACGGGTAATTGAAATGAAACTCTTTACATAACAGCTGTGTAAATATTTGGTAAATTAACGCAAGGTTAAGTTAATTTGTGCCACTGTAATCAGCAAACATAATTACAGGAGAACACGCATGAAATTGATCCTTAGCCTGGCTATCAGCCTGACATTATTGATAGTTAGCACCAACGCTTCAGCCTGCGGCTTTCGGCTGGATAACGGCAAGTTATTACGCTGCGGCATGAATCGCATCGAGCTGTTATCACTGGCCGGTGAGCCGTTAAGTAAAGATATTGAAACGCTGGGTGTGGATACCGGCGAGCCGGTTAAAGGCGAGACGTTAGAAACCTGGTCTTACCGCTTGAAAGGCGATGTGGGCGGGCAGTTTTTGGTATCAGTAAGCCTGCAAGCGGGCAAGGTAACGGCGATAACGTCTAAACAACAAAGCCGGTTATAAACCGGCTTTTGCAACAATTGGATCTGACCCTCTGCATGTTATGTCATTAGGATAAAGTATGAGTAAATTTCTAATTTTACTGAGCCTTTTAGTTCCGTTTGGGGTTATAGCGACAATCCAGATTCCAGATAAATTTATTGCTGACGGGATTACACATGATATTGAATCCACTCCGTTAGAAGATTTGTTTAGTCACGACCAAATTCTTTTAATGCTGCAGCGTGATGGATGGTGTTCCGATAACTGGCGTGGATACAAAGCTGTTTGGGAATTAAGTGATGGAACTTTATATTTAAACTCTTTAGTTAAAAATGCATGTGATGAAAATCCGGAGTCCGTTGATCCTGTCCATTTTTTTGGTGAAAGTGAATTTCCGATTAAAGCTACATGGGTAAATAGCGTTATTGAAGTTAAAAAGTCTGAAATACGCTCTGTTACCAAAGAGCTGCCAAACGGTGATAAAGAATACGTGGGATATGATTATGATGCCGTCGTTTTTGAGTTTTCAGGCGGTAAGCTAGTGCAGAAATTAGAGAAAACCATTAAGAACCGCCGATATTGATATGAAATACCTTTCGAACAAAGATGCTTATATGACAAAGTTTGTTGTTATTTTGGTTGCCGCTTTACTAAACAGCTGCGCTAGTGTTCCGCTTGGAACAATGCTCGAATTCAGTACATTTGGCAAAGAGGATTTTGTAACGTTAGAGCCTTTGGAACTTAGGGCAAAAATACACGTTGATGAGCCTGTTCTGGCTGATGTAGCGAGTGCTGAGATGGTTCTTGAGCTTACCACTGATGAAGGCATCAGAGCGTTTACCTTTCCGTTGCTTTTGCTTAGCGAAGAAAAAATCGCACCGCAGGTCGGTTTTTTCTCAAGGTCAGTGGGAAAAACTGAATACACACTAAAACTTTCAGATGAAGCGGTAAAAAACTTTATCGCAACCCAACGCATTATTCAGGATGAACAGACCGGCTCAGTGAGTTTTTCAGTGACAACGGGTTTTCAGCAGTTTCCAAGTAACATGATTGAGATAGGTTTGTCTGTATTCTTGCAGCTGTCTGAAGAAGAAGGCTTTGTAACTTTATTTGATGCTGCAAAGTTAAACATCAATTATGACGGCTAACAACCGCAAGCAAAAAGGCGTCTGTTGGGCTCTCTATTCACGCTGTGCTAAGGTGCATAGCGTTCGTTAACGCTGGTTTACTCGCTCTTGTCAGCTATAAACCGGCTTGCTTCAGTAACCCAGCCATATGCTGCAGTGCGCTAAGTCCTTGAATATCTGTGGCTTGTAGCGGTACTTTATAGCGTGGCAGTTTGGCAAAATCCTGCTCTATCTGGGCTAAATGCACCTTTTCCTGCGATCGTCTGGCGGCGAGAAAATCACCATCGGCGCTGTCGGGCAGAATGCGGTTTACCACCAGACCGGCCAGTGGCAGCTTTTCTTGCTGTAAGCTTTGCACCGCGCGGCCGGTTTCTAAGATTGGCAGTTTTTCGGGCGTTAACACAAACAGCAGGGCAGTGCGGCTGGCATCGGTTAATACCTCGCGCGTGCGCTGCAGCAAACGTTGGCGGGCTAATAAGGTTTCGGTGATGGCTTTGTTGCGCTCATCCATGCCAGCGGTAGCATGCTGGTTTGGGTCGTCCAGTGGGCTGTCGATATCGCGGCCAGCTTTGGGCGTTAAATGGCCTAATACATCGCCCAGCTTCTCTGAGCGCTTATTGGCGTTTAATAAACCCTGCGTCCAGGCCGCCATGGCTTCAGGCAGGCTTAACAGGCGCAGGGTATGGCCGGTTGGCGCGGTGTCGAAAATAACCAGATCGTACTGGTTAAGGCCAAGCTCGATCACATTAGCAATACGCTCCAGCATGGCGGCTTCTTGTGCGCCGGGTGACTGGCGGGTTAAGCGCATTTGTCGCTCTATTTCGCCAAACATTTCCGGCCGGGTAAAGCGCTTTAGCTGGGCGGTGACTTTAGCCAGATGCTGCTCTACCTCGCGGTCGGGGTCGAGCTCTAAACCGTCTAAATTCCCTGCTAAGCGGGTAATATTGTCACCAATGTCACGGTCAAAGGCATCGGCTAAACTGTGCGCCGGATCGGTAGACACCAGCAACACTTTTTTACCGCGCTCGGCGGCCAGTACCGCCAGTGCAGACGAGGTAGTGGTTTTACCCACGCCGCCTTTGCCGCCAATCAGCAGCACGCGTTTATCCGTTAACAGCATTTAATATTGTCCAACGGTGAGTGTTCCATCCCCATGCGGGTATGCCAGTCGTGAAAGCGCTCCAGCAGCAGCGGTTGCAGCTCCAGCGTGTAATAACTGGCCGGGTTGGGTACACCCATCATTTCAGAGAAAATGAGCAGCATAAATAAATCATCCTGCTCACGTTTGGCGCGCGCTATCGCACTGCGATAGGGCGCGTTGTAGGCTTCTTCGGCATAAAAACTGGCCTGGCGGAACCAGGCCTTGAATTTATCTAAACTCATGTGTTTTGCGCGGCGGTTTTCGCTTTGTTGGCTTTAATCTGCTTGGTCAGCGCAGAGCTTGACTCCAGAATCACCAGCACGGCTGCAACCAGAATAATTAAGTCCAGCGTAAACAGGAACCAGTCGCCTTTCTCATAGAAGCTTTTCAGCTGAATTAATAAGCCAAGTGTGGTCATGGTAAGCAGGAACATCAAGGGCCCCAGCGTGTACCACATTGGCCGGCCCATTTTCACCAGCATGACCGTGATCACCAGCAAGGTTAAACCAGCCAGTAACTGGTTTGTGGTGCCAAACAGTGGCCAAATCATTAAACCGCCTGAGCCATCACCACCGGCACCAAAGGCCAGCAGTAAACAAGAACCGACCGCCAGTAAGGTAGCCGGCGCCGCTTTTTGCATCCAGCTGATGTTATAAATGCTGCCCCATTCCTGGAAGATATAGCGCTGCAGACGCAGGCCGGTGTCCATGGTGGTACCGGCAAACAGCACCACCATTACCGTGAGCAGGGTTTGTGATAACACCGTATCTAAACCAATACCGTTTTGCAGAATATTGGCACCGCCTTTAATAAAGGCCGACACACCGCCTTGGCCAAAGCTGTGGTAAATCGCCTGCCAGTCGGCCAGGGTAGCAAAACCGGCGGTAGCGGCAATAATGGCGGCCAGTGCCAGTGAACCTTCACCGACTGCACCGAAGTAACCCACAAAACGCACATCCGGCTCTTTATCAATTTGTTTAGAGGTGGTACCGCTGGATACCAGGCCGTGGAAGCCCGAGATAGCACCACAGGCAATGGTAACAAACAGCAGCGGGATCAGAGACGGCGTACCCTCTGGTACGTCAGTGTTAAAGGCGGGTGCTACCACGTCCGGGCTGGCCAGAATAACAGCGCCGTACAATAACCCCAGGCCGATAAACAGCTGAATTCCGTTAATATAGTCACGTGGTTGCAGCAGCATCCACACCGGCAGTAATGACGCGATAGCGGCATAAACAAATAGCAGGATGATCCAGGTCTGGTTGTCGCTTAATGGGCCAACCATTTCGGGCAGTGAAATAGGCAGCATAGGGCCAATATAGATCATGCCGTACAGTGCAATAACACCGACGATAGTCACCAGCAGCAGGCCCATATTTTTACGGTAAATAAGCTGACCGATAATCAGCGCCACCACGATAGCGCCCCATACGGGTATGGTGGCACTGGGGAAATTAATTAACTGACCGGCAATCACCACGGCAAACACCGCGTTTACCATCAGTAGCACCAGGAAAATAACGATCATAAAGATGCTGCGGGCGCGGTTGCCGACGATGTCACCGGTTAAGGCGCCGATAGATTTGGCTTTATTACGGCTGCTGGCCCAAATGGCGCCGGCATCGTGCACACCGGCAAAGAAGATAGTCCCAAACACCACCCATAAAAAGGCCGGTACCCAACCCCAGATTACTGCTATGGCAGGGCCGATTATCGGCGCCGCACCGGCAACAGAGGTAAAGTGGTGGCCCCATAAAATGTACTTATTAGTAGGCACATAGTCAATGCCATCTTGCATCTCATGCGCTGGCGTTCTGAAATTAGGGTCAACTTTAAAGATTTTTTCACAGATAAACTTGGAGTAGACGAAGTAACCCAGCGCCATGGCGCCAAGCCCCATCAACATCAAAAAAATGGCATTCATCTTTTAGCCTCAGTTGTGGTTGATTTTATTGTGGTTAGGGTCAGCCAAGCATAGTACAAAAAGGTGAGGCGGGCCGATATTAGACCAAAGTCGGGTTAAGCCGCTGCATGAGTTTGGTCGCGCCCGGCCGCTTTAGCCTGGTATAACGCATCATCGGCGCGGCTTAAACTGATATTTAACGGCTCATCGGGCCTGAACTGGCTAAGCCCTATACTGCATGTCACCCGCATTTTTCCGGGCGTATCGGCGAAGCTGATGTCGCTGATGGCCCGCCGCAGCCGTTCGGCAATAGTGAACGCCGCCTCGCTGTCGGTGTCGGGCAGCACAATTAAAAACTCTTCGCCGCCGGTGCGGCCAAAGTGATCTTGCTCACGCAGCATAGATGACACTGTCAGGCTCATTTGTTGTAGTACGGTATCACCAACATCATGGCCATATTTGTCATTTACTTGTTTAAAGTGGTCCAAATCAAGAATTAAGAAACTGAGCGGCTTGCTGGTATCGAGCGCTTTGACGCGCTCTTGCTCGGCCTGCATCATAATGCGCCGCCGGTTAGCAATGCCGGTAAGCTCGTCAGTCATTGCCAGCCGGTGTAATTTACGGTTACGCCGCTTTAATGACACAGCGAAGCTGAATAAAATCACCAGCAGCAGGGCAATCAGGCTAAGGGCGGCGTACTGCCAGCGCTGCGCCAGTTGCAGAGATGCCACATGTTGCTGCACCAGCTGTTTTTCAGCTGCCAGCTGCTGATTGCGCTCTTGCTGGCGCGCTGAGTCAAATTGAATTTTTAACAGTTGGCTTTGCTGCTCGCGGGCCTGTTGTTGTTGCTGTTGGTCCAGCTCGACATAGCGGCTTAGCCATTGATAGGCCGTGTCGTTATCACTATTAGCGGCGTAGGCGCGGGCTTTTGCCCGATACAGCAGCAGTAAATAACGCGGGTTTGCTTCAATATTTAAATAGATTTCGGCTTCACGTAGGTAGGGTAAGGCCTGGTTGGCGCGCGCCGTTGCCGTCAGGCTCTGTGCACGGTACAGCGCTAACAGCCCTTTGTAGGTATTAAGCGCCGATATATCAACACCACTTAGTTGGTTAAGCTCCAGCTCGGCCTCGCTGGCAACACGTAGCGCCTCGTCGTAACGCTTAAGCAGGTTATAGATCCATACCAGATTCACTTTGCTGTAGCTTTGCCACAGCGGTTCGTCTAACTGCTGATACACCTCTATAGATTGCTCAAACAGGCCGAGTGCCTGCTGATAGTCGCCAAGCTCAGCGTAAGAATAGGCTTTTTCATGCATAATCATTGCATTACGAAATGCCTCGTCGGGTGAGGAAAATTCCAGCTCTGCCTGTTCAATGTAGTCCAGCGCATCGCGGTATAACCCCATACGGCGGTAGGTGGCCGCGATAGATAACACCAAATCACTGATATAAGGTTTATAGCCCAAGCCGCGCTGCAACTGGTAAGCGGTGACATAGTGCTGCATGGCATCGGCATAATTGCCACGGTAAGAGTCAATGTTGCCCAGCAGGCTTAAACTGATGGCCAGGCTTAGCGGGTTTTCACTGTCGCTGGCAGCCTGATAACTTAGCCTGGCTTGTTGCTCTGCTTCAGCTGAGCGCCCAAGCAAGCTAAACAGGTAATAGCGGCAGACATAATAATCGGCCAGCGCCTCACTGTCGCCACGCGCTCTGGCCGCGGCCATTTTTTCATTGCTATAACTAAGGCCTGCTTCGGGTTGATCGTAATAGCCCAGCGAACACTTTAACCGGTCGAACATCTGGCTACGTTCGTTATCGCCAGCGGGCAGGGCGTTTTGCAGCTCCGTCAGCGCAGTTTTGTAATCAGCAATACTAAAAAAATAACGCTCGCCACTTTCAATTTGCCGCACCAGCTCGTCAAATTGCCCGCCCTGTGCCCACGCCATGCTGCTAAGGCTAACTAACCATGCTGCACAGTAATGCCGAAGCGCCATAATAAGCCCTTATCAACCTTCTATCGCAAAGCCTAGCAGGGCGCTTTGCACCCTGCCGACTGAATTAGGGTTTTTTTACCCAGTTGCCGTCAAGCAAAATAAAATGCCCGGCGCTGGTACGCTCAATGGCTTTTTTACCGGCCATGGCCTCCACATCGGCTACCGCAATATTGTTTTGCTGGGCTAAGCGGGCATATTCGGCACGGCGGGCATCATTGATCAGTTTGACAATGTCGGCCGCGTCACTGCTGTTTTGCACTACACCCAGATAGCCATTGGCTTGCTCGCCCACCAGGCCCTGCGCTTTGGCATTTCCCAGTGCGGCCATAGCTTGTTGTAGCGTCATCGCCAGTACCGGCAGGCTGATTGCAAACAGTAAAGGCAGTAGCAACAGCTTAATTTTATTGCTTAATTTCATAAGTCGCTCCTTAGAATAAACCGCTGTCGTCGCTAAACAGCTCGTCGAGTTGTTTATCTACTTTTATATAAATTTCGTGCTGAATTTTTACATTCAGATTGATGTTAATTGGCTCTGCCGGCATAGCGACCTGCACCTTGGGGGTACAGGCAGCCAGTAACAGTATAAGCACTGCTGCACTGCCCAGGGGTTTTATCATGGTTTTGCTCCGTTAGCGCCTTTGGCGCCAGACTGTTGTAATTTCTGTTGTACCCGCTTTTTAATCACGTCACTTATCTGGCTGCTCAGTTGCAAACTGGTGATAAGGGCGGGGATGTCCTCTTCCAGATTAATGTTTAGGTTAATGGCCCGGCCTTGCTCCAATGCCGGGTTTTTACCCTGTAACTGTAATGCCAGCAGCAGTTTACCGCTAGTGTCGTAGCTGACATTACTGGATAACACTGAGTAATGAAAATCATCCAGCGCTTCGAGCACCAGTTTCATGCCCGGGTTACTGGCGGCCATGCTTTGCGCCTTGGCTGGCCGGTATTGCAACTGGCCGCCCGGGCTTTCTGCCGCAATAACACCTTGCTGCACACTGGCGCCTTTGCTGCTCAATAACAGCGGAATACGGCCGGATAAGCTGCCGCTACCGATGACATCGGTGCTTGGGTGTTGCTGCAGTAACTGACTTAATGCCAGCTGCTTTAACTCGAGTTGCAGCAGTTGCTCGTCGTCAGCAAGCTTAAGTTGCTGCGGTTGTAGCGAGACACTGCCACCCATCAATGCAAGTTGCAGCTGACGGATATCCAGCATGCCGGCGCTTAACGCATCGGCACCAGCCTGATAACTTGCCGATAGCAACAGCGGGCCGGCAACAATGCCATGGTTTATTTCACCAATACGGCTTTGCTCAGTGCTGACCGTGAGCTTATCGTCCTGATAATTGGCGACAAAAGTAGCGCTGGCGTCTTTAAACAGACTGCGGTCATAAATGCCGCTAACACCAGATAATGTCAGCTCAGCCTGGGCCTCCGTTTGTGTAGCTAACAGCAAACTGCCATTGCCACTTAAACGGCCACGGTTAAGTTCAAGTAGCACTGGCCAACCGTTAAGGGTGGCGGCCAAAGGGTTACCCGCCAGTAGAAACAGCTCGTCCAGTTGCCAGTTAAGCTTGGTAGCGTCTGGGGTATAAGCTAGCTGATGCGCGACGCCAAAACCTGCGCTGTTGCTTACACGGCCATTAATGGCTAATTCGGTAAGCCTGCCATCGGCACTTAACTGCCACTGCCAGGCCAAAGGTTTAATGGCGCTGTGCTGCAGGTTGTCGATGTTCAGTTCGGCTGATGCCTTAAGCTTAATCTCGCTAAAGGCGGCATCGCCGCTAAGCCTGCTGTGGCTGCTGGAAAAGCGAAGTTGTTGCAGCGTTGCATCTTGCGCTGTGGCGCTGGCGACATTCGCGGTTAATTGCTGCAGATCCAGCTGCCAGCTGTCAGCGAGCCAATAGGCATTAAAGCGGCTTTGCAGCTGCACAGTATCTAGCTGCAGTAGTTCGCTGTTTAGTTGTGGCTGATTAACCGTCAGGTCAGCGTTTTGCAGGCTGGCGCTAAAAGGCGGTGTGGCATTAAGGTTAGCACTCGCAGTTAAGCTAACCTGGGTTGGCCCCTCAGTGGTTAGGCTAAATTGCAGCGGCAAGGCAGTAAGTTGCGCAGCACCCTCACTTGTTACATGCAAAATCAGCTTGCTAGTCTCAAGACCCATCTGAGACAGCGCCTGCGGTAGTAACAGCTCTGTCAGGTTAAGATTGGCCTCAAGCTGATATTGGTTAAGCTCGCCTTCTGTTATCGCGACTGCAGCCGTTAAATCGCCTTGTAGTAAACCCAGACCCGGCACAGCAAAAGGGCTGGGCAGATGAGCCCGTAATTGCCAATCACCACTGGCAGCACTAGCCAAGGCAGCTAAACCCTGCTGTGACGGTAGGGTAAGTTGCCATTGGCTTTGCACCGATACCGGGGCGGTAAAGTGTGCGAGTGCATCATCGGGCAGTGGCAGTTGCCAAAGCTCAAGCTGTTGACGCAACCAGGGCGAGGGCGGCGCTATTTGCAGCGATAACTCGCCGTCAATGCTGATATCAGTGTTCTGCTGTGTGCTTATCTGCTGGCGCAGTGCAAGGGTTGCGCTGTCGTCCAGCTGCAACTGAGCGCTAAGCTGTGGTAATTGCCGCTCACTGCTGTAGCTGCCGCTAAGGCTTAACCGGCGTTGCTGTGGGCTATCGGTATCGGCCAGCTCTAGTTTATAGTCGAGCGTGTTGTTATTGACGCGACTATGGCCGCTAAGCTGATAGCGGCACGCCCCGCCAGCGCAGGGCAGAGTAAGGTTAAGTTTTTCCAGTTGGATCGCTTCAGGCAATACAGGGGGTAACTGCCAGCTTTGTATAAAGCCGCCGGTTTCTGCGGTTTGGGAGGCATCTGCGTTATCAGACGCTGGCCAGGTGTTAAGCCTGATATCACCGCCAACCAGTTGCACTGCTGTGAGTTTGACATCGCTAAAGCGCCAGCTCAGGCTGAGTTTATCCAGCGTTACCTGTAGATCAGACTCGCTGATGACAAAGCTAAGGTTGCTCAGCGTAAGCCCCTGTAAACTCAGGCTACTGATCTCATATTGCACTTGCTGTACAGGCAGCGCCGCCAGTGTTTTTTGCACATAACGATATGCCACTGCCAGTACCAGCAGCACGATAGCCAGCGCTATGAGTAATGCTTTGTGCCAGCGGCGCATAATGTTATTCCTTAAAACTATGCATCGACATTAGGCCGAAGTGTCTGAATAGGCAATGAATATATCACGTTGTGCGGCTTTTGCCTGCTGTGTTCTGTATCACGGCATAGCCATTGCTGTTCCGTTGGCAAGGCAAAGAAAAAGGGCAGCCGAAGCTGCCCTGAGTGCGTTGACACCTTAACTATCGCTTATTGCTTGCGCGCAGCTGATGAAGCATCGCGGATGGCACGAAACTCGTTGCCCTCATGCCAGTTTGGCCAGGTGCGGCTATTAGCCAACTCGTTACCTACCTGATAAAACAGCATTAAGTCTTGCTGGGCACCACGTAAATCCCAGTCATCGCTCCATTCATCGCCTACTTTGTGGTAGCAGCAGCTGTTGTATTCCGCGCGCTGCGCTTTGCCCCAGTCGGCGCCTTTCTCAAAATGGTCGTTGCCGCCTTTTGCGTACAGGATAGGTACGCCTTTTTTCGACAGGTTAAAATGGTCTGAACGATAGGCAATACCGGCTTCCGGATTATGCTCGCGCACCGCGTAGCGGCCCTGTTGATGGGTGTATTTAATTAAAATATCTTCGGCGTTGTTATTGCCAAGGCCAACGATCACCATATCTTTCATTGGGCCGTACACATTCATCACGTCCATATTGATGCCGACAACAGTTTTCTCCAGCGGAAATACCGGGTTAGCGGCATACCAGGCTGAACCTAATAAGCCACGCTCTTCGGCGGTGACGGCAACAAAAACCACTGAGCGCTCAGGCTGTGCCTGTTGGGTAAAATACTCAGCCAGTGCCAGTAAGCCGCCGGTACCCGAGGCGTTATCCTGGGCGCCATTAAATACTTTGTTATTCGGGTTAGAAAAATCCATTCCCAGATGATCCCAGTGCGCCATGTACAGCACGTACTCGTCAGGATATTTGCTGCCTTCGATGTAGCCTACCACGTTACTTGAAGTGAGTTCGCGCAGGTTGTTTTTCACGCTGACAGAGGCTTTGGCATTAAGCGGCACTGGTGCAAAGTCTTTTTCCAGCGCTTTTTTATGCATAGTGGCTAAATCTGTGCCGATATTGGCAAACAGTTTTTCTGCCGACTCAGTAGTGATCCAGCCCTCAATTTCGGCGCGATCCATATTTTTGTTTTCGTTGATTAAATCAAATTTAATCGGTGAGCCATGTGCGACTACACCCCAGCCATAACTGGCGGCCTCGGTTTCATGGATAATCAGCGCCATGGCAGCGCCCTGACGGGCGGCTTCTTCAAATTTATAGGTCCAGCGGCCGTAATAGGTCATGGCGTTACCGTTAAACAGCGCCGGGTCTTGGGTGGCAAAGCCCGGATCGTTAACAAACATCACCACGGTTTTGCCTTTTACATCCAGCCCTTCGTAGTCATTCCAACCGTATTCCGGCGCAACAATACCATAACCAACAAACACCATCTCGCTGTCGGTGACCTGCACTTGCTCTGTGACGCGGGTGGTCCAGGCGGTCATATCATCGCGATAGGCAAACTGGGCCGGCAGGCTGTCGCCGCTTAGTGTCATCGCTGAGACTTGCACCGGATCAATTTGTACCAGTGATACCGGCTGTTTATAGCTGTCGCCATCGATGGGTTTTAAGCCAATACGGCGGAAGTTATCTTCTAAAAAGGCGACGGTCAGCTCTTCGCCCTTAGTGGCAGGTGCGCGGCCCTGAAACTCGTCAGACGATAAGGTTTTAATATATTCGCCCAAACGTGGGTTTACCACGGGCAGGCTAAACTCGGCAGTAACAGGTGCTGTCGCCGTGGGTTGGGTATCTGTGGTTTTTATGTCGGCCGGCTGCTCAGAGCATGCGCCCAACAGAGTAAGGGCAGCGGTAGTGGCGACCAGCTGCGTGAACCTGGAAAGGGTAATCATAGTGACTCCGTGATGTATTATTGTTATTCGCCACGCCGGACGTGACATTTAAAAACGCTTTATCTTAACGTAAGAAAAAAGCAGCGACCAGCGCGGTGGTCGCGGCCTAAGCGCAATCAGTCTTTATAGCCCCATGGCGTTGGCGGTAACGCCATGGGTTTGGTTAAATCAAAATCAACACGAAACTCACGACCTTCGCGAATTAAACGGTAACTGAAGGTTTGTGGGTAAATGTACATTTGCCAGATGTTGGTATTCGATTGCGGGTTACCTAAACGGACAAAAAGCTCTTTCGAGTACTGATCTGCCGGGAAGCTTTGTGCCGTAGGCCAGCCAGCATCGACAGTATGGCCGCCGTACATAGTCGACACATCATGACTGCCATCTTTATTGCGATGATCGTGCTTTAAGCTTAAACCGGAGCCGGTTTTAGTGATGATCCAAGTGCGTGAGTGGTCGTCACCGACATGGAACGGGATCTGTAGCTGGCGGTCTGTACAGTTACGTACATGCATAACGAGTCTGCCTTCAAAGCCTGGGCTTTTGGGGTTGTCCATTACCACTTTACCCTCATAGGCTTTACCGCAGTGGGCACGCAGGTTGTCAAAGTAAGCATCGTGGCTGGCAATAGACACCAGTGGTGCGTCCTGAACAACGTTGGCGTTAACAGAAGCGGCAGAAAATGTCAGGGCAACAGCGGTTGTAATTAGGCTTTTGTGCATATATTTCTCCTTTTAACACAGCCGGACTATACCTTTAGCCCGTATCAGCTGCAAACTGGTGCAAATGTTTTAATCGGAGATAACAGATGCAAAATGAACTGGATGGTAAGTTTTTATTAAGCGTATATGGCAAAGTCGAAAAACACGGCACTGCTGTTAACAACGAATTAGGTGCCGGCTTTACCCTGGACGGTATTACCGTGAATGCCGGTTTTGACGGTTACGAGGTGTACCTGAGTAATAACAAGGTGCAGCTTACGCTGGGGTTTCACAATAAATGGCATAGTGATGCTAAAAATGAAGCCGATATGGATGAGTTTGTCAGCCAACTGAAAAAAATTAACCGCAATTATTAATCTATTGTCAGTACGGCCGAAATTATTTTATGCCGGCTAAGGATTTGTTCAGGTTAACGCGATACCATAAGCGGCACTATATAAGCGCTGGCAGACGCAACAGCGGGGACAAGGAAAAACTTTGTTTAGACGGCTAAAAGGCTATTGCCTGGGGCGGTAAAACAGGGTAAGGTGTCGCCCGTCAATCGAATCTGATAGACCAGAAGAGGTGCGTTAGCCAGGTAGTTCAGGACAGATGTCTATACATCGTAGCCTGAATGAGGGGGACTAACGCCGAGGGATACGCCGATATAGAGCGTCGTATTCCGGTCGTTAAGGCTGAATCCTTACGACTGTCACCTGAAATTGCGGTGGAGAGCTTCTGGCCTTTGTTAACTACAGTGTACAGAAGCCTTCTGTGTTATTCTCGTTTTGCTGTTAGCAAATGCCATGCTCTGCTTATTATGTTTTATAAGGAGAGACCCCTTGTCTAAGCTTATTGTTGCGAAATTTGGCGGCACCAGTGTGGCCGATTTCGATGCGATGTCGCGCTGTGCCGACATTATTCTGAACGACCCTGCGATCCGGTTGGTTGTCGTCAGTGCCAGCTCTGGCGTGACTAATTTATTAGTCGATATCACCAAACATACCGACATCAGCGAGCGCTATGCCTGTTATCAGGGTATAGAGCGCATTACGCTTGCTGTACTGCAACGCCTGCAACAGCCGCAGCAGGTTGCCGCTGATATTGATACCCTGCTAAGTGCGCTTAAAGAGCTGATTGAGCAGGGCGGTGCTGTGTATAGCGGCGCGCACAAAGATGAAATTCAAAGCTTTGGCGAGCGGTTAAGCTCGGTGTTGTTCGCACAGGTGCTGCGTGAGCGCGGTGCGCCGGGATTATGTTTTGATGCACGCCGTGTTATGCGCACCGACAACCGTTTTGGTAAAGGTGAGCCACAAATTGGCCAAATTAGCCAGTTAGCTGCACTGCACCTGCAACCGCTGCTGAGCGATAACATCGTGGTGACACAAGGCTTTATTGGTGCCGATGACGCCGGTCAAACCACGACACTGGGCCGGGGTGGCTCCGATTACAGCGCTGCGTTGTTTGGCGAAGCACTGGCGGCCAACGTGGTGCAGATATGGACCGATGTGGTCGGTATTTTTACCACCGATCCGCGTTTAACTGAGCAGGCCCGCTGCATTAAAGAAATAAGCTTTGATGAAGCGGCTGAAATGGCCACTTTTGGCGCCAAAGTGTTGCATCCAGCCACGTTAATACCGGCGATGCGGCGTAACATCGGTGTCTTTGTTGGTTCCAGCCGCGAGCCAGAGGCTGGTGGCACCTGGATTGCCAAAGAGGTGCAAGAGCGTCCGCCATACCGCGCTATCGCCCTCAGAAAATCACAAACCCTGATCACGGTAAAAAGCCCGGCTATGTTGCACGCTGCCGGCTTTTTAACCCGGGTTTTTGACACCCTAAGCCGGCATCAGATTTCGGTAGATTTAGTTACCACCTCAGAGATCAGTGTGGCTCTTACCTTAGATGAAGGCGGCATGACCAGCGCGTTTAGTGCCTCGGTAGAGCCGGCGCTGGCGGAGCTGCGTAGCTTCTGCGATGTCAGTGTGGAGCAGGGTTTAAGTCTGGTGGCGGTAATTGGTAACCATTTACACAGCAGCAAAGGCGTAACCGGCGATTTATTTAATACGCTGGAGCGCATTAATATGCGGCTGATTTGCCATGGCGCCTCTAAACACAACCTGTGCTTTTTAGTGCAGGATGCCGATGCACCTGCGGTAGTAAAGCAGCTGCACCAAAACCTGTTTAGCGCAGCTTGAAGTCGTAAAACGCCTGATGTAGCAAAATAAGGGTAACGCGCCGCAGCGAAATTAGCGCTGTGGCGTACTCACCAATTGTGCTTCGGGTTCAGCTTGCGCCTCAACTAAACCCTCAGCGCGGCCAATCACCAGCGCCACCATGGTATCGCCAGTGACATTAGTGGCGGTGCGCATCATATCAATAATACGGTCTACCGCGGCGATAAAGGCAATCCCTTCTAAAGGCAGACCGACCACGCTTAGGGTCACGGTGAGCATCACCATGGCAGTGCCGGGTACACCGGCCGTGCCCACTGACGCCAGAGTAGCGGTGCCGGCGATTAACAGATAATCCAGCGCACTAAGGTCAATCCCATATAGCTGAGCAATAAATATTGCGGCTATCGCCGGGTAGATGCCGCCACAGCCATCCATGTTAATGGTGGCGCCCAGCGGCAGCACGAAGCTGGCGTAGTCTTTCGATACTTTCAGGTTTTCGGTAACCACCTTGTGGCTTACCGGCAAGGTACCGTAACTGCTGGCACTGCTATACGCCACCAACTGCGCCGGCAGTATGGCTTTAAAGTAGTCGCGCACACGCATACCGCCAAACAGTTTAACCAGGCCGCCATAGGTAAACAGAATATGGATGGTGCAGCCAATATACACCGCAATAATAAACTGCCCCAGCGGCAGCAAGGTTGCCAGGCCATAGCTGCCCACCGCCCACGCCATTAAGCCAAATACGCCCAGCGGCGTAAGCTCAAGCACCATACGGGTAACCTGAAACATAATGTCGGCACCCGATAACAGCACCTTTTTCATCGGTAGCGCTTTGTCGCCAACTTTATTAATAGCGATGCCAACAATGGCGGCAAAGACGATAATTTGCAGAATATTGCCATTTACCATAGCGGCTAACGGGTTAGTCGGAATAAGGTTGGTCAGCACATCGGCGACCGGCGGGATCTCACGTGGTTTCACCTCAGCGGCGGTTAACTGCATGGCGTTATCCCACGGCATTAACGAACCGACCGTAAGGCCAATTAAGCTGGCTATCAGCGCGGTAAATATAAACAAACCAATGGTTTTAAACGCCAGCCGCTGCATTTTACTGTTATCGGCCAGCGAGGTAATACTGCTAATCAGAGCAAAAAAGACCAGCGGCACCACTAACATGCGTATGGCGTTGATAAACAGGGTGCCCAGTGGCTTTAATGCTGTGGCCTGTTCACCCAGCAGTACGCCAGTGGCCACGCCGAGAAGCAATGCCCCTAATACCCGTTGCCAAAAAGGGATGGCAAACCAAAAAGCCAACATAAGTTTTTGCTCCAGCGAAAGTTTTCGACATTATAGAGACAACAAAAGCGGCCACAAGGCCGCTTTTCTATATGTTATAACCAGCAGGTCTGGATCAGCGCGTCGAGCTATTCGTACTGCAGCGGATCCGTGGTGTTGTTAAGAGCAAAGGCTTCTAACCGCTCCTGACAAGAGCCACATTTGCCGCAGGCTTTCTCACGGCCGTTGTAGCAGGTCCAGGTTTGGCTGTAATCCAGCCCCATCGCCAGTCCATCGGCGAGAATTTCAATTTTGGTTTGCAGCAAATAGGGGCTAACGATATCAACCGGTTCATAGTTGGCTATCTGACAGACATCATGCATTTTTTGCACAAATTCCGGCCGGCAATCCGGGTAAATAAAGTGATCGCCGCTGTGGGCGCCGTAATACACTTGGTTAGCGCCAATCGACACGGCATAACCGACCGCCAGTGACAATAAAATCATATTGCGGTTAGGCACTACCGTCGATTTCATATTATCTGCCGCATAGTGGCCTTCGGGTATGTCGATATTGTCGGTTAACGATGAGCCCGCCAGTAGCTGGTTAATGGCGGAGATATCAACAATTTTATGCTTAATGCCAAGCTGCTGACACACGGTGGCAGCGCACTGCAATTCTTTCACATGGCGCTGGCCATAATTAAATGAAAGGGCATAGACATCATGACCTGCCCGCACGGCTTTGTGTAATACGGTGAACGAATCCATTCCACCGGAGTAAATCACCACAACTTTGTTCGGCATAGCAGGCTCTCTCTTGTATAATGCAGCGTATTGGTAAAGCGTCGCCGTTGGGCGGGCGCGCATTGTACAGTAATTCAGCCACAGGCTAAAGGGTAAAGCACAGCGTGTATAAGGTTAACGAGGTTTTTGAAACCATTCAGGGCGAGGGCAGCTTTACCGGCGCGCCAGCGATTTTTATACGCTTGCAGGGCTGCCCGGTGGGCTGCAGCTGGTGTGATACCAAACATACTTGGGAAGTAAAACCAGAGCTTAAGCAAAGCCTGGGCGATATCGTGGTAAAAACCGTCGAGACTGAACACTGGGCAGGGGTGGCGCCTGCAGAGCTGCTGCAACTGTTTAACGAGAAGGGCTATCAGGCCAAGCATGTAGTGATTACCGGCGGTGAGCCCTGTATGTTCGACTTAAACCCGTTGTGTGAAGCCTTGCATGATGCCGGCTACAGTACGCAAATTGAAACCAGCGGCACTTTTGAAATAAAGGCGCCGCTGCAAACCTGGGTTACGGTATCGCCTAAGGTCAATATGGCCGGTGGTTATAAGGTACTGCAAAGTGCACTGGACAGAGCCAATGAAATTAAGCACCCGGTGGCAATGCAAAAACACATTGATGAATTGTTGCAGTTATTGCAACATACCGACACTGCAGCTAAGCTGATTTATTTACAGCCAATCAGCCAACAGCAGCGTGCTACTGAGCTTGCTATTGCCATGTGTAAGCAACATAACTGGCGCTTAAGCGTGCAGGTGCACAAATACTTGGGCATCAGTTAATAACGGGATATCAAGATGCAAAGTATTGCCGATTTTTTTCAGCGTTACGCCAAAGCCTATGTGAATGCCGACACTGCTGCTTTTAGTGATTTTATCTCGCTGCCCAGTATGTTGTTATCGGGTGATAATAAAACCCTGTTAATGGATAACGATGCGCTGCACAGCCATATTTTATCACAGGTAGAGAAATACCGCGCGCTGGGGGTAGTAGATGCTGAACCCATACTTCAGCATCAGCTTCGATTGTCAGACCAATTATATTTTGTCAGTCTGTACTGGCGCTTCTACCAACAGAGCGGTCAGGTGTTATTTACCTGTCACACCTCTTATACCCTACAAAAAAGCCAGCAAGATTGGCAGGTGGTCGCCATTATTCTGGACGACGAGCAAGCGGCGTACAACAGAGTGAGTGCGGCTTAGGCCTGATGTGCCAGCCAGGCCTGCAAGCTGTCCAGGCAGGGCGCCGGGCTGTTTTGCAGTGCTAATTGTTGTTTTAACGCCGGTTGCATAGGCAACAGCTCCAGATAACGCGATGCTACCCAGGCTGCATCAGTATATTTAGGCTCTGGGTAGAGCTGTTGTAGCGTAGGATAGTGCATCAGCATTTTTTGTAATTGCACAGTGAGCTCATGATACTCGGGCGCAACGGCTTGGGACGGCCAGCTGTCCAGCACCTTCACTTCAGCTACATTCAGTTTATCGGCTTCTTGCCAGCGTTTAATGATCTGCACCTTTTCTACCCCGGCGATGGTAATACCCAGTAAGCCATCGTCCAACTGCTCGAAATCTTCAATTGTCACACGGGTAGCCAAGGGTAATATGCGATCCTCGTGCTGTTGGCTAACATAAGGGTTTACCTGTGCCATGGCAAAGTCACGCTTACCAGCACTTGCGTCACTAACCAGACGGACATAGCGTGGTTCAAACACCCGAAGGCGCATGCGCCCGCCGGGTAAGATAAAACTGCTTAGTGGAAATAATGCCAGTTGCTTCATGGTACTGCTAATAACGTTGTATAGTTGCGCTTTATACGCAGAGCCCCCGGCACTGGTTTGCCGGTAAAGGAGTTTTATGACAACAGCGCATTGGTTTTATCTGCTGAGTACGTTAATCAGCCTGAACCTGGTGTTACTGCTGGTCTTGCTAATGCGCCGCTCGGCAGCGACGGCACAGTTGCAGCAATTTAAGTTAGAACAGCTGCAGCAGCAAAGTCAGTGGCAGCAACAGTTACTGGAGCAATTACATCAGCAGCGCCAGCAGCTACAGCAACAGCAACAGGAGCATTTACTGCAGGTGCTGCAAAAAATCACCGACACCCAGCAGGCGGCGCGCTTTGAGCTAAGTAAAAACCTGCAGCAACAGGCGATAATGCTGGCTGAGCAGGTAAAGCAACTGACTCAGAGCATTGACCAGCGGCTAAAAGACATTGCCGGTCAGGTGGAAAAACGCTTAAGCGATGGCTTTGAAAAGACCAATCAAACCTTTACCGATATAGTTCAACGGCTGGCGCTGATTGACGATGCACAAAAAAAAATTACTGAGCTGTCCACAAACGTGGTTAGCTTACAAGAAGTGCTTGCCGATAAGCGCTCACGTGGCGCCTTTGGTGAGGTGCAGCTGACAGCGCTTATTCGCAACGTCCTGCCAGAGCAGCACTTTTCGCTGCAACATACACTCAGCAATGGTCGTATTGCCGACTGTATGTTGTTCTTACCCAAGCCCAGCGGCGATATAGCCATAGACGCTAAGTTTCCACTGGAGAGCTACAAAAAGATGACCGATCCGCAGTACAGCAGCGAAGAGCGCAAGCTGGCGCAGCGCCAGTTTAAGCTGGATATTAAAAAACATATTAATGATATTGCCGATAAATACATTATTGCCAATGAAACAGCCGACGGCGCCATTATGTTTCTGCCGGCTGAGGCCATCTTTGCCGAGCTGCACGCCTATCATGCGGATATTGTCGAAGAAGCTTACCGGCGTCGGGTATGGCTTACATCGCCCACCACCTTAATGGCGGTACTGACCACGGCGCGCAGTGTGCTAAAAGATGATGCCACCCGCCGCCAGGTGCATTTGATTCAGGAACACCTGGTTAAACTGGCCGAAGATTTTGACCGTTTTCGTGGCCGCTTTGATAATTTGGCTAAACATATTGATCAGGCGGCAGTGGACGTGAAGCAAATTCATACTTCGGCTAACAAGATCAGCAATCGTTTTAGCCAGATAGAAAAAGTGGAATGGCTGGAGCAAACTGACTAAGCTGTATCAGACAAACCTAAACTAAACGACTAACCCGCTGGTGATAAGGGGCTGTTATGCGCAAAAGTAGTAAGTTGTTTTTGCTATTAGTCACAACGTGTTATGTGAGCTATGCCACCTGCTTGTCGGCACAGCCGCCGCTGCAGTTAAGGGCTATTGTCAGCGAAAGCAATACACCGCCTTATGCCATTTTTGCTGCCGATGGCAGCTTACAAGCCGGGATCAGTAAAGACATTATTGACGAGCTGGCAAGACAGCTTGGCGCCGGGGTAAGTTACCTTAATCTTCCGCGCACCCGGGTAGAGCCCTGGCTGCGTGATGGCAAAGCTGAGCTGGCCTGCTTTTTAAACCCGGACTGGGTGAATGAGCCTGAAAAGCTCAACTGGACAGGGCCACTATTCAGCACACAACAATTGATGGTAAGGCGTAAGGAAAGTGAACCGGTGACGGCTATTCAATATCTGGCCGGTAAACGGGTGGGTACCACCTGGGGTTTTACTTACCCGGAGCTGGAGCAGGTGTTTCGTTTAGGCGATGTGATCCGCGATGATGCCCACTCACTGGAAAGTAATTTGATGCGTTTAAAGCAGGGCCGGCTTGACGTGGTGATGACGGTCGATCTGTCTTATCTCTTCTATGTAAAAACCTCGGGTGACACCAGCTTTGCCGCTGACGGGCTCTGGTCAGAGCCGCCATCTGTGTATTGTGCGCTGAGTAACTATGATGAGGCGCTCTCAGCGCGGCTACAGCAACAATTTGAACAGCTGGTACAAAACGGTTTTATTGGCCAGCAACTTAATTTTTACATGGGCCGGCCAGCCACGCCTTAACGGCGTGGGTCATCTTTTAAGCGAGGGATTTTAAGGCCCAGCTCCATGCCGCGAAACCGCGCATAGTAGGTGCAGCCAATAAACATCATACTGGCTAACAGCAATTCCAGTATCGACAGGTACAGCTGTATACCATTGGCGACCCAAAGGTTAGTCAGGCTGTGCAAAAAGTAAATCATCACTATAAAATTGGCCCAGGCCAGCGTGTAGGCATGGCCTTTCACAATGCCATAAAACGGCAGCCATAATGGCAACCATAACAACGCTAACAGCACATAGGCATTTCCCAGCTGTGGCGGCGCCAGCCATAAAATCCAAAGTGGCTGTAATAACCATAAGCCGAAAAAACCCAGCCGGCCAAGCAGTAAATAGCGCGCTGTATGTGCTTCCATGGGGACTGCGACTGCAGAAGAAGATGATGTTGTCATTGTGATACTCTGTTATGTTTTAACTGCTGGCTTAACGTTGCCAGGCGCTTGCCAAAGCCAATTGCCAGACGCTGCTCGTCAATACTAAGTTTGTTATCGGCGTGGTGGCCACTGACATGGCTTGGGCCATAGGGCGTGCCGCCGCTTTGAGTTTGATGTAGCTCCGGCTCGCTGTACGGAATGCCGGTAAGCAGCATACCGTGGTGTAACAACGGCAGACTCATACTAAGCAAGGTTGCTTCATTGCCACCATGCATACTACCCGAAGAGGTAAAAACCCCGGCGGGCTTGTCAATAAGTTCACCTTTTAGCCACAGGCTGGTGGTGCTGTCCCAAAAGGCTTTGGCGTCGGCCACCATGTTGCCAAAGCGCACCGGGCTGCCAAAGGCTAAACCGTCGCACTGTGCCAGCTCTTGTGGGCTGACAATAGCGTGTTTACAGGCATGAGTGTTATCCAGTGGGGGAATACAGCGCACCCGGGCTTCAACACCGGCTTGCTGCACACCAATGGCAATTTTATCCGCCAAAGCCGCGACAGCACCGTGGCGTGAGTAGTACAGGATCAGAACATAGCCTGTCATGACAGCAAGCTTTCAACGTTGCTAAGCGGCCTGCCAATAACAGCGCGCTCGCCATGAACCACTATTGGTCGTTCAATCAATTTGGGGTGTTGGCTCATGGCCCTCACAAGCTGTTGCTCGGATAGGGCCATGTTGTCCAGCGCAAGCTGCTGGTATTCGTCTTCTTTGTTGCGCAGTAACTGCCGGGCGCTGATATTAAGTTTTTTCAGCAGGCTAGTCAGTTCAGCCTCGCTGGGCGGTGTTTTCAGGTATTCAATCACGCTAATGTGTTCACTGTGCTGTTGCAGCAGCGATAGTGCTTCGCGGCTTTTTGAGCAGCGTGGGTTGTGGTAGATGGTAAACATGGTGCTGTCCTGTGGTTTTCTGGCAAATTACATCCGACGTAAGCGGTCAAATTCAGCCTGTAATTGGCGTTTTTTCGCTTCCAGCCGGCGGTTTTCCAATTTTTCTTCCGGTTTTAGAAAGTTTAGCGCCTCGTTCAGATCGTCAATCGCGCGCGGATAATTGGCAAGCTGATAGCTTAAATCGGCACGGGCCTCATAAAAGCGCGCCATATCGCCGGTAGCTTTGTAGGCTTCGGAGAGTAAATCGTAAGCCAGGATACTGTCGTTTTTATAAAACAAAAGACTTTTCAGCAAGTGTATCGCCAGACGGTTAGCGCCGGATTTTAACGCCGCATTGGCGTAGTTTAGCGTGACCACCTGATTATTCGGCCTGAGCATATATTGTTGTTCCAGCATATCCAGACACAGCTGGTATTCTTTTTGCGCCAGCAGAATATCGGTATATACGTCAACGTAATACAGATTATGCTCATCTTGCGCCAGGAGGGCTTCTATTTGCTTGCGGGCGGCGTCTAGCTTGTTGTTATCCAGCAAGACAATAGCCAAACCATACTGATTCGCTTTGGTATTGCCGCCGGGCTCGCTGAGCATTTTGCGAAACACGGTTTCAGCGTCCTGCTTGCTGTAATGATAGCGCGCTAACACTCTGGCCCGGCTTAGGGTGAAGTCCTGGCTGTCGGGAATAAAACGGCGCTGAAATTGCTCAGCTCTTAATCGTGTATCACTGACCCGGCTTTGTGACAGTGGGTGGGTTTGCAAAAACGCCAGCTGCTGATTGATAAAGCGGCTTTGTTCGGTCAGCTTACGAAAAAAATCCGGCACGGCGTGCGGGTCGAACCCTGCATCGGCCAAAATTTGCATGCCAATACGATCGGCTTCCTGTTCGTTACTGCGGGTAAAGTTAATCGCACTTTGCTGCGCCGCACCCTGGGTAGCCACCATGGCCGCCATACCGGCCTCGGGGTTAACCGTGGCCAGTACGATAGCACCTAAAATGCCGGCCAGCGTAAGCGGGGCTTTTTGGCTTTGCGCTTCAACAAAACGGGCGATATGACGCTGGGTAACGTGGGCGATTTCGTGCGCCATTACTGAGGCAAACTCGCTTTCGCTATCGGCCACTGCCAGGGTGCCGGTGTGCGAAGCAATGTTGCCACCAAGGGTAGCGAAAGCGTTGATATTTTTATCCTGTACCCAGTAAAACTTAAACGGGAACTTCACGTCATTGGCACGCGCAACTAGGCGGTTACCCAGTGAATTAATGTACTCATCAAGTAAAGGGTCATACACCATAGGCAGGCTGCCCCGGGTTTGGCGCATCATCACATCGCCCAGCTGCTTTTCTTTGTCTGGCGTAATGGTGCTAAAGGCGTTGCCGCCTAAATCGGGCAGAGAGGCCTGTGCCGGGGTGGGTGTATTGGCCAGGCTTAGTGCCAGCAGGCAGCAAACTAACGGTTTGTGTACAGCATAAAACGTCATAAGAGGAGTGCCCGCCCTGATGCATGATAAATAGCTAACATTGCTCATTTTGTCTGAGATTGTGTCGATTAGTTCCAACAGCAGCGGCCGCTAATTTAGCATAAATTCGTCGTCTGCTCACAGTTAAGCACCAAAATCCTCGTTTCTTCGTTATACTGCGAAGCGTTTATTACGCTTGGCACTGATACTTTACTGGAGTTGGCTAATGTTGGATTGGTTAAAAAAGTGGTACCTGCATAAGTTTTCAGATCCTCAGGTTGTCACACTGTTTCTGTTGCTGGTTATCGGCTTTATGGCCATTTACTGGCTAAGTGGTATTTTAGCACCGGTATTAGTGGCAATTGCGCTGGCTTATTTGCTGGAGTGGCCGGTTGCCAGGTTAGCCCGCTTAGGCTTGTCACGTGCTGTAAGCACTATCGTTGTGGTATCGGCCTTTGTTGGCGTGGCGACCTTGACGTTGATGTGGATCATCCCGCTGGTATGGTATCAGGGGCGTAATTTACTGCGTGATTTGCCGCAAATGATTGAGCAAGGTAAGGCCTACCTGCTTGAGCTGCCACAAGCCTTTCCTGGCATGGTCAGTGTTGAGCAGATTAACTTATTTATGCATTCGGTGGACGAGCGCTTGATGGGCTTTGGCCGTGACATGCTGCAATTATCATTGGCCTCTATAGTTGATTTGGTGGCTTTGCTGATTTATCTGGTGTTGGTGCCGCTGATGGTGTTTTTTATGCTAAAAGACAAAGCTCAGCTGACCAGCAGCTTTGTACAGCTGTTACCTACTGAGCGTAAATTAATAAGCCAGGTCTGGCATGAAATGAATATGCAGATCATGAACTATATCCGCGGTAAAATTTTGGAGATCCTGATTGTCGGTACCACCAGCTATATCGTGTTTGCCTTATTTGGTCTGAATTACCCGCTGCTGCTGGGTGTGTTAGTCGGGCTGTCAGTGCTGATCCCTTATGTCGGCGCTGCGGTAGTTACTTTACCGGTAGCGCTGGTGGCGTTTTTTCAGTGGGGGCCAAGTGCCGAGTTTGGTTATTTGATGCTGGCCTACGGCATTATTCAGGCGCTGGACGGTAACTTATTAGTGCCGGTGTTATTTTCTGAAGTAGTTAATTTAAATCCGGTGTTTATTATTATTGCGGTGCTGTTTTTTGGTGGCCTGTTTGGCTTCTGGGGTATCTTCTTTGCGATACCGCTGGCGTCACTGGTAAAAGCGACCATAAATGCCTGGTCGGCGCGGGTGCATCCCGACCAGGCGGAAACTCACAGTGTGTAAGTTACTCTTTACCAATAGAAGCGGGCGCTGAAACCGGCGCTTAGCTCACGTCCCGGTGCCGGCTCTATTGGCCGGCCATTATTGACAATGACTGAGCCGACATAGGTTTTGTCGGTCAGATTATCCAGTGCCAGCCAGTAATCCAACGTCAATTGTTGCAGTTGCTGGCTGTGCCTTGCTGCGAGCGAAAAGGTCACGGCGGCAGGCGCAGCAGCACTGTTATCATCGTCTGTGTATACCTTACTACGATAACGGCTTTGCAGGCTGAATACAGTGTTATTCTGCCAGGGGGTGAGTTCAAGCTGCCAGTCGAACTGCTGTTTTGCCACACCGGGCAGGCGCTTACCGCTAAGATCACCGGCATCAAACTCAGCACTTAGATAATGCGCGCCAAGCTGCTGGCGCACATAGCCATTAAGACGCCAGCTAAGTTGCAGCTCAGCGCCGTTACGCGCAGTTTGGGCAGCATTGCGGTAGCTGGTACGGCCCCCGACAGCTTGATCAACCACCAACTCATCGGTAGTTTGAATATCAAACAGGCTGATACTGCCGGTAATATTATGGTGCTGCCATTTCAGGCCGGTTTCCCATTGATGGTTGCGACTGGCATTAAGTGTCAGATTAATGCCGTCATCATCCGCTTTGTATGCAATTTCGGCAAGCGTAGGGCTCTCAAAGCCGCGGGCGGCACTTAAAAACGCGCTCAGGTTATCATTAATCCGATAATTGACGCCGGCCGCCAACGCCTGGTTATAAAAGGCCTTGCTGCCGCTGTCATCCGGGTTGTCTGCGTTAATGTAGCGGTCGGCTATGTTCAGCTTTAGCTCGCTGTAGCGCCAGCCTGCCTGCAGTTGCCAGCGCTGTGCCGGTTGCCACTGGCCTCGGATAAACATATCACTGCTGTTGGCACTGTCGGTTTGATCGCGGCGCAACTCACCGCGCTGGCCAAAGTCGTTAATAAAGCCCAGCCGGTCGTCATCGCTTTGCATAATACTGGCGCCGACACGCAGCTGATAGGTTTCGCCCTGTAGCAGTCGATAATGAGCATTAACGCCGCTAAACTGGCGGTCAAGCACCACCTCTCCGCCGGCTGAGGTTGGCGCACTGCCGGGAAATGCCAGGCGCTGGCCAATTTGCCGCTCGCCCAGCCAGGCACTGATTTGCCAGGCATCATCTTGCGGGTAATCTGACAAGCTTACACTAAGTTGACGCTGTTTGCTGTTTTTCTCGGTATCAAACCGCAGTGCTGCCTCGTCAGTTTGCTTCGGGTTGGCGCGCCAGGCATCCAGGCTTAGCCCGAGCGGATCCTGTAACTGTGGGTCGCGTGCATAGTCCAGCCTGGCGCTCAGCCGGGCATAGCCCACTAAAGCCGTGCGGTAGAGTAGCTGGGCTTGCTGTTTCTCGGCTTGTGAATGCGGCCGGTAGCCGTCGGTGGTGAAACGTTTGGCACTGGCACTTAAGCTGCTTTCACCCGATACCCAGTCAGCAAACAGTTGATACTGCCGGTGCTGCTCAGAGCCTGCTACTGAGGCGCCAACCGCGTTTTGCACCGGTGTGCGGGTATACAGTGAAACCACACCACCGGAAGCATTGCCATACAAGGCCGCCAAAGGGCCTTTCAGTACTTCGACGCTGTCGATGTTATCCAGCAGAATGCTCGACAGTTGGCCCTGGCCATCGGGGGTTGAAATAGGAATACCGTCTTGTTGTAAGTACAACGAGCGGATACCAAAGGCACTGCGGCTGCCAAAGCCGCGCACACTTAACCGCGTATCCTGAGCAAAGTTGGCCCGGCTGTCAGCTTGCACCCCGCTAAGACCGGCAAACAACTGGGCGCTGTCAATTAAAATACCGCTGTCAGGGGTAAAGGATAGTGCGGTTGAGGCAGGGCTATTAAGCCAGGCCTCGCGCTGCAGTGAGGCACTTACCACGATAACTTCAGCATTATCTGCCGTATCTGACGCTTGGGGATTCGACTGCTGTGAAAAAACAGGGTTGCTGTAACTAAAAGCCAGTGCCAGCGTAGACAGCATAGTGGCGGCACTGGTTATTTTGCCTGTCATTTATTGTGCCGGCGTTAAGCGCAGCACCTGACCATCGCTGCTATCGGTAAGTAGATACAAGGCGCCGTCAGGGCCTTGCTCTACATCACGAATACGCTGACCGACCATAATGCGCTCTTCATGCGACACTTTTTCGCCATCCAGTTCCAACCTTACTAACTGGCCGAATTTCAATGAGCCAACCAGCATATTGTTTTTCCAATTGCCAAACAGCTCTGCACCGTAAAACACCATGCCACTGGGGGCAATAGAAGGCACCCAGTAGTGCAGCGGTTGCTCTAAGCCAGCTTGCTGCTTTTTACCGATAACGCCGCCGCCATATTCCTCGCCATAAGTGATGACTGGCCAGCCATAGTTTTTACCGGCACGGGCAATGTTAATTTCATCGCCGCCTTGTGGGCCGTGTTCATGGGTCCACAGCTCGCCTGTCGAGGGGTGCAGTGCTGCGCCCTGGATATTGCGATGGCCGTATGACCAAATTTCTGCTTTGGCGTTTGTGTTATCAACAAAAGGATTTGCTTGTGCCGCTTTGCCTTCGGGCGTCACGCGGGATACGGTGCCAATGTGATTAGCCAGGTTCTGCGCTTCATTACGCTGACTGCCGCGATCGCCCATGGTAATAAACAAATTGCCTTCGTTATCAAACACTAAGCGGCTGCCAAAGTGGTGGCGGGCGTCTACTTTGGGCTGCTGGCTAAAAATCACCTTAACCTCAGTAAGGGCGTCATCACGCAGAATGGCACTGCCCACAGCGGTACTACTGCCACCCTCACCAGGCTCACTGAAGCTGAAAAACAACCGATTGTCGTTGGCAAAATCAGGCGATAACACCACGTCTAGCAAGCCGCCCTGACCTTTAGCTTCAATAGCTGGCAGGCCGCTCAGTGCGGTTTTGCTTTTGCCATCAGCAGATACCAGCAATAAGCCACCGTTACGCTCGGTTACCAGCAGGCGGCCATCGGGTAAAAAAGTCATGCCCCAGGGGTGTTTAAGGCCAGATACCAGGGTATCTACCTGAATTGTTGCTTTTTCGCTATTGAGTACTGTTGCGCCAGCATTGGCGCAAAGTGCCGAGGCAATAGCCAGGCTTAGTAGTATTTTTTTCATTATGTTCTCCCGCTAGCAAAATATGGATGTCAGGCCAGATAATCCAGCACGACCTGGTGGTGGTCTTTGGTTTTAAAGTTATCGAACACTTTTTCAACCTTGCCATTCTGGCCAATTAAAAAACTGATACGGTGTAAGCCATCATAGACTTTACCCATAAACTTTTTCTCGCCCCAGACACCAAAAGCGTCCGCCACTTTGTGGTCTTCGTCTGACAGCAGGGTAAAGTTTAGCTGGTCGCGCTGAGCAAATTTCGCCAGCTTCGCCGGTGCATCCGTGCTGATACCCACTACAGTGACGCCTTTGGCACTCAGTTCAGCCATACTGTCGCGCAGGCCACAGGCCTGAACGGTACAGCCAGGTGTCATAGCCTTAGGGTAAAAATATACCAGCACACGTTGTTGTTTTAACAAGGCAGATAAACTAACGGGCTGACTGTTTTGGTCTGCTAGGGTAAAGTCTGGCGCACTTTGGCCAGCGGCTAAATAGCTCATTTTGCTTCCCTCTTTTTATCACACTTGGGCATGAAAACTGCCGGTTAAATTCATCTCTGCCAGCAGCGCCATTACTGCCGAGCGAATTGCATCGGGCTGTTCGCCCTCGGGTATTTCCAGCGTCATTTGGGTGTGCATCTGCAGCACGCCGCTGGCATCTAACCGGCTTTGCGATTGTAAAGAGCCAATATACACCTGATGACTGGCCAACAAGCCCGTTATAGCCCCTAAGGTGCCGACCCGGTCTGCACCGGTGTAGTCCAGCACGTAGTGCGCTGCCACGGCTCTGTTTTGATGGGCACCAGTACGTTTGGTCATTGTAGTCAGATCAAGTTCTAACCCAAGACCGGGTAATAAATGCTCTATCCGGCTTATTGAGGCGGGATCTCCGGATAACAACATAATGAAGGTAAATTCGCCACCAAAAATGGCCATGCGGCTATCAGTAATATTACAGTTGCAATCGGTGACTAAACGCGCCAGCTTACTCACAATACCGGTTCGGTCAGTGCCGATCGCGGTGACAACAAGTTGTTGAGGCATAGTATAAAAACCCTGAAGACTGTGCACAGAGACAAGAGGACATCATTAAGGCATCAAGTGTAACATACCCTTAGCTGAAATCATCGGGCTTGCTGATGTTGCTCATTGCGTCTGCACTTCTTGTGTTTAGGCCGGTGTCTCTTTAACATAGACGCCCTTACAGATGACGGGGTTTGTATTACGATGTTCAAAGGAAGTTGGGTTGCGCTTGTTACACCTATGCTGGAGTCTGGCGAAATTGATTACCACAGCTTAGCGCGACTGGTTGATTTTCACCTGCAAAATGGCACCGATGGGCTGGTTATTATGGGGACTACCGGTGAAGCGGCAACCATCAGCTTCGCTGAACAACTTAAGGTGATGTCAGCCGTATGTGAGCAAGTGCAGGGCAAAATTGGCGTTATCGCTGGCAACGGTGCCAATGCGACTGCCGAAGCGGTTGAACGCACTAAAGCATTAGCGCGCTTGCCAATAGACGGTTTTTTAACGGTAACACCGTTTTACAACAAACCAATGCAAAAAGGTATGGTACTGCATTTTAATGCGGTTGCGGCTGCGGCAGGGGATAAACCCATCCTGCTGTATAACGTACCGGGGCGAACCGGCGTCGATTTACTGCCTGAAACGGTTGCGCAGCTGAGCAACACAGCCAATATCGTCGGTATTAAAGAAGCGACAGGCTCTATGCAGCGCCTGGCTGAGCTAAAGAAACTGTGTCCTGCTGACTTTGCCCTGTTAAGCGGTGATGATGCTTCGGCTTGCGAGTTTATGCTGCAAGGTGGCCATGGTGTTATTTCGGTTACCACTAATATAGCACCAGCTGCAATGGCAAAGCTCTGCCGTTTCGCGATGGCCGGAGATGCAACATCCGCCACTGCGACGGATGCACCGCTACGGGCACTGCATCATGATTTATTTATCGAAGCGAACCCGATACCGGCAAAATGGGCACTGAAAAAAATGGGTTTGATAGCCTCAGACACTATGCGTCTGCCTCTGACACCGCTTGAACCAATTCATGTGGCGGTAATCGAACAGGCACTGGCAAAAGCCGGCATATCAGTTTGATGGTGCTGCGTGCAGGCATACTGTGCGCCACCTTATCTTAGGAGTAAGTAAGTGCAATATTGGGTGAAATGTAGTTTAGCGGCCAGCCTATTGTTATCCGGGTGTTCGTTGTTTTCGGCACAGCAGCCGGCTCAGGAAGAGGGCACTAAAGGCATAAGCAGCCTTAAAATTCCCACCGGTTTAGCGCAGCCTGCACAACCGGCACAATTTGATATACCCGAGTCTAGTTCGACACAAGCCGAGACCGATACCCGTTCACCGGCTTTGGTGCTGGCAACCGCCACCAGCAGTCGGGTAGAAGAGGGGGATAAGCTGTCCCGGGTCTGGTTTGACCGAACGGATTATACCGGTGACTTGGTGCCGTTTTTACAACAAATGTTACAGGCGCAGTTTGCCGAGCAAGGGGTAACGCTGGAGCCAGACGACACGGGTTTGGTGTACACCACCGGCTGGATCAACCGTAGTGAAGAGCAGGGCTTTTGGTTTTGGAAATCACAACAGCAAACGGAGCAGGCAAGATTTACTATCCGCATAGAGCCCAGGCCACATGGCCGCTCAGCCAGCATGACGGTGACGATGTTGGAGCATCAATACTTTAATGAAGACGCCAAGTTGATTGGGCGCGCGGCGCAGCGTCAGGAAGTGGCGTTACTTAACCAAATTATCGACCGCATTGGTAAAGAAGAGATCATTATTGCCCAGGCTAATAAAGCTAAAGCCCCTGATGTGGCATTAGAGCCCGGGATGGATGCTAACGGCAACCCGGCGTTATTGTCACCACAGCCGATTGACGTAGTGTGGTCGCAACTCGAAGCAGTATTTAGTGAACTGAATCTGGAAGTGACGGATATGAACCGCTCGGCGTTCACTTATTACCTGAATTACGAGAAGCAGGCGCCGGGTTTATGGTCGCGAATCTGGGGCTCGGATGATAAGCCAGTGTTACCGGTAGCGAATGGCGAATATCAGTTAGTGTTAAGCCGGGTAGCCCAGCAAACCGCACTGAGCCTGCGCGACAAAGATGGCGCCGAGCTTGCACCGGAAACCGTATTGGCGCTGCATCAGCCCTTTGTTGAGGCAATCCGGCTGGCCCGGGTAGAGTTATAGATGGAACACACGGCACAGTACGGTATTTAACCAAGGCTTTAGTAGGGAATGGGAATGCGGATTACAGGACTTCTGCTGTTTGTATTGATAACAAGCCTGAGTGCCGGAGCGGCGCAGGTTACAGACTTGTACCAGGCAGAGGTGGAAGCCACAGGTGGACCCGCGCAGTGGCAGCGTCTTGCTTTACAGCAGGTGTTGGTAAGGGTTACCGGCAATACCGAAATTGCCAGCCTGCCGGCGATTGCTACTGAGCTTGCCGCACCCTCGGCATACGTTAAGCAGTTTGAAGCGATACGGCATCAGGATGGCAACCGCATGCGGGTGCTGCTGGACGCGGTAAAAATTAACCAGTTATTGCAGAACAACCAACTGCCGGTATGGGGCAGTATGCGGCCTGATATTCTGGTGTGGCTGGTGTTGCAGGACGGCCAGCAGCGTCGTTTTATCCGCGGTGCTGACACTGAGCTGATAACTGCGCTACAAAAGGCATTCAAGCAATCGGCTTTACCGCTATTGCAGCCGTTATACGATTTTGACGACATAAACCAGTTGTCGGATACCGATGTCTGGGCCGGTTTCTGGCAGCCGATAACACAGGCCAGTGGTCGGTATAATCCCGATGTCGTTATTGCTGCCACAGTGAATACGAAAGCCGGCGAAGGCGAGGCTGCACTGA
This sequence comes from Rheinheimera fenheensis, assembly GCF_039871805.1. Classification (NCBI taxonomy): domain Bacteria; kingdom Pseudomonadati; phylum Pseudomonadota; class Gammaproteobacteria; order Chromatiales; family Chromatiaceae; genus Rheinheimera; species Rheinheimera fenheensis. The sequence continues at coordinate 95,479 of NZ_JBDPJM010000012.1, forward strand.
GTCTTAACTGGCAGCGTCAGGCCGATAACCGTACCTTTCGTGATGAAGTCAGCGCATCGGATGCCGATAGTCTGATGCAAGCTTTTGCTGCAGTACTGGCTTCGCAGCTGGCGCAGCAATACGCCAGTGTGCTTAGCAGCGAGAATGGCGCCCAGCTGTTGTTAGAAGTGCAGCAACTGCATAACCTGGCCGATATCGTTCACGTACAGCGTTTATTGCAGCAACTGGTAGGCGTTACTGAGGTAACCATTAGCCGCTTTGTCAGTGGCAGCACTTATTATTTGATCAGTAGCAGTACAGGTGCCGATGGCCTGATGAATGCGCTGCGCTTTAGCCCGCGCTTAAAATTAGCCAGTCCTGCCTTATCAGGCGATACTGAGTCAATTAATGATGCAGTGGGCCAAGAACAAGCCTTAGATAGCACCGCTGTTCCGGTGCTGGCCACCTTTATTTACAGCCGGCCCTGATGCAACCTCTGCAATATACGTTGGCGGTAACGCTGCCGGAGGATGAAACCCTCGACAGCTTTTATGCCGGCGCGCAAAGCGCCGCAGTCGCCTATTTGAAACACTACCTTGGCCAAAGCACAGCACAAAACCCACTGTATTTATTTGGTGCCAGTGGCAGTGGTAAGTCGCATTTGTTATACGCTGCCTGCGTACAGGCGCAGGAGCAGGGCTTAACCAGCCAGCTGGTGGCGCTGGATGAGTGCCGTCAATTTAGCCCGCGCCTACTGGATAATTTGGAACATTTAGATTTGGTGTGTCTGGATAATATCCAGGCCATCACCGGCGAGCTCAGCTGGCAAACTGCGGTGTTTGATCTTTACAACCGTATGCTGGAGCAGGGCAAGGCTTTAATTATCGTGGGTAACCAGGCACCGGCTCAGCTTGGGCTACAACTGGCTGATTTAGTGTCGCGTTTGCAGGCTTGCACCAGTTTTCAGCTGCGCCTGCTGACCGATGATGACAAGCAAAAGCTGCTGCAACAAAAAGCCCGCCTGCGTGGCATGGAGCTGCCTGATGAGGTCGCGCGCTACTTGCTTAATCATCAGGACAGAGATATCCGCGCCCTGGTGGCGATGCTGGATAAGCTGGATAAAGCCACCTTAGTTCATCAGCGCAAGTTAACCATTCCTTTTGTCAAAGAAATTCTTAATTAATCCATACGGTTTGCCAGAAAAAGTCAGTTAAACGCCTGCGTTTAGCCAAGGTTCTGGTGTATCATTAGCGGCTTTAATACTGAACACTACTAGCTGCTTTGAGGACACGCATGAACCTGACAGCAATAATGGAAAACGCCTTAGAGGCCGTTGCCGCCGCCACTGATATTCCGGCACTGGAACAGATCCGGGTCGAGTTTCTTGGCAAAAAGGGCAGCATCACTGAACTATTAAAATCGCTGGGAGCCATGGATCCTGAGCAGCGCAAACAAGCTGGCGCGCAAATTAACGAATTAAAACAGCAGGTGCAGGATGCGCTGAATGCACGGCGCGATCTGCTGCAAAACGCTCAGCTGGCGGCAAAATTGGCGCAGGAACAAATTGACGTTACCTTACCGGGCCGCACGCTGGAATTTGGTGGCCTGCACCCGGTCACCCGTACCATAGAGCGTATCAGTGCATTTTTTGCTGAACTTGGCTTTGAGGTAAAGCACGGTCCGGAAATTGAAGATGATTTTCATAATTTCGACGCGCTGAATATTCCCGAGCACCACCCGGCCCGGGCCGATCATGATACCTTCTATTTTAACCCTAAGCTGATGCTGCGCACTCAAACCTCGGGCGTGCAAATTCGTACTATGGAGCAGCAACAGCCGCCACTGCGTATCATCTCGCCAGGCCGTGTATATCGTAACGATTACGACCAAACCCATACCCCGATGTTTCATCAGGTAGAAGGCTTGATGGTAGATACCAAAGTCAGCTTTACCGAGCTTAAAGGCATACTGCACGACTTTTTGCATAACTTCTTTGAAGAAGATTTGCAGATCCGTTTTCGGCCCTCGTTTTTCCCGTTCACAGAACCCTCTGCCGAAGTTGATGTGATGGGCAAAAATGGCAAATGGCTGGAAGTATTAGGCTGCGGTATGGTGCACCCGAATGTGCTGCGCTCAGTTGGCATTGACCCTGAGGTATACAGCGGTTTTGCTTTTGGCATGGGCGTTGAGCGCCTAACCATGCTGCGCTACGGGGTAACCGATTTGCGTGCCTTCTTCGAAAATGATTTACGTTTCTTAAAACAGTTCAGATAAGCGGAGTGAAGTAAATGAAATTCAGTGAAGCCTGGTTACGGCAGTGGGTAAACCCTGCTATTGACAGCAACACCTTATCTGAACAGTTGTCTATGGCCGGTCTAGAAGTAGATGGTATTGAGCCGGTAGCAGGTAAATTTAGCGGCGTAGTGGTAGGTGAAGTGGTCGAGTGCGGTCCGCACCCGGATGCCGATAAACTGCAGGTAACTAAAGTGAATGTTGGCAGCGGCGAATTGCTGGACATCGTCTGTGGTGCAAAAAACTGCCGTAAAGGTTTAAAAGTCGCGGTAGCTACCGTGGGTGCTGTGCTGCCGGGTGATTTTGTTATCAAAAAGGCCAAACTACGCGGCCAGCCTTCTAACGGTATGCTGTGTTCGTTCTCTGAGCTTGGTATGGCCGAGGATTCAGATGGCATTATCGAACTGCCACAAGATGCGCCGCTGGGGCAGGATATTCGCCAGTATCTTGAGCTGGACGACTGTATTATCGAAGTGGATTTAACGCCCAACCGCGCTGACTGTTTAGGCATAAAAGGCCTGGCCCGTGAAGTTGGGGTGTTAAATAAGTTAGACGTATGCCAGCCGGTGATTGACGCTGTAGCTGCGACCCATGCCGAGACAAAAGCCATTCACTTGGCCGCGCCGGACGCCTGCCCGCGTTACTTGGGCCGTATTATCCGTAACGTCAATGTCAGTGCGCCCAGCCCACTTTGGCTAACAGAAAAGCTGCGCCGCTGCGGTGTGCGCAGTATCGATGCGGTAGTGGATATTACCAACTATGTGCTGCTGGAGCTGGGCCACCCGATGCACGCATTTGATTTAGCCAGCATCGATGGTGATATTACTGTGCGTCTGGCTAATGACGGCGAAAAGCTGGTGCTGCTGGATGAAAGTGAAGTAACGCTCAAAGCCAATACCTTGGTTATTGCCGATAACAGTAAAGCGCTGGCAATGGCTGGTGTATTTGGTGGCTTGCACAGTGGCGTCACCGCCAACAGTAAAGACATCTTTTTAGAAAGTGCATTTTTTGCGCCTTTGGCTATCGCAGGTAAAGCCCGTCAATACGGCCTGCACACTGATGCATCCCACCGCTACGAGCGTGGGGTAGATCCCCAGCTGCAGCGCGAGGCAATGGAGCGCGCCACCCGCTTGCTAATCGATATTTGTGGTGGCGAGTCAGGCCCGGTGGTCGAAGCGGTATCAGAGACGCATCTGCCAAAAACTGCCGATATCAGCTTAACTGAAGCCAAACTGAGCCGTATTTTAGGCATTAGTATCGCCAAGACTGATGTCAGCGCCATTTTTAGCCGGTTAGGCCTGAAAGTGATCGAAACGGCTGACGGCTGGCAGGTAAAGGTGCCGGGCTACCGTTTTGATATCAGCATTGCTGAAGATCTGATTGAAGAAGTGGCTCGGGTATATGGCTATAACAATATCCCTAATATTGCACCGCAAGCCAGTTTGAAAATGCGTAGCTTTAATGAAGCTGAGTTAAGTGTGCAGCGCCTGCGCACTGTGCTGGTAGACCGCGGTTATCAGGAAGCGATTACCTACAGTTTTGTTGACCCTAAAGTGCAGCAACAGTTGTTCCCGCAGCAACAGGCATTGGTGCTACCTAACCCGATTTCGGCTGACATGTCAGCCATGCGGCTTAACCTGTGGCCGGGCTTATTGCAAACTGTGCAATACAACCAAAACCGGCAACAAAACCGGATCCGGCTGTTTGAGTATGGTTTGAAGTTTGTGCCAGATGCACAAGCTGAGGGTGGTGTACGTCAGGTTGAGGTATTAGGCGGTGTTATTCTGGGTTCAATGCATAATGAGCATTGGAACATGGAAAACCGCGTTGCCGACTTCTATGATGTAAAAGGCGATGTTGAAGCGCTGCTGGCACAAACGTCGGCGCCGGATGCGTTTCGTTTTGTTACCGCTGAGCACAGTGCCTTGCATCCGGGGCAAACAGCGGCTGTTTACCGTGGCGACAACCTGGTCGGCTATTTGGGCGCACTGCACCCTGAGGCTGAGCGTAAACTGGGTATTAAAGGTAAAGCCTATCTGTTTGAGCTGGAGCTGTCAGCGCTTGGCATGCGTGATATCGTGCAGGCTAAAGAGCTGTCGAAGTACCCGGCCAACCGACGTGACCTGGCGTTGGTGGTAAAAACAGAGGTGCGTTTTGCTGATATAGCTGCTACTATAAAAAAAGTTGGCGGAAATCAACTAGTTGACCTAAAATTGTTTGACGTATACACAGGACCGGGTGTGGCAGAGGGTTTTAAATCGCTGGCCATTGCTCTGACCCTGCAGGATATAGCGCGTACCCTGGAAGATAAAGATATCCAACAGTTGGTAAATCAAGTAGTTAGCGCGCTTGGTGAAGAGTTCAACGCAACGTTGAGGGATTAAGAATGGCGCTTACCAAAGCCGATTTAGCAGAACGTCTGTTTACAAAGTTTGGTGTTAGCAAACGCGATGCCAAATTAATAGTGGAAGCTTTTTTTGAAGAAATCCGTGCTGCCTTAGAGGCGGGTGATCAGGTAAAGTTATCCGGCTTTGGCAATTTTGACCTGCGGGTGAAAAATGAGCGACCGGGTCGTAACCCTAAAACCGGTGAAGACATTCCTATTTCTGCCCGTTGTGTGGTGACGTTCCGCCCCGGACAAAAATTAAAGTCTCGGGTTGAGGTAGGCACCAGCAAGAAATAAGTGGTGTGTAACCTGGTTTATAAACGGCAAATAGCGAAAGCTACTTGCCGTTTTTTTATTCACTTACACACAGGCTGAAAAATAATTGCGATCCAAACGCTGGCTTGTACAGTAAGTAGCACATCTAGAAGCGGATAAGCATTATGACGGTAAAAATTGGTATCAGTGCCTGTGTTTTAGGTGAAAAAGTGCGCTTTGATGGCGGCCACAAGGGTTCATCCTTTTGCATGCAGCAACTGGCGTCGTTGGTACAGTACGTGCCGGTATGTCCGGAAATGGCGATTGGCATGCCCTCACCACGGCCAGCGATAAGGCTGCAGCTGGATGATTCGCAGCAAGTACAACTGGTGCAAAGTAACAATCCAGCCATAAATCACACCGAGGCAATGCTGGCATTTAGCGACAAGAAATTACCGCAGTTAGCCGGGCTTAGCGGTTATATTGTTTGCGCCAAATCGCCCAGCTGCGGCATGGAGCGTGTGCGGTTGTTTGATGCCAAAGGACAGCAAATGGGTAAGCTGGGTGTGGGCCTGTTTACCCATCAATTGATGCAGAAGTATCCGTGGCTACCGGTAGAGGAAGATGGCCGCTTGTTTGATCCTGCGCTGAAAGAAAATTTTATATGCCGTGTATTTAGCTGTCATGACTACCAGCAGACGGTGCAGGATGGTTTTAGCGTAGGTAAGTTAGTGGCCTTTCACAGTCGGTATAAGTTTCTTGTGATGGCACACAGCCCCGTTGCCTACCGCGAGCTGGGTCGCTTGGTAGCCAATGCTAAGTTATTTGCAGCAGAAGAGTTACAACAGCGTTATTTGCTGGAGCTGATGCAGGCACTGAAAAACATTGCCACGCGCAAGCAACATGCTAACGTGTTGCAGCATTTACAAGGCTTTTTAAAACATGGTTTAAGTGCAGAAGCCAAGCAAGAGCTTGCCAGCCTGATAGACCGTTACCGGCAGGGCTTTGTGCCACTGCTCGCGCCTGTTACCTTGCTGCAACATCATTTGAAACAGCATCCGAACGCCTACGTCAGTGCGCAGCGCTATTTTAACCCTTATCCTGAAACCCTTGGACTGCGAGCCTAACATGTCTGCATTAACTGTTGTCTGGTTTAGAAACGATTTGCGCACTCTGGATAACGCTGTGTTGTGCAGTGCCATTGAACATGCTACCAGACACGACACTGCGCTAGTCGGCCTTTTTATCGCCACGCCCCAAACCTGGACACAGCATGATATGGCACCGATAAAGCAAGACTTGATCCGCCGTCGGGTCCAGGCGCTAGGTCAGGAGCTTGCAGTGCTCAATATACCGCTGCTGGCGGTAGAGGGGAGTGGTTATCAGCAAGTGCCGGCTGCTTTTGCGCAGTTATGTCAGTCGTTTCGGTTAACAGTGTTTGCTCAAACCGAATACGAGCTACGTGAGCAGCAACGCGATGCCAAGGTTGCACAGCTGCTCAGTAACAGTAGCGGTGAGCTGGTGCAGTTTGACACCCAGTGTATTATGCCGCCGGGCAGTATTCGTACGCAGCAGGGTGACATCTATAAAGTGTTTACCCCGTTTAAACGCAGCTGGCTGGCACGGCTGCATCAGCAGGGTGCGCATTGCCTGGGCAGGCCAAAGCCGCTACAGCAGAAGGTACCGGCATTACCTGAATATCCAGCAATGCAAGCGGGTGATAACAGCTCGGTGAATTGGGCTACAACGGAAGAGGACATACTCGCGGCACTGCGGTTATTTTGCCAGCAGAAAGTTGAAGATTATCAGCGGCAACGTGATTTCCCCGCTGTTGATGGTACCTCCAAGCTGTCGCCTTACCTGGCGATCGGTGCTATCTCTGCTATGCAGTGTGTTGCCCGTTTACAGTTAGAAGCAAAAGACAGTTGGGCGCTGGAAAAAAGTGGTGCTGAAGTATGGCTGTCTGAACTTATCTGGCGTGAGTTTTATAAACATATTCTTGTTGCCTACCCGCAGCTGATAAAGCATCAGCCGTTTCAGGCCGATACTGCAGCTATCCGCTGGACGAATAATAACACGCTATTTCAGGCTTGGTGTGAGGGGCAAACCGGATACCCGATAGTCGATGCAGCCATGCGTCAGCTGAACCAAACCGGTTGGATGCACAACCGTTTGAGGATGATTGTCGCCAGTTTTTTGGTGAAAGATTTACATATCGACTGGCGCCTGGGCGAGCGCTATTTTATGTCGAAGCTGATTGATGGTGACTTTGCCGCCAATAATGGTGGCTGGCAGTGGGCTGCCTCAACCGGCACTGACGCCGCGCCGTATTTCCGAATTTTTAATCCGGTAAGCCAAAGCGAAAAGTTTGATCCGCACGGCGACTTTATCCGTTTGTATGTGCCAGAGCTTAGCAAGCTGCAGGGTGCGGCATTGCATTGGCCCGCTAAAGTTGGGGGCGTTAAAGCTTACCCCAAACCGATAGTGGACCATAGCGTTGCACGCAAGCACACATTAGCCTTATTCGCCGAGGTAAAGAAAAGCTGATGACGACCATAGCCTGTCCCCGAATTGACCAGTTTTTACAGTTTTACAACGCCCTATCGGGTAACAACCTGCAGTCGTTGCAGCAGGTGTACCATCCGGACGTTGTTTTTATTGATCCGGTGCATGAAATTCATGGCCGCGATGCATTAAGCTCGTATTTTAGCCATGCCTATGAGCGCTTAGCGCACTGCGAGTTTATCGGGCAAGATAAACTGGAGCAGGACAACCATGGCTTTTTAAGCTGGCGTATGCAGTTTTCTCACCCGGCAATTAGCAAAGATAAACTGATTGTCGTGGAGGGCTGCTCGGTATTGCGCTGGCAAGACGGACACATTATTTATCACCGTGATTATTATGATTTAAGCGAAATGGTCTATCAGCACTTGCCGGTAATTGGCTGGCTGACCAGTAAAGTAAAACAACGTATGGCGAACAGTTAAGGCAGCGCCGCACCTAAGCAAAAAATAAGGAAGTAGTATGCGCATAGCAGTAGTGGGCGGCGGTATTTCGGGTATGATGGCCTGGTACCTGTTACAGCAAAAACATGATGTGACCTTAATAGAGGCGAATGATTATCTGGGCGGTCACACGGCAACGGTAGATGTCACAGTTGAAGGCAAGCAATATGCCATAGATACGGGTTTCATCGTGTTTAATAATTGGACCTACCCGATTTTTAACCGCTTTATCGCGGAGTTGGGGGTAGCATTTCAGCACACCACCATGAGCTTTTCAGTAAAGCACAGTGCACAAAACCTAGAGTATAACGGTAACACCTTCAGTAGCTTATTTGCACAGCGGCGTAACCTGTTTCGGCCCTCTTTCTGGGGTATGCTGCTGGAAATAGTGCGCTTTAACAAGTTGGGTAAAAAGCTGTTGGCCGAGCAACATCCGGATCTTGATTTAGCCCTGGGCGATTTTTTACTGAAGCACGATTTTGGCAATGCTATCCGTGATAACTATTTAATGCCGATGGGAGCTGCCATCTGGTCGGCGGGTTTGGCTGAAATGCCTGCCTTTCCAGTGCGTTTTTTCCTGCGTTTCTTCAATAATCACGGCTTGCTGAACGTCAGTGACCGGCCGCAGTGGTCAGTGATTAAAGGCGGCTCGAAGCGTTATGTCGAGGCATTGACAGCGAAGCTGGGCGCTGACAAGGTAAAACTTGGCCAGCGCATCACTAAGGTACAGCGCGACGATAAAGGCGTTATGCTGCAATTCGCTGACGGCCGTACCGAGCATTTCGATAAGCTGGTATTGGCGTGCCATAGCGATCAGGCCTTGGCGCTGTTGGGTGACACAGCCAGTGAAGATGAACGGGCGGTGCTTGGCGGTATTGCCTATCAGAAAAATGAGGTAGTGTTGCATACCGACGCCCGTTTACTGCCAAAACGTCAGCGTGCCTGGGCGGCCTGGAACTATAATTTAGATGCCAATATTAATGATAGGGCTACCTTAACCTACAACATGAACATTTTGCAGGGGATTAGTGCCCCGGTGACGTTTTGCGTCACCCTGAACAATACTGTAGCCATAGCGCCAGACAAAATTCTCGGCGTGTATCAATACGATCACCCGGTGTATAACCATTACACCCTGGCTGCGCAGCAGCAACGCAGCAAAATAAATGGCGCCAATCATACCTATTTTTGTGGCGCGTACTGGTATAACGGTTTTCATGAAGACGGTGCCAAAAGTGCAGTAGACGTTGCCGCGCTGCTGGGAGTGGATTATTAATGCTGAGCGGCCATGCAGTATACCAGGGTGAAGTAGGCCATTTGCGGTTATTGCCAAGGCAACATCGCTTCGCTTATCAGGTAGCCTTGTATTATCTGGATACTGCACAGCTTAACACCTCGGCATTGGCTAGCGTTGGCATAGGCTACGAGCAATTTGCTGCTTTAAGTTATCGCCGGCGCGATTACCTGCCCGGTGCAGACAGTCTTTATCAGGCGGTGTGTGACAAAGTGGCTGAGCTTGGTGGCACTATTGCGCCTGATCAGGTATTTGTGTTAACGCCGCTGGCCAACTGGGGGCTGTATTTCAGCCCGCTAACGCTGTACTACTGTTTTGATGCCGCCGGCGATTTTTGCTATTTGCTAGCTGAAGTGTCTAATACGCCCTGGAACGAGCGGCATTATTATTTGCAAAGCATCGTCAGTGGCCAGACACAGTATCAACATGCCAAAGCGTTTCACGTATCGCCATTTAACCCCATTGATATGCAATACCACTGGCAGATAATGCAACCTGGACCGCAGTTACGGCTCAGTATTGCTAACCACAAAGCCGGCAAACAGGTATTCAGTGCCTGGATGAATTTTGAGCGCCAAACTTTGACCCTGGCCTGGCGGCGACGTTGGCTGATCCACCATCCGTGGCAAAACGTACAGGTACTGCTACGTATATACTGGCATGCGCTAAAGTTATTAATCAAAGGCGTTCCGGTGCATGCCCACCCCAACACGAAGGATAACAATGCATGACAATGAGTCTTACTGAAACCTCAGTATTTGACAACCTGAGCTGGTTTGAGCGCTTGTGCCGCAAATTCGCGCTGGATTTTATCAGCCAGCTGCAACATGGCGACATCACAGTAGTGGAGGGGAGTCAGCGCCTGCGGTTTGGCGATGAGCAAGCGGCATTAAAAGCAGTGATTACGGTTGTTGATCCGGCCTTTTATCAGAAGCTGGTGATGTCAGGCTCTGTCGGCGGTGGCGAGGCGTACATTTACGGTTGGTGGCGCTGTGACAATCTAACAGCCTTGGTGCGTATTTTCGCGCTTAACCTGGCCACGTTAGATAAGCTTGACTCGGCCATCACCCGGCTTGGCCGGCCATTGTTGAAGTTACTCAACTGGCGTAATAAAAACTCTAAATCGCAGGCGCGCAAGAACATCGCAGCCCATTATGATTTGGGTAATGAGATGTACCGCTTGTTCTTAGATAACAGCATGATGTACTCCAGCGCGGTATATCCGGATGACACGGCTGATTTAGCCAGCGCCCAGCAGCACAAGCTTGAGCTCATTTGTCAGCGACTGCAGCTAAAAAGTACAGACCATCTGATTGAGATTGGTACTGGCTGGGGCAGTATGGCCATTTACGCGGCGCAGCACTATGGCTGTAAAGTTACCACCACCACAATTTCACAGCAGCAGTATGACTACGCTAAACAACGTATTGAAGCGTTGGGTTTACAAGGGCAGATCACCCTATTGCTGGAAGATTACCGCGACCTGCAAGGGCAGTACGATAAGCTGGTGTCGATAGAAATGATTGAGGCGGTGGGCGAAGAGTATTTGGATACCTACTTTGCCAAGTGTTCCAGCTTGTTAAAGCCAGAGGGCTTGATGGTGTTACAAGCCATTACCATTGTTGATCAGCGTTATAAGCAGTACGTGCGTGAGGTTGATTTTATTAAGCGCTACGTGTTTCCCGGCGGGTGTTTGCCATCTATCAGCCGCATGACGGATGCAGTCAGCCGTAAAACAGATCTGATAGTGCGACACCTACAGGATATTGGCTTTGATTATGCCCGTACGTTAAAAGATTGGTGCGACAACTTTATGCATGCCCGCGATAAAGTGCATCAGCTGGGTTACGATGATAATTTTGTCCGCTTATGGCAGTTTTATCTGTGTTATTGTGAAGGTGGCTTTCGTGAGCGTGCTACCAGTGCGGTGCATTTGGTGTTATCGAAGCCTGCAAACCGCGACAGTTAACCCACTAAGGAAAAACGCCGGCGTATGCCGGCGTTTTGCTCTTAGGAATTAGCTACTCAGAGGGAACCAAGATAATACCGTGCTCGGCGATAACGATTTTCTTATCTTTGTATAAAGTACCAATGGCCTGCTTAAAGGCTTTTTTACTCACGCCAAAACTGGCGTAGATTTGCTCCGGCGAGCTTTTATCTGTCAGGGCAAGCTTGCCACCATTCTGCTCCAATTTGGTCAGTATTTGTGTGGTGAGCTCCAGTGCTTGCTTATAAGTGGCGGCATTGAGGCGTAAGTCGATTTTGCCATCATCACGCACTTTAACGATGTAGGCACTGAGCTTGTCGCCACGGCGCAATGGCTTAAACACCTCATTTTTATACAGCACGCCCCAGTGCTGGTGATTAACCACGGCTTTATAGCCAATATCGGTTTGCTCACTAATGATAATGTCCACCATATCGCCAGCTTGACAGGGCGCGGGTGTTTTATGCAGATGGCGGTCCAGTTTGCTGGAGGCGACAATGCGGTTACTGTTATCGACATAACAGTACAGCAGATAGCTCTGGCCTTCTTTGAGCGGAAGTTGCTGCTCGCTAAACGGAACCAGCAAGTCTTTTTTCAGACCCCAGTTCACAAAGGCGCCGACTTTCGTGGTTGCAACTACTTGTAGCATGGCGACTTCGCCAACCTTTATTTTTGGCCGCTCGGTCGTAGCAATTAGCTGATCTTCTGAGTCCAGGTATAAAAATACCTCCAGCGTTTGACCAATTTGCAGATCTTTGGGGGCGACATTATTGGGCAGTAAGATCTCACCCCAGCTTAAGCCATCAAGATAAAAGCCAAATTTAACCTGCTTTTTTACTGTTAAACGATTTATTTTTCCAAGCGCCAGCATCTGACATCCACTATTTACGCCGCCAAGGGCTTTGAACACGCCGGCTATTGTAGCGTTTTTTTGCCAATGTTGCTGACTATTCCTTGTGCCATGCTACACTGCGCGCCGTTTCAGTGATTACAGGCCAAGATTTTATGGCAGCACAGGTGTTATTACATCTACGCAACTTGCATCAGGGTAAATATGACTTTGCGGCGCTGATTAAAGCGCAGCCCGCGCTGTCCGCTTTTGTATTCACCAAAGCCGATGGCGAGCAGAGCATTAATTTTGCGGATAATGCGGCAGTCGTAGCGCTGAATCAGGCGCTATTAGCACACTATTATCAGGTGAAGTTTTGGCAGCTGCCTGCAGGTTACTTATGCCCACCGGTGCCAGGGCGAGCCGATTATGTGCATTACTTAGCCGACTTGCTGGCCGGTAACGATAATATCATTCCACGTGGTAAACACATTACTCTGGTCGATATTGGCACGGGTGCCAATCTGATTTATCCCATCATTGCCAGCAGTGTTTATGGCTGGCAGGTTATTGGCTCAGATATTGATACGGTCGCGGTAAAGTCGGCGCAAGCCATAGTAGCGAGTAACCCGGTGTTAAGGGGCAGGGTGCATGTTGTCAGGCAGCAAGCTGCAGCGATCTTTACCGGCGTGATCCCCGCTGGTCAGTTTGTTCACCTTACCATGTGTAATCCGCCGTTTTATGCCTCAGCGGCGGAGGCTAATGCGGCCAGTGCACGCAAATGGACTAATTTGGCCAAAGCAAAGAGTGCAGCGCAGCGTAATTTTGCTGGTCAGCCACACGAGCTGTGGTGTAATGGCGGTGAGCTGGCGTTTATCAGTCAAATGATCCATGAGAGTCTGCAATTTAAACAGCAGGTTGGTTGGTTTAGTAGCTTAGTGTCGCAGCAGAAGCATCTGACACCATTACAAGCGTTAGTAAAAAAAGCCGGTGCAGCCAAGCAACGAGTTATCGAGATGCGCCAGGGGCAAAAGGTTAGCCGTATTCTGGCCTGGAGCTTCCAGCCGCCAGAATCATAACGGCTGCATCATTGCAGGACTACCTAAAGTACTGCACTGCTATTGCTGTTTTAGGGCGGCTGCCAACACGTTGCCAGACTTTTTCATGGATAAAGTAACCTACCGTATTCACTGCTGGCTCTATTACGGCCACTAAACCACCCAACACAAAGCTACCGGTGATTAGATAAGTGACCAAAAATGCAATGTTAAAATGCATAATGGCGAAAGTAATAGTCTTAGTCATTATTGACTCTCCTTAAACGGGTTATGTGCTAAATGATAGCGGTTCTCGTTATTGTTTAAAGTGAATTAATGTGCTTGAACTAATCGGAATTTTTAATAGACACGTAAAAGCTGCAGCTAATAATAAGGAGCAAGGTATGGATTGGCGCCAATGGCTGGATGTAAAGCAATATGAGTTTTTGCTGCAATGGTTTATGCGTCGTCAGCGCGAGCTTAACTTGGCTGAGCTTAACGAGCCGTTGGCTTATGACAATTTCAGTTTGTACGATCAGCTATGCCAGCAAATGCTAAAAGAGGCGGCTATTGCTTATGTTGAGCGTTTTTCACAGCCCGTAGCGCCTATTGCACTGACCAATATGCTGCACCTGGCTGAATTAGAGCTTGCCGGTCGGCCGGCGAAAAAACCATCCGGCAATCTACATTAAGGGTTGGACACTGTTGATGTATCTATGCGTTTTAACGCATCAATCAGCATCGGCTGATCAAGCTTTTCATTAAGGGGTAAAAGGGTGCCGGCTGACCATACGCCAAAACTGCCATCGGCGCGCAGTATTAACATTTTATCTTTTTTAAAGCTGATAATTTCATCGCCGCTTATGGTCAATTTAGGTAAGCTTAGTGGCTTTTGCAGGTTATCACCCAGCCAGCTTGCGTGGTCATTACAACCGGCCTGCGCCAATAGTGTCGGCACTATATCTAAGTGCTGCGTTACGCTGTGTGGCTGCAGCTGGTGCAGCGCTGCCCAGTTACTCCAGGCGCGTACCGGTGCCAGACGAAATTGTGTAGCGCTGGCATTAAGTTGTAACAGCAGCACATTGGCGTACTGCTGGTAAAGGTTAATATGCTGCTGTGGGTTATTATCAAACACGATGGCAAATTGCGCTGGCTTGTCAATTGCTAACCAGGGCAGTTGCGGCAATGCGGTAGTGCTCTGCCGGCTTATACTGATACCCTGAGCGGTAGTCTGGTTAAGCCAACCCGGTGCGCTCTGTAAACTGTCCAGCGTCTGCTGATGTTCAGTGTTAAACGTGCTGTAAACCAGGTTTAACAGTGCCTCGCTCTGTTGCACCGGGGCAAAATGCTGCTCCAGTGCCTTCAGCTTCAGGTTTTGCACCACAGCAGAGTGCTGTTCATTCAGCAAAGCACTGATAATCACAACCGTAGGTGCGCCTTGACGTGAGGCTTCACAATACAGTTCACTGGTCGAGCCTGTACTGGCTGGTAAGTTGAGTTTATCCAGCTGCAACTGGGCCCGGCGGTTTAAATCAACCAACTGATAACGGGCTAACAGCGTTTTTGCTGTAGCAGGGTATGACAGGGGTAAGACATTATCCTGACGCGTCACGTCATAATGTAAATTGGCATCCGCATAAATATGAATAAGATGGCTTAAGCTGAAGCTGCCGATAAACATTGTTAAGGCCACACCGCCAATCCGGGTTTGTTTTAAGCGTTCGACTTTTTTCCAGCAGTAGTTGCTCAGCGTCAGCTGTAACGCGAGCAGGATGGCGCCTACAGCCAGTACGATCAGTACAAAGTTGCGCAGGTTGGTGACAATTTGCTGACGCAGCAAATCTATCGCTTGCTCAAATGAGGCACTGCCAATGTGATAGCCCAAATGGGCATACACATAGGCGTCAAAAATCAGTACGATCAGCGCACAGCTTGCGAGTACCGCAGCCAGACCACGCACGTGACGTTGGTAAGGAAAGATCAGCGAGACCGGAAAAATGGTCAGGATGAAGAATAAAAAACACAAAAAGGCGGTATGGCCTATCCAATTTAGCGGCAGATACAGCTGGCCCAGCAAGCTGGACGGCAGCGGCTCTGATAGCCAATATACAGAGGTGACACCTAGCGCCAGAATGATATTAAAAAAGCAGAACCAATGGCCCCAGTTCAGCAGGCGGTTAACTTTTTTAACCAGCGACAGATTGTTTTCCAGCACCATAGGGTGTTAGCCAGCTTTCGTGTTTACGGCATCTGCTAATGCCTGGTTAAAATGACTGACCACCGCCTGGCGCTGTGCCGGTGGGACACTGCTGTTGACGACGTGGCTAATTGCATTACCCAGACACATCAGGCTAAGCTCGGTAGTGGCTTTTTCGCTGTGTAGTACATCCAGTAACTGATTAACCAGTTTCTCAATCTGAGCAGTGGAATACTTTGATACAATTGGCATGAATTATCCGCAAGTTATGTGGTGTAAACAGGTAGAATAGTATCAGAATTCATTTTAAACAGGAAAAATTATGTCTGTAGATGTGCAGCAGTTGGCGATTAATTATCTGGAACTGGATGAGCAAGCCTTAAGTAAAGCGCATTATCGACCAGCCTTGGTTACGCCCACCGCCGCCGTGGCACATTTGGTCGAGCAATTACATCTTGCCTACAACGGCAAACCTGCCAAAGGGTATGCGGCCTTTAGTGCCGATAAAGATCCGCAAGTGGCATCAGTGCTTGGCGACTGGCAAAAACATAACAGTGACTTTATGGTGTTAGCCAATACCGCCACGGCGGCATTGGAGCAGCAGTTGCAAGCGCACCAATTACCAGAAAGTGGTTATTTGCTGATTTGCCATTACCGCTATTTAGCCAGTGACTATTTGCTGTTCTGTTTGCTCGGCAGTAAGGATCATTTTTCGTTAACCGAGGAGTTGGAGCTGGCAACGTCGCGTCATTTAGATATTGCCAGAATGCAGTTAGCTGCGCGTATTGACTTAACCGAATATCAAAGCTCGCCTGAGCAGGGCAAATATATCAGTTTTATCCGCGGTCGGGCCGGGCGCAAAGTCGCCGACTTTTTTCTTGATTTCCTCGGTTGTGAAGAGGGCACTGACGCCAAAGCTAATAGCAAGGTGGTTCTGGCCAGTGTCGAAGAGTATTTTTCTGCCGCTGATTTTGACAGCGCCGAGAAAAACGATGCGCGTAAACAGGTATACAGCTACTGTGAAGAGCGCGCCAAGGCAGGGCAAGACGTGGTATTAACCGAATTGTCGGCCGTGATTGACGAGCAGGAGCAACAAGGGTTTTTACGCTATTGCCAGGAGCAGCAGTTGCAGGTGGCCGAGCAGTTTCCGGTGGAAGTAAAAGAGCTGAAAAAACTGATAAAATTTAGCGGCCAGGGTGCAGGTTTATCAGTCAGCTTCGAGCAAAAACTGCTGGGTGATCGTGTGCAATACGACCCACACAGCGACACCCTGTTAATTAAAGGCACGCCACCGAACCTGCGCGATCAGTTGCAGCGCTTTATTCAGGGGTATTCTGCGTTTGATCGCGCCGAGCCGGGTGCTGAATAGGTCCTGTCTGCGCTTGTTGTTGCTCCTTATTGGTTTTATTACCGCCAGGGGGAAACTTCGCTGGCGGCAGCTTGAGATTAGCAAGATGCTTAATAAGCAGGATATTGCTTACCACAACGCCAAACGCCAGCAGCAGTGCCCAAAACAGTGGCCAGTTCATTGTGGCGGGCAAATATTGCTGATGTAACGCTGATAAAGCGCATCGAGGTGTGCCAACACCACATCCTGGCCAGCGATAGGATGCTGTGCTAAACAGTGTTTCAGTAGCGCCGGGCTAAATTGCGCCAGGTATTCTGATGCAACAGGTTGATAGCTCAGATGCCAGGGCTCGGCGGCGACACCACCCTGATAGTGCTGATATGGCAGGAAGAAGCCATAGCGGGCGCTGTGTTGCTTAAGCCAGCAGGCCAGGCGGTAAAAAGGCCCGTTAGGGCCATATTCAGCCGGTGTGAGTTGCAGTTTATAATCTGAAGTGACCGCAGCTGCATCATACAAGTCTAAATCGGTGCCCCAGTGATGCCGGCTGGCACCGGGCAGGGCAGAGTACAGCAGTATTGCTTCAAGTTTAGCCAGCTCCGCCAATTGCTCCATCAAAACTGGCTGGCCATGTTGGTCAAATACCGGTTTTTGGCCGCTGAATTTAGCCTGCCAGATTTGTGCCTGACGTTCAAAAGAGCGAAATGATGATGCGACGCGAATAGTTATACCGTCAAGCTGTGCTGCAGCACACAAGGCTGCAAAAGGCGCGGCAACATCTGTATGCAATTTTACGCCTTGTACGTTGTGCACTAAATGTCGCTCGGTTAAACCGGTAAGCACAGCCTCATCGCACAGCATCATAAACTCAGCTCAAGTTGCTCCAGGATCGCTTCATACATTTTAGTTAGTTGCTCTAAATCGGTTACTGACACGCACTCGTTTACTTTATGAATAGTAGCGTTACAGGGGCCAAGTTCAACGACTTGGGCGCCGGTGGGGGCAATAAAACGGCCGTCAGAGGTGCCGCCACTGGTTTCAAGCCGTGGCTCGAAGCCTTGTACCTGATAGATTGCCTTCACCGTCGCTTCGACCAGCGAGCCTTTATCGGTGAGAAAAGGCAACCCATTTAACGTCCAGTTTAGGTTGTAATTTAAGCCGTGGCGGTCCAGTAAGGCAGTTACCCGTTGTTGCAATTGCTCTGCAGTGCTTTCGGTGCTGTAGCGAAAATTGAACATTACCTTTAATTCACCGGGGATCACGTTAGACGCGCCCGTACCGGCATGGATATTCGCAATTTGAAAGCTGGTGGCCGGAAAGTAAGCATTGCCGTCATCCCAGTGCTCGGCGGCAAGCTCTGCCAGCGCTGCAGCAGCTTTATGCACCGGGTTTTCTGCCAGCTGCGGATATGCCACATGGCCCTGGATACCTTTAACCAGTAGGTTGCCCGTCAATGAGCCGCGGCGACCGTTTTTCACTACATCACCGGCTTTATGGCTGCTGGACGGTTCACCCACAATGCACCAGGTAATTTTCTCATTGCGGGCTTCCAGCGTTTCAATAACCCTTTTGGTGCCATTGATAAAAGGCCCTTCTTCATCGCTGGTAATTAGATACGCCAGGTCAAATTTGGGCGTAGGGTAACGCTGTAAAAAGCGCTCAGTGGCCACAACCATGGCTGCCAGGCTGCCTTTCATATCGGCCGCACCGCGACCAAATAGGGTATCGCAGATCACTGTCGGTTCAAATGGTGGCGTGTGCCAGTGCTCCAGAGGGCCGGTAGGCACAACGTCGGTGTGGCCGGCGAAGCAGAAAACCGGTTTGTTACTGCCGCGGCGCGCCCACATGTTTAGCGTATCTTCAAAATGCATCACTTCAATATTAAAACCAACAGCGGCCAGGCGCTGTGCCATTAATTGTTGACAGCCAGCATCTTCCGGCGTAACAGACTCGCGGCAGATAAGCTCCCGCGTAAGATCAATAACATCACTCATGCAGATAGTCCAAACAGGTGTTGATAGTCAGCAGGTTTAAAGCCCAGAAAATACTGGTTGTTGTGCACCAACAACGGTCTTTTAATCATTGCCGGTTGTGCCAGCATCAAGGTCAGCGCTTTTTGCTCGCTCATGTCCGCTTTTGCTTCTTCGCTTAACTGACGATAAGTTGTACCGCGGGTATTTAACAGGTTCTGCCAACCGCAGTGCTTGGCAAACTCTGTCAGTTGCCCGGCAGTTAAACCATCCTGGCGATAGTCAATAAACTGATAAGGGATTTGCTGTTGCTCCAGCCAGGCTCGGGCTTTTTTTATGGTGTCGCAATTTTTAATACCGTACAGGGTGGTCATAGCGGTAAGTTCTCGTGGGTATTATCTGAAGTTTCGCAAAGTGTACCTTTTGCAATCTGAACAACCAAGTATTGCGTAATACCTTTGCGTTATAACACAGAACCGGGTAAACGGACGGCAACAAACACCAACATTGCAGCAATATGTCTTTTTCAGGTCTTTTGCATTAAATTTTGCTGAAGCAGGCATTTTTGTAGCTTAACAGAAGGCTTGCTCCGGCTTGAATGCTGTAGTGTATTGCTTTGCGTTGTCCACAGATTTTGTGGATAACTTTGTGTGTAACGCTGTTTAACTGGGTTAAGTTTATGATATGTAATGGTAATGTGGGTTGGCATGTTTTTTGTTTGTTTTAACTGCCGTGGAACTGCAGTGTAAAATGATGAAAACAGCAGCTTATTCATATTATGAATATCAACTAAGCTGATGAACTAGCTTACTAGGCGATAAAGTTGCAATTTAGCCTTTGCTAATTGATGAAATTGCAGCGAAGTAAAGGCTAGCGCCGTATTTAAGAGCCAGGCAGAGGTAATACCGGGTGTTTTGTGCTATCGTTTTAGCAAGCTGAAAATGGGAGCTTAACCATGCAGTATCCGCTATACGCTACCGTGAAAGCTGGTAGGGAGTACAGTAAGATTTGGCCGGCAAAGCCGGAACTTAACGGAATTTTCGTTGAAAACAAGGTGATTCTCTTTACGACCTTAAGTAGCAAGCTGTTGCCGCTAACGGCGCTATTAGTGGCGTTGTTGCAATTTTGGTATTTAGGTAACGAACATCTCGGACAGATAGTCGCAAGCATGTTGTTTGTAGCGTCTCTACCGCTTCAAGGATGGTATTGGTTAGGCGTGCGGGCCGCAACACCTTTGCCACCCTCCGTGGCCAGTTGGTACCAGCAAGTCCGCCAGAAAATGCAACAGCAGGGTATTGAGCTAAAGCCGCTGTCACAACCATGGAGTTACAAAGATTTAGCGGCGTTATTGCAAAAAGCCTATCAGCAACTGGATAAAAGCTTTGTCAGTCAGTGGTTATAGCCGCTAGCAGCTATAACCACTTAGCGCTGCTCAGCATTAGCTAAAAACAGACCAAACTGGGGCATGATCGGAAGGGCGCTCTATACCACGCAGCTCATAATCGATACTACTTTCAGTGCAGCGCAGTGCCAGCGGCGCTGTTGCCATAATGACATCAATGCGCAGGCCGCGGTTGTCGTCAAAGCCTTTTGAGCGATAGTCGAACCAGCTGTATTGTGCGCTGGCATCAGGATGAAGTGCCCGAAACGTATCTACTAACCCCCAATCTTTCAACTGTTGCAACCAGGCGCGCTCTTCGGGTAAAAACGAGGTTTTGCCCTCGCGTAACCAGCGCTTAGCATTAGCTTCACCAATACCAATATCTAAATCGACAGGCGAAATATTAATGTCGCCAATAACGGCCAGATGCTCGCTTGGACTGTGGTGAGTAAGTAAATAGTGTTGTAAATCGGCATAGAATTTCGTTTTAGCTGGAAATTTTATAGGGTGGTCTCGGTTTTCACCCTGCGGAAAATAGCCGTTTAACACAGTGATGGGGGTACCATCGGCCATACTAAAACTGCCAATCAGCATACGGCGCTGCGCATCAGCGTCATCAGTAGGGAAACCGTATTGCATTGTTATTGCGGGTTGTTTGCTAAGTATTGCCACGCCATAGTGGCCTTTCTGACCAAAATGATAGACGTGATATCCCATGGCTTGCACTTCTGCCAGCGGAAACTCCTCGTCATGAACTTTAATTTCCTGCAGGCCGATGATGTCTGGCTGATGTTTATCGATCAAGGCTTGCAGCTGGTGTAGTCTTGCTCGAATGCCATTGATATTAAAAGAGATAATTTTCATTAACTGGCTGTTCCCATAAAATGATGTACTGGCAAATTGGCCAGATAATAACACTTTATCACTGGCTATGGCACAATAGCGCTATTGAATATGGCCTTAAAGTAGTAACAGATGAAACTGGCTTATCAGCTGGTATACAGCACAAAACGCCGCAGTGTGGCCTTGCAGATTAAACATGGACAGCTGACAGTGAGGGCGCCCGTCGGCATCAGTGAGGCTGATATTCAGCAGTTGGTCATTGCGAAGCAACCCTGGATAGATAAGCACCTCAAACTCGCCAAAACGCAAGTGCCTCCAGATTGGATGGCACTTAAAACGCTGCCATTTCAGCAGCGTCAGTTAACCTTTGATGTACGGCTCTCGTCACAGTCTGGCATCCGTTGGTCTGATGACAAGCTGCAGATTAGCCTATCATCGCGTTGTCAGGCAAAAAACCTAGACGTGCATGCCCGTAAACAGATAAAACACTGGTATCAACAGCAAGCGCAGCAGTGGTTTGGTCAGCGTTTAGCTTACTGGCAGCAGCAAATGGAGTTGACGGCGGTACGCTTCGTTATCGGCGACTGGAAAAGCCGTTGGGGATATTGCAATAGTAAAGCTGAGCTTGGCTTTAACTGGCGATTAATGATGGTGCCTGACTGGGTTGCAGACTATGTGGTGGTACATGAACTGGCCCATTTACGCTATTTGAACCATTCGGCAAAGTTCTGGCAGTTGGTGCATAAGCATTACCCTGGAGCTAAAGCGGCAGCGGAGTTTTTGAAGCAAAATCAGTACTGGATGAACATATAAAAAAGCGCCGGCGATCAAGCCGGCGCAAACACTAGGACATCGAAACAGGAGAGATTCAGTATCACCTAACAACTACTAAAGCTTATGACGGTTACAGGGCGAAATAATTCAAAATTTTTTTAGTTTTTTCTATAGCGCATTTTGCTTTTGCTGCCTGACCTGGTTTAAGCTCCACGCCAGCAACAGGATACTTATGATAATCAGACAGCCGGCATGGCTGCATTGCTTTTGGACTCAAGGTTATGACCAATATTTTACGCCTGCAACAACTGGCAAAGTTGCTTGATATAACCCGTTTGCAAGACGACGATACCATAAGTGGTTTCGACAACTGGCTGACTAACTTACCGCAATTGCCTGCGGCCGCTTACTGTGTTTTTCCGCAATATCTGCAAACTTTGTCGCAATGGTCAGGCTTTAAAGCGCCCTCCAAGTTGGCAACAGTGGTCAATTTTCCCTCTGGCGATTTAGCCACAGATTTGGTGTGCGAACAGATCCAGCAAGCCTTAATGTTAGGTGCAGACGAAATAGACTGTGTTTTGCCATATAAAGCCTTGCTACGCGGTGAGCAGGGCTATGTTAAGAACTTCCTATATGATGTGCGCCAGCAGAGTCAGGGCAAATGTTTAAAAGTGATTATTGAGTCTGGTGAGTTGTTAACAGCACAGCAAATCACTAGAGCGACAGAGCTGGTGATTGATTGCGGCGCAGACTTCGTGAAATCATCCACCGGTAAAACGGCAGTGGGTATTACTGATGAAGCGGCCCGTATTATGCTGACCGTGATCGCGGCTGCAGACAGAGAAGTGGGGTTTAAAGCATCCGGTGGCGTAAGAACCCTACAACAGGCACTTCAACTGGTGCAATGGTATGAAGAGATTACAGGGCGCGTAGCAACGGCAGAAGGGATGCGCATAGGCGCTAGTGCGCTGGCAACAGAGCTCGCGCAGGTGCTAGCGGTCTAGTAATCAGCGCCTGAATTCGTCGCGCAGTTTATCAAATTGCTGTAACAGTTCTTTGTAACGTATGCGGTGGTGCTCTGGCAGCGGCATGTTATCAACGATGCGGAAGGTTTTTTTGCATCGTTCAAACAACTCTCGGGATTTATTCTTCTGCTGTTTGTTCAGCTGTTGGATAGACGCCTGGATCAGGTTTAGTGCACAGCCGGTATTCATTGGAGCCAGGTCCAGCGCCGCTTCAAAGTGTTTTATCGCAGCACTAAAGTTGCCCTCTTTATAGCTATTAATGCCGGCTTTGTTTAGCTCGCCAAATTGCTGCTGTTTGTCATCGACAAACTGTTGTTGTTCGCTAAACAAGGTTTTTAACAAGGGGTTTTTCATCAACTCTGCCGGCAGTAGTTTAGTAAGGGTATTGGCTTGCTCAAACTCACCAATTTGGTTTAATAAAAAGATAGCGTCCGGTAAAATTTGGTGCTGATCGGGCAACTGCTCTGCCACGGCCGCATAGGTTTTTTTCGCCTGATACTGTGCACCGCTTAACGATTCCAATCTGGCCTGACATAGGGCCTCGAACAGCTCAAAATTGATTTCACGTGTCATACCTTCATCACGTTTTACCCGTTGCAGCGCCAGTGACACCTCCTGCAAATAGCGGTTACGCTGCGCCGGTTCAGCAGTGCGCACTGCGGCATCGATAACGCTGCGGATATAATTAAGCAGGTGCACAATGTCCTGTTTGATAGAGCGTCTGGTAATCTCGTACAGTTGCTTACTAGCCTGCACCTGTTGAGGTACGTTATTGAGCTGGCGGGCAATTTCCAACACCAGATATTGTCTGTTCATGCTGTAGGGGGCTATTTCGGCTGCCGCGAGTATACTGCTGAAAGCCGTATCCAGGTCACCCAGGGCCTGGTAATTCTGCGCCTGTATATCGAAAGCTTCGGCAAAATAGCGATTGTCGTCAATTGCCTCCTGACATAACAGCAGACTTTCATCAAACCGTTGTAATTCAAAACACAATTTGGCTTGTAGTAACAGGGCCCAGCCGTTGCGGCGCTGAGATAGGCTGCTTTGTAATATTTGCTCAGCTTCCTCATAGCGTTTCAACGCCAGTAGGTTTTCTACCAATACCCGGCGACAAAACTGTTGGTAGCGGCTCTCTGTGCTTAACTCTTGCTGACAAAGCTCGACTACGTGTTTGGAATCGTCATCGTAAAGTGCCTGATAAATTGCAGATAGCTGAGTTTTCTTACGTTGAATGCGTTGGATCCTGCTGCGCAGTACACTTTGTGAGAAGGGTTTAACTAAATAATCATCCGGTTCCAGCTCCACGGCACTCATCACCATGGGTACGGTATTTTCGCCAGTAACCAGCATAAAAATGCTGTGTGGCGCCAGAAGTTTTTTCTCACGCAAATCTTCCAGCAATTGTTTGCCGTTTTTGCCGATCCCTAAATGGTAATCAACAAACAGGATGTCATAGTTGATGTTGGCGCATTTAGCTAACGCCTGCTCACCGGTTGGCGCAAAGGCGACATTGGTAGCGCCCATAGAGTACAAGATACCTTTAAACATCAGTTGAAAGGCACGTTGATCGTCAACAATGAGCACGCGTTGATTTTCAAGCGTCTTGTTATCCATCAGCGCCACAAAAAACTAATTTTAATTAAGCTAAGTGTCGGAAATATCGGCCGCTTTAGCAAGATAATTAGTTCTTCCAAAGCAGAAAACCAAGCTGTCATCCGGTGTTTTACTAAATTTGCTGAGGAGCTGAAAGACAAGGAGGATAACTAATGACATTAAAGAATTGAAATGGTGGAGGGGGAAGGATTCGAACCTTCGAAGGCAGTGCCGGCAGATTTACAGTCTGATCCCTTTGGCCACTCGGGAACCCCTCCACGAGTGGACGGCATATTATCAAACTGACTTTTGATGTAAAGCCATTTGCTAAACTTTTTTATCTGACTGCCGATAAATCCAGCAATAGATTTTCATCGTGCAATAACGGACAATTTCAGCTGATGGTAATTAACGAATGGCAGCTTGATGTAAAGCTAAATCAGGCATTACATCAGTCGCACAGAGCAGATTTCGCGCTTTACTTATCGTTGTTGTCACCAGAAGTAGAAGAAGCTGCTCAGTTTTATACGCCCGAGCCCGTTGCAGAGCCTAAGCCCGATCGACTGCGCCAGCAATTAGGCTTAGATATTTCTGCAGCAAGACGCTTTGCATTACAAGACGGGGATCTTGATAGGTTGCTGCAACATAGTATTGCATTAAAGTGTAGTGGTTTATTGCAGTTAAAGTTAACCAGCTATCTCAACCCCGGGCCGCTGGCACAGTTTGACGAACAAAAACGTATCAGAGGAGACGTCTGGCAGAATTTGAGTTTGCATGCCCGTCGCCATCTAGCCGCTGAAGCAGTTCATAAAATGCCGGCAGATCCCACTGCTTTATATGAGGTGTTACGACAGTTGCATCAACATGACGCGGCATAACATCCTAGTCTGAAGATGCGTTCTTCACCGTTTACATCTGGCCTGATGGAATATGTTCAGTACAGTGCTTAAACTTTTTACCACTGCCGCACGGGCACGTGTCATTACGGCCAATTTTTATCGCTGGGGCGTCTGTCAGAATGCCGTCAAAGTAATACCAGCGGTGTTCATAAACAAAACGTGAGCGCTCGTTGAACTGCTGTAATACGTTACCCTGCAGGTAACGCACGGTAAAATCAACAACGCCCCCGGTATTCGTTTGCTCGCTGCTGTTTACCTGTAACGCGATAAAATGACAGCTGTCGGCAAACAGCTTAATGGCTGCCAGGCTGTTTTCCCGCTGTTTAGAAGGATGGTAGGTGCGAAATATGTAGCCTATATCATGACTGCAGTAAGCACTGTATCGAGATCGCATTAACTGTTCACACGTTTGCGCTACTCTGGCACCTGTTAATGGTGGCTGACAGCAAAGACTGAAGTCTTGCCCTGACTGGCAATAGCACAACATAGAATCCGCTTATTTAAAAAGTAAGTTGCTCTATTATACCTAGCCTCACTTTGATTGTCGGCATACTGTTATGAGCTTCAGTGTTTTCGTCAGTATTAGTGAGCAAGCGTCATAGTAGAGAGCTGCTCAGCCTGATATAAATGCACATTGTTTGCTTTAGCCTGTTGCTGGAAACGTTGTAGCGTGACAGGACATAACGTCTTGGTAAAATTCACCACCAGCTGACAAGTGCCTGAACTGAGTGCGCGTGCTACGGTGACGTTAAGATCCGATATCTGTTTTTCATGTATCACCAGAATCTTATTTAGCGGCAATTGGTATCGTGCTAGCCAGCTTTTATTGGGTAAGTTGTTGGGGGCGATAAGTAAGATCCAACCTTGGGAGTTTTCATAGCGTTTTAACAACGCTAGTAAATTATCTTGTGTATGATCAGCCCCAGTGCTGCCAGCAAGATAGCTTGCCTGTGACGGTTTGCTCAGTGTTGCTAAAGATTCTGCCGTATTGATTAACGAGATGCCGGACTGGTGATTATACATAGCTTCCTCTACATGTTTATATATACAGTGTATTTATATACAGTAGTTTGGCTTTGTGTGAAAAGCAAGCAATTAATTACGATAAGGCAGTCATATTTACTGGCTAGACCATTCTTGAGTTAAATTTGAGTACAATGGCACGCTTATTAGTTACATGAGTTAAAAGCGAATGCTGTTAGAACAATACGTGAATCAGAATGCTGAAAGTTTCAGCTTTAGCCGTAAACAGGCCAGTGAATTTGCTAAGCAGGTGGCGACTGATTTTAATCCGATACACGATGAGGACGCTAAACGTTTTTGTGTACCCGGAGACTTGCTATTCGCTTATTTGCTGACGCGCTATGGCATTACTGAACAACTTAGCTGTCAGTTCTCTGGCATGGTCTCGGCAGATGTACTTTTGCGGTGTAAAGAACAGGCAAATCTGATTACTATTTGCGATAGTCAGGATAAAACATACCTATTGTTACAACATAGCGGAGCCAGGCAACGCGACTTAAGTGTCATAGAGCCATTGATCCGTGATTATGTGCAGTTCTCCGGCCAGAATTTCCCTCATATATTACAGCCACTAATGCAGCAGCATCAGGTTATGATTAATCCGCAACGGCCACTGGTGATATATGAAAGTATGGCATTAAGCTTTTTTAGGTTGCCACGGCATAAAGTTGACTTGAACCTTACCGCTTCTTCGCTAGCGGTTGAGGGAAAACGCGGCAATGCATTGCTGGAGTTTGCGTTAAGTGAGCAGGGGGAGCAAATCGGTAAAGGTGAAAAACGCATGATACTCAGCAATCTGATGCCCTACGATGAAAGGCAAATGCAGCAAATGGTAGCTGAATACAACAGCCGTAAAGTCGCTGCCTGAAAGCGCGTTAATAAGAGCGGTTAATTTATCGGCATTTGAACAGTCGGTGCGTATTTACCGCTTGCAGGCTAATTAAAACGCCCTATAATGCGCGCCATGCCACGGGGCGCTGCGGTTTGGGTGCTTCGGGTGAGTTAAGTTAGGTTGCA
>NZ_JBDPJM010000013.1:0-108360 GCF_039871805.1 Rheinheimera fenheensis
GATTGGCTATGTCAGCCCGGCTGAGTTTGAGCGCAAATGCGCATAACCGAGTGTCTACTTTTTATGGGTAAGAACAGTTACTGGAGATTTCATATGCCACATACTTGCCCAACATGGGCTCACGGAGCTACTCCTCATACTGACAATAATGCTGTCGCTAGCTCTAGCTCTACGGTGAGCGGTGTGACTGTAATCGAAGTCGTGGATGCCACATATAGAAACAGTCGCCCTTTTAGTGGAATTTTTGAGATGGTAAATCCAATCCGAGATCCACGAAGTTGGCGAGGGTTGAGAGTTGAAGTCTATTGCTCTTGGCATGGAGTAAGACCGCCAACGACATGGCCTAATATCAAAGTTGCTCCTAATAATTACAAGATTATTACCAATTATTCAGGTGTTGTCATTCGTGACATATCTTAACCTAACAAATAAAGGCAGTATTGCCCTGCGGGCCGGACGCGCTGACGCGCGCCGCTGCTTTAGGCGTTATATTTACTGATGAATCACTTTAACTTCTCAGCATCGGAGCATCAAAAAGCAGGCTGGCTGCTTGTCCTATTTGCATGTTGCTACTTTTTTGCGTTGCTTGCAGGTTCGCAAAGCTCTGGAAATATAAATTCCTCTGACGGGCCCGGAAATAGTTGTATTGAGTTGTCTGGCAGCGAGCAGTTGGAATGCTATCGTGTTGAAAATAACTTACCACAGTTATACAGCGACACTGTTTCTTTTCGTAAAGAGCTAATTTTTTTGGGGCAGTTGTTTTTTGTTGTTCAACTACTGATGCTGACAGCGTTTAAAATAAATTGGCTACAGGCATTATTGGTGTTCGGGTTTAATGGCGCAATTGTGTTATTTACTTCGGTTGGCCTGTGGCTATTTGCCTTACTTGTGCCGCTTATATGCTTTTCGTTAGTGCGTAACTATTGGCATTTAAGAGCTTGGTTTTGGTAAATATAACAAACGCCATCAAAAACGCGCCCTTTGGGCGCTCGACTCGCAATACGTTGCTCGCGTTTGTGGCGGGCGTTAGGCAACAATATGGATTTCGTGGCAACAAAAAATTTCATTATTAGCTTGCTAACTTTTGCGCCGGTAGTTGTTTTAGCAATTATTTCTTTGCCTGTGTTTTACGGAATAGGTGCACTGAAAAAGAGACATGTTGACTATCACATGATATTTAGGTGCTGTGGAAAGGCGATCTTTATCCAATTTTTGTTCTTACTGGCTACAATGGCTTTTTTCTTGGTGCTTTATCTGAATGAGAGCATTCAAGGTATTCCCGTAGTTCTACTTTTGTCAGTATCAACTCTAATATCGTTTATCGTGTTTGTTTCTACATGTATTAAAAGGCGAGCATTAATTTATGCCTAACAAACGCAGTCACAATCGGCCACTGCGTGGCCTGGACCTCAACCGCTGCGCGGGTTTCGGCCTGTGCTGCGAGCGTTAGGTGCGCGAGTATCAGAGTATGAGATGTTGTAGCAGAGAACTCAAAAATCCAGACATCGTTGACGGAACTGCATACTTTGTTTGCCCTGAATGCGGTGGTGTTCGAGAAGTTGAAAACTATCGAGTTTACACGCACGAAGAAGCTCTTAGTTACTTCAAAGAAAAATATGGATTCACACTACCTAAAGAGTATGTGAAATTCTCCGAATCAGAAGAAACTAAGGTAGTTAAACTCCCGTCTTGTGAAAACGAAACTCTAAAATACTATTTTGGTGAAGGCTTTTACGAAATTGGCACTTTTGCAAGCGTAGATCCTAATTCGGAATACTCAATATATAGCTCCATAAGCTCTGGCAGAGAGTGGGGCCTTCCGGAAACATATGTGCCGCTAGAAGGTGATGGCCATACATGGTTGGCCCTAGACTATGGAGATTCTTTTACTGAACCCAAGGTTGTTGTCACAGAGACGGATGAAGGCAATAGTCTAGTTGTGGCAAATACTTTTAATGAGTTTGTATCAAACCTCCTTCAATATGAAGAGGTTTATGATTTAAATGGTAATGTAATCTACAGTGAATAAAGCACCTAACAAGTCAAAGCACGCGGACTTGGTAAAGCTGTCACCTTTTTCGCTTGCGCAAAAAAGCCGCCAACTTCACCAATCCGGTGTTTGAGGCGTTAGCACTATTACAGGGAGTTAAGATGACTACCAAGAAAATGGTTGATTATGCAGCACTTTTACATTTCATATTTTATGGTGTTGTGTTTATCGTCGAGTTATTGAGCAAAAGTACTATACCAGCCAACTATATTCAGTTTGTTATTGTTGCTCTGGGGTTAGGTTTTGTTGCACTAACTAAAGACAGAAGCCACCTCGTTAATTGTTTAGCCTTTTCTGCCATAGTAAGCAGCTTTCTTTTGTATATTGCATCCCTTTTAGGCGCGGTAATAACAGATGAAATCTTTATGGTATTTACTGGCTATTTCGTCATTTGTTGGTGCGTTGTGCTAGTTAATGCCATTCGGGTTAAGGTGTTTAATTCCCGTGCTAACAATCAAATTTTATCGCCAGCAAAAAGCGCTGGCTGCGACGTCAACCCGCTGCGCGGCTTTCCGCGCTAAATTTGGGCGTTATAAATTATTGCGAGTTTTGATGAATCGGATAGCTAGCTTTTTGCTTCTGCTTTTTACTGCCAATTCCGTTGCCTGTGACAAGGAAGCGGATAGCAGTATTGAGCCTTTTTTAAGTTATAAATATTCCAGTTCAGAAACCGAAAGTTGCAGTTTAGTAAACCTTTATGTTCCAGAAAGACTAAATAACCAGAACCTTTCAAGCATTAGCTATAAGTTCGGTGAGGGACAAAAAAATGAGGTTCCGGTTATGTTCTTTGATCCGACAGGAATTGAAGGAATTGAAAAGCCGGGGTATGTGTTATCTCAGTTGTGTTTAACGCAAGAGAGCTTACAGCTTTCGGCAATAACGCTGATTTATAAGCCTGAAGCGGAGCTCAATGGTGCTATTGCCTTTTGTGTGTCGGCAAAGGATTATCAGCTTAAAGAGTTAAATAATTTATAACAATCCGCGTCATTCGGTGCCTACGGCCCCTGCGACGCTCACAAGTTCGCGCGCATGCGCGGGGCGTTATAAATCCTTACCACCTTGAGAGTAACGTCATGTTTAAAGTAGCTAAAACTCAACATGTACTAGCAGTTGCCGATTTTGATTCTGCGGTAAGGTTCTTTACAGAGAAGCTCGGTTTTACCCTGGAGAACACTATTGGCGGCTGGGCATTTTTGCACCTTGATCATTTTTATCTGATGGTCGGCGACTGTCGTGGTGAAGTTCCGGCAAGGGAAACGAATAATCACGCGCTTTTTGCCTATGTCAACTGTGAGGGTATTGATGAGTTGTATAACCAGTACCAACAGCGAGGTGTTAACTTCACCCAAAAAATTTCAAATAAACCTTGGGGGTTACGAGAATTTGGCGTCGAAACGCCTGAAGGGCATAGAATCATGTTTGGGCAAAGCCTGAGCGTTGCACGTGATAGTGAATAATAAAAAGGAGTTTGATACATGGTGAGTAATTCAGCCAGAAAACGGAATATTGTCGTGTTGTCTTTAGTGGGTATCGCAGTTGCCTGCGCTTGGGGCTACTCGAAATACCACTACGCTAAATCGGTAGCAGATGAAATAGACGCCTTAACACCGTTTGCCAATGAAAAAATCGAACTGATCGCGGTGGAAGCATCGGATAAACATTTTACGCTGCAGCTAAGTATTGCCGGTGTTCACCCTGACGCTGAAAATATTCAGGCGCTAAAAGCCTATTACGACGATGTCGCGGTAAATTATGTGTGTAGCAGCGAACAGTTTAAGTCGCAGTTTGAAGACGGTTATCGAATTAGTTTTGATATCAGCTATTTAGACCAGTCAGAGTTGACCTTTAAAAAGACCTTTGTGGCAAAAGAGCAATGTGGCGGGGTTAAATCTTAACCAACTTATCAGGCAGTGAAACGGTGTAGGCAGAACCAGTTGCTATGCCGCTAAGAAAGGTTTTGTATAGGAGTAATTAAGTGCGTTTATTGGCGTTTATAGTTTTGTCTTTGCTGGCAAGCGGCTGTGCCTCAAATACAGCCGTGCAGGAACCGGTAGAGGTGGTTACGGTGCAAAAAGAGTTTCCACCGCAGCTATGGTCTGATCATAAGGAGTTAACGGTATCAGCAGCAGCTTGCGCGGAAAAAGGTATGCAGATCCTTAACTCGCTGGGGTTTACACAAGTAGTTAAAAGCCGTCATGGTGAGTACCTTTACGGTAATTACAGTAACAACCGGGCAGCCATAAAATGTATTGCTGTTAAAGGCCAGACATTGGTTTACGCAATAGTGGCTGGCCCTAAAAAAGCTGTAGTTGAAAAACTACGCAACGAAATAATGTGGCAGTACTAACAATAGAGCTGTATGACCTGTTAAGTGTTATTACCTGTTGTCACTGTTATCTGGTGTTACCGCGGCGCTAATCCGGCAGCGCCGCTAATACTTTACCCACCAGCTGGTTTAGCTCATCGCCATTACCAATCCAGCGCGTGACAATCAGTAAATCATTGTATTTGTCTATATAAATAACGTTGCGGCCAGCGCCCTGAAAGGTGACTGCGGTTTCAGGCGCGTTGGGCAGGGCTTTGCGGCCGGGGTTTAAAAACCAGTTGGCAAAGCCGTATTCCGCATTGGCGCTGCCGCCGGTACGTGCCATTGCTATCCAGTCTTTGCTGATTAACTGCTGGTCTTGCCATTTGCCGTCGCGCAAAAACAAATAGCCAAAGCGGGCTAAGTCCCAAGCGTTAATAAAAATGCCGCCACCCCAGTGGCCACCGCCAGATACCGACTGCACTTTTTGCCCATCCAGCTCAATCCAGCTGTTGTCATAGCCATACCAGCGCCAGGTGGTTGAGGCGCCAATGGGCTGCATAATCTGCTCGTTTAACACCTCAGGTAAGGGTTTGCGCCAGACATACAAGGTAGACAGTGCCAGCAGGTTAATGCGTACATCATTGTATTTGTAATAGCTGCCGGGAGTGCGCAGTGGCCGGTTTGGCCAGTCGGCCGGGGTGTTGCCTTCGGGGCGGTCGGCCCAGTCGGGTTTGCCCCACAGTGCGCCTTGCCAGTCACTGGTTTGGCGCAGCAGATGCTCCCAGCGAATTTGGCTGTTGTGTTCGCCCTCAAATAGCGCTGTGCCATGCGGCATGTAAGGGCCCACTTTATCGTTCAGGCTGCGAATTAACCCCTGCTGCCAGGCCAGACCGGTAACAGTGGTCAAAAAGGTCTTGGCGATGCTGTGTGTCATATCGACACTGTCGACATCTCCCCAGCGCGCGATCAGTTTGCCCTTGTAAACAACAAGGCCATTAGCGCCGGCGCGCACACCCATCGGGCCAATAATCTGATCATAAGGCTCGCGCGCACCAAAGGTGGTGGCCTGCACGATGGCTTGATCACGCGAGGCCGGGTTTTCACTCTCAATCGCATAAGCCACTGCTGCTGCGAGTTTTTCGTCATTAACGCCCAGTGCCTGCGGCTGAGCGCTGGCCCAGTCGCCGCGGGGTGGGTAATACGTATCGGCCAGTATTGGCAGTGCACAAAGCGTTAGCATTAAGGTTAGGGTTAAGCGCACAGCATACTCCTATTAAAAATGACTGCAGGCAGTGTGGCTGGCGCGCCACCGGCCGGCAAGAGGCATGGATTAAAATTGCGCCTGGCTAACCACTGGCTGCGATTGCACGCCCTGGATTGCACCCTGTAAAGATTACCGCTGGCGGGTAACTTCTACAGCCGGTTTGGCAAACTGACGCGGGTGTTATGTAAATAATATTTCTTAGAATACTGTTTTAATTCGTTTTTCTATAGCTGGCATGGCCATTGCGTTTAGTGTAAGCACGCGGCAGCCAAACGCTGCCATTAGATGTTACCAACATAAGGAGACATAGTATGGCCAGTGCAACCAGTACAAACAGTCAAGCGAACAGCAAAGCTAACAGTGGCTTAAACTCGCCGGTAACCGCCAAAGCCAGCGAAGCGGCGCACCATGCGGTGGATGCCGTGGCGGCCAAAGCGGCTAACGCTGAAGACAGCCTGCGCAAAACGGCGGCCAGCTCGCAAGAAACCCTGGCACATAAGCAGGAAGAAATTAAACAGCAACTGCAAAGCTCGTACAGTAAAACCCGCGAGTTAGCCGCGCAAAACCCGCTGGCTACGGCAGGTATTGCCTTTGCTGCCGGTATGTTGGTAACCGCCTTACTGCGCCGGCGCTAGAGGTAGCTATGCAAAGTCGTGAAACCGCCGCAGCCCCAGCGCAGCGGCCAGATCATGTGGTAAAAGACTCGCTGTCAGCCCATCGGAAGGCTACGCAGAGCGCGCCAGGCAGCAAACTGTCGCCAGGTGCTAAAGCATTAGACGATATTACCGCATTGGCGGCGCTCGGGTGGTCGGTGGCTGAGCTTTATGTTGCGCAGCTTAAACTGGCCGGCAAAACGGCCAAAGCCGAATGGCAGCTAACTGGTCGCAGCCTGTTAATTGGCGCTGCGCTGCTGGTGTGCTTTGGGGCCGGGGTTATCTTGCTGTGGGCCGGCACGTTAACGTTACTGGGTATGTTGCTGTGGCAGGTGTCTCAGTCAATTACTGTTACCGCTGCGACACTGATAATACTGCAGCTTGCTTTGCTATGGTGGTGCTGGCACAGCCTGGCCTATGTGTTGACGCAAGTGGGTTTTACGCAAAGCTGGCGTCAGTTACGCCGCATATTTGTCCGCAGCGCCCGGGCAAAAAGCAATAAAGACACCCATCACCCAACACAGGAGTAGCGCTATGCTTATTGGCCGCTTGCTTAAAACCGAACAACAACAGGTACAGGTGTTAGCAGAAAAAAGCCTGCAGCAGCACAAGCAGCTGCAGGCTTATCAGTTTTTACTCAAGCGAAGTACAATGCGCTTTTTAGCGTCAGCACCCGGGCTGACACTGAGTTTTAGTGCCGGCGTGTTATTCCAGCTACGCCATCATCACAGCATGAAAACCTTACGCAGCCTGATGCGATGGCGCCACCTTAGCGGCCTCTAGTAAGGCTGCTCTTCACTTTCCGCCGCGGCAACCTACAGTCGCGCGCTTTACTTGCTGTATCTTTTTAAACGCTTAAATAATTAAGTTGTTTTAAATCAATATTTTATATGTTTCGGCGCAATTGCTTGTGTTTATGTCTTGCTTTTATACTGTGCGGCGCCTAGTATTTATTGCTGTGCGGCGCACAGTATGTGGTGCACAGTATAAAGCTAGAGACAGGAATGCACAGCATGACCACTGCACAACTAGACAAAATGCGCTTAGAGCTGCGCCGGGGCGTGCTGGTGCTGGCCGTACTGGCCTCGCTTAAGCAGCCACACTACGGCTACTCACTGCGCCAGCAGTTGCAACAGGGTGGTATCGATATTGACGAGGGCACGCTGTACCCGCTGGTACGCCGGCTGGCCGAGCAGGAGCTGTTAACCAGTGAATGGCGCCAGGGCGAGGGACGCGAACGGCGCTATTACCAGTTATCAGAACTGGGTGCACAGTTACTCGGGCAGTTAACGGATGAATGGCAACAGCTAAATAATGCGCTTGGCAGTTTATTAGGCACAGCATCACAGGAGCAACTGTAATGGAATTGGTACAACGTTATATCGCCGCCGTGCAGCGTGAATTGCCGGAAGACAAACGCGATGAAATAGGCCGCGAGCTTAACGCCAATATTATGGATCAGCTGGATGCACTGGCAGCGCAGCAGGGTAAGCTTAACGAAGCTGAAGTTGCAGCAATATTAAAGCAGATGGGCCACCCACGTACGGTAGCGCAGCAATTTGTACCGCCACAGCCGCTGATTAGCCCGGGCTATATGCCGCTGTATAAAAACACCTTATTTATGGTGTTGGGTATTTTGCTTTTGCTGCAGGTTGTTGATGCCACGGCCGCCTGGTTGGGTAGCGATATGAGCTTTGTGCTGTATATGAAACGCTTGCTTAGTGGCTATGTTGAAGATGTGCTGTTGGGTTTTACCAGTATTACCCTGGCATTTTGGCTAATGTCGCGCAATAAACCTGTAGCGCACAGCCAGTGTGAGCAGAGTTGGCAGCCAGAGAAACTGCCGGCGGTTGGCCCGCACTGGCAGCATATTCCCCTGTCGGATATTTTTACCGATCTGGCGACCTATTTGTTTTTGTTCATTGTGATTTGGTATCCCTTGTGGCTGTCGCCAGAGCAGTTGGCAAACAACAGGTTTTTACTCAACGACGATGCACAACATGTACTGAGATGGTTCAGTCCGCTGGTGCTGTTTGGTATTGCCAATAGCCTGTGGCAACTGCGGCAGCGATTCTGGCAGCGAGGTATGCTGTTGGCGAATATCGTATTAAATAGCGCTTTTGTCGTGGCTATAGTACTGCTTGCGTTAAGTGGCCCGCTGTTACAGCTGGAACCTGCGGCCTGGCAAAAGGTGTTGGACTTACACCAGATAGAACGTGCGGTGCAGATAAGTTTGTTTATTATAGCGTTGTTTCCGCTTTGGGAAGTGTTGCGCGATCTGTGGCGGCTGAAAAAACTGCGCTAAAACCTGCAGTGCCGCCTGTGTTACAGGCGGCCACTGTTTATCAGGCCAATAATAACGCCGGTAAAACCCGCGCCATACCCCAAAACTAAACCGCAAATACACCACAGCTTGTTCCTGCGGTATGCTGCTTCGCCCCGTTGCTTTAATTGTGGCGTCATTAACTGCCAGCCACGATAGTTAAACCACAGTAAGCCGCCGATAAATAGCGTAAACGCACTAAGCGGCCCCCAGGCGCCTTTTGTTAATTCATAGCTGGCGGTGAGTAACAGCCCGCTCGCCAGCACCCAGGCAATGGTGCGGTTACGCAGTGCAATCAGCTGCTGCTTTTCCACCGCGCTGCCCGCCCGTTTTATTGGCTGGCGCATACCGGCCACCACCCCAACTACGCCGGCCATTGCCCCCAGCATAGCGCCGCCCAGTAAC
The DNA here is from genome assembly GCF_039871805.1 of Rheinheimera fenheensis. Classification (NCBI taxonomy): domain Bacteria; kingdom Pseudomonadati; phylum Pseudomonadota; class Gammaproteobacteria; order Chromatiales; family Chromatiaceae; genus Rheinheimera; species Rheinheimera fenheensis. The sequence goes on from NZ_JBDPJM010000013.1 coordinate 9,004, forward strand.
AAGCCAATTTTACCCAGCCATGAACTCTGGCTGGCACCAGCGCTTACCGTAGCGGCAGCCAGCGGCGGGCTGGCTACAGTTAGCGCACTGCAAATGGCTGTGGTTAAACCCAGGCCGGGCGCGGTGGTTAAGATGAGCTTACCGTACTTGGCCAGCATCTGCTCTTTTAACAGCTCGCGCACCCGTTGCAGCTTTTTACGTACATTGGCTTCGCTTAACCCCAGCAGCTCAGCCACTTGCTGGCTGTTTTGCTCTTCGCGGTAAAACAACAGCACGATCTCGCGGCTATCTTCTGGCAACTGGCTAATAAAATTCGCCATGATCTGATTTTGCTGGGCTTGTTCCAGCTCGCCGGCGAGGTCGCTGTCGCTGGCAAAATCGGCCAGCAAGGTTTCGGCCTCACCGGCGCTTACCCTTGCTGCTATTTTGTTATCGCGCAGGTAATTAAAGGCGCGGTAGCGGGTGATCTGGCGCACCCAGGGCAAAAAGCTGGCCGGGTTTTGTAGCGTATTCAGCTGCTGCCAGATATGAATAAACACCTGCTGGGTAATATCTTCACTGGCATCGAGATCTTTTACTATTGCCAGCGCAATGCTGCTGACACTACGCTGACAACGCGCCACCAGTCGGCCAAAGGCGCTGACATCACCTTGCTGCGCGGCGCTGACATCGGGGATCAGCTGTTGTTCGGTCAGGGTAATACTCATGGCGGTTAGTCCTTTAGTACTGCGCTCAGTTGTGCCAGTAGCCAATCAGGCTGGTCCAGCATAATAAAATGCCGTGCCTTAGGGTGAAACTCAAGTGTGGCATTAGCAATACCGGCCAGTTGTTGCTGATACAGTTGCTGCGCATGCTGGCGTTCGGCATCGCTTCTAAGGGCGCCCCCGGCACCTAACAGCAGCACTTTGCTTGTTATGGCACTTACTGCCGGACGCAGATCGGTGGTCAGTAGCTCATACAGCGCCTGGCCGGCCGCTTTGGGATCTGACGCTGTTGCCATGCTTAGCACCAGTTGCTGATGCACATCGCTGCTGGCCTGAATAAACAAGCCCTGCGCCGTCATTGCACTTAGCTGTTCTGAGCTCATCTGCTGGTACTGCTGGCGCAAAAATGCGGCCTGGCCCTGCATCATCTTAGTGGTGGTGTCGTTGCTGCGGCTGAATACCGGCGCCAGATAGGGCAGGCCGTCCACGGCGATAATAGTACCAATCCTATCCGGTGCGCTGCTGGCCAGGTTAAAGGCCATAAAAGCGCCTAAACTGTGGCCCACCACAGCCGGCTTATCCAGTTGCTGCTGGGCAATATATTGTAGTAACTCTTGTTTAACCTTGGGCAACAAGTCGCCTTCAATGGCAGGCTTACCGGCAAAACCGGCGATACTGACTAAATGCAGCTGATAGTCGCGGGCTAATGCTTCGGCAGTTGGGCGCCAGACCCGGGCGTCTGACATTAACCCCGGTATCATTAGTACCGGTTTGCCTGTGCCAATGACTTCAACGCTGAAGCTCTCGGCGGCGTTGCTATTAAAATTTGCTGCCAGCATGCCGCCGACAATGGTCAGGCTGATGGCAAAGTAAGTCCAGAAGCCGGGTTTGGTTTTAGTGTTTTGTGCGGTGCTGTTCATAGATGCTCCTTGATAATTAACGCTGTTCATTACCAAGTACCGTCAGCAACACCGGCTGTGACAAAAAACGGAAAAATATTTCAAGCGGGCAGAACTGGAGCGGGTGGCGGGAATCGAACCCGTGTCTAAAGCTTGGGAAGCTTTCGTTCTACCATTGAACTACACCCGCTGTGGTTGCGTGCTAAGATAAGGCCTTATTCGCGGTAGCGTCAACACTGTTTACGTTAACTAAGATGCCATAACAGGACACAAATATGCTCCGTTATAAAATTGCAGGTCTGAGCCTTTTACTTATTAGCTGGGCGCGCGCCACGCCGCAATTTAGCCAGGCTGAGTGTATTACACTGAACCAGCAGCGGCTGGAGCTGCGTAAACAGTTGCGCCAACCTTACGATGCGGCTCATGGCCAAAGGTTACAGCAAGAGCTGCGTGAGTTAGAGCGCTTGTTGGCACAACACTGTAAAAAACCGGTTAAAACGCCGCCGTCGGTGCAGCCGCTGTCACGACAAAGCGACTAACGCCAATCAGCTGGTTTGATGCCGTCACAACTTTTACCTGCCACTGGCCTGTTGCATGCTGCGGAAAATGCTGTTTGCGGCTCCAGGCACGATAGCCACTGTCGCGCCCTCCACTGATATCCAGTTCAATCCGGTCTACCTCTTTGCCGTTGTGCAGCCAAACATGGTAAATGGCTTCGTGCAAACCGCGCGGAGCCTTAACAGCGGTGAAACTGTACAACCCACTGCGGTGCAGGCTTTGCTCGTCCAGCTGGTTAATACTGCGCCCGGGCAGACGCTGCTCGGTATTCAGTTGTTGCGTCAGCACTATGCTCGTCAGGCGCAGCGCCGCGGGCGGGATCACGCTGCGTAATTGCCATAGCATGGTGCCCAAAGCACTGAGTAACAGCAGCAAGCAAGGCAAACGCCACCAGCGGCCGCCTGGCAACAGGCGGCCCAGTGCTGTCAAGCTAAACAGCACTGCACACACCAGTGCTGTAGCCAGACTTTGGCTGGTCGTTAGCTTAAGCAATACCGGTAGAATAACCAGCAGTACCACAAACAGGGCAAAGGCGTGAAAGATAGCAAACAGGGTGCGCTGCGGTGCCAGTTTGCGGTAATACAGCGGGTCTGTTACCGACACCAGCGCACAGATAATGATCAGTACAGTAAAGCCGGCCTGAGCATGGTTCCAACTGGTAGCGGCCAGAAAAAACGGCAGGGCGAAAAACAGACTTTCCTGATGCACCAGCTGCAGCGCAAAGCGCACAGCATTGTCGGGAATGGCAACGCCAAAACGCTGTTGTACGCGCTGGCTTACCCAGTTATCCAGCCAGAACCAAAGCCAGCTTAACATCAGCAATACCGCAATCAGTTGTGCCAACGCCTCTTTGCGTTCAACCAGAAAAAAGCTGGCCACGCCGCTAAAAAAGGCCAGCACCGCCATTAAACCGGGGCGGCGCTGTAAAAATGCTATGCTGCTAACAAACACATGCTTGGCGACAATCAAGGGTGCGGCTCAACCTGAATAAACTGGCTAAAGCCTAGCACAAGCCGCTGAATGCTGGCTTTACCGGCAGCCGCATTCCGGGCACTTAGCCGGCGCTTACCAGGCCGCGGGCCTGCATCAGCTGGGCAATTTCTGGCAGGCTGGCTGGGTCGTCTATGGTTGACGGCACGCTGTACTCACTGCCATCGGCTATTTGCCGCAGTAACTTGCGTAGTATTTTACCCGAACGGGTTTTCGGTAAGCGTTTGACAATAAGCGCTTTTTTAAAGCAGGCCAGGGCGCCAATTTCTTCGCGTACCATGGCCACCAGCTCGGCTTCTAAAATGGTTTCATCTACTTCAACGCCGTTTTTAATCAGTACCAGTGCCATCGGTTGCTGGCCTTTAATTGGCTCAGGAATACCAATTACGCAGCATTCGGCAATGGCCGGGTGGCTGGCAACGATTTGCTCCATTTCACCGGTAGACAAACGATGCCCCGCCACGTTGATGACATCATCGGTGCGGCCCATCACAAACAGATAGCCGTCTTCGTCAATATAACCGCCATCACCGCTGGCGTAATAGCCGGGGAAGGTGGCGAGATAACCGTCGACAAAGCGTGCGTCATTGCCCCAGATGGTGGTTAAGCAGCCGGGTGGCAGCGGTAGCTTTAAGGCAATATAGCCTTGCTCATTGGCTTTTTGCGGCTGACCGGCCTCGTCGAGAATTTGCACATTAAAGCCTGGCACCGGTACGGTAGACGAACCGGGTTTCGCGGGTAACAGGGCGATACCTGCCGGGTTGGCGGCAATCGGCCAGCCGGTTTCGGTTTGCCACCAATGATCGATTACCGGCTTGTGCAGTTTATCGACCACCCATTGGTATGTTGCCGGATCCAGCCTTTCGCCAGCCATAAAAATGGTGCGCAGTGCCGATAAGTCATACTGCTGCAGCGCCGCTTCTGGGTCTTCTTTACGGATCGCGCGAAAGGCGGTGGGCGCAGCAAACAAAATATTGACTTTATGCTCGGCACACACGCGCCAAAAAGCCCCGGCGTCAGGGGTAAAGACCGGTTTACCTTCATACAATACCGTGGTGCAGCCAGCGATTAACGGCGCATAAACAATATAAGAGTGGCCAACTACCCAGCCTACATCGGATGCGGCCCAGAACACATCGCCCGGTTTGGCGTTATACACCGCCTGCATGCTGTAATTCAGCGCCACCGCATGGCCGCCGTTATCACGCACCACGCCCTTGGGTTTGCCCGTGGTGCCCGAGGTATAAAGCACATATAGAGGATCCGTGGCTTTTACCGGCACACAAGCAGCCGGTTCGGCTTTAGTCAATGCGTGCTGCCAATCCAGATCGCGGCCGGCTTTTAGCTCAGCCACACATTGTGGCCGCTGGTAAATAACGCAATGTTCAGGTTTATGTGCGGCTTTGTCGATAGCATCATCCAGTAGCGGTTTGTAGGCAATCAGTTTGCTAATTTCAATACCGCACGAGGCGCTAAGTACCACTTTGGGCTTGGCATCATCAATTCGCAGCGCCAGCTCGTGGGCGGAAAAGCCACCAAATACCACTGAGTGCACGGCGCCCAGACGCGCCACGGCCAGCATGGCAATGGCGGCCTGCGGGATCATTGGCATGTAAATCACCACCCGGTCGCCTTTTTGTACGCCCAGGCTTTTTAATACCCCGGCGAATTGTGCCACCTCATCGCGCAATTCACGGTAACTAAAGCGTTGTTTGGTTTTGGTTACCGGCGAGTCGTAAATCAGCGCTGTTTGCTCCCCCCGGCCTTGTTCAACCTGGCTGTCCAGTGCCAGATAAGCGGTGTTTAACACGCCGTCGCTAAACCACTGATAATGCACAGCGTCCTGCTGCAGTAATATCTGTTGTGGTGCCTTATACCAATGCAGTTTTGCTGCCTGTTGTTGCCAAAAAGCTTCAGGGGCGTCGGTGGCTTGCTGGTACAGTTGTTGGTAGTCGAGTTTGGCTTGTGTTGTCATTGGAGATCTCCGCACCAATTAAAGCTCAGTTACTAGCTACTACTGTAGCGAAAAACCGGCGTTAGCGAACTTAGACTTAAGGTGCATAGACTTTAGGCTAAGGTGCTTAGCTTGTATCTGGCCCAGGCTTGTGGTCTGATCCATGTCAGTGTGGCGAGGCAGTGGTTTCCGATGGCAATTGAGATTTCAAACAGTGTGGTGTTGGCCGATAACGAGCTGGAATGGCAGTTTATCCGCTCCAGTGGTGCCGGTGGCCAGCATGTGAATAAAGTGTCTACCGCTGCCCAGCTGATTTTTGATATTAAGGCGTCGAGTTTACCGGCGTTTTATAAAGATAGGCTGCTGGTAAAAAGCGATCATCGGATTACGCAAAGTGGCAAAATTATTATTAAATGCCAGCAAAGCCGCAGCCAGGAGATGAACCGCGAACAGGCGCTGGCACAGTTTATTGAGTTGGTGCAGTCGGTAGCGCGGGTAGCGAAAAAGCGTATTGCCACCAAGGCCACCTATGGCAGCCAGCAGCGGCGGCTGGAGCATAAAAAGCAGCGTGGCGCTACTAAGGCGCTGCGCCAGCAGAAGCCCCAGACCTAAAGCGCCCTGGCGCGAATATTTTTACCTTTAATCTTGCCCTGTTGCAGTAACTGCAGGGCCAGCTTAAGTTTGCTGCGTTTTACCGCAACAAAACTCCAGATATCGTGCAGCTGAATTTTGCCTAAGTCATCATTAGTTAGCTGCTTGCTGGCCGTTAAGGCGCCAACGATGTCGCCGGCACGGATCTTATGCTTTTTACCGCCGTCCAGCTGCAAGGTGGCCATTACTGGCGCTGCTGGTCGTGCTGAAGCATCGGCTGGCGGTAGCTCAGCCGGTTCAATGGTTATCCCTAAACCATCTTCCAGCGCCAGCAACTTGCCAGCATCGCTGGCGGTAAACAAACTCAGCGCCATACCGCTTTGACCGGCGCGGCCGGTGCGGCCAACACGATGGGTATGAGTATCGGCATCATGCGCCAGTTGGTAGTTAAATACCGCATCGACACTGCTGATATCCAGCCCGCGGGCGGCGACGTCGGTCGCGACCAAAATGCAGGCACTGCCATTGGCAAATTGCACCAGCGTTTGATCGCGGTCTTTTTGCTCCATATCGCCATGCAGCGCCAGCACACTAAAGCCTGCATCGGCTAAGGCGTCGGCGACGTCTTGCGTTTCACGCTTGGTATTACAAAACACCATGCTGCTTTGGCCCTGATAATTCAGTAGCAAAGTCTGCAGCGCTTGCAAGCGGTCGTTATTGTGGCTGAGCTGATAAAACTTCTGCTCGATACTGCTGCTGGTATGTTGCTCGTCGACGGTTACCCGAAGTGGCGAGCGCAGTAACCGCTCACTTAAGCTGGCAATCGCGCTGGGGTAGGTCGCACTGAACAGCAGGGTTTGCCGTGCAGCAGGTGCCATGGCAATTACGGCGTCTAAATCGGCGCTAAAACCCATTTCCAGCATGCGGTCGGCTTCATCCAACACCAGTGTGGTTAAATCGTCCAGTTTCAACCGGCCTTTGTCCAGATGATCGATCACCCGGCCGGGTGTACCAACGATAATGTGGGCGCCGTGCTCTAACGAGCCAATTTGCGGGCCAATCGGCACACCGCCGCACAGGGTCAGAATTTTAATATTGTGAATGCTGCGCGCCAGTTTACGCAGCTCTGCCGCGACCTGATCGGCCAGCTCGCGGGTAGGACACAGCACCAGGCTTTGTACGCGGAAATACTTTACATCCAGTTTGGCCAACAAGCCTAAACCAAAGGCCGCGGTTTTACCTGAGCCGGTTTTCGCCTGAGCAATAACATCTTTACCTTCAAGAATTGCCGGCAGTGCCTGTGCCTGAATGGTGGTCATGCTGCTGTAGCCTAAATCGCTCAGATTACTGACTAACGCCTGAGGTAAATTAAGGCTGGAAAATGGGGTATTGCTCATGCTGCGACTCCGCAAAATAACACACTGCGGGCCTGCGCCTGCAAAAGGGGCGGCATTGTAGCAGAAAGGTATAGCTTTGCATCTGTTTTGCTGAAAATTTCAGCAAAACAGATGCGGTTACGCAATGTTACATAACCCGATTACGCCTTCGGCATGAGATCCAGCAGTGCGATTACCGTTGCCTCAACGCCTTTGGTTACTGCAGGCTGTGGGGCGATTTTAAACAGCGGGCTATGGTGGCTTGGTACGGCCGGGCCGCCGGCTTTTTCCGCGGCAAAGGCTTCAGCCGGTGTACCACCTACCGCAAAGTAGGTGCTGGGAATATAGGGCTCAGTGGTAAAGAACGGAAAGTCTTCCGCGCCCATACCCAAGCGCTTGTAGTTTTCGTCAAAGACCGGTTGACCCATGTTGGCCGCCCAGGCTTTTTTCAGCCGCTGCGTCAGTGGAATATCATTCACGGTTGGCGGTGTGGGCTCGTCATCAATAATCACTTGTGGCAGTTTATCTTCCGGCAAGCCTGCCGCGCGGCCTAAGTTCTCCGCCACCCGTTTAATGGCTGCAATTAAATATTCGCGGGTTTCCCAGCTGTCATTACGCACGGTCAGCTGCAGGTGCGCCTTATCGGAAATAATATTGTGCTTGGTGCCGCTGTGAAAGGCGCCAACGGTTATCAGCGCCGGCTCTTTGGGCGCAATTTCACGGCTGATAATGGTTTGTAGCGCCAGCACGATTTGCGCGCCCAGCACGATAGGGTCTTTACCCCGGTGCGGGCTGGCACCGTGGGCGCCAACGCCATGCACGATAATATCAACACTGTCTACGCCCGAGTACGGTGAGCCTTCAACGGCGACAATTTTGCCCGCCTCAATTTCTGAAGAAACGTGAAACGCCAGCGCATAATCGGGTTGGCCAAAACGGCCCCAGATATTGTCTTCCATCATGCCTTTGGCACCACCGACGCGCTCTTCAGCCGGTTGCCCTACCAGCATCAGCGTGCCAGACCATTGATCTTTCATCGCCGCCATACGCCTTGCTGTGCCGACCAGGCTGGTAATATGCACATCGTGGCCGCAAGCGTGCATCACATGCACCTCGTTACCATCCCAGTCTTTTTGTTTCGCTTTAGAGGCGTAGGGTAAACCGGATTTTTCCTCAACCGGCAGGCCATCCATATCGGCGCGCATCATGACCAGTGGACCCGGGCCGTTTTTCATCATTGCCACAACACCGGTTTTACCTACGCCTTCGGTGACCTCAAACCCGGCCGCACGCAGCTCATTGGCCAAACGTTTGGCCGTTTTAAACTCCATATGCGACAGTTCAGGGTTTTGATGGAAGTGGGTAAATAAGGCACCCAAATGCTGCTGGTAATCTTGTTGGATCAGTGTGCTAAGATTGTTGCTGTCAGCTGACACAGCAAAGCTGCTAAGGCTAATCAGGGCGGCAATAAGCGTTGGTTTCATAATTGGACTGCCATCGACTGTTAAGTACTGTCTAAGCTACCCTGCTGGTGATGAAAACACCAGCCTTCGTCGTTACAGGCTGCGCCCGATGGCAAAAATAGCAGGTTAACCCGTCTGTTGACGGTTGCTACCTTGTTCCAGTGATTTGGCCGCCTGCTCTTCTTTGGGCAGGGCCACAACATGCTCTGCTGAGGTTGGCAGGGTTTTGCCTAAAAAGCTGCCGCCACGTTCAATGCTTAAATCGTCGCAATGAATAGTGCCATGGGCTTTACCCTGCGGCAGAATTTCTACGCTGTTGGCGTAACATTCACCGTCGAACAGGCCATTAATAATGACTTTGTCGGCGGTAACTTCGCCTTTAATACGGCCGGATGCACTGATAATTAACGTTTTGTCGCTGACAAGTTTGCCTTCGACGTAGCCGTCAACCTGCATATCACAGCTTAGTCGGAGACTGCCGTTAATTGAGCATCCTTGTGCGATGACAGTTGTAACTGAGTGCTTGCTTTGGTTTCCAGCATGCTTACTAAAGAGTCCCATTTAATGCTCCTTTCCTTTTCAAACACCAGATCGAAGTTAGTGGCATCCCAGTCCATAAAGTGCTGAGGGTTAAGTGCCCGATCAAGGAAATGTACTTCATAGTGCAAATGTGGTGCGGTAGACAGCCCGGTATTACCCGAGGTAGCAATTAACTGGCCCTTGTGCACAAAGTGGCCAGGTTTCACTTTAAAGTCCTGCAGGTGGGCATACAGTGTAGAGAAACCAAAAGCATGGCGGATCTTTAACAGGTTGCCAAAACCTTGCTTGCTCGAGCGTACTACCTCGACCACGCCGTCAGCCGGGGCGTATATTTCGGTGCCGCGGTTAGCCGATAAGTCCACACCTTTATGGTGTTGCTGTTTGCCGACTATAGGGTGTTGGCGCAGGCCAAAGCGAGATGAACGGCGGCTAAACTCCAGCGGTGAACCATTAGGGACCAGCTGCAACATGGCCATACGGGCGGCCGAGTTTACCGAAGCCGTGTCCAACCTTGCTTCCAGATTTTGTGGATATTGCTGTTCCAGACCCAGTGCCAGTTCAATTTCACCGACGCGGTTGATCACCTGCAGCATTTCGTCCTGCTTCTGGTTCAGCTCGTGCTCCAGTTGATTTTTGTTGTCCTGTAGCAGCGCAATTTCGTCACGCAGTGCGCTGGCTTGGCTGGCCAGATGGGCGCGCTGTGCCTGGCTTTGCTCTACGCTTTGCAGCAGGTACTCAATGACGGCAGCAGTAATAACCAACCCGAAAAGTAGTAGCCACATTGCAATAATAGCGTTACGTTTGAACAGCTTACTGACATTAAAATGGCGTGTACCATTGATTGTCGAAACAGAAATGATAATGCGATCTTTCATTCAGGCCGGTTTTCGCTCAATGGTTTTGGGTTGCTCAGGGGGCTAAAAATAGGGGGCTTTGAATACGCTGTCAAGAATTTACTGCGCTTGCTAATGCGGTGTTACCAACGGGCAAAATGGTCCTCTGCCAGTCCAGGCACTTGTTGTAGCGTAAGTTTCTCGCCGTTTGCAAGGGTAATTTCGCCGCAAAAAAAACCGCAATACTGCCGAAAATTACTCGCCAATATGCCCAGGTTAAGTTTCTGCTGCCGCACTTGCTGCGGGGTAAATTGCAGTGCTATCCGGCCGGTGTCGTCGCGGTATTGCCAGGGCGCCTGTGGCTGTTGGCGGTTTAGCGCTATCGCGACGGGTGGCAGGCTTTGCCACTGGCCATTTAGCCATAAGCCATTCTCTGTAGTGCCGGTTTCATTAACGCCACAGGCCAGGTTTAAACCAAAACGGCCCTGAGGTAGCACGGCACTGATACTGCCCCAGCGCCAGCTGGTTTCGCGGCGCATAAAGCCGGCAGAAAAATCATAACCGGCCAGGGCAGCAGTTAAATCCAACGGCTTGCCTCGGTAGCTTAGTGTACCGTTAACCGCCAAGGCATTATGCTTTTGTGTGTAAGTCCAGCCGTTGTAGCCGGTGGGCGTGCACAGCGCCAGTGGCGAGGCATCTGCTGCGCCATTCAGGCTAAACTCGCCCTGCAGCAAGGCGCCACTTAAGCGAACCTGCCAATTGTACTGCTGTAGTGTCAGGCTGATTTGCTGCTTGCCACTGATGCGCGCTTCGCCCTGTACCGGGCTTGGGCTCATGCGAGCGCCCAGGCTAAAAGGCTTTAACAGCTCCAGCTCGTCCAGTTGGCCGGTTTTGCGATCATAAAAATAACAAAAGGCGCTGGCCAGGTAGCGGATATCAGCAATAGCAATACCAATTTGCCAGTCGGGGTGGCTTAGACTTACAAACTGAAACTGTTTAAAATGCAGGTATTTACTAAGTGCACTGGCGGGTTTGTCCATCACAGTGCGATAGACAAAGCGCTCAAGGCCAAGCTCTGTGGGCGGCGTGGCATAATGACCAAAACAGGGCTGGCCATCCTGGCCGATAACGGCGCTGGCAGAGGTGATAGTTGACATTAGCTGGGCGGGCAACGATACGGCAGACGGCAGTTTACACACCGTCTGCCAGCAGCATTAATGACCAGCGTGACCGTCTATGCCATGGACATGGCCGTGATCGAGCTCTTCATCAGTGGCATCGCGCACCAGCACCACTTCTACGTCGAAGGTCAGGTCAATGCCAGACAGCGGATGGTTACCATCTACCACCACTTCATCTTCTGTCACTTCCAAAATAATCACTGACTGTTCGCGGCCATCCGGGCCTGCCGCGCGAAAGCGCATACCTACGGCAACTTCCATACCGTCGAACATCGACTTAGGCACGGCCTGAGTTAACGCATCGTGACGTTCGCCATAAGCATCTGCGGCAGCAATGTTGGCAGTAAATTTATCGCCGGCACTTTTACCGGCTAATGCTTGTTCCAGACCAGGGATCAGCGAGCCGTGGCCAAACAGAAAGACTAAAGGCTCGCCACCGACTGAGCTGTCCAGTTGGTTACCTTTGCTGTCGGTAACGGTGTAGTGCATGGCGACGACTTTGTCTTGAGAAATGGTCATGAAAACCTCATTAAGTTAGCGAATAGGGTAACGGCATTAATTGCAACAGTGGCGCGCTGTCACTGTGCAGCCGTAACGTATCTGCCGCGGTTATGTCGTTCGGTAATACTGCGATTAACCATAATTCGTTATTAATATTCGCAGCATTGACGACCTGGCCACTGCGGCGCCAGTTGTCTCCAAGTTGTATTTCAATATCGGTGCCGGTGGCGGGCAGCTCGTCGGTCTTCGCCGTTAATATAAAGGCTGCCCGTTTATTGCCGCCACGGTATTTCAACCGCGCCACGGTTTCCTGGCCGATATAACAGCCTTTGCTAAAGCTGATGGCATCCAGCGCCTGTAAGTTAAGCATCTGTGGCACTAACTCGCCAATTAAGCCCTGCTCCAGATAACTAAAACCTTGCTGAATATGGCGCACCAGCCAGGCATTGGGGCAGGCCAGTGGCAAGCCTTGTTGCATTAACTGCTGGGCCTGAGCTAACGGCGTTAGCAGTAAAAAATGCGTGTCGGTCAGTGCCAGTAACATCGCCTGCTGCTGTCGGCTAACAGTGCCTTTGGCCGGGCGCTCAAAGCCCAGTTGCTGGATCAGTGCGCTTAGGGCAGAGCTATCAGTGCCTTCACTGCAGCTTAAGCCAAACACAGCATAATGCTGCAGGCCGGCTTCAAAGCTCACTTTGGAGAATACACCAAATTTTTTCCACTGTGCGCCAGAGGCAGTTAGCTCATCACGAAATGCAATAACCACTAACTGCTCGCCGGCATCGGCCAGATAAAACTGCGACCACATTTTACCTTTGGCGTCACAGTGGGCGCCGTGTAAAAAGTTAGCATCGGTTAAGCTGTTTACGTCGCAGGTGGTCTGCCCCTGCAGGTACTTGCGGTTGTCAACGCCACCAACCAACAGCGTATCAAAGGCCGGCAGCGGCGACAGGAAGGCGCCCTGAACTTTTGTGCTTAAACTGGCGTATTGTTCTGCGGTTAACCAGGATGTGTGCATAATACTGTGACGGTCGTTAAGGCTGATAAACAATAGCACTATGATTGGGGGTAAGCGGCAAAAGCTCAACCCCGCGGGTGGAATTTTGTTAGAATCAGCCGGCAATAGGGCTGTACCCGGCAGCAAATTAACTAAAACAGGAATGATAAAGCAGATATGGCAGAATTAATGAGTAAACCCCGGCTACGCTGGGCGTGTCGGCGCGGCATGCTGGAGCTGGATGTGCTGTTGGCACCGTTCGTGGAAGAAGGTTACGACGCCCTGGATTTACAACAGAAACAAGATTTTGAGCGTCTACTGGCCTGTGATGACCCGGATTTATTTGCCTGGTTTATGGGTCACGCCAAATCGTCAGATGCAGCTATTCAGGCCCTTATTCAGCTGATCCTGGATCGTGTCCGCGTCTGAGCTGGTGCTGACGCCGTCGCGTTGGGCACAACGTGTGCTCATGCTGACGGCCCTATGGCCGCCACTGTTATTCGGGCTGGTGCCCATGCCCTGGTGGGCCTTATTGTTGGCAGTACCTTTGCTGTTCAGCAGTTATTGGCTGGGTGTCAGACAATATCAGCAGTTACGCCAGCCGCAAGCATTACTGTTACATGCTGACGGTACTGTGCATTGGTTTACGCTGCCAGCAAGCGCCGCTGTTGTCAGCGGCACGTTGTGTGGTGGCTTGGTTAGCCAGTGGGCCATCAAGTTGTGCTGGCAACGGGATAATAGTAAGGCGATAAGCCAGCAGTGGGTATTTGCCGATCAATGCCCGCGAGCGCAGTTTCGTGCACTGGCACGGGCGGTTAATCAGGCTAACTGGCAGCGCCAGCCGGTAGATTAAGCTACAGCATTAGGCTTTAGGCGTCAGGATGCTGGGGCCACTGCCTTCACGCTGCTGCGGGTAATCCAGGTTGTAGTGCAGGCCCCGGCTTTCTTGTCGTTGCATGGCGCAGCGGATAATCAGCTCTGCTACCTGTACCAGATTACGCAGCTCCAGCAGGTTATGGCTGACACGGAAATGGCTGTAATAGTCCTGGATTTCCCGTTGTAATAGTTCTACCCGGTGCAGTGCGCGTTCCAGCCGCTTATTGGTGCGTACTATGCCAACATAATCCCACATAAAAAGCCTAAGCTCATGCCAGTTGTGCGTTATGACCACTTCTTCATCAGAATCACTCACCCGGCTATCATCCCAGGCAGGCAGCGTCGGTAGTGGGCTTTGTTTGTCCAGCTGGGCCAAAATATGTTGCGCTGCGGCGCGGGCAAATACCACGCACTCCAGCAATGAGTTACTGGCCATGCGGTTAGCACCATGCAAACCCGTGTAGGCAACTTCACCAACAGCGTATAAGTTATCTAAGTCGGTTTTGCTGTTTAAGTCAGTCATCACGCCGCCACAGGTATAGTGGGCGGCCGGTACCACAGGTATCGGCTGTTTGGTAATGTCGATGCCAACACTTAAGCACTTAGCGTAGATAGTGGGGAAGTGCTCAATAATAAAATCTTTTGGCTTGTGGCTGATATCCAGATACACGCAGTTAGCGCCCAGACGCTTCATTTCATAGTCGATGGCACGGGCAACAATGTCGCGTGGTGCTAACTCGGCGCGCGCATCAAAATCAGGCATAAAGCGGCTGCCATCCGGCCGTTTTAAATAGGCGCCTTCACCGCGCATCGCTTCGGTGATTAAAAAATTAGGTGCATCGGGGTGATACAAGCTGGTCGGGTGAAACTGGTTAAACTCCATATTGGCCACCCGGCAGCCAGCGCGCCAGGCCATGGCAATCCCATCACCACTGGCGACATCGGGGTTACTGGTGTACAGATACACCTTGCTGGCGCCGCCGGTAGCCAGTGCGGTAAAGCGCGCTTTAACCAGCTCTACTTTGGCCGCGCTTTTATTCCAGACATAGGCGCCATAGCAGCGTTTGGGGTCTAGCCCCAGCTTGCGGCCATTAATCAAATCTATCGCGTTATAGTTTTCCAGCAAGCGGATATTCGGGTGTGCTTTCACCTGATCGACTAGCGTAATCTGCACGGCCTGGCCGGTGGCATCAGCCGCATGCAATATACGGCGGTGGCTGTGGCCACCCTCGCGGGTTAAATGATATTTAAGGCTGCCATCCTCATCTTTGTACTGGTCAAAGGGTACGCCTTGCGCAATCAGCCATTCCATCGCCGCTTTGGCATTGCCCGCGGTGAACTGCACGGCAGTTTTATCGCATAAACCGGCGCCGGCAATCAGCGTATCTTCCACATGAGAGGCGATACTGTCGTTTTCATCAAATACGGCAGCAATACCACCCTGGGCATACAGGGTCGAGCCCTCACGCAGCGGGCCTTTACTTAACACCAGCACCTTTGCCTGCTCTGCCAGCTGCAACGCCAGCGACAGCCCGGCGGCACCACTGCCGATAATTAAAACGTCACACAGATGTTCATTTGCTTGCGTCATGCGATACACTTGCCATCAATGAAAGTGCCGCTATTGTAGCTTTTTTGTCAAACTTAGCAGAACTATTTCTCAGACCCAGAGTCCTAACTGCACGCGAGATAAGCGCCAGTTAGCATAAAGACGAGTATTACAGGGGATAAGCTCAGATATGAGCGAGCAAGAATTGGACTGGCAGATTGTCCAGCGCGTACAGCAAGGCGATAAAGCCGCGTTTAATGTATTGGTGCGAAAATATCAGCATCGTATTGCGAACTTAATTTCACGCTACGTTTCTAACCACGGAGACGTAGCCGATGTGGCGCAGGAAGCCTTTATTAAAGCTTACCGGGCAATACCGGGGTTTCGCGGCGAAAGCGCCTTTTATACCTGGTTGTATCGCATCGCCGTGAACAGTGCGAAAAATTATTTGGTTGCCAATGGCCGTAAGCCGCCGGCAACCGATGTAGACGCAGAAGATGCCGAATATTTTGAAGGTAGCGATGCGTTAAAAGAACAGGACTCACCGGAAAAACTGCTGTTATCCGACGAGATCCGTCATGTGGTGTTTAGCACCATAGAAAAACTGCCGGACGAGCTGCGCACGGCCATTACGCTGCGTGAGCTGGAAGGGTTAAGTTACGAGGAAATTGCAGATGTGATGGGGTGCCCGATAGGCACTGTCCGCAGCCGCATTTTTCGCGCCAGGGAAGCAATTGATCTGCAGCTTAAGCCGTTAATAAGCTAGCGGGCAGGGCAACAACCAGTAATTAAGACAGGAAACATTATGTCGTTAGAAAATCAGGATTGGCTTTCAGCTGCCAGCGACAACCAGCCACTGAGTAAAGCTCAGCTTGACAGCTTGCTCAGTAGTGCGCAGTTGCAGCAAACACTGGAGCGCTATCAGATGCTAGGTGCTGTGTTACGCCACGAAACGCAAAGCCCGTTACCGGCCAGTTTTGCCGATGACTTTGCTGCCGCACTGGAAAACGAACCAACCTATCAGCTAAAAAGCAGCCAAAGCCTGTTCAGCCGGATTAAAAGCGGTGTGGCACAGGCGGCGAATGGCCGCTGGCTGCAACCTGTGGCACAGGGCGCTGTGGCAGCAGGTGTGGCGCTGATTGCAGTACTGGGTGTGCAGCAGTATCAACAGCCCGGTGAAGAGATGCTGACCCCTCAACCTATGTTGCAAACCCAGCCAATTGCCGGTTTTGCTACCCCGGTTAGCTTAAGCCAAACCACAGTGTCTGACCGTTTCGCTGAGCAAGAGCAGCAAGCGATGTTGGAGCAGCAAAAGCGGTTGCAGGCGCTATTAAACGCCCATCGCCAGCAAGTGCGGGTAATGGAGCAGGCACAGCAAGCCAAACAGCAAAACAATGACGGACCCAAACCTAACGAGCCTTAATGATGCGAACCTCTGGCGTATGTAGTGCCATTGTATTCATGCTGCTGTCTGCCCTGGCGCACGCCGAGCAGACTGCCTGGCAGCTGTTTGATAAAGTGCAGTACGCGGTTAAACACTACAACTTTGACACCTCTTTCGTGGTGTTAAAAGGCAGCAAAGTCGACACCTACCGCTGGTTACATGGCCAGACAGCCGATCAGGAAATAGAACATCTTATTCCGCTGGACACCAGTGGTGTAGACATTCTGCGCCGCGATGCACTGGTGTATTATTTGCTCACTGACCGGCCGGCCTTTGTTACCCGCGCCAGCCATATCCCCGAACTGCCAGCGCTGTTGTTTGAAGACAAAGACACCATTAGTAAGCTTTACCATGCGGTTGCTGGCAGTAGCTCAGTGATGTCGGGTCGCAGCGCTCAGCTATTGCGTCTTACCGCAAAAGAAAATGGGCGCCACCATTATTGGTTATGGTTAGACGCGCAAACTGGCTTTCCGCTGCGCATCGATACTATGTCAGATAACCAGAACGCGCTGGAGCGTTGGCTGGTTACCCATATGCAGATAAGTCCGGAGCTGCCGGAGAATTTACGCGCCCTGATGGCGGCCGAGTTACCCAAGCCGGCTGATACCACGGTTGCCGCGGTTTTTAACAGTATCCACCAGCTAACCTGGCTGCCGGAAGGTTATCAGCCAGTGGCAGAGCCGGCCAGCATACCGCAGCTTGAAGGCAGCTTGTTAAGCTATTGGCTACTAAGCGATGGCCTGCATCAGGTATCGGTATTTGTGCAAAACGCCCAGCGTTTACCTACCCAGGCGTACCGCGATGGTGCCACCACCATTTATGTGCAAACCAATGCCCAGCTGGAAGTGACGGTAATCGGCCCGGTGAGTATAGATACTGCCCGGCAACTGGCAGCAGCGGTACGCTGATGGTCGAGCAAATTGCTACCGTACTGCGGGTTGAGCAAGACGGCGTTTGGTTAAGCTCTACCCCGGTGGCCAGCTGTAATGCCTGTCAGGTGTCCAGTGATTGCGGTACCGGTATCGTCGCTAAAACCTTAACTGCGCGCAGCCAGCAGTTTTTTGTCCCTACCCGTTTAAACTTATTGCCCGGCGAGCAGGTAAAAGTCGGCCTGAGCGAACAGCAACTGATTGTCGCCGCCCTGATGGTGTATTTACTGCCGCTGGTATTGCTGTTAACTCTGGCATTAGCCGGCGCGGCTGCCGGACTTAGAGAGGGTTACCTGATGCTACTGGGGCTGTTAGGTGCTGCTGCGGGGTTTATGCTGGCACGTCGCTATGGCAAACAGCAGGAGCAACACAGTCAGGTAGTGATCCTACAGGTGCTGCCTTCGGTTGGCGTGCAGCAATAACACATAGCAAGCGCGCGCTGGATAGAGTACAATTCGCGCTAATTTATCGGAATAACCCGCGTTGCACTGCTGCAGGTTTTGGTTAACTAACACCATAGCGCCCTGTGCTACGCCTACTGTTTTTTGCGGACAAGATGCCTAAACTCACTCATATCAGAAACTTTTCTATCATCGCCCACATTGACCATGGTAAATCGACACTGTCTGACCGGTTAATTCAGTACTGTGGTGGCCTGTCTGACCGCGAGATGCAGCAGCAGGTATTGGACTCGATGGACTTGGAACGCGAGCGCGGTATTACCATCAAGGCGCAAAGCGTCACCCTGCATTACAAAGCTGATGACGGCGAAACCTACCAGCTGAACTTTATCGATACACCAGGCCACGTCGATTTTACCTATGAAGTCAGCCGCTCGCTGGCCGCCTGTGAAGGGGCACTGCTGGTAGTCGATGCCGGCCAGGGGGTAGAAGCGCAAACGGTAGCCAACTGCTACACCGCGTTGGATATGAATTTAGAGGTACTGCCGGTACTGAATAAAATCGACTTACCGCAAGCCGATCCGGATCGTGTATCGCAGGAAATTGAAGATATTATCGGTATTGAAGCAGTAGGCGCAGTGCAGTGTTCAGCCAAAACCGGCCTGGGCATTAAAGACGTACTGGAAACTATCGTGAAAAAAATTCCGCCACCGGAAGGCGAACCGGAGCAGCCTACCCAGGCACTGATTATTGACTCCTGGTTCGACTCTTACCAGGGCGTGGTGTCTTTGGTGCGGGTAAAGCACGGCAGCATTAAAGAAAAAGACAAAATTAAAGTGATGTCGACCGGCCAAACCTACGAAGTAGATAAAGTCGGCGTATTCAGCCCTAAAGCCACTAACACCGGTGAGCTGAAAACCGGTGAAGTAGGCTTTGTTATCGCCGGTATTAAAGAAATTAAAGGCGCGCCGGTGGGTGATACCCTCACATTGGCGAAAAACGCGGCCGAAAAGCCATTGCCCGGTTTCAAACGCATTAAACCGCAGGTATATGCCGGTGTGTTCCCGGTGTCGAGCGATGACTATGAAGATTTTCGTGATGCGCTGGCCAAGCTGAGTCTGAATGACTCTTCGCTGTTTTACGAGCCGGAGAACTCCGGTGCACTGGGCTTTGGTTTCCGCATCGGTTTCCTTGGCATGTTGCACATGGAA
Organism: Rheinheimera fenheensis; assembly: GCF_039871805.1. Classification (NCBI taxonomy): domain Bacteria; kingdom Pseudomonadati; phylum Pseudomonadota; class Gammaproteobacteria; order Chromatiales; family Chromatiaceae; genus Rheinheimera; species Rheinheimera fenheensis. Next base: position 27,998 of record NZ_JBDPJM010000013.1, read on the forward strand.
ATTATTCAGGAGCGTTTAGAGCGCGAATACGATTTAGACCTGATTACCACAGCGCCGACGGTAGTGTATGAAGTGGTGAAGAAAAACGGCGATATCGTCATGGTAGACAACCCCAGTAGCCTGCCACCGACCAACGATATTGACGAAATTCGCGAACCTATTGTGGAAGCGCATATCCTGGTACCGCAGGAATATCTGGGTAACGTTATTACGCTGTGTATCGAAAAGCGCGGTGTGCAAACCAATATGCTCTACCACGGCCGTCAGGTCGCGGTTACCTACGAGCTGCCAATGGCAGAAGTGGTCATGGACTTCTTTGACCGCTTAAAGTCTACCAGCCGTGGCTATGCCTCGCTGGATTACAGCTTTAAGCGCTTCCAAACCTCGAACATGCAACGGGTAGATATTCTGATCAACGGCGAGCGTGTTGATGCGCTGGCCATTATCAGCCATATCGATTTCGCCCAGGGCCGTGGCCGTGAGCTGGCTGAGAAGCTCAAAGAGCTGATCCCACGGCAGATGTTTGATATTGCTATTCAGGCCGCCATAGGTAACCACGTTATTGCCCGTACCACTATTAAGCAAATGCGTAAAAACGTATTAGCTAAGTGTTACGGCGGTGACGTTAGCCGGAAGAAAAAGCTGCTGCAAAAGCAAAAAGAAGGTAAAAAACGCATGAAGCAGGTGGGTAACGTGGAAGTACCACAAGAAGCCTTCCTGGCCATATTGAAAGTGGGTAAATAAAAGGGTTTAGCATGGCGGGTTATTTTGCAATTTTTCTGGTACTGCTGACGCTGGCCAGTGGCTTAATCTGGTTGCTCGATGCGCTGGTGCTGGCACCTAAGCGCCAGCAAAAACTGGCGCTGGCACAAAGCTCTGCGACCGGTCAGCTGCCAGTTGAGGCCACCGAGGAGCTCACCAAAGAGCCACAAATTGTGGAAACCGCCAAGTCCATCTTCCCGGTGATTGCGCTTATCACCATTTTCCGCTCGTTTATTTATGAGCCGTTTCAAATTCCGTCAGGCTCTATGATGCCAACCTTACTGGTGGGCGACTTTATTCTGGTGGAAAAATTCTCTTACGATGTTAAAGATCCGGTCTGGCGCAAGACGCTGTACAGCAATAACAAGCCGCAGCGTGGCGATGTGGCGGTATTTAAGTACCCCGAGCAGCCTACGGTAGACTACATCAAACGGGTTATCGGCGTACCGGGCGACAGGATCATTTACCGTAACAAACAGCTGTTTATTGAAAAAGCCTGTCAGGCGGGCCAAAGCACTGACTGTGGCACGCTGGAAATGGTGGCCCAAACACTGAAAAATGAAGGTGAGTTTTATCAGGAGCAGTACCCGCAGCGCCGCTACACTGAGCAGTTAGGCGAGGCCAGCTTTGATATCCTGCAAACACCCGCCCGGCGTGAGCATACCGAATTCTTCTTTAAGCAGCGTGGCACGGCGATAGACGAATTTATCGTGCCAGAAGGCCACTATTTTGTGCTGGGCGATAACCGCGATAACAGCCGCGATGGCCGCTTCTGGGGCTTTGTGCCCGAGCACAATATGGTGGGTAAAGCGGTGTTTATCTGGATGAGTTTTGAGTTTAGCGACGATCCGGACAGCTGGTTACCCGGCTGGGTGCCGACAGGTGTGCGTTTTGAGCGGCTGGGCGCTATTCACTAAGCCGCGCTAACAGCAGACACGAGACAGTAATGCAAAAATCGTTAACCCCACTGATGGCCCGTTTGGGCTATCAGTTTTCTGATATTAGCCTGCTGGAGCAGGCGCTGACACACCGCAGCTGCAAAGGCCAACACAACGAACGCTTAGAGTTTTTAGGCGATGCGGTGCTTAGCCTGGTCATTGCCGAAACCTTGTTCAGCCATTTCCCCAAAGCACGCGAGGGCGACCTTACCCGTATGCGCGCGACCTTGGTAAAAGGCGTTACCCTGGCCGAGATAGCGCAGGAACTGCGCTTGTCAGAGTATTTGCGCTTAGGGCCGGGCGAGCTGAAAAGCGGTGGTTTTCGCCGTGAGTCTATTTTAGCCGACGCGGTAGAAGCCATTTTGGGCGCCATTTACCTCGATAGTGGTATGGAAGCCTGTAAAGCGCGCATTTTACTCTGGTTTGGCAGCCGGCTGGAGACCATTACCCCAGGCGAGCAGAAAGACTCCAAGACCCGCTTGCAGGAATATCTGCAGGGGCTACGCTTAGCCTTGCCGGTGTACGATGTAATAGCCACTGTTGGCGAGGCGCATCAGCAAACCTTCACCGTGCGCTGCAGTATTGCCGGCATGGCCCCAATAACCGCTACCGGCAGTTCACGCCGCAAGGCAGAGCAGGACGCCGCTCACATGGCGCTGGAACAGTTAAAAAATGACAGATAACACCACCTTACCCACATATGCTGCGCTGGTTGCCATTGTCGGGCGGCCCAATGTCGGCAAATCTACCTTATTAAACAAACTGGTGGGGCAAAAGGTCAGCATTACGTCGAAAAAACCGCAAACCACGCGCCACCGTATTGTCGGTATTGATACGCGCGACAATTATCAGACGGTCTATGTCGACACGCCGGGCCTACACAGCGAAGAGAAACGCGCGATTAACCGCTTAATGAACAAAGCCGCTGCCAGCTCGATTTTAGATGTGGAATTTGTGCTGTTTGTGGTCGAGGGTACGCGTTGGACCGACGATGACCAGATGGTACTAAACCGGCTTATCGCGGCGAAAAAGCCGGTGGTGCTGGTGGTGAATAAAGTTGATTTATACCGCGATAAAGACACCCTGTTGCCGCATTTACAGTGGCTCGGCAGCCAGCTGAACTTTGTTGATGTCGTGCCGCTGTCGGCCGAAACCGGCGACAATATTGAGGCGCTACGCGCTGTGGTGCAAAAGCACTTGCCGCCTTGTGAGTTTTTCTTCCCGGATGATTATGTCACCGATCGCTCAATGCGCTTTATGGCAGCAGAAATTGTGCGCGAAAAGCTGATGCGCTTTTTAGGCGACGAGCTGCCTTATTCCGTAACGGTAGAGATTGAACGCTTTAAATGGGAAGAAAAACATTACCATATCGCGGCCTTAGTATTAGTTGAGCGCGACAGCCAGAAAAAAATGGTCATTGGTAATAAAGGCGAGCGTATTAAAACCATTGCCACTGAAGCGCGGCTGGATATGGCCAATATGCTGGAGCAGCCGGTGTTTTTACAAATTTGGGTCAAGGTTAAATCGGGCTGGGCCGACGACGAACGGGCACTGCGCAGCCTGGGTTATGGTGAAGACTAAGCCCTTATGCAAGCAGCGCTTTGGCCAGGCTACATTTTACACAGCAGGCCGCTGGGCGAAGATAAGCTGATCCTGCAGTTATTGCTGCCGCAGCTCGGGCGTTTATCGGCGGTGGTGCGTAAACGTCAGGGTAAAACCCGTCAGGCATTACAGCCGTTTCAGTTGTATAACTTGCAGCTGGTGGGCCGCAGCGAGCTTAAAACCGTAAAAAGCCTCGATGAAGCTGGCCCGGCGCTGCTGCTGAGCGGCAAGGTGTTGTACAGCGGGCTCTATATTAACGAGCTGGTGTGCCGGCTGTGGCCGGATAACCTGGCGGCTGAGCAGTTGTTTCAGTTGTATCAGCAGTGTCTCACGCAGCTACAGGCTGTGCAGCAAGGCAAAGCCGGGCTTGAGCCCTGTTTGCGCGAGTTTGAATTCGCCTTGCTGTCAGAGCTGGGCCAGCCGGTAGACTGGCAGTATGATGCGCTGGGCGAGCCTATAGCACCAAACGCCTGTTATCAGTGGCAACATGAGCAGGGTTTTGTGCCTGCATCAGCCGGTTTCGCCGGCGTGCAGTTACTGAATATCGGCGCGGCTAACTGGCAGGACAATGCCACGCTGCTAAGCGCTAAGCAGCTTAGCCGCCAGCTGCTGGCACCTTTATTAGGCAATAAGCCATTGGCCAGCCGCGCACTGTTTGCTGGCCTTTAATTTTACGCTGGAGTAAGCATGCATAATCCTATTTTTCTGGGTGTTAACATTGATCACGTTGCGACATTACGCCAGGCCCGCGGCACCTATTACCCTGAGCCGGTACATGCTGCCCTGGTAGCTGAGCAAGCCGGTGCCGATGGCATTACTGTGCACCTGCGCGAAGATCGCCGCCATATTATTGACCGCGATGTGTTTGTGCTGCGCCAGACTATTGCCACCCGGCTGAATTTTGAAATGGCGGTCACTGACGAAATGTTGGGTATTGCCAGCGAGTTAAAGCCCCATTTTGCTTGCTTTGTACCGGAGAAACGCCAGGAGCTGACCACCGAAGGCGGCCTGGAAGTGGCCGGCCAGTTAAGCCGTATTACCGATGCGGTAACGCAAATGCGCGAGCACAATATTCTGGTGTCGCTGTTTATCGATGCTGACCACAGGCAAATTGAAGCCGCCGCTAAAGCCGGTGCGCCCTATATCGAAATTCACACCGGTAAGTACGCTGAAACCCAGGATGCCGCTGTGGCGCAAGCGGAGCTAAAGCGCATTAGTGAGGCGGCGGCCTTTGCGGCGTCACTTGGGCTGATTGTTAACGCAGGCCACGGTCTGCACTACCATAATGTGCATCCGATTGCCGCGATACCGCAGATGCACGAGCTGAATATTGGCCATGCAATCGTTGCGCGCGCCGTGTTTAGCGGCTTAGATGCCGCGGTACGCGAAATGAAGCGGTTGATGGTCGAGGCACGTCGCTAACATGGCGATAGTGGGCCTTGGCACCGATATTGTAGAAATAAGCCGGATAAGCCAAAGCTTAAGCCGCAGCCCGGCGCTGGTAAAGCGGGTGCTCACGGCGGCAGAGCAGGCGATATACCACGAGTTGGCACAGGCTAACGCGGATAACGGTGCCCGTTATTTTGCCAAGCGCTTTGCCGTAAAAGAGGCTGCGGCCAAGGCGCTGGGTACCGGCATTGGCCGTGGCGTATCGTTTCAGCATTTTCATGTCAGTAATAACAGCGATGGCGCGCCACAGCTTAGTCTGAGCGATGGCGCTGCACAGCGCGCCGCCCAGCTTGGTGTTAATCATATCTGGTTGTCGCTGAGCGATGAGCAGGCTTACGCCGTGGCCACGGTGATCCTGGAGCGGCAATAACATCTTGTCAGGCGCAGGCCTTGTTGGATAGTGTTAAATAGGCTTTACCACTGAGACCAATGCTGACTCTCGCTTAGCAAAGCCTGAATAATATCATCCAGCTCTAATAATTCCGGTTCCAGCGCGGTCAGGTTTTGACCCTGTTTTAACTGCGTCTCTATGATTTCCGCTAACTGTTTTAACCGGGGTACACCGGTATAACAGCAGGCACCATGCAATTTGTGGATCTGTTGCAGCAGGGCGGCACTGTCATTTGCCGCCGCAGCGTGCTGCAGCGCGTCCCGGCTGGCGGGTAAGCTGGCCAACAGCATGTTTAGCATGTCTTTCATCAGCTGGCATTTACCACCGGCCCGCTCCAGCGCTTGCGGCCAATCGACCAGCTTACTGGCAGGCCACTGCTGTGCCGGCGCGCTAAGCCGGCTGGCCGGGCAGAACTCCTGCAGGCTGCAGTGCAGCATTTTTTCATCCAGTGGCTTGGTTAAGAACTCATTAAAGCCCAGTGTCAGCAGGCGGGCACGCTCGCCGTCTACCGCATGGGCAGTTACGGCAACAATTGGCGTGTGTTCGTTTAATGAACTTTGGCGGATGCGCTGACAGGCGGTTACGCCGTCCATAACCGGCATATTAATGTCCATAAAAATAATGTCGTAAGCGTGCTGCGTGGCTTTGTGCCAGGCCTCGGCGCCATCACGCGCAGAGTCAATATGCTCTACCTGCTCGGCCAGCAGGGTGTTTATTAGCTTCAGATTGGCATCATTATCATCTACCGTCAGCACCTTTAAACTGGCCGGGCGCGGGGCTTGCTGCTCGTGCTGGGCCGTTTTCGCCTGTAAATAAGGCTGCGCCAGGGTAGCGGCCAGTTTGCGTTGGTGTGGCGGTTTAGATAAGCAGGCATCGGCACCGGATTTTAATAAGGTTTCGCGCAGGTGCGGTGACAGCGTATTGACCAGTAAATAGGTATAGTGGCACTGGGCTTTTAGCTGCGGGATCAGCGCCATGACCTGATTCACCTGATTAATCGCTACCGTGCGGCCAATCAAGCCGATGTCATAGTGTTGCTGATGGGCCAGCGCCTGTTGCAACTGGCCTTTGGTGGCGCAGGCGCTAACCTGCAGACCCCAGCTGTGCAGCAGGTTTAACGTGGCTTCGCGTGAGTACTGCTGTGGCTCAAAGTACAGCAGCTGTTTATTTTCCAGCACCTCCAGCGGCAGTGGCTCGGCGACGCTAAGCTGATGGCGCAGGCATTTAATGGTAAACCAGAAGGTTGAGCCTTCGGCGGGTTTACTTTCAAAGCCGATATTACCGCCCATGGCCTTCACCAGCCGCTGTGAAATCATCAGGCCAAGGCCAGAGCCACTCTGATGACTGCGCTGCTCATGGGTGGTAAAACCCAAAAACAGCTGCTGCTGTTGCTCGTCGCTGATGCCGCGGCCGGTATCCTGCACTGAGCAGTGCAGGCTAAGCTGATCTTCATTTAACAAGGTGGCGGATACCCGCACCACTATGCTGCCGTGATCGGTAAACTTAATCGCATTACCGGCAATGTTCATCAGTACCTGGATAAAGCGTGCCGGATCGGCCACCAGATCGTCCGGGCACGACGGGTCGACCATCAGCACCAGCTCGAGTTGTTTATCAAAGGCATTGGCTGCCAGCAGCTCAATGGCATCATTGAGTAAATCGCGCAGCGAAAAAGGCTCGGGGTTAATCGACAGCCGGCCTTCTTCCAGCTTGGAGAAATCCAGCACGTCGTTGACCAGATGCAGCAAGCTGTTGGCTGATTTTTGAATGGTGGTCAGGTAATCATGCTGGCTGGCTGACAGCTGGGTTTTTAATAGCTGACGGGTAAAGCCGATCACGCCATTTAGCGGCGTGCGCAGTTCATGGCTCATCTTGGCTAAAAATTCAGATTTTTGCCGGTTGTCTTCCTGCGCTTTACGCCGGGCAAAATCGAGCTGGATATTCTGCACTTCCAGCTGCTCCATACTTTGCTGCAAGTCGCCGGTTACCTGCTCAATCTGGTTTTGCATGTCCTGCTCTTGCTGCAGCCGGCGCTGACCTAACTGCACCAGACCCTGCTGTAACTCGTTAAATTCGCGGATAACGCTGTGGCTGCCAGCCTGCACCGGGCTGTCGGATAATAATTGCTGCAGTTGCCGGCGGCTGCTGTGCAGTTGCGGGTATAACAGACGCAGCAGCAGATATAACGGCAAACCAATACAGAGCAGGCAACCGAAGGCCACCAGCAGTGCCTGCAGCAGCAACTGCTGTTTTGCCAGTTGTAGCGTGGTTAGTGGCAGTTGCAGCACCAGATAGCCGGCGGCCTGCTCAGCTTGGGGCAGTTGCTGATAAAGCAGCAAATATTCAGCATTATCATCAGGGTAAAGCCGTTGCTGGCTCTGCGCCTTGCTCTGTGGCGTTGGCAGAGCAATCGCCTGCTGCGGATTGGTTTGCACCACAAGCTGATGCGTTGGGCTTAACAGGCTGATATTGCTCAGTGCTGGCGAGTGCAGGCGGTGGGCAGTGCTGAGTAATTTGGTCAGTTCGGTCAGCTGCTCACGCTGCAGTAAATCCTGGCTGCTTATCGCCAGCGGCAGGGCGATATCCTGAGCGCGGTGTTGAAAAGAAAGTACTAACTCCTGGTAGCGAACATAGCTAAAATAACCGGCACAGCTTACACTAACCAGCAAGGCTGGCAGCAAGCTTAAAAGCAGTAACCAAGAACGTAAACTCATTGTCGTCACCGGCTGGCAAAATGCAAAAAAGGCAAGACCGGATAATGACATAAGACATCGCGCTTGCCTACACGCCACGCACGCAAAACAGCAACAGAGAGCTCATGGTTAACATATACAAAGCCAAACCCAAGGCCAGTTTGCAGGGTAAAGTCTTATCTTTTACCATCACTGATCACGATTACGAAGTGCACGGTATCAGCCAGCAGGGTAATAAAATTGCTTTTATCAGTGCTGCCTTACCCGGCGAGCAGGTGCAGGCGCGTGTCAGCGAAGATAAAGCCGGTTTTATCAAAGCTAACACGGTTAACGTAGTAAACGCCTCTGCCTTACGCATTACGCCGCTTTGTCCTTACGCGGCAAGCTGTGGTGGCTGTCAGCTGCAACATATCAGCCCGGACAATCAACGGCAGTTAAAACAGCAGGGCATTGATAAGCTTATCCGCCATCAGACCGGGCTGAATGCCTTGCCCTGGCAGCCGATGTTAGTGGCAGATGACAGCGGCTACCGGCGCCGCGCCCGCATTGGTGTGTGGTATGACAAAAAGCAGCGCCGTTTAAGTGTCGGGTTTCGCCAGCAGGGCGATAAACAGATTACTAATGTGGCCAGCTGCATGGTGCTGGCAGCGCCGCTACAGCCGATTTTTAGCGTGTTACAGCAGCTGGTGCCGACACTAGCGGATCCGACTAGCATTACCCACGCTGAAGTGCTGATGACAGACCAGCAGCCGGTGGTGATTTTACGCCATACCAAAGCACTTACGGCTGAGCAGCGTCAGCGCTTTATCGCCGCCTGGCCAGAAGCGCTGTGGCTGGGTGAGGCACAAAGTGGCCAGTTTGATTACTGGCAGGAACCTAAAGCACTAAGCTACCGACTAAACCAGGGGCTGCAGCTGGAATTTGCACCGGACGATTTTATTCAGGTTAATGCTGCGGTTAATCAGCTGATGGTTAATCAGGCGCTGGACTGGCTGAACCCGGGGCCCAACGATAACGTACTGGAGCTGTATGCCGGCATGGGTAACTTTACCCTGGCACTGGCGCAGCGGGCTAAAACAGTGCACGCCATAGAAGGCATGGCCAAAATGGTGCAACAGCTGGCAACCAATGCTAAGGTAAACGGTCTTAGCAACGTGGTGGCACAGCAGGCCGATTTGCATTTAGCCTGGCCTAAAGCAGACTGGAACCGGTCGCAGTACAGCAAAGCATTGCTGGATCCGGCCCGCGCCGGCGCGGTGGGTGCAGTAGAGCAATTATGCCGCTTAAAGCCGGCACAGATATTGTACGTGTCGTGCAACGCGGCTACCTTCGCCCGTGACGCCAAAGTGTTATTGCAGCAGGGCTATCAGCTGCAAAAGATCGGCGGTGCCGATATGTTTAGTTACACCAGCCATCTTGAAGTCATGGCCTTATTCAGCCGGTAGTACAGAGGAAAGCGCACATGGTTAGGGTTCGTCAGTCGCATACAACAGACTACAACAGCGGAGAAACGCTGGAGTGGCTTTGCTCGCTTGGACTGACAGAGAAAAAAATCAGCAGCCTGATGCAGGCAGCCGAGTTTTTAAAGCAGCACCAGCTGACCGACAGTGAAACGGCGGTACGCCATGGCTGGGAGATGGTCGAAATTCTCGCTGAGCTGAAAATGGACAGCGACTCGCTGCAAGCCGCGCTGTTATTCCCGCTGTTAGACGCCGCGCTTGTCAGCAGTGTGCAGGTAGAGGCCGCTTTTAGCAGCCAAGTGGTAAGCCTGCTGCGCTCAGTGCAGCAAATGGAAGCCATTCGCACCATTCCCACCGGCCCCAATCAGAGTGTTAACCCGCAGCAAGCCGACAATTTACGCCGTATGTTGCTGGCGATGGTAGAAGATGTGCGCGCTGTGGTGATTAAGCTGGCGGCACAAATCTGCTATCTGCGTGAAGTAAAAAACGCCGATGAAGAAACCCGGGTACTGGCCGCCAAAGAAACCAACGCCATTTTTGCGCCCCTGGCCAACCGTTTGGGCATTGGCCAGTTAAAGTGGGAGCTGGAAGATTTAGCTTTTCGCTATCTGCACCCACAACTGTATAAACAAATTGCCAGTCTGCTGGAAGAGAAGCGGCTGGACCGCGAGCAGTACATGCAGGACTTTGTCGCCAGCGTGCGGCAAAAAATGGCGGATGCCAACCTGCAGGCTGAAGTGTACGGCCGGCCAAAACATATTTTCAGTATCTGGAAAAAAATGCAGAAAAAGCAGCTGGCGTTTGATCAGCTGTATGACATTCGCGCAGTACGGGTTATTACCGAACGGGTGCAAGACTGCTACGCCGCCTTAGGTCTGGTGCACACCAGCTGGCGCCATCTGCCCAAAGAGTTTGACGATTACATCGCCACACCCAAGCAAAACGGCTATCAGTCTATTCATACCGTGGTGTTAGGCCCGCAGGGCCGGCCGGTAGAAATTCAGATCCGCACCCGGCAAATGCACGAAGACTCCGAGCTGGGCGTTGCGGCGCACTGGCGCTACAAAGAAGGTGCCACCGCCGGTAAAGACGGTGCTAACGATGAAAAAATTGGCTGGCTGCGTAAAATTCTGCAGTGGCAGGAAGATGTGGTCGACAGCAGTGATTTAGCCGAAGAGCTGCGTAATCAGGTTATTGAAGACAGGGTCTATGTGTTTACCCCCAAAGGCGACATTGTCGATTTACCGATGGGCTCCACACCGCTGGACTTTGCCTACTATGTGCACTCTAACGTCGGCCATCGCTGCATTGGCGCTAAGGTGTCCGGCCGTATTGTGCCCTTTACCTATCAGCTTAAAACCGGCGATCAGGTAGAAATTCTGACCGGACGCGAGCCCAACCCCAGCCGCGATTGGTTAAACCCGCATCTGGGCTATTTAAAATCCAGCCGGGCGCGCTCCAAAGTGCAGTACTGGTTCCGCCTGCAGGACAGAGATAAAAACCTGGCTGCCGGTAAAGAGCTGCTGGATACCGAACTGACCCGGCTGAACCTGGTGATGGAATATCCGGCCAAGGTGTTAAGCCGCTTTAACGTCAATAGCATGGAAGAGCTACTGGTCGGCATTGGCGGTGGCGAAATAAAAGTGACCCAGGTGGTGCACTTTATTCAAAGCCAGTATGCCAAAGCGGAAGAGCCGGACATTGACCCGCGTTTAATCACTAAGCCCTTGGCACCGGCCAAAGCGAAAAGCGACGTGGTGGTGCAAGGCGTGGGTAACCTGCTAACCCATATGGCCGGTTGTTGTCACCCGCTGCCGGGCGATGCCATTATCGGTTACATTACCCAGGGCCGCGGTATTGCCATTCATCGCGACGACTGTGATCAGTTTAAAACCCTGCAGGACAGCCACCCCGAGCGGGTGGTCGATGCCACCTGGGGCGATAAATATGCCTCGGGTTATGAGGTGGATATCCGCATCGTCGCGCACGATCGCAACGGCTTGCTGCGCGATATCACCAGTATATTGGCCAATGAAAAGGCCAACGTGACCAAGATGAGCAGCAGCTCGGATATTAAAGCGCAAACAGCGGTGATTAATATGACGCTGGAGCTGTATAACCTCGACTCGTTAAACAAACTGCTGAGTAAAATCAGCCAGATAGATGATGTAGTGGAAGCCAAGCGCTTTCACCACTAAGTGTAAAGGCCTGCAGTGTCAGACAATATTCAACGTTTACTCAATATTATGAGCCGCCTGCGCGACCCGCAAGGCGGCTGCCCGTGGGATCTCAAGCAAACCTACGCCACTATCGTGCCTTATACGCTGGAAGAGGCCTACGAAGTGGCCGACGCTATTGCCCGCGAGAGCTTTGACGAGCTAAAAGACGAGCTGGGTGACTTGCTGTTTCAGGTGGTGTTTTACGCCCAAATGGCTAAAGAGCAAGGCCGCTTTGAATTTGATGACTGTGTCGCGGCCATTTGCGACAAATTAGAGCGGCGCCACCCGCATGTATTTGGTGATGTCAGCGCCGACAGTGCAGAAACGGTTTTAAAGAACTGGGAAGCGCTAAAAAGCGCCGAGCGCAAAGACGTCGGCCAGCACAGCGTGCTCGATAATATCCCGCAGGCCATGCCGGCGCTTAGCCGTGCCTATAAGCTGCAAAAGCGCTGTGCCAATGTCGGTTTCGACTGGCCAGATGTACAAGGCTGCTGGGATAAAGTGAAAGAAGAAATCATCGAAGTGGAAGAGTGCGAAACCGGCAGTGACGCACTGGCCGAAGAGCTGGGCGACTTAATGTTCGCCTTAGTTAACGTAGTGCGCAAACACAAACTCGACCCCGAAGCCGTGCTACGCGCCGCTAATACTAAGTTTGAAAAACGCTTTCGCGCCGTAGAGCAAGCCTTAGCCGGGCAGGGTAAAAGCCCCGAGCAGTCCGATTTGGCCGAAATGGATGCGCTGTGGCATCAAGTCAAAAAGCACACCCCGCGATAAGGTCTGCAACGCATTGGCAGATGCGATAGGGCACAATATCAGTGCGTATTTTAGAGGGGGTGATAAAAGGGCATAGCAGGCTATGCCCTTAGCTGCGGCTTATTTATTGCCCTGGAAGGTGGTGTAACTGTTAATCAGATTACGATAATCCGGGATATGATTTGAGAACAGTGTACCTAAGCCTTCAATGTCATTGCGCCAGTCACGGTGTAATTCACAGGCGGCACCGAACCAGGTCATCATTTGCGCGCCGGCTGCCGACATTCTGTCCCAGGCTGCATCACGCGTCATCGGGTTAAAGGTGCCCGAGGCATCAGCGATAACAAACACATCAAAGCCTTCTTGCAGCGCAGACAGCACCGGAAAGGCCACACAGACTTCGGTTACTACACCGGCAACGATAAGCTGCTTTTTGCCGGTTGCTTTCACGGCTTTAACAAAATCATCGTTATCCCAGGCGTTAATCTGGCCCGGGCGGGCGATATAAGGCGCTTTGGGGAACATTTCTTTCAGTTCCGGCACCAGAGGACCATTCGGACCTTGCTCAAAGCTGGTCGTCAGGATAGTGGGTAAACCGAAATACTTCGCCAGATCTGCCAGCGCCAGCACATTGTTTTTAAACTTGTCCGGGTCAATATCACGCACCAGCGACAATAATCCGGTTTGGTGGTCAACTAACAATACTGCGGCATTATTTTTGTCGAGACGTACATAAGGCTTAGTCATGATTTGCTTCCTTCTGTTGAAAATGGCAATCGCATAGTTTGCACGGTTGCCGTTGTTAAGTGTTAAGTGTTGAGTGCTAAGTTACCTGGCCGAACTTCCCGCTTTGGAAGTCTAGCAGTGCCTGCTTTATCTCGGCTTCGCTGTTCATCACGAAAGGACCATAGCCGACGATGGGCTCCTGTATTGGCTCACCGGCAAGGATCAGCAATTGCGAGTCCTGCTCGGCTTGCAGCACAATGTCAGTACCGGCCTGAGATAAAATAAGCGTTTGATTTGCCGTGACAGTCTGAAAGTTGGCTTTTAGCTTGCCACTGCGCACGATAACCATGGCAGACCAGCCATCAGGCAGTGGCAACACGTAGTTGCCAGAGGCCTTAATGTCACCGTCAATCACCAGCAGTGGCGAAAAGGTGTGCGCCGGGCCGCTTAAGCCTGCTGTTTCACCGGCAATGAGCCTTAAAAAACCCCGGTTATCCGCCAATGGGATATGCGGTATCTGCGCTGCCGTTATCGTTTGATAACGCGGCGGCGTCATCTTGTGTTGCTTGGGTAAATTTACCCACAGTTGCAACATTTCCAGAGTGCCGCCTGTTTCGGCAAAACTTGCTGAATGATATTCCTCATGCAAAATGCCACTGCCAGCTGTCATCCACTGTATATCGCCGACACCGATAACACCGTGCTCGCCGGTGGAGTCACGGTGCGCCACTTCGCCGGCGTAAACCAGAGTGACGGTTTCAAAACCACGATGTGGATGATTACCTACGCCGCGTTTATCCGTCGTCGCACTAAACTGCATGGGGCCGGCATGGTCCAGCAGTAAAAAAGGGCTGATGGCGCTACCCTGCGCCTGATATGACAGTAATGTCTTTACCGGAAAGCCATCGCCTACCCAGTGCGGGTGAGATGCTGTCTGGACACTCATCACGTTTTTCATCTGCGCTCTCCTGATAAAGGGTTGTAATTAACTTTATATACAGAACAGAAGCTTGAGTAGTTGGCGTTTTTGGGTAGGATAGTTCTATATATGGAACTATTGGTGGCAGCAGATGCAGGATTTAAATGATTTCTACTACTTTGTAAAAACCGTAGAGCATGGTGGTTTTGCGCCGGCCAGCCGGGCATTGGGTTTGCCGAAATCGAAACTCAGCCGTCGTATTGCCGGCTTGGAGGAGCGGCTGGGGGTCACCCTGATCTATCGTTCTACCCGGCAGTTTAATGTCACTGAAATCGGTCAGACATTTTTAACTCACTGCAAAGCCATGCTGATAGAGGCTGATGCCGCACAGGAAGCCATTGAGTTTAGCCGGGCAGAACCCTGCGGGACCATCAGGCTTACCTGTCCTATCGCCTTATTGCATGTGCATATCGGCCAGGCGCTGGCCGACTTTATGGTTAAATACCCGAAAGTAAATATTCATCTGGAGGCCAGTAACCGTCGGGTAGATGTGGTGGCGGAAGGCGTGGATGTGGCAATCCGTGTAAGGCCGGCGCCACTTGAGAACAGTGATTTGATCCTCAGAGTGTTGTCTGAGCGGGGCCTGTGTTTAATGGCCAGCCCGGCGCTTATAAAGCAGTACGGCCAACCCACACACCCGATTGAATTATCAAAATGGCCAAGTTTAGGCCTGGGTGAGCCACAGCATCACTATGCCTGGACGCTGTTCGGTCCTGACAATGAAGAAGTCTCAGTACCGCATCAACCGCGATATGTTACAACCGATATGATTGCACTGAGGAATGCCGCACTGCGCGGCGTAGGGGTGGTGCAGCTGCCGTCATTAATGGTCACCGAGCAAATCAAAGATGGCAGCCTGGTGCATTTATTACCGCAGTGGCAGCCGAAAAGAGACATTATCCATCTGGTGTATCCATCCAGACGCGGCATGTTGCCAGCAGTGAGGGCCTTAGTTGATTACCTGGTGCAGTATTACAACTCGTTCGAAGAAGAGTGAGCCGTCGTTAGTTTTTAATTGGGCTTTACCCGCTCCGCCCCTTTTTTCAGGTCGCGGTCTTTAATTGTTCAAAAATCAATCATCTGGCGGTAATAAACCAATTTCATGATGCCTTGTTCATCAACAAGAGGCATCAAAATGAAAATCAAAATAATCAGTGCTTTAGCATTAATCTGTACCATACAAACTGGCGTGGCCGTTGCAGCAAACTGTGTTTATGGTTGCCCGACAGGAAAATCCGGCCAGACTATCGAACGCCCTATCTATACGCTGCACAACAACAGCTCAACCAAGTTCGCCAATTGGGTTGCCTATAAAGTCACCAAAAATACTATTGATGGCCCAAGCCGAACCCGCACCTGGAAAGCTGATCCGAATATCAGCTCCGCTTATACCTTGGAACCCGCAGACTATACCGATGCGGCTGCAGTGCTGGGAACGGATCGTGGCCATCAGGTACCTCTGGCCGCGTTTAGCAACACAGCGTATTGGGCAATGACCAATTATTTATCCAATATCACACCGCAGGCTGCCGATTTAAACCAGGGCGCCTGGGTAAAGCTGGAAACCGCAGTGCGCAACCTTGCCCGCACCGGGCAGGATGTTTATGTGGTGTCTGGCCCATTGTACGAATGGTATTTTGGGAGCTTGCCGGGTGCAGATGAAAGCCATACCATCCCATCAGGCTATTTTAAAGTGGTTATTACCGATAACGCTGGTTGGGTAGAAGCGTCGGCCTACATTATGGAGCAAAACCTTAGCCGCTCCGCCAGTTACTGCCCGCGTGAAGTTACCGTTAATCAGGTTGAGTCACGCAGCGGGCTGAACATTATGCCGTCTTTACCCTCGTACAAAGAACCTGCAGTAGAGGGACAAGTTGGCGGCTTAACAGCAGCGCTGGGCTGCTAATTAAAACCTCCTTGAAGATAGCGGTGCAGCTGGCAGTCGCCGCTACTGAAAACGGGGGGGGGGGGCTTGATGTGAATTAGCGCCGTCCCTTCTCTATTTCACTAAAACTTAAGCACCTCAAACTTTCCTGTCCGCATCAGAATAACGCCCGCGTTAGTCAGGCGGATTTATCCGCGTTTTTAGCAAACAACGGTTGTACCTATAAGTTGTTGTAAGTTTTAAAGAAGCGATGTACTGTTCTGTACATTAAATTTACAAAGGCCGGTTTTTTCCTGTTTGACTGCGGCTTTGCTTTCCGAACAAGCGCAAGCTTAAAAATATTGGAATGATCATTTATGTCTGGACAAGAAATCGAATACGAAGAAGAAAGTTGGTTTGACGAACCTGTTGATCCACAACTGCTAGCAGAGGCTATCAAAGAACTCAGAGAACGTTGTGATAAGGCAGGAATAACTGTTAAAGAAACTGAAGGGTTAGAAGAACACGAAATTGCTTTTGAACTGTCATTCTCATGCGGAAGAAACAAACGAACACAAACTCTTTGGGACTATGACGATATCAAGAGCTTATTAGCCGTTCCATTTGAAAAGTATACGTTTATTGACGGATATAGGGCTATTAGCTCTTATTCTGATAATACAATTGAGGCGCAGATAAAGCCAATTGGTCCATTTCCTCCTCGTTCAATTATTCGGAGGCTTTTCGGTGATAGAATTGATGAAGATGACTTACGAGCAGAAAAGTATGGCATTGAATTAGTTCCAGATGAGGGGGGGGGGCCAAAAGTTTCAATTGGCCCTGCAACTCCAGAATTTAGAGCAATAAGCCGTGGTCCATCTTTCGGCAATCTGAGTTTAAAACTATCGAATAGTGGAATATCACAGCATGATCAGGCTCGTTCTTTACTAGAAAAAATATCCAATTCAATCTTTTTTCAGATTGAACTTCTCTCAGGGATTCCTCTTGGATTATCTAGGGAAAGGCAGTATCCAAAGCCTATTCGAGGAAAAAATCAGAGAGCATCAATTGAAGGTCTACAATATCCAAAAAATGAATATGATGAAGCGCCAATTTCACTATATTGGTATGGCACCAGCGCTATGGGGATGCCGCTTTTACAGTTTCTGGCTTTTTATCAAGTAATCGAGTTCTATTTTCCGACCTATTTTCAAGCTGAGGCTAGGCGGAAGATTCGAGCAATATTGAAAAACCCAACATTCAGGAACGATCGAGATGCGGATCTAGGTAAGATACTCAGTGCAATACAACTGGGGAGAGCAGGCAGTTTAGGCGATGAAAGATCTCAATTGCGAGCTACAATTGCCGAATGTGTAGATCCTGATTCTTTGAGGTCGTTTTTTTCAGATTCAGAAGAAAGAGCAAGTTTTTTTTCATCAAAAACGAAGGGTATTACAGATCACAAAATACCGCTCGCTAATTCAAGTTTGGATCTTAGGAACGATGTGGCAGATAGAATTTATGATATTAGGTGTAAGATTGTGCATACAAAATCAGATAGTAGAAATGGAGAAATTGAACTTCTTTTGCCATTTTCCAAAGAAGCTGAACAGCTACACTACGACATCGAACTAGTGCAATATATTGCTCAGAATGTGCTCATATCAGCAAGTGCGCCACTATGACAATGAAAAAGCTAATGAGGAATGTACATTGGAATTAATTTTTAATTGGATAGAAACATTAACTCCATTTCAACAAAGCATTTTGGGATCGGCTGTATTCGCTTTCAGTTCTATTATTGCTCAAAAGATATATAAAAAATTAAAGGCTGGCGGGTCTGAGTTCTGGAACGACTATACGAACCTCGATATCCACAAACACATACTGCATAAGCACTACGTAAGGTCATCGAATATTCAGATGTCTAGCTATGGCTCATCAATTGCACTATTAATTGCTGCCCGTTGGGCAATGTTATCAATCTTGGCTCTAATTTTTGCGTTTGGTGTAAATTCAGCAATTGAAGGTAAGTGGATTTATGTGGTCGGGGCATGGATTGCGTTTAATTGGATGCTTGAGGCTAGAAACTGGGTTAAAGACTCGGCCGACCTTAGCAACGTCTCTCATATACCCCAAGAGAAAATTGAAGAAGTAACAAAGCAACTTCTATCTCAGCCTGAAACAGAAGTTAATCCAGCTGAACACAACTAACAAACTAAGCCAGAGGCGGCTCAACAGTTGCCGCTTCTTTTTGATTTTTAGGAACAAGCTGGTAGCCTTAACTTCCATTTATAAATCAATGGGGATAGAGTCATTGATTTGCAGTGTAAACTGCGGCGACAACACGCAGGCTCTCATTGCTTCGCGCTTGATTTTGGTCTAGGTTTCATGCCAGCCAAGCTGGGATTTGAATTTGCAGGTAATTTATGAGCAAACCCTTCCAGAGAGTGGGTTCTAAATCAAATGCCCAAGCAGGAAAAGACTTTGAGCTTTGCGCTAAAAAGTGCCTACTGTCTATAGGTCTTGATTTGGTGCAAGATATTAACATCCCTGTCGGGATCAACGGCAGACTGAAAGGGCATTCTTTTGACCTTGGATGTTTAGAAACAAAAGTCATTGTAGAGTGCAAATCTCATAAATGGACTTCGGGTGACAATGTTCCAAGTGCAAAATTGACAGTTTGGAATGAAGCGATGTATTACTTTCTTGCTGCGCCTGATGATTTCAGAAAAATTATGTTTGTACTGCGAGATTTCAGTGATAAACGTAGTGAAACACTAGCAGAGTATTACATCAGAACTTATGCCCACTTAATACCCAATGGTGTTGAGATTTGGGAATACGATGACTCTGTATCTAAGGCAGTGCAGTTAACAAGTTAACTGCGCGCCGGTTAATCCATGACAATGCCTCCATTTATGCTCGAACGCACCGAATTTTGACTATCCACTGCGTTTAGTGTTTAAGTTGGGTTCTGCTGAATCGGTAATCCGTTTTCAACCTTAACATGGCGGTGTACATGAGTAGTCGTATTTTGAGCTACATGCTGGCGTTAATTTTCTTCGCTTCGGGCGCTGCTAAATTATTGTCGTTACCATTCGAGGTTGAAGCCTTTGCTCGCTGGGGTTATTCAATTGAATTTATGTATTTCACTGGTGCCATTGAATTGCTTGGCGCGGTAGGGTTACTTTTGCCCCGACTGTCATCATTTACTTCTGTATGCCTGGGTGGGCTAATGCTTGGCGCTATGGCAACGCACCTTGCTCACAACGAGTGGTTAATGTTCTCTGTTGCTTCTGCTATAGCGCTAGCAGCATTCTGGCGTGGTTGGTCTGGCCGGGAACAGATTCGTCAGTTAATTAGCACCCTTGGCCGCAAGCAGTAGCTCTGGCAGGAATTTAAGCCGCACTATGAAAAAAATCTATACCCATGATAATGCCTTTATTGTGCATAACGTGAAAAACCTGGTTGAAGCGCAAGGCATCGAGGTCTTTCTGAAAAATGAATTTGCCCAGGGCGCTGTGGGTGAAGTGTCCGCTTTTGATGCCTGGCCGGAGCTGTGGGTGATAAACGACAGCGACTATGACAGAGCGCTGGCGGTTGTGAATGCGACACAGCAGACAGACAAGGCGGCAGATTGGGTTTGTGCTAACTGTGGCGAAGTTAACGCCGCATCTTTTGATATGTGCTGGCAGTGCCAGCACGATAATCACGGCAACTAAGTTGAGTGCAAGCGCAAGCTGGCCTGCTTAAGTGAAGCGAAGCGCTTTTTGCGCTTCGCATTGATTAACGGTTAATTCGCTTCTGCTTCCATTACTGGCGCGCTGTGGCTAACGCGGCTATGTTTAGCGCGCAATTTGCCGGTTACTGTGGCCAGCTTGCGCTGCATTTTGTCGGCTGCGCCGGTTATTGCCTGACTTACATTGGCGGCGTGCTCGGTAACAGCCACCGGGTCTAAACCTTCAAAACGGGCTTCTAACAAACAACGCTTATCAGCGCTGTCGCGTTTTTGCTGGCCATTTTCATCGCCTAAATGCACTTCAATACGGGTGAGATGATCGGTAAAACGGCTAAGTTTAGTGTGCAGTGTATCGCGGATAAATTCAGCTAGCCGTTCGTCTGACTGAATATGACGGTCTGTATGAACTTGAACTTGCATAGGCTACTCCTGTGTTGACTAAAGTCGGCAGTTTGTACCATTAAGCAGACCCTGCCGGCGTCGAAAGGTTTCCATCTGCTGAGGAATATCTGGCGCTCTTACGCTCTGGCTTCAAGGCCTGAGGGAAACTTTATTCGCTAAAATACCGCTTAGCTGCAGCTTTACGTTGAGTGGTGCCAGACGCTTTGCTATACTTGCCTCCCGTCCTGATACCAATTCTTGCACAACCGTTATCTCCCAGTGTTTACCGCACCGGGCGCTTACTTTTTTGCAGTTTTGGTATTCATCTATTGATTAACAAGGTCTCAGGGGTCTTATGACTACAAGATATATCTTTGTGACGGGTGGCGTGGTTTCCTCCTTAGGTAAAGGCATTGCTGCAGCATCTTTAGCCGCCATTTTAGAAGCGCGTGGTCTAAAGGTTACCATCCTTAAACTTGACCCCTACATTAACGTAGATCCGGGCACCATGAGCCCGATCCAGCATGGTGAAGTGTTCGTTACTGAAGACGGCGCTGAAACCGACCTGGATTTAGGCCACTACGAGCGTTTCATCCGCACCAAGATGAGCAAGCTGAATAACTTTACCCAGGGCCGTATTTACGCCGACGTGCTGCGCCGTGAGCGCCGTGGCGATTACCTGGGCGCCACTATTCAGGTTATTCCGCATATTACTAACGAAATTAAAAGCCGTGTGGTTGCCGGTGCCGAAGGCTATGACATTGCCATCGTCGAAATTGGCGGCACGGTGGGTGATATCGAATCACTGCCATTTTTAGAAGCCATTCGCCAGCTTGGCACCGAAGTGGGCCGCGAGCGTACGCTGTTTATGCATTTAACGCTGGTGCCGTACTTAGGCACTGCCGGTGAAATTAAAACCAAGCCAACCCAGCACTCGGTAAAAGAGCTGCGCTCTATCGGTATTCAGCCGGATATTCTGGTGTGCCGTTCTGACCGTGCGATTCCGTCAAACGAGCGGGCGAAAATTGCACTCTTTACTAACGTAGAAGAAAAAGCGGTTATTTCGTTAAAAGACGTCTCCAGCATTTACCAGATCCCGGCGCTGTTAAAATCACAGGGCTTGGACGATTTAGTCTGCCGCCGTTTCTACATAGACGCACCGGAAGCCGATTTATCTGAGTGGGAACAGGTGCTGTATCAGGAGTCGAACCCAACGGGTGAAATCACTATCGGTATGGTGGGTAAATACGTTGAGCTGCCAGATGCGTATAAGTCAGTTAACGAAGCCTTAGGCCATGCTGGCTTGAAAAACCGTGTTACGGTAAATATTAAATACATCGACTCGCAAGATGTCGAAAGCAAAGGCGTCGGTATTCTTGCCGGTGTAGACGGCATTTTAGTGCCCGGTGGTTTTGGTGAGCGCGGCGTAGAAGGCAAAATTCTGGCGGCGCAATATGCCCGTGAGAACAAGGTGCCTTACTTAGGCATCTGTTTAGGCATGCAGGTGGCGCTGATTGAGTACGCCCGTAACGTAGCAGGCATGGCTGGCGCGCATTCCACCGAGTTTAATAAAGACACTGATTATCCGGTTGTGGGCTTAATTACCGAGTGGCGAGATGCCGATGGCTCAGTAGAAAAGCGCACCGATAAGTCTGACCTGGGCGGCACTATGCGTTTAGGCAGCCAGAACTGTAACCTTATAGACAACACCAAGGCCCGGGAAATTTATGGCAAAGCAGTTATTCAGGAGCGGCATCGTCACCGTTATGAAGTGAATAACCACTTACGGCCAAAATTAGAAGAGGCAGGATTAGTGGTATCGGGTTTGTCGGCCGACAACCAGCTGGTGGAGATGATTGAAATACCGTCGCACCCGTTTTTTGTTGCTGGCCAGTTCCACCCGGAATTTAACTCGACACCGCGCGATGGTCATCCGCTGTTTCAGGCCTTTGTTGCCGCTGCGTTTAAAGCGCAGAAACAGCAACGCGTATAACTTTGCTAAGCCGTGCCCTCCAGTACGGCTTTTTTCGTTTTAACAGGGAAAATTAAGCATGTCTGAAATCGTAAAAATTATCGCCCGTGAAATCATGGATTCGCGCGGCAACCCCACTGTCGAAGCCGATGTGTATTTAGCCAGCGGCGCTATGGGCCGGGGCTGTGCGCCATCAGGTGCCTCTACTGGTTCGCGTGAAGCCTTAGAGCTGCGCGACGGTGACAAAAGCCGTTACCTGGGTAAAGGCGTAACCAAAGCGGTGGCCAATATTGATGGCCCAATTCAGGCAGCCTTAAAAGGCAAAAGCGCCTACAACCAGGCGCAAATCGACCAGATCATGATCGATTTAGACGGCACCGACATGAAAACCAAACTGGGTGCTAACGCGATTCTGGCGGTGTCATTAGCCGTGGCCCGCGCTGCCGCTGCCGATAAGAAAATCCCACTGTATCAGCACATTGCTGACTTAAACGGCACGCCTGGCGTGTACAGCATGCCGGTACCGATGATGAACATCATCAACGGTGGTGAGCACGCTGATAACAACGTGGATATTCAGGAGTTTATGGTACAGCCGGTTGGCGCCAAAAGCTTTGCTGAAGCGCTGCGTATGGGCGCAGAGATTTTCCACAGCCTGAAAAAAGAGCTGCAAAAGCGCGGCCTGAACACCGCTGTAGGTGACGAAGGCGGCTTTGCGCCGGATCTGAAATCAAACGAAGAAGCGCTGTCGGTTATCGTGGAAGCGGTAAAAGCCGCCGGTTACGAAATGAATAAAGACGTGACGCTGGCGCTGGACTGTGCGGCGTCTGAGTTCTACAAAGACGGCAAATACGTATTAAGTGGCGAGAACAAGAGCTTCGACTCTTTCGGCTTTAACGACTATCTGGCGGGCTTAACCCAGCGTTACCCCATCGTATCGATTGAAGATGGTCTGGACGAGAGCGACTGGGACGGCTGGAAAGATTTAACCAACAAAATTGGTAGCAAAGTGCAGCTGGTCGGTGACGATTTATTCGTGACCAACACCAAAATTTTAACCCGCGGTATCGAGCAGGGTATTGGTAACTCGATTTTAATCAAGTTCAACCAGATTGGTTCGTTAACCGAAACCTTAGCAGCGATTAAAATGGCCAAAGATGCCGGCTTTACTGCGGTTATCTCGCACCGTAGCGGCGAAACCGAAGATGCCTTTATTGCCGATTTAGCCGTAGGTACTGCCGCAGGTCAGATCAAAACCGGTTCACTGTGCCGCTCAGACCGCGTGTCGAAGTACAACCAGTTACTGCGTATCGAGCAAGAACTGGCTGGCACAGTGCCTTACAAAGGCCGCAGCGAAATTAAAGGCCAGTAATCATCAGTAAGCAAAGCCACCCTAAGGTGGCTTTGTTGTTTTAAATGAGGTTATTAGCCCGTTGTTGAACAAAATTTGCGCTGTACCGGCTTTTGTCATATCGTGACGGCAATATAGGAACACACTAATATAGTTTAAGTTGGCGGAAAGGATAATGCTAAACAGCTTGTATCGATATGGTGTTGCACTGCTGTGTGTCAGCTTTGTGCTTATTGTACGGCCGGCGGTGGCTGAGCCCGTATTTAAGGTGGCGATTTATTACCCGCAAGTGCCGCCTTATATGTACGCTGGTGCTGATAATGTGCCCGTTGGCGTGGTGCCAGAGCTGTTAAACGCGTTTTTTGCCAGCCAGCCTTATACCCTGAAATACGTGTTTGAGAACCGCCATCGCGCTGAAATTGGCCTGTACGATGGCAAGTACGACGCATCAGTATTATCCGCTAAATGGACCATGCAGCCCGAAGAGCTGTTGTTTTCCCAGCCGGTGCTGGAGCACCGTGACTATTTGTATGCTACCAGCCCTTTTAATGATGAGCCGGCCAGTTTGATCGGCAAAACCATTTGCCTGCGCCGCCACTACATTTACAGTGCAATTAACGCAGCGCTGCAACGTGGTGAGCTGATTAGAATTGATGCAGAATCCGAGTTCGACCAGTTTAATATGCTGGTGAATAACCGCTGTCAGCTGGCGTATATGAATGAACATGTCGCCAGCTGGCTGGCCAACAACCGGTTTGCTGAGCATACCTTTTACCGTCGCCATAAGGCTGCTGATAAAACCGATCTGACGTTGGCATTACACCCGAAATGGGCGCAGTTAAAACCGCGGTTGGATGCCTTTATCCGCGAGGCTCACCGCACCGGTGTTATTGACCGCGCCTTAGCCCGGCATATCAACACGTCTGAATAAGTACTGTTACCACCTCTGGTTGTCATAAAACCGTCATTGCAGCGTCTTATTATAGGCACTGTTATCAGGACGATAGTCGTTGGCATCGGACAGCTCTGGCCTGTAATGTATTAGCCGGGTAAGTAAATTGGGACTTAGTGATTTTCATCGGCAGGAGCTGCAGCGCATCATCAATGGCAGGTTGCTGACGCCGTTATTTCAGCCGTTAGTCTCACTGAGCGATGGCAGTATCCTGGGCTATGAGGCGCTGATCCGCGGGCCGTCTGACAGTGCGTTACACTCGCCGTTGTTGTTGTTTAAAACAGCACAAACTTTTGACTTACTTGAACCTTTAGAGCTGCTGTGTCGCCAGTTAAGTATTCAGGCGTTTGCCGACAGCGGCGCCGCTGGCCAGTTATTTATTAATGTTAACCCCATGCTGTTGTTAACATCCGATCACCCCTCTGGTCTGACAAAAAGCTATATCCAGCACGCTGGCCTGGCGCCAGAGCGGATTGTCATCGAGTTATCTGAACAGTTTCAGGTAGAAGATACCGAGTTGTTTATTAATGCTGTTAAGCATTACCGCGAGTTTGGCTTTAAAATTGCCATCGATGACTTGGGCAGTGGCTTCTCCGGGTTAAAGCTGTGGTCTGAATTACAGCCTGATATCGTCAAGATTGACCGTTATTTTGTCGACCAACTACACAGCGACCCAATAAAAAAGGCCTTTGTAAAAAATATTATTGAGCTGGCGAAAAGTACCGGTTCGCTGATTGTGGCCGAAGGGATAGAAACCAGCGAAGAGTTGTTGTTTTGCCGCGAACTGGGTGCTGATATCGGCCAGGGCTATTTGCTCGGCAGGCCAAATCCAGATTGTATCGAAGTGCCTCTGGCAGCATTATCACTGTTACGTCAGGACAAAGCATTATCGTTAAGTGAATCCCTGGAACCTGTGGTAAGTAAAGTGACAGCCGTGCCGGCACAGCTTGCCGCGCAGCAAGTCGCAGCGATGTTTGCCGCTGATAAACACTTGGCCTGTTTGGCGGTGGTAAACAAAGAGCAGTTACCCCTGGGGCTGGTCAGCCGCAGCATGATTAATGAGCGTTTTTCACATCCTTTTGGCCGCGCGCTGTATGAAAAAAAGCCTATCCATCAGTGTATGGAGCCAGCCATTATGGTTGAACGCAGCTTATCGATGGATGACCTAAGTGGTGTGCTAACTGCCGAGGTGAACGATGATGCCAGTCCGTATTTTATTGTTACTGAGCAAGGCCGTTACTATGGTTTGGGCTCGGTGCGAAAGGTATTACGCCAGCTGAGCGAGCACAAAATTCAATTGGCACGTTATGCGAACCCTCTGACAATGTTGCCGGGCAATGTGCCGATAAACCGGCATATTGACCAGTTAATAAGTAGCGGTACAGCCTTCACCATTGGCTATATCGATATCGACAGTTTTAAGCCTTATAACGACGTTTATGGTTATAGCAAAGGTGATTTGATTATCGAGTTACTGGCACAGATCATTCAGGCGGAAGTCGGTGAGCACGATTTTGTCGGCCATATCGGCGGCGATGACTTTATTGTGCTGTTCGTCGGTGAGGATGCGACGGCGCGCTCAGCGCGGATCTGTAAACGCTTCGAGCAGCGCATGGCCAGCTACTATTTACCTGAGCATCTGGCCAGTGCGGGGTTTTACGCCACCGATAGGCTTGGCAGCCCGTGTTTTTTCCCGTTGTTAACCCTGTCGATAGGCTTAGCAACGCCAGATCTTTGTCAATGCAGTAATCATCATGATGTCTCGGCATTGGCATCCGATGCCAAGCAGCAAGCCAAGAAGATTACCGGCTCGGCGGTGTTTTGCAATAAGCGCCGGGTACCTAATCATCTGGCCGCTTTGTCCGCCGACGCCCTAAGCAGCAAGGTTAAGACAGGCTAATTTGCTCTAAGTGGTTTTGGATATGCAAATAATGCGCGCTGTAATACTGCTGTTTGCTCAGATGACCATAAGCAAAGTGCGGTGCCAAGTCACCTTGCCAGCTGATAAACAGCTCCAGTTCGTGAATAAGCTCGGCTAGTGCCACATCAGCTGGCACCGCCTTAACTAGCGCCGGTGCGCCGGGGATGGCTTCATCTAACGGGTGCTGCATAGTGCCCGCAGCCGCAAAGGCATTAAAGGCTAAACTTCCGGCCGTGTGTTGAAACAGTGCGCTGTTAGCCTGCGGATAACCGAAACGGGAATAGCGCACGCTTTGCGCCAGATGCTGAAAAATTTCGCTGACGCTCCAGCTGCCGCTGCTGCTTAACTTAGTGGCAGGTAAGCGTTTTAATGTCAGCACTAATTGCTCAAGCGGGTAGTGGCGTGCCATAGCCACTACTTTGCTGCCGATAATAGCTGCTGCCGGTGCCGCCAGCGTAAGCTGCAGAAATTGACGTCGGTTCATAAAGCCTCACTGCTGTTTCGACCAGACTAATCGATTTGCCAAGCTTGTACTATCATAGCGGGTGAATTTATCGCTTAGCAGCACAGGATTTGCTTGTACAAGCCCGGCCGGATTGGCTAACATCTGGCCATGATCGATGCTGGCGCAACCCAACCGCATTTCTGGCAGGTGTCCAGAGAAAACCAGACTTATACTGAGCTGTGTAACGCTTTGTATGAGCGAGAACTGCTGCGCCTGTCACAGCTTAGCACCGAGCAACTGCTGCGCTTGCCCAACCGGCTGGCCAGTTTGCCGTTTTATATTCGCCGTGCTGCCAGCAATATCTTGCAGCAGCAAACCGAGCTGCAATTAGACAGCCAGAACGCGTCCTGGTATGCCAAACAGGCGGCTACGTGCCCGGCACGCAAGCAGCAGGCAGACCCCATAGACGCGTTCTACCGCAAATATGCCAAGCCCGGTTTAATAGTGCCGGTGTATATAACACAGCTGACGCACGAGCAAATCGTGCTCGACAGCGTTGATGAAGTAGACAGCCAAGGTATGCGTCTGCACTGTAACGAGCATGGCTGGTTTAGCTTTGGCGGTACACCGCTGGAAAGCGGTAACAGCGATAAATTTTTGCTCAAACCGGCCAAAGCCATTATTACCGCAGCCTGTTGTGGCCATCAGTGGTTAAATGGTGACAAAAAGCCACCGCGTTTACTTAGCCTGCGTGAGTTGTTATTGGCCAGTCGCATTAACTGGCACAATTTTGCCAAGCCGTTGCCGGCCTTGTTAAGCTGATGTGCGGTTTCGGGCTTTGCAATCGCCGTCTCAGGCTTCATAATAGCCCCATCCTGTCAACTGAAGCTGTGTTATGCGCTTACTTACTGCCCTGTTACTGATTTTACTGGCACTGCTGCAATACCGGCTGTGGTTTGGTCAGCACAGTATTGCCGACTATTTTCGCCAGCAAGAAGAGCTGCGCAGCCAGCAGGCCAGTAATTTGGAGCTGGAAAAGCGTAACCGCGTGCTGCGCGCCGATGTTAAAGATTTACAACAAGGCCTGGAGGCGATTGAAGAGCGCGCCCGCAATGAGCTAGGGCTTATTCGCCAGGACGAAGTGTTTTTCCGTGTATTTAGCCAAGGCGCCGGGGGCAGTGATGCAAAACCCTGAGTGGCCGGCGATTGCCGCTGTTATGCCGGCGGCAGGTATTGGCAGCCGTATGCAGGCTGCGCTGCCAAAGCAGTATCTGCAGTTGCATGGTAAAACCCTGCTTGAGCACAGTGTCGACCGCTTGCGTGCCGTGCCGGCCGTCTCGGCCATTTGGCTGGCACTGGCAGCCGATGATCCCTATTTTGCCGATACGCCGCTGGCAGACAGCGATATTCAGCGTGTGAAAGGTGGCGCCGAAAGAATGCACTCGGTGTTAAATGCGCTGCAGTTTGTTGACGAGCATCATTACCCCTGGGTATTAGTGCATGACGCTGCCCGCCCTTTGGTGCGCGCCGACGACATTGAAAAGCTCATCGCACAGTGTTTAGCGGCCAATGAGGGCGGCATTTTAGCCTGCCGGGTGCGCGATACCATGAAGCGTGGTGAGCTCTGTGTGGCCGAAACTGTTAGCCGCGAGCATTTATGGCATGCCCTGACACCGCAGTTTTTCCCCACCGCCATGTTAAGAGCAGCGCTGAAAGATGCCATTCAGGCCGGTGTCGCGGTTACCGATGAAGCTTCCGCCATGGAGTGGGCCGGGCACAAGGTGTTGCTGGTCGAGGGACGCAGCGACAATATCAAAATTACTCAGCCGGCCGATTTAGCGCTGGCCGCATTTTATCTGGAGCAGTTAGCACAATGACAATGCGCATTGGTCATGGCTTTGATGTCCATGCCTTCGGTGGCGAAGGCCCAATTACGCTGGGCGGTGTAAAAATTGCCTGTGAACAGGGTTTAGTGGCGCACTCTGATGGCGATGTGCTGCTACATGCCTTAGCCGATGCGCTACTGGGTGCTTTGGCACTGGGCGATATTGGCCATCATTTTCCTGATACCGACGCTGCATTTAAAGGCATAGACAGCCGTATTTTGCTGCGTAAAGTATTCAGCGACGTTAAAGCACGCGGTTTTGCCATTGGTAATGTCGACATGACCATTATGGCGCAGGCACCGAAAATGGCGCCGCATATTCTGGCAATGCGCCAATGTATCGCTGCGGATTTAGCCTGTGATATCAGCCAGGTCAATGTAAAAGCCACTACCACCGAAAAGCTGGGTTTTGTTGGCCGTAAAGAGGGTATCGCAGCTGAAGCTGTGGTACTGCTGGTTGGCGCATGAGTGTCGCGCCATTAGCCTATTTGTATGCCAAGCCGGAGGCCACCGCCTTACTGCGTCAGCAGCCCGATGATTTTATTGTTGAAGAGCAGCTGAATTTTACCCCCAGCGGCAGTGGCGAGCATGTGCTGCTGTATATCGAGAAAACCGGCCAGAACACGCAATTCGTTGCCAAACAACTGGCGGAACTCACCGGTTTGCGTACCCGTGATATTAGTTATGCCGGCCTAAAAGACCGCCATGCCGTGACCCGCCAGTGGTTTTGTTTTAAATGGCCAATTAAAGCGGAGCTGAATACCGCGCACTGGGTGTTGCCTGGCTGTCAGATCCTGCAGCTACAGCGCCACTACCGCAAACTGCGCTTAGGCGCGCTGAAAGCCAACCGGTTTCAAATCAGGCTGCGTCAGGTGTCTGATACCCAAAGTGTGGTTAAGCGTATTGAGCAGGTAAGCCAGGGCGTGCCGAATTATTATGGTGAGCAGCGCTTTGGCATCAACGGCGGCAACCTTGAACTGGCGCGTCAGCTGTTTGCCGGGCAGGGCATTAGCGATCGGAAACTGCGTGGTCTGGCGTTATCGGCCGCGCGCTCTTTTGTATTTAACCAGCAGGTCGCAAGCCGCATTGAGGCCGGTAGCTTTAACAGCGTAATAAATGGCGATGTGTTGCAGTTAAATGGTTCTGGCTCAGTATTTAAAGTACCAGAGGCTGATCCCGCTTTGCAGCAGCGGCTGAACGAACGAGATGTGCACCCAACAGCCTGTTTGCCGGGCCTGGGCGAGCCTATGGTAAGCGCCGACGCCCTGGCATTTGAGCAACAGGTACTGGCGCAGCATTCGGCGCTGGTACAAGGGCTGATTGACTACCGATTAAGCGCAGAGCGTCGTGCTATCAGGCTGCTTCCGCAGCAACTGACGGCCAGTGTGCATGGCAGTGATATTGTACTGAGCTTTGCTTTGCCCTCAGGTTGCTTTGCCACCAGTGTACTGCGCGAGTTAGTGCAGTACCGCGATTGCAGCAAAACGCAGGATCTGGAGTAACAAATGCGAATTCTTTTAAGTAACGATGATGGAGTGCATGCCAAAGGCATACAGGTGCTGCAACAAGCGCTAAGCCAGATTGCTGAGGTAACCACGGTCGGGCCGGACCGCAATTGCAGCGGTGCCAGTAATTCACTGACACTGATTAACCCACTACGGGTGCAACAGCTGGACAACGGTTTTATGGCGGTAAACGGCACCCCGACCGATTGTGTGCATCTGGCGATCAGTCAGCTGCTGAATTTCACCCCGGATCTGGTAGTGGCCGGTATTAACCACGGGGCTAACTTAGGCGATGACGTGCTGTACTCGGGCACCGTGGCTGCGGCAACCGAAGGCCGCCATCTGGGGTTGCCGGCGCTGGCAGTGTCGTTGGCCGGGCGCGATGAAACGCATTTTACTACCGCCGCCTATGTTACGGTGCAGGTGATTAAAAAGCTGAAATCGCACCCGCTACCGGCCGATCAGATCCTGAATATTAATGTACCCGCCGTGCCGATTGAGCAGTTAAAGGGCATACAGGTGACCCGGCTGGGCCGGCGGCACAAAGCTGAAACCATGACCAGCGCGACCGATCCCTGGGGGCGTAACATCTACTGGTATGGCTCGTTGGGGCCAGAGCTGGATGCCGGTGAGGGCACCGACTTTTACGCCATTGCCAATGGCTATGCGTCTATTACACCACTGCAAATTGATATGACGGCCTATAAAAGTATGGACAGACTACAAAACTGGTTAGAGGGGATCCGGCTGTAACATGGCAGTAGCAACATCACGCAGCGCCGCGGTATTGGCGCAAAAGCTTCAAAGCGAAGGCATTAAACAGCAGCAGGTATTAGCCGCTATCGCCAATACCCCCAGACACCTGTTTGTCGAAGCGGTGCTGGCGCATAAAGCCTATGAAAATACCGCCCTGCCAATCGGCCAGGGCCAAACCATTTCTCAGCCTTACATCGTGGCGCGTATGACCGAGTTGCTATTACAAGATAAAGCGCCGGGCAAGTTGCTGGAAATTGGTACCGGCTCAGGCTATCAAACGGCGATACTGGCGCGGCTGTTTCCACATGTTTGCACGGTAGAGCGGATTAAAGCGCTACAGTTTCAGGCAAAAAGACGGTTGCAGCAGCTGGATTTACACAATGTGTCGATGAAGCATGGTGATGGTTGGCAAGGCTGGCCCAGTAAAGCACCGTTTGACAGTATTATTGTTACCGCCGCGCCCACTGAAGTGCCGGTAGCCTTGCTGCAGCAACTCAGTGATGGTGGCCGGCTGGTGATCCCGGTAGGCGCGCAGGAGCAGGTGCTTCGGGTGTACCAGCGTAGCGGCGATGACATTAGCTCGCAGGACATTGAAGCGGTGCGTTTTGTACCGCTGGTGCCGGGTAGTTTGGCCTAACGCTGGAGTCGCAATGCAGTATCTACAATGGATTATCAAAGGGCTGGCCATGGGCGCAGCTGATGTGGTGCCGGGCGTATCCGGTGGCACCCTGGCGTTTATTTTAGGCATTTATGAGCGCTTACTGGCGGCCATCAGCCGGTGTGATATACAGGCGCTGCGGCTTTTGGGCCGCGGCCGCCTGCAGGCATTCTGGCAGCATATTGATGGTACTTTTTTGCTGTGTTTGTTTGGCGGTATCCTGGCCAGTATCTTTTCGCTGGCCGGGCTTATCAGTTATTTCCTTCAATATAGACCCATTCCTCTGTGGGCGTTATTTTGTGCCTTAATTGTGACTGCCTTGCCTCATTTATGCCGCACGTTGCGCTGGACTCTCTGGCGTCTGATATTGTGTGCCCTGGGCATTGTATTCGCCGTCTTGGTGGGCATGCTGACCCCGCGTGAGCTGGAGCCGCAGGCCTGGATGTTTTTTGTTGCTGGCGCTATCGCCATTTGCGCCATGATTTTGCCCGGTATTTCCGGTAGCTTTATTCTGCTGATGTCCGGCATGTATGCGCCAGTGCTGCTGGCAGTGACACAGCTGCAAGTTGGCGTGTTGTTATTGTTTATGCTGGGCTGTATTGTCGGCTTGCTGAGCTTTTCGCGCTTACTTAACTGGCTGTTAGCGCATTACCATGATGCCAGCCTGGCGCTACTGATTGGCGTTGTAATAGGCGCTTTGTATCGTATCTGGCCATGGCAGAGCGAACAGCAATGGTATTTGCCCTGGCAGTATGCTGCTGAGGTGGCGCCGGCAGATGGCGTAGCAGCGTTTGCCAGCGCTGTGCTTGGCATGGTAATAATGTTGCTGTTACTGAATATGGAAAAGTGGCTTAAAACCCGTACCCCTGCAAGCGGGCAATAGCAGGTGGGTTAAAGCTTAGGCCCAGCGCCGTTGCGCTGGAAAAGGAGTGCGTTATCCGTTGCGTTGTTAATCTGATAACTGGCTGGTACAAGAACGCTGCCTGGTTTTGCTATGGTAAGGGTGTGTTATTAGCCGTGTTATTAGTGCTAACGGGCTGCTCATCGCGCACTGCGCCGGCACCGGTAACAACACTTGAGCTGAGAGAAAATTTTTATCAGGAACGTAATCGCGGCAGTTTAAGTGGCAGCAGTTACACCGTACAACGTGGCGATACCCTGTATTCAATCGCCTTTCGTGCCGGCAAAGACGTGCGGCAACTGGCCAGCATTAATGGCATTGCCAACCCTTACACTATTTACCCTGGCCAGCGTTTAAAATTATCCAGCCCGGCGGCAAAGACCAATAGCAAAACCAAACCGGCCATCGCCAAAACAACACCGACCAAAAATACAAATAAGAATAGTTCAAGCCAAGCAAAATCAAATAGTTCGGTAAAACCGGCTAAACCTGTTGCGCCAAAAAATCAAACGGGTTATGTTCAGACAACAGCAAAAAAGCCAGAAAAAACCGCGAATCCTACCTTAAACAGGGACTTGGTGCAATGGCAGTGGCCGGTAAAAGGTAAAATTATTTCCGGCTTTTCCAGCCAGCAACATGGCAATAAAGGCATCGATATTGCCGGAAGAGAAGGCGGCAGGGTTAATGCGGCGGCAAGTGGGCAGGTAGTCTATGCCGGTAACGCCTTACGCGGTTACGGTAATCTGATTATCATAAAACATAACGATGATTACCTTAGTGCCTATGCCCACAACCGTAAATTACTGGTGAAAGAGAAGCAAATGGTAACAGCCGGTCAGCAGATCGCCGAATTGGGCAGTACTGATGCGACAGATCCCCGTTTACATTTTGAGATCCGTTTTCGTGGCAGTTCAGTAAACCCATTGAAGTATTTGCCAAAATAATAAGATCGACAACAAGTAATATCAGGAATGGATGCGATAGCGCTTGCAAAGCCCCAACACCCTGTAGACGTGGGAGAAAGGATATGGGACAAAAAAGTGACGATGAAGTATTAGAATTTAAAGAAGATGAGTTGTCAGAAGACGCTCTGCTGGAAGATGACATAGAGCCGGATGCGGCGGCACTGGCCAGTGAAGAAAGCAGTTCTGATGATATCTTCACCCGCGACGACAGCCAGAAAACCATGGATGCGACGCAGATTTATCTTGGCGAAATTGGCTTTTCGCCGCTATTGTCTGCTGAAGAGGAAGTGTATTTTTCCCGTCTGGCGTTAAAAGGCGACCAGGCGGCGCGTAAGCGTATGAT
Organism: Rheinheimera fenheensis; assembly: GCF_039871805.1. Classification (NCBI taxonomy): domain Bacteria; kingdom Pseudomonadati; phylum Pseudomonadota; class Gammaproteobacteria; order Chromatiales; family Chromatiaceae; genus Rheinheimera; species Rheinheimera fenheensis. Next base: position 61,611 of record NZ_JBDPJM010000013.1, read on the forward strand.
TGAAAGCAACCTGCGCTTAGTGGTTAAAATTGCCCGCCGTTATATTAACCGTGGTCTGGCCCTGCTGGACTTGATTGAAGAAGGTAACCTCGGTCTTATTCGCGCGGTGGAAAAGTTCGACCCGGAACGTGGTTTTCGTTTTTCGACCTATGCGACCTGGTGGATCCGTCAAACCATTGAACGGGCCATTATGAACCAAACCCGCACCATTCGGCTGCCCATTCATGTCGTTAAAGAGCTGAACATCTACCTGCGCGCCGCGCGGGAGTTGTCGCAAAAGCTTGATCATGAGCCCACACCGGAAGAAATAGCGTCCGCACTGGACCGGCCGGTCGATGAAGTGCGCAAAATGCTTAAGCTTAATGAAAAAATCACCTCGGTTGACACACCGGTGGCCGGTGCTTCAGAGAAACAATTGCTGGACGTGATTGCCGATGAAAAAGAGCTGGGGCCGGAAACTGAGCTGCAAGACGAAGACATTCGACAGCATCTGGTGGTGTGGTTGAACGAGCTTAACCCCAAGCAGCGTGAAGTATTAGCCCGCCGCTTTGGCTTATTGGGTTATGAGCCCTCAACGCTGGAAGATGTTGGCCATGAAATTGGTTTAACCCGCGAGCGGGTGCGGCAAATTCAGGTAGAAGCGTTGCGGCGGCTTAGAGAAATTGTCACCCATCAGGGGCTGAATATCGAAACCCTGTTTCAGGAATAGCGAAGTGTTTCAGGAATAGCGCAGTGACGGCTTAAACCACCATATTCATTTGCACGAACAAAAAGGCGCTCTCAGGCGCCTTTTATGTTTTTCAGATACTGGACTAGCAGGCTACTTGCCTTGCTGATATGTTCGGTCAGCACGTCGCAGGCCGCCGTTGTGTTGCCACTGCGTAACAGCGCAACCAGCTGCTGATGTTCCAACGCACTGGTATCGGTGTAGGCCAGGGCCTGCTCCTGATAGCCCAGATAGCGCGACACCTGTTGGTGTAATAAATCCAGTAAACGCAGTAAATGCGGCTTACCGCAGCTTTGATACAGCAGGCGGTGAAATTGCCAGTTTAACTCGCCGCGCTGATAAGCGGGTAAAGCCATTTGCGACGCTAATTGTTTAAGCAGATCTTCCGCCTGACCCAGCTGGCTAAAGCTAAGTGCCGGCGCAGCTAACTTCAGGGCTAACGGCTCCAGTTGCAGGCGCAGCAAACACAGCTCTTCGGCTTCCGCTGCACTAAAACCGGCCACCTGCATCCCGGCTTTGCCGTGGGCGCTTAGCCAGCCTTCGCTCATCAGTTGCTGCTGCACATCGCGCACCACGATACGACTTACCGCATAATGCGCTGCCAGCTGTTGCTGCGTCAGCACCTGCTCCGGCGCCCAGTGTTGCAGCTGAATATCCTGCTTTAACAGCTGATAAAGCTGCTGTTTTTTTAGCATGCTTTACTCCGGCGCAGGCCATTAACGATCAGCATAGTAAATACGCCGCCAAGCAGGCCCCAGAATGCAGCCGCTATGCCATAGAAACTGACACCACTGGCAGTAATCAGCAGGGTAACGACAGCGGCTTCACGGTACTCGCCATCGCTGCTTGCTACTGCCAGATTAGCGCCTATGGTGCCAAGCAGCGCCAGCCCTGCCAGGGCGGCAATCATCTCTTTGGGAAATGCAGCAAATAGCGCCACCACAGTCGCGCCCGCCAGACCCGCCAGCAGGTAAAATATGCCGGCTGCGATACCGGCGATATAGCGCTTGCTTTGCTGTGGGTGGGCTTCTGACCCGGTGCAGATAGCCGCTGTAATCGCGGCTAAGTTAATAGAAAAGGCGCCCCAGGGCGCAAGCAGAAGGGTGGCCAGCGCTGTGCTGCTAATAAGTGGCGACACCGGCGTTTGATAACCGCTGGTGCGGATAACGGCCACACCGGGGATATTTTGTGACGCCATGGTGACCAGCAGCAGCGGCAGACCCACCCCTAACAGGGCACTGACAGACCAGTGCGGTGTGACCCACACCGGCGTGGTCAAGGTGAGCGTTATAGCGCCGTAGTGAAATTGCCCTTGTAGGACGACACAGACCAGACCGGTAACTAACACCCATAAAATGGCGTAACGGGGTGATAGCCGTTTCGCCAGCAAGTAACTGAGGCACATTATGCCAACCAATACCGTCTGGCTTTGCAAAGAGCTAAAGATACTCAGGCCAAACTGCAGCAGAATGCCGGCCAGCATGGCACTGGCCAGTGGTAGTGGGAGCAGCCGGGTGAGTTTATCAAACCAGCCACTTAGACCAATAACCACGCCCAGGGCGGCAGTAAAAATAAACACGCCAACCGCTTCGTTGATGGTTAACCCTTGCAGACTGGTGGCGAGCAGGGCAGCACCCGGCGTAGACCAGGCGGTGATAATAGGGGCTTTATAGTACCACGACAGGCCGATGCAAGTGGCTGCCATACCAATACCCAGCGCCAGCAACCAGGAAGCCATTATATCCTGACTGGCGCCTGCTGCACTGGCTGCTTGCAGCACTATCGCTACCGAACTGGCAAAGCCCACCAACACGGCGACAAAGCCGGCGACAATGGCCGACAGACTCAGATCTTTGACTCGCATAGCAACACTCAACGATAAAAAGTATACCTAATTTAAAATGTATACATTTTATGTCAAGTTATAACTGCTGTTTTAACTGGTACAACAGATCCAATGCCTGACGGGCACTAAGATCATCCGGATTAAGCATACGTAGCTTTTCCAACACAGGGTGCTCAGCCGGCAGCAGTTCAAGCTGGGGCTGTACTGCCGTGGCACTGGGGCCCGGGGTGTCGTTATGACTATGCTGCTCCAATAGGCTAAGTTTATGCCGTGCGCGCTGAATGACCGCTTTAGGCACCCCCGCTAGCTGCGCTACCTGTAAGCCAAAACTTTTACTGGCCGCGCCTTCCTGTACATGGTGCATAAACACAATATCATCACCGTGCTCTACCGCGTCTAAGTGCACATTAGCCAGACCGGGTAGCTGGCTTGCCAGCTCGGTGAGCTCAAAATAATGGGTGGCAAACAGGGTTAGGGCTTTGATCTGGCTGGCTAAGTAATCGGCACAGGCCCAGGCTAAACTTAAGCCATCGTAGGTGCTGGTACCGCGGCCAATTTCGTCCATCAGCACCAGGCTGTGCTCGGTGGCATGATGCAAAATGGTGGCGGTTTCGGTCATCTCGACCATAAAGGTCGAGCGGCCAGAGGCTAAATCATCCGAGGCGCCAATGCGGGTGAAAATACGATCGACCGGGCCAATTTCAGCACTGGCGGCTGGCACAAAGCAGCCAATATAAGCCATTAACACAATAAGTGCGGTTTGGCGCATATAGGTTGATTTACCGCCCATATTCGGCCCGGTAATCATCAGCATACGCCGGCTGTTGTTGAGCGTTAGCGGGTTGGCAATAAAAGGCTCGGTTAATACCTGTTCTACCACCGGGTGGCGCGCCTGCTCCAGCTTAATGCCGGTTTGACTGACCAGTGTCGGCCGGCAATAACGCAAGCTGTCGGCCCGCTCGCTAAAGCAGCACAACACGTCCAGCTCAGCCAGTGCCTGCGCCAACTGCTGCAGCGCGGCCAAATAGGGTGCAGTTAACTCAAACAGCTGCTCATATAATTGTTTTTCCAGTGCTAAGGCTTTGCTTTGGCTGCCCAGTACCTTGTCTTCGTACTCTTTTAACTCGGGAATAATATAACGCTCGTTATTTTTCAGCGTCTGGCGGCGCACATAGTCTGCCGGCACCTTGGTATCAGCACTTCGGCCGGTTTCAATGTAATAGCCATGAATTTTATTGAACCCCACCTTTAACGAGGCAATACCGGTGCGCTCGCGTTCGCGCAGCTCCAGTTGCTGCAAATAATCTGTGGCACCGCTGGCCAATGCACGCCATTGATCCAGTTCAGCGTTGTAGCCCGGCGCAATGACACCGCCATCACGAATAAGCACCGGCGGTGTTTCAACAATCGCCCGCTGCAACAGCTGTTGTAAGTCGGGCAGCGGCTGACTGTGCTGACAGATCTGCTGCAGTAAGCGGCTTTGCTGTGGCTGTAATAACGGCGCCAACTCTGGCAGCTGGCTTAAAGCCTGGCGCAGCCTGGCAAAATCGCGCGGCCTGGCACTGCGCAATGCTAAACGGGCGACCACCCGCTCAATATCGCCAATCTGTTTCAGCAGTGGTTGCAGTTCATCATACTGCGGTTGTAATTCGGCTACCGCGTCTAAACGGGCATTTACCTGGGCTTGCTGGCGAAGTGGCGCGTGGATCCAGCGCTTTAACAGGCGCGAGCCCATCGCAGTCTGGCTGCGATCGAGCACAGCAGCCAGTGTATGTTCATAGTTACCTGCCAGGTTTTGCGTCAGCTCCAGGTTACGCCGGGTCGCGGCATCCAGCACGATATTGTCTTGGCTGCGCTCCAGTGCGATGGCGCGGATATGCGGTAGCGCCGCGCGTTGGGTGTCTTTCACATACTGCATCACGCAGCCGGCAGCCATCAGTGCCACGGGGGCATCCTCTACGCCAAAGCTGAGCAAGTCTTTGGTGGCAAACTGCTGACACAATAAACGCTTGGCACTGGCCAGTTCAAATTCCCATTCTGGCCGACGCCGCGCACCTTTGCGTTTTTCTACCAGGTAACTGTCGCTGAAATCTTCCGGGTACAACAGCTCAGCCGGGTTTAACCGCTGCAGCAAGGCGGCTAAGTCGTCGCTGTTATCCACCTGGTTTAATAAAAACCGGCCGCTGGTTAAATCCAGCTGCGCCAAACCATACTGGCCGCGTTGCTGATAGATAGCACATAGCAGGTTGTCTTGGCGCTCATTGAGCAGGGCTTCATCGGTTACCGTGCCCGGCGTGACAATGCGCACCACTTTGCGCTCAACCGGGCCTTTGCTGGTCGCCGGATCGCCAATTTGCTCGCAAATGGCGACCGACTCGCCTAATTGCACCAGCCGTGCCAGATAGCCTTCCACTGCATGATAGGGCACGCCCGCCATCGGGATCGGCGTGCCGGCACTTTGGCCGCGCTTGGTCAGGGAGATATCCAACAGCGCTGCGGCGCGTTTTGCATCGTCGTAAAACAGCTCATAAAAATCACCCATACGGTAAAACAGTAAAATGTCCGGGTGCTGGGCTTTTAAGCCCAGGTATTGCTGCATCATCGGGGTATGTGCGCTTAAGGCTTGCTCCGTTTTCATCTCTGACGGCATAATGACGTTGTGTATTCCCTGTTGGATAAGCTATGACGGTCGCAGCAGACAGCCTGCAGCTGGCGACAGATTTAGGCCAGCTATTATTACGGAAAAAGTACAGTATCACCACTGCTGAATCCTGCACCGGTGGCGGCATTGCTTATAGTTTAACCGCAGTACCCGGCAGCTCAGCGTATGTCGATCGTGGTTTTATTACCTACAGCAACAAAGCCAAGCAGCAGTTACTGGCGGTGCGCAGTGCCACCTTATTGCAATACGGCGCCGTAAGCGAGCAAACAGTGTGCGAGATGGCGCAGGGCGCGGCCACTGCAGCCGGTGCCAATATGGCGATTGCTGTTTCCGGCATCGCCGGGCCAGACGGTGGCTCGGCCTATAAGCCGGTGGGGACTGTTTGCTTTGGTTTTTATCTTAACGGCCAGTTAGTCAGCAGCCAGCTGGTATTTGCCGGTGATCGCGCCGCCGTGCGAGAGCAAGCCATTCATTACGCGCTGAAACAGAGTATTGCGCTGTTGACAGCAGAAGCAAACTAGACTACTGTACGAGCATACAGTGTTAATTGTCCGGTGACGCCGGCGCAACCATGGATATAAAAATGGACGACAATAAACAAAAAGCTCTCGCTGCCGCCTTAGGCCAGATTGAACGTCAGTTTGGTAAAGGCTCGATTATGCGCCTTGGCGACAGCACCGCCCTGGATATCGAAGCCGTATCGACCGGTTCACTGGGGCTGGACATTGCCCTTGGCATTGGCGGTTTACCTTACGGCCGTATTGTTGAAATTTATGGCCCAGAGTCTTCCGGTAAAACCACCTTAACGCTGCAGGTGATTGCTGAAGCACAGCGCTCTGGCAAAACCTGTGCTTTTATCGACGCTGAGCACGCGCTAGACCCGGTATATGCGAAAAAACTGGGTGTCGATGTGGATGCACTCTTGGTATCACAACCCGACACCGGTGAGCAGGCATTAGAAATTTGTGACATGTTGGTACGCTCAGCAGCGGTAGACGTGGTCATTGTTGACTCGGTAGCGGCGTTAACGCCCAAAGCCGAAATTGAAGGCGACATGGGCGACAGCCACATGGGCTTACAGGCACGCTTAATGTCGCAGGCGCTGCGTAAGTTAACTGCTAATATCAAGCGCTCTAACACCTTATGTATTTTCATCAACCAGATCCGCATGAAGATTGGTGTGATGTTCGGTAACCCGGAAACCACCACCGGTGGTAATGCGCTGAAGTTCTATGCATCGGTGCGCTTAGACATCCGCCGTATTGGCTCGGTGAAAGAAGGCGATGAAATTACCGGTAACGAAACCCGCGTTAAAGTGGTGAAAAACAAAGTTGCACCGCCGTTTAAACAAGCTGAGTTTATTATTCAGTACGGCGCCGGCATTAATAAGTTAGGCGAGCTGATTGATTTAGGTGTAGCACAAGGTCTGGTGGATAAAGCCGGTGCCTGGTATGCCTATCAGGGCAATAAAATTGGCCAGGGTAAAGCCAATGCAATGAAGTTTTTGCAAGATAACCCGGCCGTGGCAGATGAAATTGAGAAAGAGTTGCGTGCCCGCCTGTTGCTTAAACCGGGTGAAAAACCGATAGAGCAAGCCATTCCTGAGGCATTTGAAGCCGACTTATAACAGCTGTTCATCTAAGGTTAATAAAGCCAGCTTATGCTGGCTTTTTTTGTAATAAATTTTATCTTGCTGTGTTGTTAAACCAGCGATAAGCTGTGTGCAAGTTCAGTTAACATGCTGCACCATCCTGCCATCGCAGTAAAAGCAAGCTGGTATGAAAAATGATAATAATAACAAGGGCATGCTTTGTTGTAGTCTGTCTGTATCTGCTGGGCTGTAAAGCCGACATCAGTGTGCAACAAGAACCTGTTGACCCTGTGGTGCAGGAAATTGCGCTGGCCTTTGTTGAGCGTCCGCTGCTAATTAACGACGATGAACCTTTCCAGCCAGCATTATTTGACCCCAGTGCCTTTAATCCCGGTGCGCGCCTGCTGCTAAAGCAAAATGCGTTTGCCGATTCACCCGAGCGTGATTTAACCAGTGCGTTATTCGCTGACGATGCGTTATACGATGTAAAAGATCTGGTGGCATCACCGGATGGTAAAACACTGGTTTTTGCACTGCGCGCGCCAGAGCTTGAAAATGTGCCAGATGAGCTACAGCCGAAGTGGGACCTGTGGCGATATGATGTGGCAACTACCCGTTTGAGCCCGCTTATTGCAGACTCGCAGCAAGCACAGCGCGGTCATGATGTCAGCCCGGCATTTTTAGCCGATGGCCGCATTATTTTTAGCTCTACCCGCCAGCTGAAATCCCGGCAAATTCTACTGGATGAATTTAAACCTCAGTACACTGCGTTAGACGAGGATTTAAATGCCCCTGCCTTTAACTTACATGTGATCAATGCCGACGGTACTGGCCTTGAGCAATTAACCTTTAACTTAAGCCACGATCTGTATCCGACACTGCTGCCAGATGGTCACATTATCTATAGTCGCTGGGATAATCAAAGCGACCGTAACATGCTGAACTGGTATCAAATGCGCCCGGATGGTAGTGAAAACCAGTTGATCTATGGCTGGCATTCGCATGATAGCGGTGCCGAGCAAAGCCGGGTGGAGTTTGGCAAGGCTATTGTCTTAGACGATGGCAGCGTATCGCTGGCACTGACTAGCGTTGATGCGCCTTATTACAATAGCTGGCCGCAACGTGTTGCTATTGATATTGCCAGTGACAATAGCCAGCCGCTGGCAGGGCAGACCCTGGTTGAACCGGCGCAAACGCCATTGTTTCCCTGGGCTTTTGATAATACCGGCCGCACTGAGCGTGCCGGTGCGATTAACAGCTATATTCCATTGAAAGACAGCAGCGGCCGCTACCTGGTGAGTTGGTCACCCTGCCGGCTGGTCGTGGAAGAGCAAGTGCTCAGCTGTGCACAGGTGGAAGACAGCAGTGAGCTCGAGCTGGCGCAGCCGCTTTACGGCTTGTGGCTGTTTGATACGCAAAAGCAAACTCAGGTGCCGGTAAGGCCGGGGCAGGAAGGGTTTTTGGTCAGCGAGCCGGTGGTGCTGCAGGCGTATGATGAGGGTGCTTTTTTACCGCCTAATCCAACACTGGATACCAGCCTGATTGACGAAAACGCTGCCATTTTGCATATCCGTAGCGTGTATGATTTTGCCGGCAGCAGCAGTGTTGACCTTGCCAGCCTGGCGGACCCCATGCAGAACAGCGCCAGCGACAGACCTGTCAGATATTTACGTTTGGTACGCGGTGTGCCCTTACCCCCTGAAGAGGTGTTAGACACACCGAATTTTGCTTTTGGCGTAAGCCGGCGCCAATTAATGCGCGAAATTCTCGGTACTGTCGCGGTAGAGCCTGACGGTTCTGTGCTGGTGAAAGTGCCGGCCGATGTGCCGTTTAATTTAGCGCTGTTAAATGCCCAGGGCCAGGCGGTATCACCGCTGCACCAGCAATGGATAAGTTTACGGCCGGGTGAAACCCGAAGTTGTAATGGCTGCCATACCGCAGACAGCACAGCGCCCCATGGTCGGGTAGAAGGGGCTGGCGAGGCGGACGCTGCCAATGCCGGCGCCAGTGCTGCAGCGCCTTTTGCCAATGCTAATCCTGAATTGATTGCTCTGCCGGGGGAAACCATGGCGCAAACCGCAGCGCGCATTAATGGTGTGCAAGAGCTTGATGAGGCGCTGCGCTACTTTGATATCTGGACCGACCCGGCCCGGCGCGCGCCGGATACAGCGGAGCAAGTCAGTTATCAGGACTTAACGACAGAGCAGCCGGTAGGTGTGGCCTGCTTTGAACAGTGGCTGGCCAGTTGCCGGCTGCGCATTGACTACCCGACACATATCCAGCCGTTGTGGAGTCTTGACAGACGCAGCTTTGATAGCCAAAGCAATGAGCTGATCGCCGATAACACCTGTGTCAGCTGCCACAGCCGCACCGATGCCGATGGCAATGCCCGGGTACCGGTAGCGCAGCTGGAGCTTGATGCTGAACCCTCAGATCTGGAAGCTGAACACTACCGCAGTTACCGCGAGTTGTTAAGTAATGACAACGAGCAAGAGTTGGTTGGTGGTGTCTTGGTCGACCGTTTAGTGCAGGCCACAGACGCGGACGGTAACCTGCTGTTTGTCACCGACGAAGATGGCAATCTGGTATTGGATGATAATGGCAATCCAATCCCGCTGATGGTCACCGTGACGGTAAACGCCAGTATGCGCGCGGGCAGTGCCCTACAAAGTACGGCGTTTTTCAGCCGCTTTGGCCAGGGCGGCAGCCATCAGGGCTATCTGACCGCAGCAGAACTCAAACTGCTGGCGGACTGGTTAGATATTGGTGCCCAGTATTACAACTCACCTTTTGCTGTACCGGAGCAATAGATGCGTAGTGTCATTTTAGCGCTGTTGATGTTGCTCAGTGCGCCGCTACTGGCAGAGCCGTTACAGGTCACGGTGCAGACCGATTTTGTCAATTTACATTCTGGCCCCGGTCGTGGTTATCCGATAGTGCAGGTGGCGATAAAGCAAGAACGGCTCACCTTATTAAGCCGGCGGCATGATTGGGTGCAGGTTGAATTTAAACAACAGCGTTACTGGCTGGCGCGCAGCGATCTGGTCGCGCTGCAAAACGAGGACGGTGCGCGGTTTAGCGTCAGCGATGAGCAGCTTGACGCTTACCAGCAGCGACAGTTTGAAGCTGGCGTGGCGTTCGGTGATTTTAACGGCAGCAGTTACTATCAGCTGTCGGTGTCTTACCTGTTTAGCCAGTTTGTGCAGGCTGAGCTGGCACTGGGCCAGGCTAATGGTCAGCAGGCGGATAACCTATCGGCAGAGCTGAGTATTTACCTAAACCCTATGCCACACTGGCGCTTATCACCTTATTTTGGCATTGGCGGCGGTGTGCTGCGCACTACACCGCGCACTGTGCTGGTACAAACGCCTGATCGCAACAATACCCTGGCCAGCAGTGAACTGGGCCTGCGTTATTATATCAGCCGCAACTTTATTGCCCGTGCCGGCTACCGGCGCAGTGTGATCGTCACCGACCGTAACGACAACGAAGAGATTGATACATGGAAACTTGGCTTCAGCGTATTTTTTTAGTGCTGTGTTTGGCGCCCGTTTGGGCCAGCGCACAAGAAGTCACACCGGATATCCCGCGTAGTGACATCAGTGAAGACCTGTTGGATAGCGAAAACTGGCTGCTGGGTGTGCGTGCAGGTGTACTGAGTATTGAAGACTTTGGCAGCAGTGCACTGGGCGCAGTACAGCTGAGTTACCAGATTAACGAAGATTTTTATCTCAGTGCCGAGTATGCCTTTGCTAAAGCTGGCCTGACTTCATTTGAAGAATTAAGCGGCGCTGCACCGCTGTTAACCGATGAGCAGCGCAAATGGCAATATTACGGTGCGCATGTTGGTTACATGCTGTTGCCGGGCGAAGTTTTTTTAACCCGTGACTTTGCCCTAAATAGTGGTTTGGCGGTGTTTGCCGGCGGCGGTAATGTCGATTTTGCCGGTGATAAAGTGTTTGCGCTGCACCTGGGCAGCCAGTTCAGGTTGTATGCCACCGACTGGCTGGCCGTAGATCTGACGTTTAGTGATTATATTTTTGAAACCACCATTTTGGCGCGCAGCAAAACGACGCATAACTTAAGTTTGTCGCTTGGGCTGGCACTGTATTTTTAGCGGTAAAGAGAAGGTAATAACGCATGACATTTCGCATCATAACAGTATTGCTGGCAGCGCTGGCTCTGCCACTACAGGCGGCGCAGGCGCCCGATTTTACCCTCAAGGCTTTAGATGGCAACAATCTGCGTCTGGCTGAACAGCGTGGAGACATTATGCTGATCAACTTCTGGGCCAGCTGGTGTGGGCCTTGTATTCAGGAAATGCCGGCACTGGATAAACTGGCGCAAAAATATCAGATGCTGGGTGTGCAGGTCTGGGGCGTGAATGTGGAAAACGACAGTAAAGCAGCGCTGGCTTATCTCAATAAAGTGCCGGTTGGTTTTCCGGTGCTGTTTGATGTGGATAACAGCGTGTCTAAAGCGTTTCAGGTAGAGGCGATGCCAACGACCGTTATTGTTGACAAGAACGGTGCCGTGCGCAGCGTGCATCGCGGCTATCAGCCGGGCTATGAGAAAAAATATGAAAACGATATTAAAGGCTTACTGCGTGAATAAGCGGGTGCTGAGTTTGGTGCCTGTTTTACTGCTTAGCGGCTGTGCCAGCATAGAGCCCTGGGTAAAACCCTATGAGCGCGACAAACTGGCCGACCCTATCATGGCGTTTGGCCGTCACCCGGTGGCATTGCAGCATATTGTGCACGTACAGGACTCCCGCGAGGCGGCTAAAGGGGCGAATGGCAGTGGCGGAGGCGGCTGTGGTTGTAACTAAGGGGCGTGGTGCGATAAAGACGCTTGGCGTAATTATCGTGTTAATGCTGCTAAGCCCGCTGCTGCAGGCTGCGGTATTACCACAGGACAGAGCCGACGTGATGTATCACGGATACCAGGGCGGCGGTGTCTCTATAGATGGCCCGGCGCTGATGCTGCGTAAAAAGGTCGGCCAGACGGTGTCACTGTCCGGTTACTACTACATTGATACGGTGTCAGGCGCCTCGATTGATGTACAAGCAACCGCCTCGGCGTATACCGAAACCCGGCATGAAAAACGCGTTGGCGTCGATTATCTGACAGGCAACAGCATCCTTAGCTTGAATTATGCGCAAAGCGATGAAGATGATTACAACGCCAAATCAATGTCCTTTGCTATCGCCCATGACACCTTTGGCGGCATGACTACGCTAAGCCTGGAAGCCGGCTTTGGTGATGATACGGTGGGCCGTAACGGTGACGAGAGCTTCACGGCCGACGTCAAGCGCTACAACTACAAACTGGGCTGGACACAGGTGCTGAGCAGCAGCTGGATAGCAGCGCTGAATATGCAGGTCGATTTAGACGAAGGCTTTTTAAATAACCCTTATCGCAGTGTGCGTTATCGCGACAATACTGCCCCGCTGGGCTACAGCTACCAGAGTGAAGTCTACCCCGACACCCGTAATGCGCTGGCCATCTCGCTGGTGAATAAAGTGTATTTGCCTTATCGCGCGGCGCTGAGTTTAAACCTCAGACATTATCAGGACAGCTGGGATATTCGCGCACTGGACGCCGAGCTTGAATATGTGCACCCGCTGACAGCCGACTGGACACTGGAAGCCAAGCTACGCTGGTATGCACAGGGGCAGGCCGAGTTTTACCGCGATTTGTTCGATTTTGCCAATCAGCAAAACTTTATGGCGCGTGATAAAGAGCTCAGTGAATTTAGCAATATCACCCTGGGGCTGGGAGCCAGTTATGCGCTGCCGCTGTGGTCGTTCTGGCCCGGCGCTAAGCCCGAGCTGAATGTACAGTGGGATCATATCCGTTTTAGCTATAAGAATTTTCGTAATGTCACGATAACCGACGCGCAGCCTGGGCTGGAGCCGTTATACCGGTTAGACGCTAATGTGGTGCGGGCCTTTTTCAGCCTTTATTTTTAACAGGATAACCAGATGAAAGTGTTAATGTGTTTTGCCTTGTTGTTTGCCAGTCTGCTGGCCCGCGCCGAGCCGCCGGTAGCCACCGAGCTTGAGCAGCTAAAGCAGCAGGTTATCCAGTTAAACCGCGAATTATTCCTACTGGAAGAAGAACTACTGTTTCCACCGCAAACCCAGCTGGCGGTGTTTGTTTCGGCCGATGCCGGCCAGTTTTTCCAGCTAGACAGTGTGCAGCTGCTGTTAAACGACACGCCGGTTGAGTCGCATTTGTATACGGCGCAGCAGTGGGATGCGATAAAGCGCGGCGCTATACAGCCACTGTACAAAGGCAATATTAAAGCCGGCGAGCATAGCCTGACCGCGGTCTTTGTTGGTAAAGGGCCGGATAACCGTGATTATCGCCGTGCGGTAAGCCATACATTTACCAAAACGGAAGACGCGGTGCTGCTGGAGCTGCAGATCAATGATCGCAGTAGTGATTATCAACCTGATTTTGTCGTTAAGCCATGGTCCAACGACTAAGCCGCACCCTGTTGCTGACGCTGCTACTGCCATCCTCACTGCTGGCAGCGGTACCCGTTATACCGGATAACTGGCATTACCGTCAGGCCGCCTGGGCGTTTTATTTGCAACAGCCCGCGCAGGCGTTGGAAACCTTGCAGCTGGCAAAAGTGCAAGACCCACGCACGGCGCTGCTGGAAGCCGGTTTGTACCTGCAACTGGGCATGCCACAGCACGCCGCCGATATTTTACAGCGCTTGTTAAACCAAGACGACGTTGGCGACAATGCCTTACCGCGCGCGCTGCGTAATGTGGCGTTATTGCAGTTTGCCCGTTACCAGCTGGAGCTGGGTAATAAAGCACTGGCGCAGCAATACCTGGCGCAGGTGCAAATAGGCACCGATGGGCAGTGGCTCGGTGAGCAGCAGTTATTAAGCCAGTTAGTTTCCTGGCCCGACATCAATCTGCCTGAAGCGCCGCCTATTGCCGCGTTAGCGGGTTACAGTGAGATGCCTTATATCGTCAGCAATCAGGCATTGGCACTGGCGCGGGCAGGCCAGTCAGAAGTGGCGCTTAACTGGCTTAAGCAATTAGAGCAACAGCTTAGCGTACCAGAGCAAAAGAGCTTTTGGGCGCTGCTGTTTAGTGGGCAATGGCGGTTATTGGGCGCACCAACAGGTTTTATTTACCCCACCGAAGAAAAGGCTGCACTGGGCGATTACATTACCTTGCTCAAAGCACAGTTGCATATTGACCGACAAGAGCTGGCAGATGCTGAAGCCCTACTGGCAAGTTTTCCGCTAGACAGCGTGCTAAGTGACACAGCGCTGGGTTTGTACAGCCATATTCTGACCGAGCAGCGTCATATTCCCACCTTGCTGGCCGTGCTGCAGCAGCAAATTAAGCAGCAGCCATTTAGTTTAACCGCCTGGCAAGGCGCCACCCGCCTGGGCGAGCAACTTGAGCGGCAAGCTGATTTTTCTGGCGCGCTAGCCGCTTACCAGTGGGCCGAGCAGTATTATCAGCAGCAAGGTAACTTAGTTAACCAACAAGCCAGGCCGTTACAGGTTAGCCAGTTACAACAGGGCTTGTCAGACTGGCAACAGTTACAGCTTACCGAAAACAATGACTTATACCGGCTTAGCCAGGACATCTTAACCGTTGAGCAGCAACTGGCGGCGGCGCCGCAGCGCCAGCAACGTTTACAGCGGCTTACCCAGGTGGTGCAGTTCAAACTAGACCAGCAGCAACAATTGCTCAGTAGCCGCTTACCTCAGCTGTCAGGCGATGCGGCGATACTTACCCAGCGCTTTGATAACTTGCGACAGCACATCGCCGATGCTGAACAGCAACCCTTAGCGCTTAGCCTGACCGACGGCGAGACGTATCAGCAGCTGCGCCGTTTAGAGCAGGCAGAGCAGCGCTTTGCCAGCATTAACAGCACGCTGCAAAGTGACAATGACTATGCCGGGCGCCTGGCGCGGCTGCGGGGCTTATTGCACTGGCAATACAGTGACACTAGTGCCCAGGGGCGCTATCAGCGTCGTGAGCAGTTAGAGGCAATAAAAACAGCTTTGCTCGCGGCAGAGCAGCAACTGGCCCAGCTGGCAGCACAGGGCAGCAGCACCGAAAGGTTAAAAGCCCAGCAGCAACGGCTGGTGGAGTTAAGCGCGTCGCAGCAGCAACTTAATCTGGCACTGCTTAGCCAGCAGCAACAGTTACTGGCACGGTTAAATCAGCAATTACAGCAGCAGCGCAGTGCGCAATTGGCGCAGTTAACTGAATTACAACGCCATAATAAGCAGGCAATGGCACGCATGATGGAGCGGCTGTTGCCCGCCGCACTGACACAAGCTGGGGTGGGCCGATGAGCGTATTTCAGCTGCGTCAGCCAGGGTTGTTAGTCTCGCTTGGCCTGTGCAGTGCGCTGCTGGCTGGCTGTGCCAGCGAGCAGCGTCTGGTCGCGCGGCCGGGACTGGCCGATTTACCGGCCTTTGATCAAAGCATTTTGCAAGACGCTCCTGCGGTGAGTGAGCAGCAACTGGATAAGCTGTATCAGCAAATACTGGCGTTAGCGCCGGCTGAAACAACCCGGCAGAAAATTTTATACCGGCTATCGCAGTTGCACACTGCCCGGTTGGATCGTCAGGAACTGCCGGCAGCAGAGGAGCAAGACGCGTTAAGGCAGTTGGTACAGGGCTATCAGCAGTTACTTAACGATTATCCGCAGGATCCGAATAATGAGCTTATCCGTTATCAGCTGGCACGTAGCTACGATTTACTCGGTGAGCAGCAGGCTTGTCTTGATCAGCTAACAATACTGCTACAGCAATACCCTGATTCAGCTTTCGCCGCCGAGGCCTGGTTTCGGCTGGCCGATATTTATTACAGCCGTGCTGACTATGAGCAGGCGCTGCAGGGCTATCTGGCCGTGCTGCAAACCAGTGATGAGAGTTTGCAGACACAAGCACGCTACATGGCAGGCTGGAGCTACTTTAAACAGCAGCAGTTTGAGCGCGCCGATGAGCAGTTTTTACAGCTGTTAGACAGCTTGTACAGCGATGCTATTGTGCCTGCAGACGACAGCCGTCAGAGCATGCAACAGGAAGTGCTGCGCACCTTAAGCATTTCGCTCAGTTATCAGCAGCAGGCTGAAAGCTTAACGGGACTGATCGACAGAGTCAGTTTTAAAGGTAACCAGCGACCCCTGGCCATGGTGGCGCAGCTTTATCAGGCATTGGCAGATTTTCTGCTGGAGAAACAACTGGCGGCGGCTGCGCTGGCAAGCTATGCCGCCTTTGTTGAACACTACCCAGGCTCAGTGCTTTCCGCGCGGATGCAGCTGAATATCATCAACTACCATTTGTCAGACGCTAACGCCAGTGCGGCATTGGCGGCGCAGCAGCAGTATGTCAGCTTGTTTGGCCCGGCAGCTGGCTTTTGGCAGCAGGCTGACAGCACGGCACTTAGCGAAGTGCAGCCTTATTTGCTGCAATATCTGGATTATTTTGCCCGCAGTGGTTATGCCAAAGCGCAGTCGTTACCACAGCCAGAGCGAGCGAAAGCCTATGCCGCTGTAGTGCCGCTATGGCAGCAAATGCTGCAGGTGCTCGAAGAGCCCCGTCTTCAGGGCGCTGCGGCAGCGAACAGTTATCAAGCTGATGATCTGCGCTATTTACTGGCCGAGTCGCACTTTGGTGCCGAGCAGTGGCAAGCGGCATTAACGCTGTACACTGAGCTGGGTTATGCCCAGCAGCTTAACGCTAGCCTGTTCAGTGCCCCCGATGCCGCCTATAAAGCCTTGTTACTTAGCGAACAGCTGGCACAGAGTGCAGCAGCCAGTGAGCTGGAAATACAGCAATGGCAGCGCCAGCAAAACGACTTTGTCCGCTACCACAGTGCGCATCCCGCCGCGCAGCAGGTCGCCTTGCAACAGGTGCAGCAAGCCTATCAGGCAAAAGACTACCAGGCGGTGCTCGCGCTGAGCAGCGTGGTAGCGCAGTGGCCAACGCCAAGCACGCCGGCTTTAGTGGCCGAGGCGCAGTTTTTACACAGTCAAAGTGAGCTGGCTCTGGCGCAATACAGCGCTGCTGAGCAAAGCATCAGTGCCTTATTACAAGGCAGCCTGAGCGCGGCGCGCCGCCAGCTGTTAACCGAACAACTTGCGTCCAGTATTTATCAGCAGGCCCAGCTGCCAGCGCAAAGCCCTGAGCAAATCTTAAACCATTTGCAGCGCCTGCAAAGCGCGCTGCCAGACTCGGCTTATCATCAGGCGGCTGCTTTTGAGCAAATAACCTTGCTGCGCCAGCAAGGCCAGCATCAGGACGCTATCATAGCGCTTAAACAGTTTATTCAGCGTTACCCGCAAAGCGAGCGGCTGTTAAGCGCCCGCGCTATGCTGCTCGATAGCTACGAGCAGGCAGAGCAGTGGCAAGCCGCAGCGGATGAGCTGAGCTATCTGGCAGCCAATAGCACTGCACCAGAGCAGCAGCGCGAAGCCTTGTACCTGGCGGCGCAGTATTATCAGCGCGCCGGTGCGCAGCAGCAGGCCCTGAACAGCTGGCGCAGTTATGCCAACCGTTACCCGCAGCCGCATCTGCTGGCACAGGAAGCCCGGGCTCAGTTAGTGGCGCTGTATCAACAGCAGCAGGACCTGTACCGGCAAAATTTCTGGCGGGAAAAAATTGCCAGTTTTGAGCAGCAGTATGCCGGCGACGGTAATAGCCGCAGCCAGCAACTGGCGGCGCAGGCGCTGTTAGAGCTGGGCCGGCACAACAGTATGCTGTTCCGCGGTGTGGCACTAAGCCACCCGCTGAGTAAAAGCCTGAAGACCAAACAGCAACATATGAGTACGGCCATTAAGCAATACCAGCAAAGTATGCAGTTTGGTGTGGCAGAGCTGGTCAGTGAAGCGCAGTTCCAGGTGGCAGAGCTTTATCAGCAAATGGCCAAAGCCATTTTAGCGTCAGATCGGCCCAAGGGGCTGGACGAACTGGCACTGGAAGAATATGAGCTCTTGCTGGAGGAGCAGGCTTACCCGTTTGAAGAGCAGGCCATTGCCATTTATCAGCAAAACACCCGGCTGACGCAGCAGCAATTATGGGATAGCTGGATAGCGCAGAGTTTCGAGCGCCTGGCGCAGTTATTGCCGGCAAAATTTGATAAACCAGAAGCCTATAGCGGAGCTGCCGATGCGGCCTATTAATCGCAGTTTCATCCTGTATCCGGCGCTGTTGTTGGCGATGTTGCTGACAGCCTGTAGCCAGACAGCACCAGTGGCACCTACTGCAGTTGACGCGGTGGCTAATGAGGAGCTAGCCGCTGAGGGCGCCAGTTTGCCGACCCAGCAGGCAGCCGTTGTACCGAGCTTAACCGATGACGAGCAGGCGCAATTTGCCTCCGCTGCGGCGCTGCTGCGCCAGGGCGACTTTGCCGGTGCAACCGGGGCGTTTCAGCGATTGCAGCAGCAACTGCCTGCGGCACCCGGTGTGGCTTATAACCTGGCATTAAGCCAGTGGCGCGCCGGTGACGTTGACAGCGCCGAGCAGACCTTAACCACGCAGCCAGCCTTACAGCTGCATGCGCCGGCACTAAATTTGGCCGGTGTGCTAGCACGTCAGCAGGGCCGTTTTGCTGTGGCTGAGCAGTATTTCAGCGCAGCACTTAAAGCGGATAGCCAGTATGCACCGGCCCATAAAAACCTGGCGTTTTTATACGAGCTGTATTTAGGCCAGTTATTACAGGCGCGTTATCACTATCAGCAGTATCAAGCCTTAAGCGAGGATCCGGCCGTGGCCGGCTGGCTGGCACTGCTGGAGCAACAATTAGCGCAGGAGCAAACCGATGCACGCTAAATTCTGGCTGTTACTGCTGGTTGCCAGCACGGCAGCGGCACAGCAAACTGCCGAAGTACAAATTGACAGCACCATCAGTGGTAATCAGGAGCAGCCGAAAACGATTTACGTTCTGCCCTGGCAAAGCCCGGTGGGTGAAATTCGCATTGCCGCTGAGCCTTTACCAGCGCAAAAAATAACCTTGTCGCCGCTCGATCGGCCGCAATTTTTACGCTTTATCGCGCTAAAACAAGACAGCAACAGCGCGACAACATCAACAGCAGTTAACGAAAAACAGCAATAAGAGGACAGGTTTCATGGAGTTGTTCAACGGCATCGTTCGGTTTTTACAGGAAGGCGGCGTGTTTATTTACCCCATCGCGTTCATTTTAGTCTTGGGTATTGTTATTGCTGTTGAGCGTTGGTGGTTTTTACGCTCAGTCTATGCGGTTAACCAACGCGCTCTGGCGCAGGTGCAGCCGGCACTGGCACAAGCCGATACCAGCAAAATTCTGCAGTTAGCGCAGCAAAGCAGTGCACCATTGATTGCCATGCTGGAAAGTGGCATACACCGGTTACGTTCGTCTACACGGCGTGAAGATATGGAATACGCCATGGAAGAGGTGGTGCTGGAGTATAGCCTGCGTCTGCAAAAGCGCACGCCGTTTCTGGCAACCTTGGCCAACGTGGCCACCCTGCTAGGACTGCTCGGTACCATCATGGGGCTTATTGCCGCCTTTTCGGCGGTGGCTAATGCCGACCCGTCGGAAAAAGCCAGTTTGTTATCGTCCAGTATTTCGGTAGCGATGAACACCACCGCCTTTGGCTTGATCACTGCCATCCCTCTGGTGTTCGTACATGCATTGCTACAGGGCAAAACCGCGACCATTATCGACACCATGGAAATGGTCGGCATTAAACTGATGAACAGTATCGCCAAGCAAACAGACGGTGGGCGGGATGATAAAGCGGCGTAAAAACCTGCTCACTGAAGCTGAGCTAGACATCACGTCTTTTATGAACTTGATGATCGTGCTGGTGCCGGTGTTATTGCTAAGTCTGGTATTTGCGCAAATCCGGGTGCTGAATATTCAGCTGCCGCCGTTAACCGAACAGCAATTGCAGCAGGAGCAGGAACAGCCACAGCTACTGGAGTTGGAAATTCACCCCGACCGGTTAAGGTTGAATTACCCGGCGGGGCAGCCGCTGCGGGTGTTTGAGCTGACGGCTGAGGGCCACTACGATTTTGCCGCCTTAAGCCTGTTTTTACAGGATTTGAAACTGACGTTGCAGCAAAAAAACATCGATAAGCAGGATATCAGTATTCTGGCGGCGGACGATCTGGACTATCAAACCCTGGTCAGTGCGATGGACACCGTGCGTTCGTTTAAAGCTGTAGTGGCCGCTCAGTTGGTTGACGCTGAGCTGTTTCCGCAAATTTCACTGGGACAGTTGCCGGCGGAGGTGAGCGAATGAAGATGTCATTTCGCGCTAAGCGCTTGGAGCGGCAAAATCAGCGCCTGGCACAGGCCAGTAAGCTTAATCTGGTCGCTCTGATGGACATTTTCACCATACTGGTGTTTTTCCTGATGGTGAATCAGTCTGAAGTCAAGGTGCTGCAAAGCAATAAAGATATCAGCCTGCCGCGCTCGGTGTCCGAGCAGCTGCCGACAGAAAAAGTGATGCTGACCATTACCGGTAGCGCTATCTTGGTGCAGGGTAAACCGGTGTGGCAGGGCGACTGGCAACAGGACAGCAGCCTGTGGCTGCCAGAATTAACCCAGGCATTAACCACTGAGCTGAATTATCTGGCCAGCCGCGCCGGGGCGCTTGATGAGACCCAGCAAGCTCTGGGCCGGCCGCTGACAATTTTAGGCGATGCGGCCACACCTTACGGTTTGCTGCGCCAGCTGATGGCCATTTGCGCGGCCACCGAATACCGTGACTTATCGCTGGCGGTAGAAGCGATGGCGCCGGCCAGGGCGGAGGCACCATGACAGCGGCAGTAGTAAGCCTGCATAGCTGGCAAACAGAAGATAAACGCTTTTACCAACTGCTGTGGCTGGGGCTATTGTTATGGTTGGTATTTGCCGTGCTGGTGCCGGCACTGCAGGTACCCGAGCGCAGCCGTGAAGTGCAGGAGCAGCTACCACCAACGCTGGCGCGGGTCATGTTAGAGCAAAAACAAATAGCGCCACCGCCTGAACCTGAGCCGCTGCCAGAGCAAAAAGCTGAGCCGCTGCCCGAGCCTGAAACCAAGCCCGAGCCTGAACCGGTAGAAGCGCGTGCTGATACGGCAAAACCCGACCCGCAGCAAGCGCGCAAGCAGGCAGAGCAGGCCGGCTTAATGGCGATGCGTGATGAGCTGGCGACACTTAGGCAAAGTTTTCAGCTGGATAACAGCGCGCCGCAGCTAAAAAGCCGTGGTGACCAGCAGGCCACACAGGTAGAACGTACTTTACTGCGTAACGAAGCCAACAAGCAATTCGCTGCAGCAGAAGCAGCGGCGGCTGCCGGCGACATCGTGCGCTCAGAGCTGGCCGACACCAGCAGCGTTGCACTGGCTGAAACCGAGCTAAAAGGGCTGTCGGCCGTGGGCAGAAAAGATGCTGGTAACACCTTGGCCGACAGCAGTAGCCAGGGCAGTAGTGCTGGGCAAGGCCGTTCAGAGGCGCAGATCCGTCGGGTGCTGGAAGCGAATAAAAGCAGCTTGTACACGTTATACAGCCGGGCACTGCGGGCTAATCCGTTGTTAAAAGGTAAAGTGGTGTTTGAACTTGTGATAAACCCGGACGGCAGTCTGGCCGATGTCAGTATAAAAAGCAGTGAGCTGAACGATGCCAAACTGGAGCGCTCATTAGTGCTGCGGTTACGCTCGGTCAATTTTGGCGCCGAAGCGGCGGCAGTGACCCGCTCGCAGTGGACGGTGGAATTTTTACCGGGCTAAACCGGAGGATACTTATGCGTAACGTGATGATGATATCCAGCTTGCTGCTGGCACTGTTGCAGGGTGCGCCGGCGCAGGCCAGCGCGCTGGAGCAGGCAAAACGGCTGCACGAGCGGCTGGCAGGCGTACCGGCTGATGCCGGCACCTTAAGCCAGATGCAAACGCTGATTGAGCAGGGTAATGCCCGCGCCGCTGCTGAGCTTGCCATGCAACACCCGGATTTTTACCGCACAACGTTAAAGTTGTTCGCAGCCCCTGCTACCAACCGCGACCTGGACGTGTTTGAGCCATTAAATGACTACACGGCGACCGTGATTGGCCTGGTGCGTGATGAGGTGGATTTTCGCCAGTTGCTGCAAACCGATATTTTATACGTGGGTGCCGACAGCCTTGGCCTGCCGCCTTATCAGAGCGATAACAATGCCCATTATCTGGCGTTGGAGCAACAGGCCGTCGACCTGGCGCAGTATTTAGAGCCGCGCTCGCAAAGCAGTTTAAATGGCATTCCGGCGGAGGCTGCTGCCGGTGTGATGACCAGTCGCGCCGCTGCCAAAGCGTTTTTTTATCTTGGCACTAACCGCGCCATGTTCCGTTTTACGCTGATGAGCCAGCTATGTACTGACCTTGAGCCACTGCAGGACATTAGCCGGCCGACTGATCGCATTCGTCAGGATGTCAGCCGCAGCCCGGGCGGCGACAGCCGCATCTTCAACAACCGCTGTGTTGGTTGCCACGCCGGCATGGACCCGCTGGCACAAGCCTTTGCCTATTACGATTATCAGTTCACCGATGAAGATGGCAGCAATGGCCGCATTTTTTATCAGCAAAGCGGGACCCAGAATGAGCTGACCCAAAGCCGGGTGCAGCCGAAATACCATATTAACGCTGGCAGCTTTCCTTATGGTTACCGTACGCCAGACGACAGCTGGGTGAACTATTGGCGTCAGGGGCAGAATATGGCGTTAGGCTGGGATAACAGCCTGCCAGGCGAAGGCAATGGCGCCAAAAGCTTAGGCCAGGAGCTGGCCCACACGGAGGCATTTGCCCAGTGTCAAGTGAAAAAGGTGTTTCGCACGGTGTGCCTGCGTGAGCCGGAAAACCTGACCGATGTCAGCACCTTACATAGCATTACCGCCAGCTTTCAAACGGGTGGCTACAAATTAAAGCAGGTGTTTGCCGACACGGCCACCTACTGCATGGGAGACTAAGCCATGAAGCATATACTGTTGCCCGTGCTGTTTACACTGCTGCTGGCCGGTTGTGGTGGCGCTGAAGTAGAGCAAAACCCACCGCCACCGGTGCAGGAAGACAACACCAACTACACCGGCCCGGCACCGCAAACGGCGGATATTCAGCTGTTTAAACTGACGCTGTGGGACAATGTTGCCAGCGCCAACCGCTGCGGCGCCTGCCATGTGCAGGGCAATACTGCGCCCTTTTTTGCCCGTAACGACGATATTAATCAGGCGTATGCTGCTGCGACAGCCTTAGTTAACCTCGCCGATCCGGCGCAATCACTGCTGGTCACTAAACTGGCTGGTGGCCATAACTGCTGGCAGGCCAGTGACAGTGCCTGCGCCGATACCATGGCGCAGTGGATCCGCAACTGGGCCAACAACAGTGAGACCGAAGCGGCTACAGTAACCCTGGTGGCACCGCCTATACGTGACCCAGGCGCCAGCAAAGTATTACCGGAGGATCCGGCGCTATTTGGCAGCACCGTTTATCCGCTGCTGCGCCAGTATTGTGTCAACTGCCACGCGCCGGATGCGGCGCAAACCCAGTCACCGTTTTTTGCCAGCAGCGACTTGGCAGCCGCCTACGAGGCCAGCCGTAAGTTGATTAACCTGGATAACCCTGAGTTGTCACGCTTTGTGGCACGCTTAGGGGGCGAGTTTCACAACTGCTGGTCAGATTGCACCGCCGATGCCGCGCAAATGCTGTCTGCCATTGAGCAAATTGCTGATAGTGTCGAGTTAACCTCAATCGACCCTGCTTTGGTGGTGTCAAAAGCGCTGCGGCTGGATGATGGCGTGGTTGCCTCCAGTGGCGGCCGCTTTGAAGCAAACCAGATTGCCTTTTACCAGTTTAAAACCGGCAGCGGCGCCATTGCTTACGATACCTCAGGTGTGGAGCCTGCGGCTAATTTAAGCCTGCAAGGCGATATTAGCTGGGTAACGGGCTGGGGTATTCAAATTAATAGCGGCCGGGCGCAGGCCAGCACACAAAACAGCAGTAAGCTGGCGAATTTGATCAATGCCACCGGCGAGCTGTCTTTAGAGGCCTGGCTGGTGCCGGCCAATGTCACGCAGGAAGGGCCGGCGGCGATTGTCAGTTATGCCGGTAGCAGCAACGAGCGCAATATCACCCTGGGGCAAAGTCAGTATAACTATGACTTTTTGCTGCGCAGTGATCAAAGCGATCTGGCGGGCTTACCCGCGGTCAGTACCGCCGATGCTGACGAAGTGCTGCAGGCGACGTTACAGCACGTGGTACTCACGCAGGACCCGGTGAATGGCCAGCGCATCTACGTTAACGGTGAAGATACCGGTGTACGCGCTCCGGCTGTGGCTATCCGCAACTGGGATAACAGCTTTGCCCTGATGCTGGGGAATGAAGCCAACGGCAACCGCCAATGGCAGGGCACAATACGGCTACTGGCCGTGCACAACAAAGCGCTGAATGCGGCGCAGGTGCAGCAGAATTACGAGGTGGGTGTGGGGCAGAAGTTTTATCTGCTGTTTGCCATTGGCGAGCTGATCAATCTGCCTGATAGCTACATCGTATTCGAAGTGGCGCAGTTTGATAATTACTCCTACCTGTTTAACGCGCCTTATTTAGTCAATCTGGAAGGCCGTACACTGTCACAGCCCCTTAATATTAGCGGTATGGCGCTGGGGTTAAACGGTAAAGAGGTGGTCACTGGCCAGGCCTGGATCAAACAACAATTCGAGCTTGGCACTGATGCTGATCTGGCCGGTGGCGCTGTGTTGTCTGCGCAAGGCACCATTATTGGCAGCGAGTTAGGTGCCCAGGGTGATGAGTTTTTCTTATCTTTTGCCCGCATAGGCGAGCTGACCAATGTCCGCACTGACAGCACGGCCCCGGTGCAGCAAATTATTGCCAGCAGCACTAACAGCAGTGATATTGGCCTTAAAACCTTTGCTGAAATTCATGCCAGTATGAGTGCGCTAACCGGCGTGCCACAGCAGAATGTTGCTGTGGCGCAGGTGTATCAGACTATTCAGCGCCAGCTGCCCTCTTCTGACAGCTTGGATACTTTTGTCTCTGCACAACAAATGGCTATCACTCAGCTGGGTATTGCCTACTGTAACGCGGCGATTGAAGATAACGCCATCCGGCAAAGCTGGTTTGCCGGTATCGATTTTACTGCAGCGCCTTCGACCACATACAGCCCGGCAAACCGGCCGCTGTTTATCGATGCACTGCTTACCCGCCTGATGCCACTGGCACCGTTAAGCTCGGCACCGCGCGCTGAGGTAGAGACTGAACTGGACGCGCTGATAGGCCGGTTAAGTAACTGTGGCGGCAGCTGCAGTAGTGATCGCAGTCGCACCATTGCCAAAGCGGCCTGCACGGCCGTGTTGGCCAGTGCCGAGCTGGTATTGCAGTAGGAGAGCAAAATGAAACGACATAAAACCTTACACCCGGATAGCCCGTTACTGCATGCCTGTCACAGCAAACCGATAAGCCGGCGCGATTTTATTGCCTGTGGCTTAAGCTATGGTGCTGCCGTGCTCACCACCGGCTCAGTGTTTGGCTTGTTTGCTAACCCAAATAAGGCCCATGCTGAACTCTCGCCGGATTTAGAGGCGCTAAAACAGCTGTGTGGTATTAATGTGCAGGGCGCCGGTAAAATTCCGTTTATCTGCTTTGATTTGGCCGGTGGCGCCAATATTGCCGGCTCTAATGTGTTGGTGGGCGGCGCAGGGGGTCAGCGCGACTTTTTATCGGTGCAGGGCTATAGCAAGCTGGGTTTGCCAGCAGATATGGTGCCGCAGGCGGTAAACAGCGCCGATCCGGCGGCAGGCTTTGTTAATGATCAGCTGGGGTTGGCGTTTCACAGTGACTCGCAAATGCTGGCCGGTATTTTAGAGCGCACCAGTTTGGCAACCCAGGCCATGACCAATGGTGCCGTGCTGCCGTCGCGCTCGGAAAACGACACCGGTAACAACCCACATAACCCTATGTATGCCATTGCCAAAGCAGGCGCCAGCGGCTCGTTAATGCCACTTATCGGCTCGCGAAACTCTGACTCCGGCGCCAATTCAATGATGCCGATGGAGTTTTATAACCCCGAGCTTAGGCCAACCAAAATAGACAGGCCCAGCGATGTCACTGGCCTGGTAGATGTGGGTGATTTATTTGGCCTGCTCAACCAGAATGATGCGGTGGCGGTGATGGAAGCGGTACAGCGCATCAGTGACAGTAAACTGGGGCGGGTCAACACTAACATTAGCCGTGATGCGGTGCTCAAAGAGCTGGTGCGCTGTGGTTATGTGAAAAGTGCCGATTTAGCCGATCGCTTTGGTAACCCGGCAACGCTGGATCCGGCTGCCGATCCTGACATTGTCGGCGCTGCCGGCATTTTTAGCGCCGAAGAATTTAATAGTGATGGTGAGTTTCGTAAAACGGCGTCGGTCATGAAGCTGGTGGTGAACGGTTTTGCCGGTGCGGGTTCTATTACCATAGGCGGCTATGATTACCATACCGGCGAACGGGGTACCGGTGAGCTGCGTGACCTGCGCGCCGGCCGCTGCATAGGGGCCTGTCTGGAATATGCTGCCCGGATGAATCAGCCGCTGATGATCTATGTCTACAGCGATGGCTCAGTGGCCAGTAATGGCCGTATTGATGACTCAGAGTTTGGCCGGGGCAAAGGCGAGTGGACCGGGGATAACTCATCCACTGCGGCGTCTTTTATCCTGGTATACAGCCCTAATGGCCGGCCTACGCTGTTAGGTGGCAGTGCTGAGCAGCAGGCCCGGCATCAGCAAATCGGCTTTATGCGGCCAGATGCATCGGTAGAAACCGGCTCGTCGGTGGCGGCCAACAACGTGAATTTGCTGGTGCAAACTGTACTGCTAAATTATCTGGCACTGCATGGTGAACAGGGGCGCTTAGCTGAAGTAGCACCTTTTCATGGGTTGGGTAATGCGGCCAGCCTGGATCGGCTTACGGCTTTTGCGCCTATTGTCTGACGCGACAGATTATTTCTGTCGCCGGCAGGCAAGTTGGCGCTGGCGCGTATATAGTTGATTAGGTTGCAGCTTAATAGCTGCCGTTAATTGGCGTTAACGCTATCGGAGCTTAAGTGATGAGATGGGTATGTCTTGCACTGCTGGGCCTGCTGCTAAGTTATCCGGCGAAAAGTTGTGTCTGGCGCATGGGCATTGAAACCAGTTTTGCGCCTTATATTATGCAGCAGGGTGATAGCTGGCGTGGCCTGAACGTTGATTTACTCTCTGCGCTGGCAACAGAGATGGGCTGTCAGCTGGAGTTTATTCACAGCCCCTGGCTTAGGGCATTAAAGCTGATGGAGCAGGGCCAGTTAGATGTGGTAACCCATCTCACCTACAATACCGAGCGCAGCCGCCAGTTTGCCTTTATTGGCCCACACCATCAGGAAGTGATTTATCTGGTGGGGATACCGCAAGCTTTTCCTAATCTTACCGAATTGTCTGAACTGAAACGCACTGGCACCACCGGCATCATTGCCCTGCTAAACGGCGCTTATTATGGTGATGAGCTGGATAGCATCTTAAATGATGCGAAAAACCGTACCCGTTTTGTTTTTATTCGCGGCAATGAAGATAAGCAGGCTTTGCTGCTCAATGGCCGGGTGCATGGTGTGCTGGAAGACATTGCAGCGTATCATTACTGGAAAAAACGCGCCAGCCTGCCGACAGCAGATTATCAACCGCTGTTTGAGGTATTTCAAAGCCCGGTCTATTTTGGTTTTAACCTAAACACCTTTGATGCACAGCAGCTTACTGCAATGGCGGCGGCCTGGCAGAAGTTGTACGACAATGGCACCTTAAAACAGGTTATGCAGCCATATCAGCTGGACGACTATCAGTTTAGCTTACCGGCACCACAGCCGAGACTGGCGCCCTAGCCGGGTAGGGTGTAAAGCTTACAGCAGCGGCGCAGGTACCAGCTTTTCGTCGGCTGCTATCTGGTATTTCCGATAAATAGCGTTAAGCTCACCCTGCTGATAGAGGCGCTGCCAGGTATCAGCGATGTGTTTAAGTTGCTTTTCGCTTAGGGAGACTTTACTAAAACCAAAATACACCGGGCTTTCGTATACTTTGAGCAAGGGCTGATAACGCTCAGCGTCCGGGTATTTATGGTGCTGCCAGTAGTGCAGTACGCTGATGTCTTCTAAAATGGTGTTAACCCGTTTTGCCCGCAGCAGCGCCAGTTTATCCTGAATACTGCTGATGCTTACCAACTGACGGGCGAAAGTGGGTTGCAGGCTTAAACGGCTAAACTCTTCGCCATAATAAGCACCATGTAAGGTAGCGATACTACCCAGATCAACGCCCTCAGCCAGCTGTTGTAAGCTTGCCGGCGCAATAATTTCGCTTGGGTCGCCCACCAGATAAATACTTTCGATATGATGCGGGCCGATAAAGGCAAATTGAGCTTTGCGCTCGTTGCTTACCGACAAGTGGCTTAGTACATCCAGCTCGCCCTGGGCACTCATTTGCAGGGATCTGAGCCAGGGGCTATTAATAAACACCAGCTCACAGTTAAGCTCTTGTGCCAACCGCTGCATCAGCTCGACACTTAACCCGGTCCATTGTTGTTGCTGCTGAATTAAATGCGGTGGAAAATCGGTTTCGGCGGACATGCGTAAGGTGCAGTCAGACTCAGTAGCACTGACCAGCAAGGGGCTAAGGCTAAACAACAGGCTTAGTGCCAACTTACGCAACATAAGGCGCTCCATGCACATTGCTATTTGCTAATGAATGTACAACAGCATGCTTTGCCTGTACAGCAACAAATGCAGGGTAACTTACCTCAGAGTAAACACGCCTTAGGGCGTTAAGCCGCTGGAAAAATACATCTTACGCTCAGCATCAATAAAAATAGCTTCATAGCCATCAATTTGCTCAATTAATGCCATGCCTTGCTTAAGTCCCAGTACAAACAAGGTGGTCGACAGCGCGTCGGTCTGGGTAGTATCGGCGCCAATGACTGACACGCTTAACGCGCCAGCCGCACTTTTACCGGTTTTAGGATCTAAAATATGGTGATAACGCACACCATCTTCAATAAAAAAGCGCTCGTAATCGCCAGAAGTACTAATGGCGCTATCTGCCAGTGGTAGGGTAACGGCATATTTGTCATCCTGTCGTGGGTGCTTTACGCCCACCAGCCAGGGCTTGCCGGTTTTATCACCGAGTAAACGGCTATCGCCACCGGCGGTAAGCTGGGCATGCTTAATACCTTGTGTTGCTAACAAGCCAATGGCGCGCTCTACCGCGTAGCCTTTAGCAATACCGCCTAAATCAATTTTAATGCCGGGCTGGCTGTATTTAACCTGCTTGTTTGCCAGTAGTTCAACGCTTTGGTAATTCACTAACTGCCGGCCTTGCTCCAGCTGACGTGCATCCGGCTTCTGGCCGCTGCGATAATCGTAGTAAAAACCCACCGAAGCGAAGGTAATATCAAAGGCGCCGTGGCTTAGCATCGAAATATGCCGCGCCCGCTGCAGCAACTGATACATCTCAGCCGAGACCGTCACTGGCGCCCTAGACGCCTCACGGTTAAGCAAGCTTAACTCACTACTGGCGATATAGGGGCTCATCAGCTGGTTAATCCGTTCAAACTCCGCCTGTACCTCGCTGATTAACCGCTGTGCCTTGCTGCTATCGTCACACCACAGCTCAATATAGGCCTGGGTGCCAAGCGTTTCGAAGGCCTGACGGTGCCACTGGGCCTGTGCAGTAGAGAGCATCATAAAACAGCCAAACAGAGCAAAACAGCCTAGGTAAACACAACGGCATAGGGTACGCACAGATAAAATCCAAAGCTAAATAGTGACATCGCATTGTTGCAGAGTCGTTAGCTTTACTCAATGTTAGCGCTTAACTTTTAACAACCTTGTGTCTGGTTGGGAATGAGGCGACTGACTGTAATTTAACGCTGACACTAATCATTTGCATATTTAGCCATCTAAACGTATAGAAGTTGACTTTGTTGCCGCTTTTGCGCAAAGTAGCGGCTATGTCAGTTAAGCGGGTGTGGCTATGCCTATTAAAGTGATCGATCAGTTGCCGGCGGTAGAAGCGCTGTCGGCAGAAAATGTGTTTGTGATGACCGAGAGCCGGGCGCAGTCGCAGGATATCCGGCCGCTGAAAATCGCTATTTTAAATTTAATGCCAAATAAAATTGCCACGGAAATTCAGCTGCTGCGCTTGCTGGCCAATAGCCCGTTGCAGGTGGATGTCGATTTGCTGCGCATTGATGACCATGTCAGCAAGAACACGCCGCCGAGCCATTTAAACTGCTTTTACCGCTATTTCTCTGAAGTGCAGCAGCAAAAGTACGATGGCCTGATTATTACCGGTGCGCCGCTGGGGCTGGTCGATTATGAAGATGTGACTTACTGGGCGCAGTTTGGCGATATATTGCGCTGGGCCGATCATAACGTCACCTCTACCTTGTTTTTATGCTGGGCGGCGCATGCGGCGCTGTATCAGTATTATGGTTTGCAGCGTGAAATCCGCGGCGAAAAATTATCCGGTGTGTACTGGCAGCAGGTTACCCAGCCGCTGTGTCCGCTGGTGCGCGGCTTTGACGACCAGTTTTTAGTGCCACATTCGCGTTATGCCCAGGTGCCAAAGCAAAAGTACCAGCAGCATGATGACTTACATATCCTGGCTGAAGCCGATGTTACCGGCGCGTATTTACTGCAAAACAGTAGTGGCAGCCGGGTGTTTGTCACCGGCCATCCGGAGTATGATCTCACCACTTTGGATGATGAATATCAGCGCGATCTGGCCGCCGGGCTTAACCCCAGATTGCCGGAAAACTATTACCGTAATAACGACCCACTGCAAGGGCCGCAAAAACTGTGGCAAAGCCATGCCTTTTTACTGTTTAGCAACTGGCTAAACTACTATGTGTATCAGGCCACGCCGTTTGAACTAAGCCAGATTGGCCAAAGCGCCTAAACCCTCGGGCAACCTAAAGAGCATTTTATGACTGCAAGACTAACGCCTGAACAATTCCGTCAGTTACTTTCACAGCGTATTGTTATTCTCGATGGCGCCATGGGCACCATGATCCAGCAGCACCGCTTAGAAGAAGCCGATTATCGCGGCAGCGAATTTGCCAACTGGCCCTGTGATGTGAAAGGTAACAACGATTTGCTGGTACTGACCCAGCCGGATTTGATTGCCGATATTCACCGCCAGTATTTGCTGGCCGGTGCTGATATTGTCGAAACCAACAGCTTTAACGCCACCACTATCGCGATGGCGGATTATCAGATGGAAGGGCTGTCGGCACGCATTAACCGCGAAGCGGCCGCGCTGGCGCGTAAAGTCTGCGATGAAGTGACCGCACTTGAACCAGACAAACCGCGCTATGTTGCCGGTGTGTTAGGGCCGACTAACCGCACGGCATCAATCTCGCCTGATGTGAATGATCCTGGCTTTCGTAATGTCAGCTTTGATGAGTTAGTTGCCGCTTATACCGAGTCGACCCGCGCCTTAATTGAAGGCGGTGCCGACATTATTATGCTGGAAACCATCTTTGATACGCTAAATGCCAAAGCTGCGGCTTTTGCTGTGCTGCAGGTGTTTGATGAAATGGGCGTTAAACTGCCGGTGATGATCTCCGGCACCATTACTGACGCCTCCGGCCGTACTTTATCCGGCCAAACCACCGAGGCGTTTTATCATAGCCTGGCCCATGTTGAGCCGGTCTGTTTTGGCCTGAACTGCGCCTTAGGGCCGGATTTGCTGCGCCCTTATGTCGAAACTCTGTCAGGTGTCTCGGAGGCCTATGTTTCAGTACACCCCAATGCCGGCTTGCCGAATGAATTTGGCGAATACGATTTAGGCGCCACTGAGATGGCCGCCGAAATTGCTGATTGGGCCAAGCAAGGCTTTTTAAATATCGTCGGTGGCTGCTGTGGCACCACGCCCGAGCACATTAAAGCCATCGCACAGGCTGTAAAAGACGCGCCGCCACGGCAGCCAAAAACGGCTAGCCATAGTTTTCATTTAGCCGGCCTTGAAGCCTTTTCTCTGGAGTGGTAATGCAGCAACAGGCCAGATTTATTAATGTCGGCGAGCGGACTAACGTTACCGGCTCGGCGAAATTTAAAAAACTGATTTTAAACGGCGATTTTGAAGCGGCGCTTGATGTCGCACGCCAGCAAGTCGAAAACGGCGCGCAAATTATCGACATCAATATGGACGAGGCGATGCTGGACAGCAAAGCCGCCATGGTGCGTTATCTGCAGCTGTTAGCGTCAGAGCCGGATATCTCACGGGTGCCGATTATGGTCGACTCGTCGAAATGGGAGGTGATTGAAGCGGCGCTAAAATGCATTCAGGGCAAGGCGGTGGTCAACTCTATCTCGCTAAAAGAAGGCGAGGCGCCGTTTTTGCAGCAAGCCCGTTTATTACGCCGCTACGGTGCCGCTGTGGTGGTAATGGCCTTTGACGAACAAGGCCAGGCTGATACCAAAGCGCGCAAGGTAGAAATTTGCGTGCGCGCTTACAAGTTACTGACAGAGCAGATTGGTTTTCCGCCAGAAGATATTATCTTTGACCCGAATATCTTCGCTGTGGCGACCGGTATTGAAGAGCACAACAACTACGCGGTGGATTTTATTGAAGCCACCCGCGAGATAAAACGGCTGTGCCCTTATGCCAAAATCTCTGGCGGTGTATCTAACGTGTCGTTTTCGTTTCGCGGCAACGATGCGGTTCGCGAAGCTATTCACTCGGTATTTTTATTCCATGCCATCGCCGCCGGCATGGACATGGGCATTGTTAACGCCGGCCAACTGGCGGTGTATGACGATATTCCTGACTTGCTGCGCGAGCGGGTAGAGGATGTGATTTTAAACCGCCGTGATGATGCCACCGAGCGCTTGCTGGATATTGCTGCCCAGTTTAAAGGCGATGGCAGCGTGGCGGAGAAGCAGGACGATGCCTGGCGCAGCCTGCCGGTCAATAAGCGGCTGGAACATGCCCTGGTAAAAGGCATCACCGACTTTATTGATATCGACACCGAAGAGGCGAGGCAGCAAGCGGAAAAACCGCTGCATGTGATTGAAGGGCCGTTAATGGACGGCATGAACGTGGTCGGCGACTTGTTTGGTGAGGGCAAGATGTTTTTACCACAAGTCGTTAAATCGGCCCGGGTAATGAAAAAAGCCGTCGCCTATTTGCAGCCTTTTATCGAGCAGGAAAAAGAAGGTGGTCAGGCGCAGGGCAAGGTGCTGTTGGCTACCGTGAAAGGCGATGTGCACGATATCGGCAAAAACATTGTTGGTGTGGTGCTGCAGTGTAATAACTTTGAAGTTATCGATTTGGGCGTGATGGTGCCGTGCGCTGAGCTGCTGCGCGTGGCGAAAGAGCAAAATGTCGATGTGATTGGTTTGTCTGGCCTTATCACACCCTCTTTAGATGAAATGGTGCACGTGGCCAAAGAAATGACCCGGCTGGGCTTTACCCAGCCGCTACTGATTGGTGGCGCCACTACCTCAAAAGCGCACACAGCGGTAAAAATTGAACCGCATTATCAGCATGGCGTGGTCTATGTGCCCAATGCCTCACGCAGCGTATCGGTGGTGCAGGCGTTAATCGGCAAAGACAGCAAAGCCGATTACTTAGCCCGCATTAAACAGGAATATATCGTAGCGCGTGAGCAACATGCCCGTTCGCGCCCCGGTGAAAAACTGCTGAGTTTCGCTGAGGCCAGAGCGAATAAATTCCAGCTCGATTTAACCAAGGTGGCACCAGCGCCAAAACAGCCCGGAGTGCATCTGTGGCAGGATGTCGATTTAAACATCTTGCGCGACTACATCGACTGGACACCGTTTTTCTTAACCTGGCAATTATCCGGTAAGTATCCGGCGATACTTAATCATGCTGAAGTGGGTATAGAAGCGCGCAAGCTGTTTAAAGATGCTAACGCTATGCTCGATCGGATGATCAATGAAGGCCATGTCAAAGGTAAAGCGGTGTTTGGTCTGTTCCCGGCCAATAGTGCTGGAGAAGATATTATTGTTTACACCGATGAGAGCCGAACGACTGAAAAAGCCCGGCTGTATAACCTGCGTCAGCAATTGCAGCTTAGAAACAATGCGCCCAACTGCAGCCTGGCCGATTTTATCGCCCCGGTGGAAAGCGGTGTAAAAGATTATATCGGCGGCTTTGCGGTGAGCACCGGCTTTGGCGCTGATGAATTTGCCGCACAATTTGCCGCCGAGCATGACGATTACAACAGCATTATGGTTAAAGCCCTGGCTGATCGTTTAGCCGAAGCCTTAGCCGAATACCTGCATTTGAAAGTGCGCCGTGAGTATTG
Source organism: Rheinheimera fenheensis (assembly GCF_039871805.1). Lineage (NCBI taxonomy): Bacteria > Pseudomonadati > Pseudomonadota > Gammaproteobacteria > Chromatiales > Chromatiaceae > Rheinheimera > Rheinheimera fenheensis. The sequence goes on from NZ_JBDPJM010000013.1 coordinate 95,769, forward strand.
GGGCTATGCTGCAGATGAGGCGCTTGATAACGAGCAGCTAATTCGTGAGCTGTATCAGGGCATACGGCCGGCACCGGGTTACCCGGCCTGCCCGGAGCACACGGAAAAAGGCACCTTGTGGCAGCTGTTGGATGTAGAAGCACAAACCGGCATTACCCTTACCGAAAGCTATGCCATGTGGCCGGGTGCCGCGGTGAGTGGCTGGTATTTTGCGCACCCGGACAGCAAGTATTTCGCTGTCAGCAAAATAGGCGAAGATCAGCTCAGCGACTATGCGGCGAAAAAAGGCTGGAGCCAGACAGAGGCAGAAAGCTGGCTGGCGCCGAATCTGCGCTAATCCTTTTCAGTTGCCGAACCAGATCGGCTAAGTGATTGTTATAGGGTTAAGATTTATGTTCCTGCTATAGCAAAATACTTGCCTTACCACGTTGCACTCAGGTAAAACCATCTACACTAGATGCAGTAAGCAGGTGCTGGAGCGTATTATGGTCAGGTGGGTATTGTTGGTGTGGCTGGCGCTATCGGCGCTGCTGTCGGTCCAGCAAACGCTTGCGGCACCACTGAATGTGCTGGTAGGGCAAAACAAACCGCCTTACATCAAGCTGGAAACGGTCAGTGGTTATGAGATAGAGCTGCTACGTGAAGTGGTGCGCCGCATGGGGCATGAAGCGGTATTTGTGTTTGTGCCCAATTCACGCATCCGAGGTTTGCTGGAAAGTGGTAATGGCGACATTGCCACCTTGCAGCCGAATGAGCCAGATGAGCCCGGTTTGTTCTTTTCTCAGCCTTATATTCGCTATCAGAATGTGGCGGTGAGTCGAGCCCGGGATGAATTTACCTTGCAGCACCCGGCTGATCTTGCGGCGAAGAATGTTATTGCTTTTCAGGGCGCCACTAAGGTTCTGGGGCCGGATTATCGCGACAGTGTGGCGCAAAACCCTGCCTATCAGGAAATGGTGGATCAACGCGCCCAGGTGGATATGCTGCTGTATGGCCGCACCCAGGTGGTGGTGTTAGACCGAAATATTTTTACCTTTCATATGCAAAATGCGGCACAGCCGGTTGAAGTAAGTATTCACCCGTTGTTTGGCTCAACGCTTTACCGTGCTGCGTTTCGCGATCCGGTATTGCAACGCAGTTTTGATAAAGCCTTGCTTAGCGTGTTACTGGACAACTGGTATCAGCAACTGCAGTTAACCTACTTTTTGCAGGTTAACCAGCAGCTGCCAAACCGCTTTTATTGCCCAGAGCAGGCCGCAGCGCCGGCAAACTCGCCTTAGTCAGGCGTGTTCAGCCTTTGTTTAACCAAAGCGCCAGTTTGTCGGCCAGCAACTGCGTTTCTATGGGTTTGGTAATCAGATCGTTAATACCGGCTTCTTCGCATTGTTGACGTACTGAGTCTGTCTGATGCGCTGTCATGGCAATAACCGGCAGCTGCGCTAACGCTGGCTTTTGTCTTATTGCCTGACAGCAGGCATAGCCATTCATGCCAGGCAGCTCAATATCCAGCAGTACCAGGGCGACTGACTGTGTTGCTAACAGGTCAAGGGCCTGCTCGGCACTGTCTGCGGTTAGTACTTGATAGCCGAGTTTTTTCAGTAAAATCACTGCCAGTGTCTGGTTAAAGTAGTTGTCTTCGACCAGCAAAATGGTGTTGCTGCTTGAGTCAGAGCTGCTGCTTGAGCCAGTACTGCTGGCTAAATATGGGCTGTGATTAATCTCTTGCTGCGGTGCAGGCGTTGCCAGTGGCAGTTGCAAGCTAAAGCTAAACACAGTACCGACACCGGGCTGGCTTTGTACACTCAGCTCACTGTGCATAAGGTGCAGCAAACGCTGACAAATTGCCAGCCCCAGGCCGGTGCCGCCGTATTTGCGGCTGATAGAGTTGTCAGCCTGGCTAAAAGCCTGAAACAGTTGCTGTTGCTGTGCAGCGCTGATGCCGATGCCTGTGTCACTGATAGCAAAACTCAGCTGGCAAACGCCATCGCTGGTTTGTGCCTGCAGCCTAAGCCCGATACGGCCTTTTTCGGTAAATTTCACCGCGTTACCTAACAGATTAATCAGTACCTGCGATAAACGCAGTGCATCACCTAGTAGCAGTGCAGGCAGCTTGTCATCAACTTCCAGTGTAAAGGCCAGGTTTTTTTGCGCCAACTGCGCACTGAACATATCTGTTACCTGGTTTAGCATCTCTCGGGGAGCAAAGGGAGCTGTGTCCAGTTCCAGTTTGCCGGCTTCAATTTTGGAGAAATCCAGAATGTCATTAATGATGCTGAGCAGAATTTTGCCCGCCGCGCGGATCTTGGCCAGATAACTTTGTTGGCTGGCGAAGTCGTTGCTGTGCTGCGCCAGTTCAGCAAAGCCCAGCACAGCATTTAATGGTGTGCGCAGTTCATGGCTCATATTGGCCAGAAACTCACTTTTTGCCGCAGTGGCCGACTCTGCTGCCTGCTTGGCATGTTGTAGCTGTTGCATGGTGTGTTGCAAGTGCGCTGTACGTTGCTGTACCTGGGTTGTCAGGTAGAGTTTTTCTGCTAACAGTTGCCGGGTACGCCATTTAAGTAACAGATACAACAGCACAACGACAGCACCCAGGTAAATAAACCAGGCTAATGGGCTGGCATACCAGGCGTGAGGAATATGGATGTTAAGCGGGGTAGAAAGTTGTTCATTTCCCTGTTGGTCGCGGCTTCTGACCATAAACTGATAATCGCCGGCGGGCAGGTTGGTATAATCCCGATACAGCTCTTTGCTCAAGGCAGACCACTGAGTGTCATAGCCAATCAGCTTTGTTTGAAACTGCATACCAAATACCTGGCTGAAGTTGGCACTGGAGTAGTCAAAGCGCAGACTATTGTCGGTTGCCGTGAGCGCAAGGCGTGCTGGCAAAGCGCCGCCCTGATAAAACAGCTTGCCATCCAGGGTTCTGAGCTGTCGCAACAGCGGCGGTTTAGGAGCCAGCTGGCGGTGTTCATCCGGGGCAAAGCGAAAAATGCCTTCGGCGCCACCAAACCAAATCACCTGTTGTTCGTCAATCAGTACTGTATCCAGCGGGATATCCTGCAGCGGGGCCAGCGCTGAGTCATGCCAGCGATACTGGGCACTGTGATCCTGATACAACACACCGGCGCGGCGGCTGCCGTTGTCGTTATCCCAGGTCAACAACCACAGGTTATTATCGGCATCAGCTTGCGGATAGCGTACCCAGGGTTGGCTGGGACCGAATGCCTGCGCCATCGCCTCATCGAGGTAAAAGGTGTCGTCTGCTGCGTTAAAACGGTAAAACCCCGCCACAGTTGCCAGCAGTAACTGATTATTGTGCCAGTAAACAGCGTTACGGTTATTACTGGGCAGGCCCTGAACTTTGCTAAAACGCTGTACTGGCAGCGGCACTCCACCGGGCCAGTTTGCCGGCAGTTGCAACCGGTAAACGCCATGTGCCAGGGTGCCTAACCACAACTCGCCATGCTCAGTTTCTACAATGCTGTTGAGGTTACCACTGACACCCGGTACCCGGCCTTCGTCCAGCCATTGGCCATCTACCCAGCGCATGCTGGCCAGGCCATCCTGCAGGCCAATATAAACCCGCTCTGGTGTGAGTTTTGAGCGGTATAACACTTTGCTGGCAAGCTCAGATTGACGCAGCAAACTCAGCTGCTGTTGTTGCAATCGGTAGACACCATTGCTGTTTGCCAGCAGTAACTGGTTATCAAACTGCATAAAATCCCAGGTTTGCTTTTGCACGGCGCTAAGTGCATCAAAGCGGTTTGTCGTATTTTTGACGAATAATCCCAGGCTGGTACCGGCATAGAATTGGCCCTGATGTTGAAACAGTGCCAACACATTGCCCTGTATGCCATTAGCACTGTTGTAGTAAGTTAGGGCTGATGCCAGATCGATGCGGCTTAAGCCATGATCCAATGCCAGCCAGATACCTTGCTGGTGGTCCTGATACAGTGCCCGTACGTTCTGATCGACCAGGCCATACTGGCTGTTAATATGGCTTTTTAACGTACCGTCTGGCTTGAGGATAAACAGGCCGTTCTGACTGGTGCCCAAGGCAAAGTCACCGTTGTGCAGCCTAAGGCCGGTATACAGGGTTGCCTGCGCCAGGAGTGCGTCAATATTGGTATGCCAGCGCCTTGCCCCTTCAGCGGTGAGCAAAAACAGCTGCCCTTCGCGGCTACCGGCCAATAAGGTATCGTTATCATAGTGTTCCAGCATAAAAACACTGGTGTTGGCGAAAAACTCTGAGCCAGGCAGCAGGGTAAAACTGCCGGCCTTAAGCTCCAGCAGGCCGGTACCTTCTTCACGGACTATCAGGCGGTTATTCAGCCAAAACGCTTTGTGAAAAGCGCTGTTGGTGGTCCAAACCTGCACATCGTCCACGCCAAGCCAGAAAATATAATCACGGCTAATAAAATACACACCGGTATCGGTCGCAAAGGTTTGGCGGACATCCTGAAACTGACGGTAATGTTCTGGAATGCGTGACAATAAGGAGACATATTGGCTGCCGGTGCTGCTGTGGGTGTCCAGATAACCTATTTCACCTTTTGAACCGACATAAATGCGCCCGTCTGCCGCGGTTGCCAGTGAACGTACCACGGCTTTATTGCGGGTGGGGATCATACGCCAGTTGGCGCCGTCATATTCCAACACACCCACATTATTACCCACATACAACAGGCCGCGCGGGTCTTGTACCACGGCCCAGTTCTGGGTGCCGCCGTTGTAGTCTTTAGGTTTAAAATTGGCCAGTAGCGGTGTACCGTGTTGGCCCTGTGCGAAAGCAGCACCACACAGGCATATCAGCCAAAGCGTAATAAGACGCAGCAGTAAGGTATTCACTATGCTAACCTCCTGTTGGCACAGTTGCACCGGCCCAGGCTGCTGTTAGACGCGCAGCCCGGCCAGTATTAAATTATTTGCGCAGCACCTTATCAAGGTAACCCATAGCGAAGGCGGACAGCACAAAGGTGATGTGAATAAGCAGATACCACATAATTTTGTCATTGGCGATAATTTCGGTATTCATAAACACCTTCAGCAGGTGAATAGAAGAGATGGCAACGATAGAGGCAGCAACCTTATTTTTTAGCGAACCTGAGTCTAATTTGCCCAGCCAGCTTAGTTTGTCATCGTTACCCTCTAAATCGAGTCGCGAGACAAAGTTTTCATAGCCGGAGAACATCACCATAACAATTAAACCGCCCACCAGCGCGATATCAATCAATGACAGCACGACCAGAATAAGCTCTACTTCTTTCATGGTCAAAAGCACTGGCACGATATGAAATACTTCCTGAAAAAATTTTATGCCAAGCGCCAGTAATGCCAGGCTCAGGCCCAGATAAATTGGCGCCATGATCCAGCGCGACGCATACATCAGTTTTTCGATAAAGTTTTCCATAGCTACCCCATAACAGCCGAGGCAGTATTATGCGGCGTCACTGCCAGATATCAAGATCTGTGCGGGCTTTTTATCGTGGAAGTGAGCTAAAAGCACGGAGAGTTAACGCATAAATTGGCACTTTGCCGCAACGTTGCCCAATGCTGGCGGGCTTTGTGTTAGCCTGCGCGCAAAGTGCAACGCTATAAAAAGTGCGATACTACAGATCGTTATGAATAAAATTGTCGGTTTAGCCTTAAGTTTTGCCCTGCTTGGTAGTGTGCAAAGCCAGGCTTATGAAGGTTTTTGGTCAGCATATCAATTACAGCACAACAGCCCGATACTGGCGCAGTTAGACCTGACAGAGCAGGAGCGCGCCAGTGGTCTACCCCTGACGCAATTACACCAAACGGTGGTGCGCTTAGGGCGTTGCACTGGCGCTTTTGTCTCGGCCAGTGGCCTGTTGCTGACCAGCGCAGACTGTGTGGCAGACTATTTACCGCCAGCCGCTTTAACGAAAGATAATACCGGGCGGCAAAACGCCACTCGTCGCGCTGCTGAGCAGAAATTGCCGGGCCTTAGCGCCAAGCTGCTGTTGCAAAGCCGTGATGTCAGCAACCAGGTGCAACGGGCGCTTGGTGTGGCGTTAGATGCACAGGATAAAGCCGCGCGCCTGGCGCAGCTTAAATCTGCCATGCTTACTGGCTGTCAGAGTGGCGCCGATATCCAGTGCCAACTGGTGGCAGATCATCATGGCTTGCTCTACCGCTTAGAGCAGTATCGGTTGCTGAACGATATTCGCTTGGTGTATTTACCGTCGCCAGCCACTGACGACGCCCGTGGTTGGCCGCGATATGCAGCTAACTATGTGCTGTTGCGGGTTTATGGTAATGAGCAAGGTGTAAGCTTGGCTTATGATGACGCACATCAGCCATGGCAAAGCCATTTTGCCCGCTTAAGTAACGCCGCCTTAACTGAGCAGCAGTTAATACTGACAGCGATGTTTCCCGGCCAAACCCGGCGTTATCGCCCGGCAAGTGAGCTGAAATTCCAGTTTGACAGCGCCCACCCGCAGGCTCTGGCGTATCAGCAGCAAATGCTACACCTACTGCGTGAGCTGGTGCCTGAAGACTCGGCACTTTCGTTGCGTTATGCCGGCCTGCTGACCCAGCTGCAACAGCAGTTTGACCAGCAACACGCCAGGCTACAGCAATATCAGCGCAGTGCTCTTTTTAGCAATAAATTGACGGCACAGCAGGCGTTAAGCCAGTGGATAAACACTAGCCCGGTGCGGCAACAACTGTATGGGCCGATACTGCAACAGCTGGAATCGCTGCTGATGCAACAACAGCAACTGGCGCTCAGAGATCTGGTACTGAACTATTTGCAGTATGCCCGTTTACCGGCATTGGCACGTGAGTTATATCAGCTGGCACAATTGCCTTACAACGAACGGGTACAGGCTGCCAAAGCTTTCTTACCCGAGCTTGAGGCGTTTGAACAACAATTTGATGCCAGAGTTGATATGGAGCTGGCACTGCATTTTCTCGGCCAGTACGCCCGTTTGCCTGCTGAGCTGCGCCTGGCGGCACTGGATCAGTACTTTGCCTTAAACGATGGCTTTAATCGTGACATTGTTAGACACAAATTATCTGCCATCTATCGCGGCACCGGCTTAACTCGGGCTGACATGCGTCAGTATTGGCTGGGCCGGCCAGCCAGCGATTTTGTGCAAAGCCAGGATCCGCTGCTTAGTTTTACTGTCGCACTGGCACCGACACTGACACAATTGGCTACGCAGCGCCAACAGCTGGCTATTGAGTTGGAGCAAGCCAGAGCTGCATCGATGGAAGTGGTACTGGCTTATAACGAAGCGCGTAATATTGCCAGCTACGCCGATGCCAACGGCAGTTTTCGCGTCAGCCTGGGCCGGGTGAGCGGTTTCGCTCCAGATGATGCGGTGTGGTATCAGCCTTTTAGCAGTTTGACCGCCTGGCTTGGCCGTCAAAGCCCGCTGCAGCTGGCTGAAACCGTGCCTGACATTGCAGTTAACTTTTTAGCCAGCAATGATAGTTGCCATAGCAACCCTTCGGGTATCAGCTTTAATCAGCAGGGTGAACTGGTCGGCGTGATGTTTGGCGCAGTGCCGGCCAACTTGTTGTCAGACTGGCAGTATCAGGCGCAAACCGGCCGCACCGTGCAGGTAGATGCGCGTTTTATTCGCTGGCAACTGAAGCAGGCCGGCCAAACGGCCATTTTGGCCGAACTTGATAACCTTGCTGCTACAGCAAAATAAGGCTTTAACAGACACTCTCTTAATTTCAACGCTTTTGCAGTATCATAGCGATGCAGTAACGGCAGACCCTTGTCTGTTGTGGTTATTTTAGCCGGAGTGGTTGTGAATAAAGCGTTTAAGTTAAAACTGATTATCCGCCGGGCACCCGCCCAGGCCGCCTTGGGCTGGCTAAAACAAGCCTGGGCTATTTTTATGCAGGCGCCTCTGGTGTGGTTATTCATTTACTTGCATATGCTCGGTTTTCTGCTGCTTAGCATGCTACTGCCACCGATAAGCAGTTTTATCGTCGCTTTGTTGATGCCTTTTCTTACCGCTGGCATTTATAAAACCGTGGTAGCACTGCAACAGGGTAAACAAATTAGTGTGACCGGCTTATATCAGGTATTTAAAGAGCCGCAGTATCGGGTGGTATTTATCCGTTTAGCCTTGGCCGAGCTGGTGGCAACTTTGCCGCTGGTGTTTATGTACGCCTTGATGGTAGAGCAGGCAGAAGCCGGCGAGTTCAGTATGTCACTGGCGCTGATGATTGCTGTTTGGTTCACTGTAAGCAAGATGGTGTTTGCTTACACCATAGCGGTGGCGTACTTTCTGCAGCAATACAGCGTGCTGGTGGTGATGCAAGCCAGTCTGGTGGCCTGCTGGCGCAATATAACGCCACTGGCATTATACAGCCTCTTGAGTCTGGTGCTGATAATGCTTACCATGCCAACCTTGTTTATCGGCTTAATCGTGGTATTTCCACTACTGCATATCGCGTTCTTTTTATCCTTTAATGAATTTTTTGCGTTGCAGGTAAAAAGCACGGATGACGGCGTGCTGGAAGTGTGAGCGTGACCGAGCCAGACAGCAGCACACTTAAGCAAGCGGCATTAAACTGGTTAAGCCGGCGCGATTACAGTGAGGCGCAGCTGAAGACACGGCTGCAGCGCCTCGGTGGCGAGCCATCGCAGGTACAGGCGGTGCTGGATTGGTGCAAAGCGCAAAATTATTTAAACCAGCAGCGTTTTGTGCAAATGTTAGTGCGTAGCCGCGCCAATAAAGGCTATGGCCTGGCGTACATTATTCAGGAGTGTCGGCAGCAGCAAATTAGCCGCCAGCAGGTGCTGGAAAGTGCTGACGAGCTGGAACTGGATTGGTTTGCGCTGGCGCGCCAGCAATACCTGAAAAAATACGGCTTAAGCGCCGCGACAGACTATAAAGACAAGTTAAAGCGGATGGCCTATTTACAGCGCCGTGGCTTTAGCAGTGAACAGATCGAATTTGCCATTAACCAAACTGAGTAACACCCAAGCGGACAGGATTTCTTCATGACTATGACATCGGCCAGTATCAGGCGTGCTTTTTTAGACTTTTTTGCCAGCAAACAGCACCAGGTGGTGCCCAGCAGTTCGCTTATTCCGGGTAACGATGCCACCTTGTTATTCACTAATGCCGGCATGGTGCAGTTTAAAGACGTATTTTTAGGCCAGGATCCACGCAGTTACAACCGGGCTGTGTCAGCCCAGCGCTGTGTGCGGGCCGGTGGTAAGCACAATGACTTGGAAAACGTTGGCTACACGGCACGTCACCACACCTTCTTTGAAATGCTGGGTAACTTCAGCTTCGGCGATTATTTTAAGCAAGACGCTATTGCCTACGCCTGGGAGTTTTTAACTGAAGTCGTCAAGCTACCGAAAGAAAAGTTGTGGGTGACGGTATACCAAACCGACGATGAAGCTTACAACATCTGGAAAGACACTATAGGGGTGCCGGCCGAGCGTATTATCCGCATTGGTGACAATAAAGGCGCGCCTTATGCGTCAGACAATTTCTGGGCGATGGGCGACACAGGCCCTTGTGGCCCTTGCACCGAAATTTTCTATGATCACGGCGAACATATCTGGGGTGGCCCACCGGGTTCAGTGGAAGAAGATGGCGACCGCTACATTGAGATCTGGAATATCGTCTTTATGCAGTTTAACCGCCACAGCGATGGCCGGATGGAAAAACTACCCAAGCCCAGCGTGGATACCGGTATGGGGCTGGAACGTATTGCAGCTATTTTGCAGCATGTACACAGCAACTACGAAATTGATACCTTTGTTGCACTGATTAAAGCGGCTGCAGAAGCAACCGGCGCAACCGATTTAACCGATAAATCGCTGCGCGTAGTCGCCGACCACATCCGCAGCTGTGCCTTTTTAATTGTCGATGGTGTACAGCCGTCGAACGAAGGCCGTGGCTACGTGTTGCGCCGTATCGTGCGCCGCGCGGTGCGCCATGGCAACAAATTGGGTGCCAAAGGTGCCTTCTTCTACAAGCTGGTGCCGGCCTTGGTAGCGCAAATGGGCGAGGCTTACCCAGAGCTTGTGGCCAAACAGGCGGTAGTAGAAAAAATCCTCAAACTGGAAGAAGAGCAATTTGGCAAAACGCTGGAGCGTGGCCTGGCTATTTTAGAAGATGCGCTGTCTACTTTAGACGGCACCATACTGCCCGGCGAGCTGGTATTCAAGCTTTATGACACCTATGGCTTTCCGGTTGATTTAACCAACGACGTGGCGCGCGAGCGTAACCTGACAATCGACCAGGCCGGCTTTGATGCCGCCATGGCCGAGCAGCGCAAAAGAGCACAGCAGGCGTCTAACTTTGGTACTGACTACAACGCCCAGTTAAGCTCAACTCAGCATACTGAATTTACCGGTTACCAGCATGAGTTCGGCAATGCCACAGTAGTAGAAATACTGCAGCAGGGCCAAGCGGTTGAAACGCTTAACGATGGCGCAGACGCACTGCTGATTTTAGATAAAACGCCATTTTATGCTGAGTCTGGCGGTCAGGTCGGTGATACCGGCCGGTTAACGCTGGCCAGTGGTGCCGTGTTTGTGGTGGAAGACACTATTAAGCTGGGTAAAGCCTTTGCCCACAAAGGCCGTCTGCAAGGCACGCTTAAGCTGGGTGATAAAGTGGATGCGCAGATCGACAGCGCCCGTCGTGCGGCCATAAAACAAAACCACTCTGCCACCCATTTGCTGCATGCGGCACTGCGTAAGGTGCTGGGCGAGCATGTAACACAAAAAGGCTCTTTGGTTGGGCCAGAGCGGCTGCGTTTTGACTTTAGCCATTTTGAAGCAGTAAAACCTGAACAGCTGCGCCAGATAGAGCAGTTGGTTAACGAGCAGATTCAGCAAAACAATGCTTTAGATACCCGTTTAATGCCAATTGAGCAGGCCAAAGCGGCTGGTGCTATGGCGCTGTTCGGTGAAAAGTACGATGACGAAGTGCGGGTACTGTCGATGGGCGACTTCTCTATCGAGCTGTGTGGCGGCACCCATGTGAGCCGTACCGGTGATATCGGCCTGTTTAAAATTGTCTCTGAAGGTGGTATCGCCTCGGGTGTGCGTCGTATTGAAGCGGTTAGCGGTGCCGGTGCCATCAGTTTTATTCAGCAGTTAGAGCAGCAGGCACAAAGCGTTGCCGCCGCGCTGAAAGGCGATGTAATGAGCATCGCTGAGCGGGTGCAGCAGGCGCTGGAGCGCAGCAAGCAGCTGGAAAAAGACATTGAGCAGTTAAAAGCTAAGCTGGCCAGTCAGGCCGGTGCCTCCTTGCTGGAGCAAGCCGAGCAGCATGGTGGTGCCACAGTATTGGTGGCGCAGTTGCCTGCCACTGAGCCCAAAGCATTGCGTACCACCCTGGATGAGCTGAAAAATAAACTAAGCAGTGGCGTGGTGCTGCTAGCCACCGTAAATGATGACAAAATTAGCCTTATCGCTGGGGTAACGGACGATCTAACCGCCAAAGTGCATGCCGGCCAGTTAGTGGGCTGGACCGCCGGTAAATTAGGCGGTAAAGGCGGTGGCCGGCCAGATATGGCGCAGGCGGGCGGCACCGATGTTGCCGCCTTGCCAGCGGTGTTAACAGAAGCAAAAACGCATATCAGCAGTAAATTAAGCTAAACTGCTTGTGTCAGCCAGTGTGGCAGGTATTGCCAGCTGGCTGATCGCTCTTTAAGTTGGGGGCGTAACACTAAAGCGCACTTTGCCGTGTCGTGCGGGTGGAATATCGCGTATTTAGCGGTAACAAGCGGCAAAATTGCTACACTGGCAGCGTTTTGCGGCAAATATGCCGGTAATTATGACCATTTATTTAAACGCCTGACTTTTAATCAGCCAAGCAGCTGAGTTATGATACGGCGCTTTCGTGTACACCGGTGTCACTGGCGCTGGATTAAAGGATAAAGGAGCAAACGAATGCTAATTCTTACTCGTCGTGTTGGTGAGACACTGATGATCGGTGATGAAGTTACCGTAACGGTGCTGGGTGTGAAAGGCAACCAGGTTCGTATCGGCGTGAATGCACCTAAAGAGGTATCGGTGCATCGTGAAGAGATCTACATGCGCATCCAGGCCGAAAAAGGCTCTGCAGATTCAACTTATGGTGAAGACGACTAATTTCCACGTTTTTACCGCGACTTGCTGACCATTTGTGCCGTTTTTGTACGTTTTATAACTTAATCACGGTGAATTGCTTAAAAGGTCGGCAAACGCACTTTTCAGTTCCAAAAATTGTTTGACTTATTTTCCTGAGACATTAATATACACGCCGCAACACAGCGCGGAGATGTGGCCGAGTGGCTGAAGGCGCACCCCTGCTAAGGGTGTATAGGGGAAACTCTATCGAGGGTTCGAATCCCTCCATCTCCGCCAGTTTTTCAGATTGGACGCGTAGCTCAGCTGGATAGAGTACTCGGCTACGAACCGAGCGGTCGGAGGTTCGAATCCTCCCGCGTCCGCCATCTGAAAAAAGCACACAGCACAGTGCCGGATAAAGTGCTACTATTTGCAATACCCAGGACGCGTAGCTCAGCTGGATAGAGTACTCGGCTACGAACCGAGCGGTCGGAGGTTCGAATCCTCCCGCGTCCGCCA
>NZ_JBDPJM010000014.1:0-60212 GCF_039871805.1 Rheinheimera fenheensis
GACGCGTAGCTCAGCTGGATAGAGTACTCGGCTACGAACCGAGCGGTCGGAGGTTCGAATCCTCCCGCGTCCGCCATATACGAAGAACCCGCTAAGGTTAACACCAAAGCGGGTTTTTTATTGGCTGCGTAAAGCTAAGTAGTTGTGATTGTGCTATAAATTGCATCTTCACCCGGCTGTTTGCTGGCAACTTGCTCAGGCACTGTTCAGCCAGTCTCAGCTATAAGCCCGTTAAGGCATTATTACGGATACACCGGCATGCTGTCGTCAACCTCAGCGGATAATTCAGCGCAACACAGCGTAGCGGAAGATGAACTGGCGTTGTGTCCGCATTGCGATCTGGTGCAGCTCCTGCCGGAATTACAGCCCGGCGAGGAAGCTGCTTGTATACGCTGTGGTCATCATCTGGATGCCTGCCATATTGAATCGGTGATGCGGCCGATGTTGTATGCCGCTTCAGCCTTGTTTATGTTGCTGCTGGCTAATCTGTTTCCCTTCGTCAGTATGTTTGCTGCCGGCAACAGCAGTGAAATGAACTTTTTTGATACCTCTTCTGTACTGTTTCAGCAACATCAGCAGTGGCTGGCCATTTTGGTCTGGTTATTTATTCAGGCGGTGCCGGCAGCTTGTATGCTGGCGATTATTTATTTGAAGCTTGGCATGTTATACCGGCTGCCGGCGCGCACCTGGGTGGCGCGGGTGCTGTATATGCTAAAACCCTGGAGCATGGTCGATATCTTTTTAATGGGGCTGATTATCAGCTTTGTGAAGCTGGTGGCTGATGCCGATATCTCATTGGGGCCGAGTTTTTGGGCGTTTTGCCTGTTTTGTCTGCTGCATTTGCGCGCTTTTCAGGTGGTTGACCGGCGCGAGCTGTGGTCGAAAATCGCACCCAACCCTAAACCGCAGCTGGCGGCGCATGCCGGTAAAAGCGGTTTAGCGCAAAATATAAAGCTGTGTAAAGTCTGTACTGCTATGGTACCTGTGACGCAAACCCATTGCAGTCGTTGCCATACCAAGGTGCCGCTGAGGCGCAAAACCAGTGTGCAAAATACGCTGGCGCTGTTGCTGGCGGCAACGCTGCTGTATATCCCGGCCAATTTATTGCCGATTATGCGCACTGTCTCCTTTGGTGAAACTATAGATTCGACTATCATCAGCGGCCTGATATTAATGTGGCAGGATGGCGCTTATCCGGTGGCGATTATTATCCTGATCGCCAGCGTGCTGGTGCCAGTGGCTAAAATTATTATTATGTTTTGGCTATGCTATTTAACCCGCTTACCTCTGGCGCAGCGGCAGCGTTATTCGACACAAATTTACCGGCTGGTTGACTGGGTAGGGCGCTGGTCAATGGTGGATGTGCTGGTGGTGGCCATTATGGCAGCGCTGGTGCGGTTTGATTTATTAATGAGTGTCTACCCCGGCATCGGGGCTTTAGTGTTCGCCGCTGTGGTGATCCTGACCATGCTGGCAGCACTGAGTTTTGACCCCAGATTACTGTGGGACCCGTTACCCGAACAACAAAAGGGAGTTCGTTTTGACACAGCAACAGAGCGCTAAAGTTAGCCGGATCAAGCAGTGGTCACCGATTTGGGTGGTACCCATAGCGGCGGTGCTGATAGGTATGTGGATGCTGTACAACCACTATCAGCAGCAGGGAGCCTTGCTGACCTTACTGGCTGGCGATGCCGAGGGCATTATTGCCGGAAAAACGCAGATTAAAAGCCGCAGTGTTGATGTTGGCCAGGTGGTGTCGGTTGAATTAAGTGATGATTTGAAGCAGGTAATCATTAAAGCGCGGATGAAACCGGCGGTAACACCACTGTTAAATGCTGACTCGCAATTTTGGGTGGTAAAGCCACAAATTGGCCGTGGCGGTATTACCGGTTTAAATACCTTGTTGTCCGGCGTCTATATTGAGCTACAACCTGGCGAGTCAACTGCACAGCAGCTCCAGCATCAGCTGCTGGATGATCCACCGGTAGCGCCGGCGGATGCACCCGGTATTCGAGTTAGCCTTACTACGGCCAACAGTGGCGGCTTAGCGGTGGGCGATCCGGTGTTGTATCGCGGTTACGAAGTGGGCACGGTAGAGCACAGCGAATTTGAGCTGGCCAGCCGGCGTACCCGTTATCAGTTGTATATTCGCGAACCCTTCGATGTTCTGGTAACCGAAAATGTGCGGTTTTGGCTCAGCAGTGGCTTTTCGTTTGATTTATCTGCCGAAGGTCTGCAGGTCGATGTTGGTTCAGCCACCACCTTGCTCAGTGGTGGTGTCAGTTTCGATTTAATGCAGGGCTGGCCGCCGGGTGCTGCCGTCAGCGATGGCACTGAGTTTCAGCTGTTTCCGAACCAGCAAAGCATTCAGGATGGCTTGTACAGCGAGTTTGTCGAATACCTGCTGTTTTTTGACGAGTCAGTACGTGGCTTAAAAGCCGGCGCGCCTGTTGAGTATCGCGGCGTGCGGGTAGGAACTGTCGCCAGCGTGCCGTTTTTCTTTTCTATCGACAAACCTTTTGAAGTGTCGCTGCAGCAAGGCATACCGGTACTTATTCGTATTGAAGCTGGCCGGCTGTATGAAAACCTCAGCCTGGCGCAGTTAAAGCAAGAGTTGGACAAAGCCGTGGCCCGCGGTATGCACGCCGCGCTAAAAACCGGCAACCTGCTCACCGGCGCCCTGTATATTGATTTAGATGTTAATATCGATGCGGCGCTGCAAGAGCCAACAGAGCTGCAATTGCAACGGCTGGCGCTAAGCCAGAGTGCCGGCTATCCGCTTTTGCCAACGACCCGCAGTGGTCTTAGCAATATCGAGCAAAAAGTGTTGATGGCACTGGATAAAATAAACAATCTGCCGGTAGAGCAGCTGCTGACGCAAAGTGAGCAAACCATGCAAAGTGCCGATCAGATGTTGCAATCGGCCAATACCATGCTGGCGCAGCTGGATAAACTGCTGAGCGACCCAAAGATGCAGCAATTGCCAGCGCAGCTACAAAGCAGCTTACAGCAGTTGCAGCAGATGCTGGCGGGGTTAAGCCCGGGCTCAGCGGCTTATGATAAGTTAAGTGGCAATTTGCAAACGCTGGATCAGGTGCTGCGCGAGCTGCAACCGGTGTTGCAAACCCTGAACCAGCAAAGTAATGCGCTGGTGTTTGAAGCCAAGGCGCCTGCCGACCCCGAGCCGACCCGCGCCAAGCAGTAATGGAGATAAACGCTATGACATTACGTCTTGCCAATATTTTATTGAGCGCCACAGTGCTGCTAGTGTTAACGGCTTGCAGCAGCCCGGCCACTACGCATTTTTACCAGTTACCCGTGCCATCGGATAGCAAAACAGAAAGCAGCCGTGCCGACAAAAGCTTATTTATTGAACCGGTAAAGGTCGCACCCTACTTAAATGGCCGTGGTTTGGTGTTGCAAACCTCTGCAGTAGAGCTGGTCATGGCGCGCCAGCACTTGTGGGCGGAGGCGCTGGACCAGCAGTTGCAGCGCCAACTGCGGCAGCATTTAAGCCAGCTGGCACCCGCTTATGCGGTGCGGTTGCAGCCGGGCGCGCACAGTACCCGCTTGTGGCTACAGCTGGATAGCTTTCACGGCACTGCCGATGGTTATGCGCTGTTAAGCGGGCATTTTTTGGTAAGTGGCCAGCCGCTCAGTCAGTCTTTTAGTTACAGGGTGCCACTGGCAGATGATGGTTATCCGGCGTTGGTTGCTGCGCTGGGGCAGGGGGTGCAGCAACTTAGCCAGCAAATTGCCGCTCAGCTTGAGCCTTAATTCCTCTTCACTTTACCCATCCTCAACAAGAACGTTTTAATGTATCAGCGCAGTGGCCGATGCCGGTCACTGCGGCTTAGGTTTTGGCCGCACACTTCACCGTGGCCTTGGTCTGGCACTTTTATAACCAGATGGCTAGACATTCAAATGTCTTTACGTGTACTGTAGCTGGGTTATGCACATTGTTAGCATAAATAGCAGTTATCACGCCAGGTTATTTATCTGATGCGGGCTTACTGCGCATAATGTCGGGTCGTCTGGCTAAAAACTGCCCGACAGAAACAATTCTACTATGCTGAAGGTGCCGGTTGCTGCCGGTACCCAAACAGACGGAGCGCACCGCTATGGTTGCAGAATTATTACTCGAAGCCGCCAGCCTGATGCTGATAGGTATGGGGGCGGTATTTGCCTTTTTGTTGCTGTTAGTGTTTATCGTGCAGCTGATAAGCCGTGTTATGCAGCGCTATTTCCCCACTAAGGCCACTGTCAGTACTACAGTGACAACATCAGGCAGCTCAGGACCACCACCTGCGGTGATTGCCGCCATTTCAACCGCGATACACCAGTATCGGCAACAACAATAAGAGGACTCAGGCATGAGCAAACCATTATTACTAACAGAGTTGGTGCTACGTGACGCCCACCAGTCATTACTCGCCACGCGGCTTCGGCTGGAGGATATGCTGCCGATTGCCGCCAAGCTGGATAAGGTAGGCTATTGGTCGATGGAGTCCTGGGGCGGAGCTACCTTTGATGCCTGTATCCGTTATTTAGGCGAAGATCCCTGGCATCGGATCCGCGAGCTGAAAAAAGCCATGCCAAATACCAAACAGCAAATGCTGTTGCGCGGTCAGAATTTACTCGGTTACCGCCATTATGCTGATGATGTGGTGACGAAGTTTGTTGAACGGGCGCATGAAAACGGCGTAGATGTGTTTCGTATTTTCGATGCGATGAACGATATCCGTAACCTGCAAACGGCCGTACAGGCCGCGATAAAGGTTGGTGCTCATGCTCAGGGCACCATCTCATATACCGTAAGCCCGGTGCATACTATCGATATGTGGGTAGACATGGCGCGCCAACTGGAAGACATGGGCTGCCACTCTATTTGTATTAAGGATATGGCCGGTCTGCTTAAACCTTACGAGTGCGAGGAGCTGGTCAGCCGTATTAAAGCCGCGACTAACATTCCACTGGCGATGCAATGCCATGCCACCACCGGACTTAGCACGGCAAGTTACCAAAAGGCCATCGACGCCGGCATCGATATGCTTGACACCGCCATTTCCTCCATGAGCATGACGTATGGCCACAGCGCCACCGAAACCATGGTGGCAATCACCGAGGGCACTGAGCGTGATACTGGCCTGAACATGGAGCTGCTGGCGGAGATTGCTGCCTATTTTCGTGATATCAGAAAGAAATACGCCCAGTTTGAAGGTTCATTAAAAGGTGTCGATGCGCGTATTTTATTGGCGCAGGTGCCCGGTGGCATGCTCACCAACATGGAAAGCCAGCTAAAAGAGCAGGGTGCTTTGGATAAACTGGATGCTGTATTAAAAGAAATACCGCAGGTGCGCCAGGATTTAGGTTATTTGCCCCTGGTGACGCCAACGTCACAAATTGTTGGCACCCAGGCGGTACTCAATGTGCTGACCGGCGAGCGTTACAAAAGCATCACCAAAGAGACGGCCGGTGTATTAAAAGGCGAATACGGTGCTACCCCAGCGCCAATGAACACTGAGTTGCAACAGCGGGTACTCGCCGGTGAAACTGCTATTACCTGCCGGCCAGCCGATTTGCTGGAGCCCGAGCTGGATAAGCTGCAACAGGAGCTCAATAGCCTGGCGCAAAGCGAGAGCATCCGTCTGGCAGAGCAGCACATTGATGACGTGCTGACTTATGCCTTGTTCCCACAAGTCGGGCTGAAGTTTTTGAAAAACCGCGATAACCCGGCAGCGTTTGAACCGGTCCCGGACGCACCAGCATCAGCGCCAACAGCGGCTAAGCCCGCGGCTAACAGCGCAAAACCCGCGCAAACCGGCCCGGCCAGTTACAGTGTGCGTGTTGATGGCAAGGTGTATGAAGTCGAAGTTGCCCCTACCGGCGAGCTAAGCTCAGTAAAGCCTGTGGTATCAGAAAATATCCCGGGCAGTGCGTCAGTAACCGGTGCTGCCACCCTTAATGCGCCGCTGGCCGGTAATATCTGGAAAGTGGTGACAAAAGTGGGTGCCAGCGTAAAACGCGGCGATGTGGTCATCATTATGGAGGCGATGAAAATGGAAACGGAAGTACGCGCCGTTGCCGATGGTCAGGTGGCCAATATCCATGTCGCGGCCGGTGATGCCGTTAGCACAGGTGATGTGCTGATCAGTTTTAACTAGGCACCGGGGATAATCAATGGATGCTGTAACTACCTTAATAGCCTCGACCGGCTTAATGAATTTTACCGCCGGTCAGGCAGTGATGATGCTGGTCGGCTTTACGCTGCTTTATCTGGCAATAGCACGTGGCTTTGAGCCGTTGTTGTTATTACCAATCGGTTTTGGCGCTGTGCTGACCAATATTCCACTGGCCGGTATGGGTGAGCCGGGCGGCCTGTTGTACATGATTTATGAAGTGGGCATTGGCACGGGCATTTTCCCGCTGCTGATTTTCATGGGTGTAGGCGCCATGACCGACTTTGGCGCCCTAATTGCTAACCCGCGCATGCTGCTGTTAGGCGCTGCGGCGCAGTTTGGTATTTTTGCCACCTTGCTCGGTGCTATCGCCCTTAATGCGGTGCCCGGCTTAAGTTTTACCTTAAAAGAAGCCTCAGCCATTGCCATT
The DNA here is from genome assembly GCF_039871805.1 of Rheinheimera fenheensis. Lineage (NCBI taxonomy): Bacteria > Pseudomonadati > Pseudomonadota > Gammaproteobacteria > Chromatiales > Chromatiaceae > Rheinheimera > Rheinheimera fenheensis. Next base: position 6,610 of record NZ_JBDPJM010000014.1, read on the forward strand.
ATCGGCGGTGCTGATGGCCCGACGGCCATTTTCCTTGCGTCTAAACTGGCACCGGATCTGCTGGGCGCCATTGCAGTGGCGGCCTACTCTTATATGGCGCTGGTGCCGATTATACAGCCACCGATTATGCGGGCGCTGACCAGCAAAGCAGAGCGCAATATTGAAATGGTGCAGCTTAGAACCGTGAGTAAAAAAGAGAAAATTGTTTTTCCACTTGCTGTGCTGCTGCTGACTATTTTATTGCTGCCCAGCGCTGCACCGCTTATCGGTATGTTTTGTTTAGGTAACCTGATGCGTGAATGCGGTGTGGTCGAGCGGCTAAGTAAAACCGCACAGAATGAATTGATAAACATCGTCACCATCTTTTTAGGCCTGGCAGTGGGCTCACGTCTTAGTGCTGACAAATTCCTTACCCTGCAAACCTTAGGTATCTTAGTGCTGGGCGCTGTGGCCTTTGCTATAGGTACTGCATCTGGCGTACTGATGGCCAAGCTGATGGGCAAGTTCTCTAAACAGCCGATTAACCCGCTAATTGGTGCCGCTGGCGTATCGGCTGTGCCTATGGCGGCACGGGTGGTTAACAAACTGGGCTTAGAGGCTAACCCGCATAACTTCCTGCTGATGCATGCGATGGGACCCAATGTAGCCGGTGTGATTGGCTCTGCGGTTGCTGCGGGTATATTGCTTGCGCTGGTGGGGTAGCGTTTAGTACTGACAATCTGACGTAAACGCTACAACAAAAAGCCCGCGATAACGCGGGCTTTTGCTATTTAGGCAAGAGGTTTAAGGCGCTGCGGTTGCAGCAGGCCGCTCATCCTCAGCTTTAGCCAACAATACCCGCTCTTTGGTTTGCAGCTGGGTTAATACCTGCTGCGCCTTGGCGGTAAACTGTACTTTGTCATTACCCTGCAGTGGGGTAGCCTGTGGCAGTTTAACCGTTCTGGGGTTGCGGTGTACGCCGTCTACCACGAATTCGTAGTGCAAGTGAGCACCGGTCACGCGGCCGGTAGAGCCTAAGCGGCCAATAGCCTCACCCTGGCGTACTTTATCGCCTTTGGCCACCAAACGCTTAGACAGGTGCAAGTACTTAGTCACAATATTATTGGCGTGCTGGATAAACACATAATGACCATTAACGTTGTTATAGGCTGACGCTACTACGCGGCCATCACCTGCGGCCATAATCGGGGTGCCTACGGGGGCCACATAATCGACACCGTTATGTGGCCGTACGGTTTTTAACACCGGGTGTAAGCGGCGTGGGTTAAAGTTAGAACTTACATACTGGAAGCTCACCGGTGCGCGTAAAAACGCCTGGCGCATACTGGCACCGTCGGGTTTGTAGTAGTTACCGTCGCTGTGCAGCACGGCCTGATATAAATGGCCCTGATTGGAGAACTGTGCCGCAATAATATTGCCGTTGCCGATAAACTCACCATCAACATATTGCGTTTCATACAATACGCTAAAGCTATCGCCGGCACGGATATCTAAACCAAAGTCGATATCCCAGCCAAAAATACCGGCCAGGTTCATGATCTGCGCTTCGCTTAAGCCCGCTTCAATACCAGCACTCCAGAAATTACTGCGAATGGCCGCACTGGCAAACTGGTTGCGTAGCTCGACATCTTTTTTCAGCTCTTCGGCAACAAAGCCGCCTTCACTGTTGCGGCTAATACGCAGTGTGGTCAGGTGGTTCAGCGCATAGCGCAACTCTTGCAGCTCACCCTGAGCGTCAACGCCAAACTCCAGCTGTTCGCCGGGGAACAGCCGGGTTAAGGTTTTTACTGGTTTACCCAACGCCAGGATATCCAGCATCACCTGCTGGCTAACATTGGCTTGTTTAAACAGCGCGGATAAGGCGTCACCCTTGCGTACCTGCAGCACTGACCAATCTAACGATAAATCTTCAGCCGGTAATGGTGCCAGTGTTGATACGCTCTGCTCGGGCAGTAATACATCGGTTTGCTCCGGCAGTGCCAAGCTGTAACGCTTACCAATTTCCAGGCTGTCGGCTTTGCTACTTTTAGAGGCTGCAGCCTGCTCTGACGGTAATAGCAACACTACGGATAAGAACACGGAGGTCGCGGCAATGAGCACCCGGTGCTGTTTTGGAATTTTAGTGACGAATTGACGCATAATTCTGTTCTTGGCTCAACAAACGCACAAAAACCGAGCATATACCGTTTTTTTCACTGACACCAGACTTTTGTGCGTTTCCCCTGGGCTAAACATGCTATAGAATGCGGCTTCAACGGGTAAACAGGTGAAAAATCAGGAGGCCAGAATGGCGGATTGGGAGCAGGCTTTAGCTGAGCTAAAACGCGGTTGCGAAGAAATTCTGCTGGAAGAAGAGCTAATTGCCAAACTCAAAGAGGGCAAGCCGTTAAAAATTAAGGCTGGCTTTGACCCAACAGCCCCTGATTTACACTTAGGCCATACGGTACTGATCAACAAGCTGCGCACCTTTCAGCAGCTAGGCCATGAAGTGATCTTTTTAATCGGTGACTTTACCGGTTTAATTGGTGACCCAACTGGTAAAAACGTCACCCGTAAACCGCTTAGCCGCGAAGATGTCTTAGCTAACGCGCAAACCTACAAAGATCAGGTATTTAAAATTCTTGATCCGGCAAAAACCCGCGTAGCCTTTAACTCTGAATGGATGGAAAAACTCGGCGCCGCCGGCATGATTAAACTGGCTGCCCGGCAAACTGTGGCCCGGATGCTGGAGCGCGACGATTTTAAAAAGCGTTATGCCAATAATCAGTCGATTGCTATTCACGAATTTTTGTACCCGCTGGTGCAAGGCTGGGACTCAGTCGCACTTGAAGCCGATGTGGAAATGGGCGGTACCGACCAGCGCTTTAACCTGCTGATGGGCCGTGAACTACAAAAAGACGAAGGTCAGCGGCCGCAAACCGTCATGATGGTGCCATTACTGGAAGGCTTGGATGGCGTGCAGAAAATGTCCAAGTCGCTGGGTAACTATGTTGGCATTACCGATGCGCCAAATGAGATGTTTGGCAAAATTATGTCAATTTCCGATGAGCTGATGTGGCGTTACTACGACCTGCTAAGTTTCCGTCCACTGGCAGAAGTGGCGGCACTGAAACAGCAGGTGGCAGAGGGCGCTAACCCGCGCGATATTAAAATTCTGCTGGCCAAAGAAATTATTGCCCGCTTTCATGACGAGGCGTCCGCGCAAGCAGCACATCAGGACTTTATCCAGCGCTTTAGCAAAAATGCCTTACCGGATGATATTCCAGAGCTGACCGTCAGCTGCGAAGGCGACAGCATGCCGATAGCTAACTTGCTAAAAGAAGCCGGTTTAGTCGACAGCACCTCGGAAGCCATCCGTATGATTAAACAAGGTGCGGTGAAGCTCAATGGTGAGCAGAAAATTGATGACACTAAACTGGAAATCACTAAAGGCAGCAGCGAGATTTACCAGGTAGGTAAGCGCAAATTCGCCAAAGTCAGTCTGCAGTAAAGCTTCACCATCCTTATGTGGGCGTAACATCGCGCTGATGTTACGCCTCCTCCCGTACGGGCTATCTACCGTGTTAGCCTCGAACTGTGACGCTGATGAACTACACTGTAGTGAATCAGAGCCATAACAGAGGGGGAACCATGACTTCAGCGAATCCTTATATCGACACCCTAAATGTGGCGCAGCAGCAATACCGCATTTACAGCTTACCTAAGGCGGCTGAGCACTTTGGCGATATCAGCCGTTTGCCATTCTCATTAAAAGTGTTGTTAGAGAATCTGTTACGTCATCTCGATGGTGATAGTGTGACTGACGCTGATATTCAGGCTTTGGTCGACTGGCAGAAAACCGGCAGCTCTGAGCGTGAAATTGCTTTTCGGCCGGCACGGGTATTAATGCAGGATTTTACCGGTGTACCGGCGGTAGTCGATTTAGCCGCGATGCGGGCGGCCGTGGCGGCGCTGGGTGAAGATCCCGATAAGGTCAACCCGTTGTCGCCGGTCGATTTGGTCATTGATCACTCCGTGATGGTAGATCGCTACGCCAGCGCTGACGCCTTTCGTGAAAACGTTGATATTGAAATGCAGCGTAACCATGAGCGTTATGCCTTTTTGCGCTGGGGCGCTAAGGCCTTTGCTAATTTTCGTGTGGTGCCCCCGGGCACAGGGATTTGTCATCAGGTGAATCTGGAGTACCTCGGGCAAACGGTGTGGGCACAGAGTACCGATGATGGTCAGCTTGCCTATCCCGATACACTGGTGGGTACGGACTCTCACACAACGATGATAAATGCCCTGGGTATTTTAGGATGGGGCGTTGGCGGTATTGAAGCCGAAGCGGCAATGCTGGGGCAACCGGTGTCGATGACAATTCCACACGTCGTTGGGGTAGAGCTTACCGGCAAGTTGGCTGCCGGTATTACCGCGACCGATTTGGTGCTCACCCTCACCCAGCTGCTACGAAAGCATGGTGTGGTCGGTAAATTTGTGGAGTTTTTTGGTGTTGGCCTGTCCCAGTTGTCGCTGGCAGATCGGGCGACTATTGCCAATATGGCGCCGGAATATGGTGCAACTTGCGGCTTCTTTCCTGTCGATCAGGTGACGCTGGATTATCTAAAGCTCACCGGACGTGATGCTGCAGTGATTAGCAGAGTGAAAGCCTATTGCCAGGCGCAGGGGCTCTGGCGGCAGGATGGTGATGAACCGGTGTTTACTGACATGTTGCATCTTGACCTTGCCACGGTGCAAGCGTCGTTGGCCGGGCCAAAGCGGCCACAAGACAAAGTCACGCTGACAGATCTGAAACAACATTGCGATGATACCAAACCATTGGATATTAAAACGCTGGCACGCGAGTCTCAGTTAGTCAGCGAAGGCGGTGGCCAGAGTACGGCGGCGACCACCGATAACAGTTTTGAATTAAATGGCAGTAGGGTTAAATTGCCGGAACATGCGGTGGTGATTGCGGCAATCACATCCTGCACCAATACGTCTAATCCCAGTGTGTTGATGGCTGCCGGTTTGTTGGCCAAAAATGCGCTGGCGAAAGGCCTGAAAGCAAAACCCTGGGTGAAAAGCTCGCTGGCACCCGGCTCTAAGGTGGTTACCCGTTATCTGGAGCAAGCGGGGTTGATGTCTGCGTTAGAGCAACTGGGTTTTTATCTGGTGGGCTATGGTTGTACCACCTGTATTGGCAATTCAGGCCCGCTGGCCAAACCGATTGAAGAGGCGATTAATAAAGGTGATTTAAATGTGTCAGCGGTGTTGTCCGGCAACCGTAACTTTGAAGGCCGTATTCATCCCCTGGTGAAATCAAACTGGCTGGCGTCGCCGCCACTGGTAGTGGCTTTTGCGCTGGCTGGTCATATGAATATCGACCTTAGCGCTGAACCCTTAGGGCAGGATGCACAGGGCAATAATGTGTATCTGAAAGATATCTGGCCTGATAACGATACTGTGGCGGCAGCCGTGGCTACTGTGCAAAGCAGTATGTTTTCAGCTGAATATGCCAAGGTTTTTGACGGTGATGCCAGCTGGCAGGCTATTGAAGTAGCGAAAGCGAAAACCTACAGCTGGCCGGAGTCCAGTTACATCCGCCAACCCGATTTTTTCCGTGGCTTGTCGCGTACGCCCAAACCGGTGCGCGATATTGTTAATGCCAGAGTATTGGCCCTGCTCGGAGACTCGGTGACCACTGATCATATTTCGCCGGCTGGCAATATTAAACAGAGCAGCCCGGCCGGGGAATATTTGCAGCAGCTGGGTATAGCACCGGAAGATTTTAACTCGTATGGCTCAAGGCGCGGTAATCACGAAGTGATGGTACGAGGTACCTTTGCCAACGTCCGAATTCGTAATGAAATGGTACCGGGCAGCGAAGGTGGTGTGACCAGGCATTACCCCTCTGGCGATACCTTGTCGATATTTAATGCCGCAATGCGTTATCAGCAACAGGAACTGCCTCTTATCGTCATTGCGGGTAAAGAATACGGTACCGGCTCTTCCCGCGATTGGGCTGCCAAGGGCACCCTGATGTTAGGCGTAAGGGCCGTCCTGGCCGAGTCTTTTGAGCGGATTCACCGTTCTAACTTAATAGGTATGGGGGTATTACCGCTGCAGTTTTTGCCGGGTACAGATCGTAAAACGCTTAAGCTGACCGGCGAAGAGAGTTTTACTTTACGCGGTTTAAGTACGCTAATGGCAAAACAAAAGCTGCAGCTGTTGATCCGTTATGCTGATGGTGGCAAACAAGAGATCGATGTGCATTGTCGCATTGATACAGCGACCGAACTGGCGTATTACCAGCATGGCGGCATTTTACATTATGTACTGCGCCGGATGATTGGCGCAGCCTAAGTGAAGGGCGCCTGCTTTGCTGGCAGGCACCCACGCAGTGTTATGGTGGCTCAGTCAGGATGGCAGTGTGGGTAAGCCAGATTTAATATGCAAATCACGCTGCGGATAAGGAATGGTAATACCCGCCTGTTTAAAGGCGCGCCAGATAGCCACGTTAATGTCTGAGCGCACGGTGTCTGCACCGTACTCCGGATCGGCTATCCATACTCTTAGCTCCAGCTCTATTCCACTGTCAGCAAAATTCTTTAGCATGACTGTGGGTGCAGGGTCGTTCAACACCCGGGTAGAACTGTTAGCACATTGCAGCATCAATGCCATCGCTTGCTCCGGGTCATCGTCATAGCTAACTTGCACCAGAATTTTTACCCGTACATTACGGTCTTCATAGCTCCAGTTAATCACTTCTGATGTAATCAGGTTCTCATTTGGGATCAGCGTATCAACGCCTTCGCGGTTACGTACCACTACATAACGGGCTTTTAACTCGTGCACCCAACCAAAACTGTCGCCAACTGAAATCACATCCCCGGGCTTTACGCTACGGTCGAGCACCAATATAAAGCCACTGATAAAATTTGACGCTATACGCTGTAAACCAAACCCCAGGCCAACACCTAAGGCGCCGCCAAAAACTGCCAGCGAGCTTAAGTTGATACCTACAGCGTTAAGTGCCACCAAAAATGCCAGGGTGATCAGTGCCACCTTGGCCACTTTGCTAAAGCCAACCTGCATGCTGGGGCTGATATGTTTAGCTTTTCTCAGTTGTTGGTTTAACAGCTCGGCCAGCCACAGCGCCAGCGTAAAGGCCAGAATGATCACCAGCACTAATTTAACCACACTCAGTAGCGACAGCCTGCTCTCACCTAAGGTAAAGGCCAGTGCATCCATCATTTTCAGCAGCGGTTGCAACCAGCCGGCTAAATGCAGTACCACCAGCAGCCACACGGTAGTGGTGATTACCGGCTCGGCCGATTTGACGAAAGGACTGGATAAAAACGCTTTACGCAGGATATACACCAGCAAGCGTATTACGCCCAGTGCCAGCGCAATAGGCACTAAAAACCTGAGTAACTGTGCCGGCAACTGGGAGCTGGCAAAGGCTTCAGCCGTCAGTGCCAGCAATGCGGCCAGGCTAAAAGGCAGCACTATGCGTTGTGAGCTGTGCAGCGCCACATGGCGCAAACCCTTGCCGCCACTGTCATTCAGCCGTTTAGCCAGTACCCGGTTAAGCAGCCAGGCCAGAGTTAAAGCGGCAACCACGGCAACCATTTGGTACCACATTGACGGTTGTTGTAAAAAACTTACCAATTGCTGCCACAGCAGCATTATTTTTTCGCTTATCATAACGTATCTAACATATTGATTGGATTGGGCTTAGCATCAGGCTATCAGTGTAGCTGCATAACTGTGCTTTTGCAGCAAGCATTACCTTTTCAGCCGCTGCACTGTTCAAGCCAAATCCAGTCTGCCGGGTCAATACCCAGCTCGGTAGCGGTTTGGGCAAAAGCCTCGCACTGCGCTTTGGCCGGGGTGTTACTGCGTGCCAGCAGCCAGGCGTAATCCAGCGATGGGCCTACCACCAGTGCCATGCTGTAATCGTCGCTTAAGCGTGCCACATTATAGCTGCCGTAAAAGGGGCCAAAAAACGACACTTTAAGCGCACCGGTATTGGTATCGCCAACAAAGTAAGCTTTACCTTCAGCCTCGCGCCATGCATTTTCTTCAGCATTAAAACCACGGTTAATCACTTTTATCCCGCCATCCTCACGCATACTGTAGTTAGCTGTTACTTGCGTTAAACCACGCTCAAAGCGGTGATCCAGCCGGGCAATTTCATGCCATTGGCCCAGGTAGCGCTCCAGTTCAAAAGGGGTAACAGGTTTTACGCCCTCAGGCGTGCCAGTGCAGCCGGTGAGTGTGACAACACAAATAACACTGGCAGCCAATAAGGCGCTAAGCTTACGCATGTAAAACATCCTCAATGTAATCAACTAGCCGATATTATCAGCCGCAAACTGGTTTAGTGTATCTCAATTAACACTTCGTTTCGCCTGAGCATTGGTAGCGTAAGCGGGCCGTTATAACCAGCCTCAACCGGCTCACCTTTGGCGGTGTAGCCATTGGTGGTTATCCACGCCCGCAACAGTGCGGTCTGTTTGACTACGTTGCTTTTACTTAGCGTGCTACTAAATTGAATGGCGGCCACTTTGTAATCCTTAACTTCAGTCACCATCACATCGGGGTTAATGGGTTTCGGTGTGGTTTGTAAGGTAAAGTCTTTTGGCATTACAAAAGACATCATCGACGCGCCAGACTGGTTATTCATCAACACTGGCGCTGTGATGGCAATTTTTTCGCCTTTACTGCTGTTGTTCATCATCACCGGTGCTGTCATGGCAATATTAGCCGCAGCCTCATTTTCGCCATCTATATAGCGAAATAGCTTTCTAAAAGCGCTATTGCGGCCATCACCGGCCATATCGGTAGTTACCAGCACCAGGCTGTCGTAATTACGCACTTCGATGTTGGCGCTTTCATCTGCCTTAAGCAGGGTATAAGGCGCACTTTCAACGCCGTTATCGCCAAATAATGAGCACCCTGCCAACAGCACTATGGCGAATAAACTCAGCAGTAGTTTCACCATCTGTCCCGTATCAAATTCGCATTCTCCAGCTATACGGCACGGATTGGATAACGGTCCACTATCTCAAGCCTATTCTACCTTCACCACAACCCGCCCACGTAACCGGCCGGCGAGTAACTGCTGTGCGGTGTCACACACCTGCGCTAAGCTTATTTCGCTTGCCACGGTTTCTAATGTTCTGGCGTCTAGCACTTCGGCCAATCTGTCCCAGGCGTCAATGCGGTCTTTAAGCGGTCGCATCACGCTATCTATACCTGCTAAGGTTACGCCGCGCAGGATAAAGGGCGCTACCGTGCCAGGTAAGTCCATACCCTGGGCCAGGCCACAGGCTGCCACCACGCCGCCGTATTTCGTGCTGGCACAGGCATTCACCAAAGTATGGCTGCCGACAGAATCGACCACGCCGGCCCAGCGCTCTTTGGCCAGCGGTTTACCGGGTTCAGACAGGGTGTGGCGGTTAATAATGTCGCTGGCGCCAAGGGTTTTTAAGTAGTCGGCCTCGTCAACCCGGCCTGTCGCAGCAACAACGCGGTAGCCCAGCTTTGCCAATATCGCGATAGCAAAGCTACCCACGCCGCCATTAGCGCCGGTCACTAAAATTTCACCTGAATCCGGCGTTACCCCGTGTTTTTGCAGTGCCATGACGCACAGCATAGCGGTGTAACCTGCAGTGCCAATTGCCATAGCTTGTTTGGCCGACAAACCCTTGGGTAGGGCAATTAACCAGTCGCTGTTAAGCCGGGCTTGTTGCGCCAGGCCGCCACAGTGCACTTCGCCAACACCAAAGCCGTTTAGTAGCACTTTTTCACCGGCTTTAAATTTACCCGTGTTGCAGCTGATTACCGTGCCGGCTAAATCAATGCCCGGGATCATCGGGAATTTGCGTACTACCGGGGCTTTACCGGTAATGGCCAGCGCATCTTTATAATTTAGCGTGCTGTAGGCCACGTTAATCAGCGTATCGCCGTCCATCAGCACACTGTCGTCTAACTCTTTTAGTGCAGCACGATAGCCTTGCTCGTCTTTTTCAATTAATACGCCTTTAAACATAGTCACTCCCGGCTAATTCTGCGTGGTGCAGGACGTCAGGCGAACAGCCTGTGCGAAGCCTGCTAACGGATGTTGTTATGAAGAAAAGCATAGGCCTATCGGCGGTATAGCAACATACGACAAAGGTCGCACAGCAATAAAGAAGGCGTCTTTATTGACTTGAGTTGGTGCTAATCAATTTCAATCAACACTTCATTGCGCCTTAGCATTGGCAGCGTCAAGGGGCCGTTGTAACCGGCTTCAACCGGCTCACCGATGGCGGTGTAGCCATTGGCGGTTATCCAGTCTTGTAATAGCGAGGTGTGTTTTGCCACGTTGCTGCGACGTAGTGTGCCACTAAACTGAATGGCGGCGACTTTGTAATTCTTAACTTCCGTTACTACCACATCGGGGTTAGTCGGTTTAGGCGTGGTTTGCAGGGTAAACTCTTTTGGCATCACAAAAGACATCATCGACCCGCCCGGGCGGTTATTCATAAATACCGGCGCTGTCATGGCAATTTTTTCGCCTTTACTGCTGTTGTTCATCATCACCGGTGCTGTCATGGCAATATTAGCCGCAGCCTCATTTTCGCCATCGATGTAGCGAAATAGCTTTCTAAAGGCACTATTGCGGCCATCGCCTGCCATATCGGTAGACACCAGAATCATGCTGTCGTAGTTACGCACTTCAATGTTTTGGCTGGCATCGGCTTTAACTAAGGTGTAAGGCGCACTTTCAACGCCATTGTCGCCAAACACAGAACAACCAGCAGTTAACAGCACAGTAAATAGCGGCAGCCAAACACGGTGTAGTAATACGTTCACAGGAGATCCTTTAATCGTTGATTAGGTTACGGCTAATACGGCTAAAAACGGATAACAGTGCAGTCTATGGGGAGATTTTTGTATCAATACGCTGATTGTAAGAAGGAAGGAGTAAAGGACAACAACAAGCACTGACACTACAACTTGAAACCCACCAAACAGCTTTTGGGCAGTTATAGTGTTGTTTATCCCGTCTATGCAGCACAAACACGATTTCTTTTGCAGCTATCGCTTTATTAGCATAAGAAACATTTTGTTAGCAAGAAAGTGGTCGAAAATCGGCGATATCAGCATTAAATCAAAACTTCGTTAGTTTTCTTTGGATCCGAATTGGCAGTATTACCTTTGCTTTCCCCTCATGTTAGGGGGGTAAAGCAATGGACTAATTTGTATTTCGTTTACAACTATCTAGGAAACTAATTAAGGGAGTATTATGAGCTGTACTTGCTGTGGTAAAAAACTAAATATTGGTATGATTCAGAAAATAGATCCGGTAACAGGGGCAAAGTTCAAATCATGCCCTCATTGTTCTGACGCAAATGGTAAAGAACATGTTTTTCATTCTTACCCTGCGTCGTTTGGTAAAACACCAGCCCGAAAAACAGCTAGAAATCCTGAAGGCTATCAAAGTTACTGCTCTGATTGCAGAGGTCTGCAGAAAGGTGAAATTTCGCAAGTTTATAGTTCAGGCAGGGTATGTAGTAGTTTAAAGTAGAGAGTTAATGAAATTATTTAAGGAAGATGCCGTCTCATGGCTGTCGACACTGGCGGATGCTAGCGTTGATTTAGTCATTACCGATCCACCGTACGAATCGCTGGAAAAATACAGAAAAATAGGTACGACAACTAGGCTGAAGGTAAGTAAAAGTTCTAGTAATCAATGGTTTGAAATTTTTCCTAACTCAAGATTTGAAAGTTTATTGACGGAGATTTATCGAGTCCTTAAGAAAGGCTCTCATTTTTACTTGTTTTGTGATCAAGAGACGATGTTTTTCATTAAGCCGATAGCTGAAAAAGTAGGTTTTAAGTTCTGGAAACCTATTGTTTGGGATAAAAAATGCATTGGCATGGGATATCACTATCGTTCAAGGTATGAATTCATTTTATTTTTTGAGAAAGGTAAAAGGAAGCTCAATGACTTGAGTGTTCCTGACATCCTGGAATTTAAACGAGTGTATCGCGGTTATCCTACGGAGAAACCAATACCGCTTCTCGAGCAATTGATTCTACAAAGTTCGAATAAGGGGGAGTTAGTTATTGACCCTTTCTTTGGTTCAGGTTCGACACTCGTTGCGGCAAAAAACCTGAGACGGACTGCAATGGGAAGTGATATCTCAGATTCGGCGCACGAAGAAGTTCGTATACGATATTATCCTAGGCTGATTGTGGTGGATTAGTGTTTTGGTTGTAGATTAAAGCGTTTGCTAATTAGCGGCTTAAAGTGAGTATTTCATTTATATGATTTTTTAGCGCATTTTGAGAGTTTATGTGAGAAGCGGTTCCACCCAGAATAGAATCCATGATGTCCTCAGGAACTTGTTGGACTTTACGCAGACGATCAAAGTCCAGTGCTAACCTTATTCTCATGACCTCTTCTGCTGAGATGTCTGTCTGTGTTAATTGCCTCAAATCATTTGGTTTTGTCAGAGCCCAAAAAATAATCATCGCTAAGTCTCTGTTATATAGCCCATTGCTTGTGCCATAACAGAATCTTCTAATTGCAATGGCGAGACTTGAAAAGGCTTGAGTCAGCCTTGCGCTAACCTCACTAAAGAGGGAAAAAAGATGCAAATATTTTAATAAATCACTCAACACCTCGTCGTTTAAGTCCAGATTTTCGCTGTATGTGTCAAAACGATCTTTGGCTAGCTTGAAGATGCCAGACTTGTGGATAAGTTTTTCTGGAGTCGGGAACTGGATGTTTAGTCCAATAAACTTATTAAGATACTGCGTTGCGTCAATACCTATACCATATGTGTGCTCTACCATTCGCTCTAGTTGTTGACGATGGTACGAAAATAAAAAAATTATACCATCGGTGTTAAGCAAATGATGCACGGCTTCTAAGATTTCAAGTGCATGCTTCGGTGTGCACCTATCTAGATCATCAATCACAACTATAAGTTTTGCTTTATCCGACATCGTACAAATTAACTTTCGCATGCTGGATTTAAAGCTTTCTTTAATGTCTCGATAAGAGTTACCAGGCCGAGTCCTTTCTAGGATGAATTTTTCAACGCCGGTTTCGATATCATTTGCGAAGTTTTCTACTGCACTAGTGTCGCTCGTGAATTTAGCTGCTAAATCTTCACTCGATTGTCTTAAAAGAGTCTTGGATACGGCATTTAGAGTAACATCAGAAGCTGCTTTAACAAATTTCGCTGTCGCCCTTGCAACATCTAAAATTGCTGTCTCAACAACTGTTTTTTCACCCTGATTCAATACCACAGTATTCTCAAGTATGGTGGTAACGAGACTAAGAAAAACGTCTCCATCTTTCTCATGCTCGAAAGCGTCGTAAATAATCAGCGGTAGCTTGGTCTGCTCAGCTTCAGGTTTAAGTACATGTTGAACAAAGAATGTTTTGCCATATCCCCATGGCGCATCTAACCCAACTGCAAAAGGAGTTGGTAACATTTTAATGTGGCTCAGTAGCAAGCCTGCGAATCGTTTTCTATCAAAATAATCTTTAGGCGCATCGTCCACGCTTAACCTTCCTTTACTGTCTTAGTAGCTTAAAACCGTGTTAAAAACCTTACAAGCGATTTAGCAGGTCCTTGCTAAAGTGGTGGTCATACAGAATATCCAAAATCGTCACTTCATCTGAATCACTCGGCGAGCGGGTAATCCGCGAATCATTCGTCTTACTTGTACTTCAATTTTGAATGCCTAGATGTTTTGTTCATCCGCTGCAATCGAAGTGATTTTCGTTGGATTGCACTAACTTTTTTAACTTCCCTTTGCACTTTAACTGCAAGGTAGGCCTCATACATACGAGTAACTCGGTATAGACCGAGCGTAGCAGATAATGCCGTGAGCAGTGCATACACAAATACAGCAAAACCAAGGAAGGTAAATACCTTTACAATTACAAAGTATTGCTCTCGAAAGTGCACGATTATCCAGTATTCTTCAGGTAAAGCAAAATTCATCCCCTTAGCCCATAATGCACATACCAGAGCTAGCGTCTGAAGCACGATAAAGTGTACAAAGTTGGCGTTAATACCCTCATAAATGCTGACCGTTTCATTGGGGCTTTTTACCGCTATGAATTCACGGAATTTGTCATCACCTATCGCTATCCACAGCGCAAAACCTCCAAGACTAAAACCCAGCAGGTTTGGGATAACCGATAAGACAGTATCCCACCAGCCTGGAACAATCCAAATTTGATGCAAACAACCAGACAGAATAAGCGCGCCCCAAAAATACAGGCTACTTAAAAGTCCTACCACCCCTCCATAGGCTGTCCAATAGCGCGATATTATAGATGCGGCCTTAATTCTGTTTGCTTGTTCGGTTGGCATCTATATCTTTTCCAAATTTTTAACGCTGTTTTATATAGAAATGACAGCACTGTCTCACGCTTCGGGTTAAAGAAAACTGTCTCAATCATTGGATGGCTAACTGTCGAAAAGTTAACCACCTTATTATTGTCGTCCCGTCCTTTAAGTTCAAACCGACCATTATTGGCGGCAATTTTGGCTAAGGTTGTCATTGATCTATCCATGACGATAGACTTGCCGTTAATGGCTTTATATTCCTGCTTAACTTCTGCTACGTGCAGGCTATTCAATTTAGCTAGAAACTCTGCTTCCTGCTCTTTAAAGTGATCTGCATTTGGTCGTGTAACTTTAAACTTCACACTTGATACTCTTGGAGTTTTTAGAGCAACTTCCACCGCATCTTCTTTCGGAATGTGCGTAACGTTTACGTCGCCGTACACTGATACTATGTCTGAGTTAGCAAAAATACTTTTAAAAATTCTCGTTGCAACATTTGGATTAAGCACAGTGCCACGGTCATAAGCTTCATAAAACAAAATATGTTTTTCCGGGAAAAATACGAACCTGAAACGGCTCATATTTGGTTTCAAATGCTCCGGTATGTTTATACTCTCTAAATCGCTTTCTTCAGCCTCCTGATTGTTCTCCAAATTTAGCCAAGGGCCATCTAAATCAATATCTGTAAACTTAACAATGTCACCCTGAATAGGTGCATCTACCGCGTCTCTTAAAAGAGGATCGAAGGAGCTGACTCCGGTTATAATCGCCAAATGTTTATAGCCAATGTTTGCAGTGATACGTTGCCTACTAGCTTGTTTAAACATAGAGACATAGCGCGCTGCAGTATGCGGGTGAATGGTGATATTAATCGCGCCTACATCAAGTTTCCGTTGCTTTGCCATCCCAATTTCCTATCTTAGGTTTTCTTCCATGCTCGCTGATCATGACTTTTGACGCAACAGAATTTTTCTTATCAACTTACTGGCTTTAGAGCGGGTCTTTTTTTACCTGGTGACTTATCATTACCTCTCTAGTTTTACAAAGAAACCAAAAGGGTCAATACAACGAATAGAGTCAGAGTCATTGATGTTTATTATTGAGTGAAAATACAAATCAATAAAAAGAGATATTTCTTAGTGCATAGCGACACAGTTAAACAGCAATTAATTGAGCTGGAACAGCTATTGGTACAGCCCACTACGCGGTTATCTGCCGAGCTACTAAACCGCTATCTGGCCGATGATTTTTATGAAATCGCCGCTACCGGCCGCTGTTTTGGTAAAGCTGATGTGCTGGAGCGTTTACCAACAGAAACCCCACCTGTGATTACCCAACAAGATTTTAACTGCCGGGTTTGGGCCGAAGGGCTGGCGCAGCTGACTTACCGCGCCACTATACAGCGGGAGGGTGACGATACAGCGGCGTACTCCATACGAAGCTCACTCTACCGTTTTGATGGTGAAAACTGGCAGATGTTGTTTCACCAGGGCACCGCGTGTGAGCCGTTCTGAAAACTGCTCCAACTGACGTTCTTCACAGCAACTGCTTAGTCGCTACCAGCACGCCATTATTATCGGCATACACAAACTGGCCGGGGATAAAATCTACTCCGGCGAAAGTTACCGTTACATTGATATCGCCCAAATCGCGTTTGTCGGTTTTCATTGGGTGAATACCCAGCGCCTGCACGCCGAGCGGCGATTGGCGTATCTCGTCAATATCGCGAATACAGCCGTTGACAATAATGCCTTCCCAGCCATTGGCTGCCGCTTGTTCGGCCAGTATATCGCCCAGTAGCGCATGGCGCTTAGAGCCGCCGCCGTCGACCACTAACACCTTACCCTGCCCCGGTGTGGCGACTAACTGCTTAACCTTGGAGTTATCTTCAAAGCATTTCACGGTAACGATTTGCCCGCCAAAGGCGGCTTTGCCACCGTAGTTGGTGAAGATAGGATCAGTCACGCGAATGCAGTCGGCGTGGGCGTCGCAGAGGTCTGGCAGGGTAAAGTGGGGCATGTTGTTCTTCCTTGTATTGTGGCTATGCAGGTTTGACTGATGTGTATTGCTCGAACCGGGTTATCCACGCTTTGAACCTGCAACCGGAAACGATAAAGCGAGATTAGGCTTACCCTAAGCTGACCGTTGAAGCCCCGGACGGGCTGAGACGAGCCCCCAGGGATGGGTTTACGGCGTGTCGGCGTGGGTAAGCCGGTTCGAGCATTTCGCTTAAACCGGCAGCTTAATCTTGCCTTAACTGTCCGCTGCTGCGGATGGCACAAGCATCAAGCAGAAGCGGACGTTACACCTGCGTTTTTATACCTGCGTTTTTATACTTGTAAGTAGTCCAATATACCTTCGGCAGCCTTACGGCCCTGGGCGATAGCGGTCACTACCAGATCTGAGCCTAATACCATATCGCCACCGGCAAAGATTTTCTGCTGGTTGGTTTGCATGGCGTAGGTACTCTTTTCGCTGGCTACAACCCGGCCTTTGCTGTCCAGCTCTACACCCATATCGACTAACCACTGCGGTGGGCTGGGCTGAAAACCAAAGGCAATTACTACCGCATCAGCTGGTAACACCAGCTCAGAACCCGGCACTGGCTCGGGGCTGCGGCGGCCTTTGGCATCCGGTGCGCCCAGTTGGGTGGTCACTACCTTAACGCCAATCACCTTACCTTCGGCGTTAACCTCGATACCCAGCGGTTGTAAGTTAAACAAAAACTCGACGCCTTCTTCGCGCGCGTTTTGTACTTCCTTACGTGAGCCTGGCATATTGGCTTCGTCGCGCCGGTAGGCACAGCTAACCTTAGTAGCGCCCTGGCGAATGGAGGTGCGTACGCAGTCCATCGCCGTGTCGCCACCGCCTAACACCACCACGGTTTTGTCTTTTAAGCTAACGTATGGGTGCTCCGTCTGCCAGCCCATCAGGTTATTGATATTACCGATTAAAAACGGCAGTGCTTCATACACACCTGGCGCATCTTCATTGGCTAAGCCGCCTTTCATTGGCGTGTAAGTACCCAGCGCTAAAAACACCGCATCAAACTCGTTTAATAAGCTGTCGAAGCTGACATCAACACCAACGTTGGTGTTTAAGCGAAACTCGATACCCATTTCGCTAAAAATCTGCCGGCGCAGCTTAAGAACGTCTTTCTCCAGCTTAAACGGCGGAATACCAAAGGTTAACAGGCCACCGATTTCCGGATAGCGGTCAAACACCACTGGCGTGACGCCGTTGCGTATCAGTACATCGGCGCAGGCTAAACCGGCCGGGCCGGCACCAATAACGGCGACGCGGCGCTCGGTTTTTACCACGGCAGATAAATCCGGCCGCCAGCCCATCTCAAAGGCTTTGTCGGTGATGTATTTCTCAATACTGCCGATGGTTACCGCGCCAAAACCTTCGTTTAGCGTACAGGCGCCTTCGCATAAGCGGTCTTGCGGGCAGACCCGGCCGCACACTTCCGGCAGGCTGTTGGTTTTATGCGACAGCTCAGCCGCTTCAATGATCTTGCCTTCGTTGGCCAGCTTTAACCACTGCGGAATATAGTTGTGCACCGGGCACTTCCATTCACAGTAAGGGTTGCCGCAATCCAGGCAGCGATCGGCCTGACCTTCCACCTGGGTGTGGGTCATTGGCTGGTAAATTTCCACGAACTCGATAGTGCGTTCGTGGTGTGAGCGTTTTGGCGGATCAATCCGTTTTACGTCGATAAACTGGTATACATTCTGTGCCATAACGCCTCCCTACATCGCCTGTACCCGCAGCTCGGCTGACGAGCGTGCGCGGTGTCCCAGCAAGGTGTTTACATCGCTGGTTTTTGGTTTAACCAGCTTGAATTTACTTAAGTAGCTGCCAAAGTCATTTAAGATTTTTTGCGCTTTTTCACTGCCGGTTTCCTCGACATGCTGGTGCAGCAGGCTACGCAGGTGCTCTTGCAGTATGGGCGTGCTGACGTCCAGCGCTTCTACCAGCTCCGGGTTTAACCTAAGCGCTAAATCGTCCTGCTCATCCAGCAGGTAAGCAAAGCCACCGGTCATACCGGCACCGAAGTTCACCCCGGTGCAACCCAGCACCACGACCACGCCGCCGGTCATATATTCACAGCAGTTATCGCCGGTGCCTTCTACTACCGCTAAGGCACCGGAGTTACGCACCGCAAAGCGCTCGCCGACCTGACCTGCAGCGTATAAACGCCCGCCGGTGGCACCGTACAAGCAAGTATTACCGGCAATGGTAAAGCCGTTTTTGGCAAAGGCCGCGCCCTTGGCCGGGTAAATCGCCAGCATACCGCCGGTCATGCCTTTACCGACGTAGTCGTTGGCATCGCCTTGCAGTGACATATGCAGGCCACCAGCGTTCCACACACCAAAGCTCTGGCCGGCAGTGCCGGTTAAACGGATACGGATGGGATCGGTTGCCATACCCTGGTTACCGTGCTGACGGGCAATAAAGCCGGACAGCGCCGCACCCACTGAGCGGTCGGTATTGCGAATACTGACACTGAGTTGACCACCGCTTTTGTTCAGCACCATCTGCTCGCAGCGCGCTAATAGCTCCTGGTTTAACTTACCTTCATCAAACGGTGTGTTGTTTTGCACGCAGTACAAGGCTTTATCTGATTGCACGCCACTGGCTTGCAGAATAGGCGTTAAATCCAGCCGGGCCTGCTTTTGCGTTTCACTGTCTTTGACGCTGAGTAAATCGGTGCGGCCGATAAGCTGAGTTAACTCAGTTACGCCAAGTTGCGCCATCAGTTCGCGCACTTCAAAGGCCAAGAACTTAAAGTAGTTCATTACCATCTCTGGCAGGCCGTTAAAGTGATCGCGGCGCAGTGTTGCATCCTGGGTTGCTACACCGGTGGCGCAGTTATTTAAATGGCAAATACGCAGGAACTTGCAGCCCAGCGCCACCATAGGGCCGGTACCAAAGCCAAAGCTTTCAGCACCTAAAATAGCCGCTTTAATCACATCAAGGCCGGTTTTTAAACCGCCATCTACCTGCAAGCGCACGCGATCGCGCAGGCCGTTTTCGACCAGCGCCTGATGCACTTCGGCAAGGCCCAGCTCCCACGGGCTACCGGCGTATTTAACCGAGGTTAGCGGGCTGGCGCCGGTGCCGCCGTCATAACCGGATACGGTAATCAAATCAGCATAAGCTTTGGCGACACCGGTGGCGATGGTGCCGATGCCAGGCTCTGATACCAGTTTGACGGAGATCAGCGCCTGTGGGTTGACCTGCTTTAAATCGAAAATCAGCTGGGCTAAATCTTCAATTGAGTAAATATCGTGGTGCGGCGGCGGTGAAATTAGCGTCACGCCGGGTACCGAATAGCGCAGGCGGGCAATTTCTGCGGTCACTTTCTCACCCGGCAGCTGACCACCTTCACCCGGCTTAGCGCCTTGCGCCACTTTAATCTGGATAACTTCAGCATTAACTAAGTAATGCGGCGTCACACCAAAGCGGCCGGAGGCCACCTGTTTAATCTTAGAGTTTTTCTCAGTGCCAAAGCGGCGTGGATCTTCACCACCTTCACCCGAGTTAGAGCGCCCGCCCAAACGGTTCATCGCAATCGCCAGGGCTTCATGCGCTTCCGGGCTTAAGGCGCCGATAGACATCGCCGCACTGTCAAAACGCGGATACAGCTTGTCCTCGCTTTCAACCTGCTCCAGCGGCACCGCAGCGGCTGCATTTAGTTTAAATAAGTCACGTAAATGCGCTACCGGGCGCTCGTTGACAATACGGCTGTACTGCTGATAGTCCTCGTATTTGCCGGAGCGCACCGCTTTTTGCAGCGTTTGCACCACATCCGGGTTGTAGGCGTGGTATTCGCCATCGTGTACGTATTTTAGTAAACCACCGTGATTTAACGGCTTGCGCTTGAGCCAGGCGACGTTGGCAAGCTGTTGAATGTCCTGCTGGAAATCGTCGAAACCGGCACCGCCTAAGCGTGATGGGATATCGGCGAAGCATTGCCGCATCACCGCTTTATCAATACCGACGGCCTCAAACAGGTTAGAGCAACGATAGCTCGCCACCGTTGAAATACCCATTTTCGACATGATTTTGTACAGGCCTTTGTTAATGCCTTTACGGTAATTCAGTACTGCCTGGCGCGCGGTTAAGTTAATAACACCTTTCTCAACCAGCTGTTCAACGGTTTCATAAGCTAAAAACGGATAAATACCGGTGGCGCCAAGGCCAATTAATACGGCGAAATGATGCGGGTCACGTGCAGTGGCGGTTTCGACAATAATGTTGGAGTCGCAGCGCAGCTGGGCATTAACCAGCGCATGTTGCACCGCACCTACTGCCATAGCAGCAGGTATTGGCAGTTTGCCTTGCTCGATGCGACGGTCAGTTAACATCACCAGCACTACCTTGTTATCGCGCACCGCTGTTATTACATCGTCACAAAGCTGGGTGACGGCTTGCTCTAGGCTAAAAGTGCTCGGGTCAAAGTTCAGTGAGAAAATCTGATGCTTGTAGTACTGCTCGTCCGCCTGTTTTAGCTGCTTTAAGTCGGAATACATCATCACCGGCGATTCAAACTGAATCCGACGCGCATAACCGGCAGTTTCTTTAAACACGTTATGCTCGCGACCGATGCTGGTGGCCAGTGACATCACATGAGATTCGCGCAGTGGGTCAATCGGTGGGTTGGTGACCTGCGCAAACTGCTGACGGAAATAATCGTACAAGGTACGCGGTTTGCGCGACAGCACCGCCATTGGCGTGTCATCACCCATAGAGCCTACCGCTTCCTGACCATCTTTGGCCAGCACCGTCATCACCTGATCAATCTCTTCATAGCTGTAATTAAACAGCTTATGCAGCACCAGCATTTCATCATCAGTAAAGACACGTTTACCGATAAGGTCGGTTTCGTATTTTTCGTATGGCACCAGCCGCTGCACATTGCTATTAAGCCAGTCGCGGTACGGGTGACGCGCCATTAAGTCGGCGTCTATTTTATCTGAGCGCCAAATTTCACCACTGGTGGTATCTACCGCCAGCATTTCGCCCGGGCCAACCCGGCCTTTTTCCACCACTTCATCCGGCGTGTAATCCCAGATACCCACTTCTGACGCCAGCGTGATCAGTTTATCGCGGGTAATCACAAAGCGAGCCGGGCGCAAACCGTTGCGGTCCAGGTTACAGGCTACGTGTTGTCCGTTGGTCATCACAATACCGGCCGGGCCGTCCCACGGCTCCATATGCATGGAGTTAAACTCATAAAAGGCTTTTAAGTTGTCGTCCATTACCCGGTTGCCCTGCCAGGCAGGCGGTACTAATAAACGCATAGCACGGAATAAATCCATACCGCCGGCAAGCAGCAATTCAAGCATATTATCCAGCGAGCTGGAGTCTGAGCCGCTTTGACCGACAAAAGGCGCGGCGTCCTGCAGATCCGGTAATAGCGGTGAGGCAAACTTGTATTGGCGGGCGCGGGCCCACTGCCGGTTGCCGGTAATGGTATTAATTTCACCGTTATGGGCTAAAAAGCGAAACGGTTGCGCCAGTTGCCAGCGCGGCATGGTGTTGGTAGAGAAGCGCTGGTGGAATACGCAGATAGCGGTTTCCATGCGAATGTCAGCCAAATCGAGATAATAACGCGGCAAATCGGCCGGCATCATCAGGCCTTTAAATACGGTAACCAGTGATGAGAAACTGGGGATGTAAAAGTCTTTATCGTCGGTGAGTTGCTTTTCAATACGGCGGCGCACCATATACAGGCGGCGCTCCAGG
Source organism: Rheinheimera fenheensis (assembly GCF_039871805.1). Taxonomy (NCBI): domain Bacteria; kingdom Pseudomonadati; phylum Pseudomonadota; class Gammaproteobacteria; order Chromatiales; family Chromatiaceae; genus Rheinheimera; species Rheinheimera fenheensis. Next base: position 28,713 of record NZ_JBDPJM010000014.1, read on the forward strand.
TCGTGATCGCCCCAGCCATGTGGCGCGTTAACAATTACCTGTTCAATTTGTGGCATTGAGCTAAGCGCCAAGGGGCCCAGCACGCTGCTGTCAACCGGCACCGTGCGCCAGGCGACTAAGGTTAAAGTTTCGCGGCCAATTTCCTGGGCGATAATTTTTTTGGCTAAAGCGGCTTTTACCGGATCCTGGCTGAGGAAAATCATACCGACGCCGTATTTTTTCGCTAAATTCCAGCCGTTTTCTTCGGCGATAGCACGGAAAAAACTATCGGGTTTTTGCATTAATAAGCCGCAGCCATCGCCGGTTTTGCCGTCGGCAGAAATACCGCCGCGATGTTGCATACGATCCAAGCCATTAATGGCGGTTCTGACGATGCGGTGGCTGGCTGCGCCCTCCAGATGGGCAATCAGACCAAAGCCACAGTTTTCTCTTGCCTGACTGTGTTGGTACAACGCCATGACTCACCTCCAAACTTGTCCTGATAAATAAATAAATAAATAAATATGTATTATTTTTGAATTATTATTCTTATTGTTGGTTTTTGCTGCTGCTGAAAGAAAATAACGGTTACTCTTTCAGAGGTCAATGCGTTGTAGAGTATTTACTCTTGAAATGTTTAGCCGTCTAAACGTTCAAGTGCGTACAGGTATACCGTGACTTGTGGAAAAAAGCAAGCTGACTTTATAGTGCTTGGCGGGTGAAATAACGCAGAAAGCGCAGTTTTGAAATTGAAAATTAATTACATGAATTGGCGATATTTTTGCCATTGATAGCAATTGGCATAATAAAAAAGCTGCCGTGGCAGCTTTTTTTACCAATCACACTATGGCAAAAGGCGCCATATTTATGCGAGTTGTGGTTGCTTGTCAGGGGGCTATTTGTCAGCTGCTAGTTGGCCTTAACGCTCAAAGGTACCTTTTACCAGGGCTTTGCCTTGTTGCACCAGCAATTTGCCTTTGGCTATGACACTATCAATAGCCAAGTCATCGCGGCGCAGCAGTACCAGATCGGCATCTAACTGTGGCGCTAAACGGCCTTTTTGCTTTAACCCCAACACGGCAGCCGGTGCTGCAGTAATACTGCAGATTGCATCGGATAGTGCCACCTTGTGCGTTAATACGGCTTCACGGGCGCTTTGATACAAGCTTTGCACACTGCCTACCTGCAAGCCTAATAGCTCGCCTTCGTCGTTGTAGATTGGCAGGCTGGCATTGCCATCTGAGCTAAGTGTTAATTGCATTGCGTTGATGCCAAAGGCTAAGGCTTCAGCCAGTGCTGCAGCAGCAGCCACTTCGCCATGTTTTAAGTCAAAGTCAGTGGTGCTGGTGGTAAAGTCAATTACGCCGCTTTTAGTGGCAAACTCTAAACCGGCTTCAAACACCCGGCGGTTGCGGTTCATATGGGTAGGGTAGAACTGCTTGAGTTTTAACTCGGTACCGGCCACCGCCTGATATATCGGCTGCAAAATACGCTCGCCGGCGCCCATATGCACACTCACCACGCCGCTTTTGCCCGACAGAATGCCGCCAACCCGTGCTGCAGCAGCCACTTTGCGAATTTCATCGGTGGTGGGCTGTGATGAGCGGTGATCGCTGATGGCAATTTCACCGACACCGATAAACTTATCAATCAGGATCAAATCATCAGTGATATTGCCGGTCAGGGTGCGACAGGGGATCTCATAAGAGCCGGTATGGCAATAGGTGCTGATGCCTTCAGTTTCCAGCGCATGTGCTTTAGCCAGCAGATTAGTGAAGGTGCGGGTGGTGGCATCGGTACCCAGCACGCCAATAGCGGTAGTAACGCCACCTAAGGTGGCATCGGTTAATTGCATTTCCGGGGTGCGGGTGGCAAAGCCGCCTTCGCCGCCACCGCCGATAAAATGCACCAGGGAATCAACAAAGCCCGGAGTAAGGTAATAGTCCTTGCCGTCTATTACCGTTACCGGCAGGTTGGAGCCTGCCAGATTGAAGTCTTCACCAATAGCGGCAATAGTATTGCCTGCAAGTACTACGTCTTTTTTACCAATACTGTGGGGGGCCAGCAGCTCGGCATTTTTTATTAAAATAATGTTGTTCAAAATAGTTACCTTAAACAGCTCGCGCTGTTATTGATATGCAATAGCAACGGCGATAAACATAAAGGCGCTGGCCAGTGCAAACAGACACAGCTGTAATTTCCAGACAAAACGCAGCCAGACTGTCCAATCTACCCGTACCACACCCAAACAGCCGATTAATGCCGCCGAAGTAGGAATGATGCAGTTGGTTAAGCCATCACCAAGCTGAAAGGCTAAGACGGCAATCTGGCGCGAAAGTCCGACTAAATCGGCCAGTGGCGCAATAAGTGGCATCGTCAGCGCCGCCTGACCTGAGCCGGAGGCAACAAAGAAGTTAATCACGGACTGGATCACCAACATCAGCCAGGCGGATAAATAGGCTGGTAAATCGCCCAGCAGCTGGCCGCTGTAATACAGCAGCGTGTTAAGTACAGAGGGCGATTCGGGGCTGTCACCGCCTAACAGCAGCACAATGCCTTTGGCCATACCGACAATCAGCGCAGCCGGCAACAGTTCAGCTGCGCCGTGCTTAAAGCCGTCAGCAGCGTCATTCATGCTAAAACGTTTTCCCAGCACTGCAATAACCGCTATCACCACACCAATGGTAAAAAACTGGCTGGCAATTTCCGGAATGTAGTACTGACGTACTGTTACGCCCCAGATGATCCAAATTAAGCCAGCAAAGAACGCCAGCAGAATGATGGAGTCCAGGCCGTTGTATTGGTTTTTCGCACTTTCGCTTTGCTCTGAACGCAGCTTTTGATCGCTGGCAAAACTGAGCGACAGCTCTGGCTGGGCTTTAATTTTGGCGGCATATTTCATAGTGAAAATAATGCCAAACAGGGTAAAGACCGCCCACATGGCAATACGCAGATCACTACCAGACAACAGCGGAATTTCCGCTATACCCTGAGCAATCGCGACATTAAACGGGTTCATCCAGGAGGTAGCAAAACCGATTTGGGTGGCCACATAGGTTACCAGTACCGTGGTAATGGCATCGTAGCCCAGCGCTAGCATCAGTGGCAGCAGCACAATACAAAAGGCAATAGCTTCTTCACCCATACCAAATACGGCACCGCCTAATGAAAACAGACCAAACATCAGTGGAATAAACAAAAACTCCATGCGCTGGGTTTTGGCGATAAGCGCCAGAATACCATTGTGGATAGCGCCGGTTTTCATAATGATGCCAAAGGCACCGCCGGTGAGCAGAATAAAGGCCACTACGCCGACGGCAGAGCCCCATTTATCACCGGATACCAGGCCTTCAAAGGCATAGTTAAAAAAGCCGATGCCGCCACCTTCAGCAAACAGCGGCGCACCTTGCTCAGCGTCCTGGTGCAGTGTAAAGCTGTTGGGGTCGATTTTGCTTTTCAGTTTGGCAGCACCCTCAGCCAAGTGTGCCGGCTCCAGCATAGTGAATGAGCCGGCAGGCACCAGATGCGATGCCACAGCGGCCAGTATCATGACAAAAAACAGAATGATAAAGGCATCCGGCATTGATACCGGTTGTCTTACTTGATTAGCCATAGTGTAAACCTTGTCGTAGCCGATAAAGGTAAGCGGGCATGAGTGTTATCTACTCACGCCCGCTCGGTACTCATTAAAAGAAGTAGCTAAAGGATACACGATAGTTACGGCCAAAAGCGTCGTGGTTAATAGAATCAAAACCACGTGCCGTGCCGTACACTGCCGGTGGATCACGATCCAGCAGGTTATCGACCGTGAAGTTTAATGAAGCATTTTCAAAGTCATAACCAATATTGGCGCGCAGTGTTGTCCAGGCTGAAACCTCACGCTGGCCATTCTCGTCCAGCAAACCAAGATCAGTCAGCTCGTCAATATTACGGCCTCTTAGTCTGCTAATGTCATCCTGATATGACGAGGTATAAAGTGCTGTCAGCCCTACATAAACCGCTTCACCGCTCCAGGAAATACGTGCACTGGCAATGTTTTCCGGGTAGCGGAAGGTGCCAATAAGTGATTCAATTTCATCAGAGCCGGCTTTATTACGCTCAAAGCTGACATAGTGTGTCCAGTCAGCATCTAGGCCTAAGCGGCCACCCGCAAAGTCAAGTGTATGTGAAAAACGCAGATCGACACCTTTCACATCTTGCTGGCCGACGTTCTCTAACTGGATCACATGATCGCGTAGTAACGGCAGCTCGGCAAAACGTGGCTCGTCAAAGGCTACCCAGGCATCAAGAATTTGCGCCATATTGGCGCCTTCATCTTCCACCGTCAGGCCAGCTTCATCAGTTACCAGGCACAGATCCGGGTTATAAGCGATACCAGTTTCACCTTCAGGCACTAAACCACAATGGCGCACAGAGGCATCTGTTGCAGTTCTGGCGAGCATGGCAGTAAGGTCTGTATCAACCAGTTTCTCGTGGCTAAACTGCCAGTAGTCTACTGTTAGGGTAGTATTGTCGGTTGGGCTCCAGGCAAAACCAAAGCTTACTGATTCTGAAGTCTCAGCCTGTAAATCTGGGTTGCCCAGCTCCAGCACATTCGGCCGGCGCACATCACCAAAACCCTCACAGTACAAATCAGCAACGGTTTGATTAGCACTACAATCGTAGGTCGCTGTGGTTGTTCTTAATTTTACCCCTGCCTGTGTTAAAGACGGGGCGCGGAACGAGGTTGCCCAAGAGCCGCGAATGGCTAAGGTGTCATGTGGGCGCCAGGTCAGGCCTACTTTAGGGTTAAACGTACTGCCAAAATCGTCGTAGTAGTCGTAACGACCAGCCAGCTGTAATTCAACGGTATCGCTAAGCGGGGCATAAATTTCGGCAAAAGCCGCTGCTTGCGTACGGTCTGCTTCTGACAAGCTGGAGCCAAAACCAAACACGTCAACCAAATAACGATTTTCTGGTCGTGCTCTGGCATTCAACGACGGTGTATCTGTAATTTCTTCTTTGCGGGCTTCGATACCAAAGGCAGCACGGATAAAGTCATCATTAAACTCCATCAGGTCGCCGCTAAAGCGTAAGTCCCAGCCATAAACCGTGCTCTTACCATCCCGTGTCGGTACTTCTTGTGCATTAGAGAGTAGAGCATTGTTGGCTGCATCATTCTGTAGCAGAGGGTTAAATGCCGCGAGTAACTGACCTGAAGAGCAGCTTAAGCCCATATCCTCGTCAAAATTGGCGATGCTGCCGTCGCTGCACAGTTCACCATGCACCAAAGCACTGTATTTATAACGATTGTAGATACCTGCAATGGCTTTCTGTTTAGATTTGGATTGAGAAAGCAGGATAGCAGACTCCCATTGCCAATCCGCAATATCACCACCCAGTGAGCTGGTCAGGCGGAAAGAGTCAGTTTTATTTTCAATAGTGCGCGGATCATTGAAGCGGGCACTGTATTGAAAGCCCCATAATTCCTGGCCGGCTAAGGTGTCAAACGGGTCTATCCACAGCTCATCATATAAGAAGTCTACGTAGTCTGCCGGGTAGATGTCTAATGCCGTTTCTGGTACCCAGGCACCGTGATCAGGGTTAACTTGCTCTACCTGCTCTATCGGTGCTGGTGACGATATGGCAGTTGACTTGGTTGTACTGAAGAAAAAGTCAGTATTCCATACTAAGTCATTAATATACTTGGTAAAAATAAAGCCGGCTGATTGGCTTTCAAACGGGCTTTCCAGCTGATCATCCTGATTAGCATAATAGGCACAGATTTCTTCACCAAACTCAGTTGTTACCAGCGGGCTGGTACAATTCGGATTGCCAATTTCATTGCCACTGCGTACAGAGTAGTAGTTGATGTTGGCACCATCACGCAGCTTGGGTAAATAAGAATAATTACTTTGTAAGGCCGGTTGTTTGGTAAAGTCGCGATCTGACGCCATATAGCCTTCACGATCAAAAAGGTCGGCGAATAGCGTTAAGTTGCCGCCGGCGACATTAGTTCCAAATAGCAGGTTGGCGTTGACAGTGGCATCATTGGAAGACGCTGTGCTGTTGGCATAAGACAGTGTAACCTCGGCACCCTCATAATCCTTTTTCAGGATGTAGTTGATAACACCGGCAACGGCATCAGCACCGTAAATGGCTGATGCACCAGTGGCCAACACTTCCACGCGTTCTATAGCCGCCAGCGGAATGCTATTAATATCAACAAAATTTTGCGTTCCTGCTGCAAACGATGATGCTGCGACGCGACGCCCGTTAATCAGGGTTAACGTTGAGGACGGTCCCAGCCCCCGCAGTGACGCTGCTGCCTGTCCAGCTGGGGTAGATGTTGAGGTTGCACCGCTTTCTGAGGTAGAAAAGGTGCCTGTACCACCACGCACCTGCCCTAAATCTTGCAGCAACTCATATACTGAGTTTGCGCCGGAGTTCTTAATATCATCGGCCGAGATAACAACCAGTGGCTGGGTGCCTTCGAGGTCAACGCCTTTAATGCGCGAGCCGGTAACCTCGATTTTTTCAATTTTTTGCTCTTCTTTCGGCATTTCTTCAGCCGCGAACGCAAAAGGAGTAACGAAGAAACTAGCTGCAACGGCCAGTGCTAAGGGAGATAACTTGTGCATGAAAATACCTGTCTTTATCTGGCCAGGCGCACGGCAACATATGCCAGGCCTGGCTTATCATTATTAATTTGAGTTATTGGTTTACAGGAATAGCGCTGCCAGACACGGTTTAGTGCCTGACATGTGTCTACTCGTTAAACCACTCTGACAGGTAGTAAGACGAGTAATGATATGAACTTAGCGCAAAGGCTTTTTTCAGCATATCGTTACCGGAAAATGAACGTTAAATGAATTTAACAGCGCTATTAGAATTACTGCTAATTGGCAAAGAAGTCAATACAGGATAATCTATGCATATTAAATTTTATTCCGCGCCGGGCAACAGGCTCAGGCAACTATCTGCGCTTACGATAAGAAAGAGAATAATGAGATCACTAAGTTTTTACCTTTCTGCGGCTTTACTGGCCAGTTCAGCCTCGGCTGCCAATGTTAACGGCGAAAGAAAGCTGCCGGAATACTCTATGGTATTGGTGGGCGGTGGTATGCAAATTTGCTCTTCGGTGAGCAATCGCTACTGTACAGCGGCCGATACCTTTAGTGCTGCGGCGAAATCTGCAGAGCAGTATCTGTTGTCGGAGCCGCACCTGGCCAATATTGCTGATAGCAGTTTCTGGGGCGAAGAGCGGGTGATTGAGCAGCAACAAACGCTGGCACTACTTGAGTTTATCCGCAGTCGCCAGGCCGGTGAACCCATGACAGAGCGCGAGTTGCTGCGGCAGTGGCGTGGCGCCGAGATAGAAATAGACGGTATTTGGGTGTCGGGCCGGACCAATTATGCCGCTTTGACCGACCGTGAGCGTAATTTTGTGCTCGACCAGCTGCAAATTATGGCCAGTGCAAACGCTGGCGGCCGCCGCGCGACTACGCGGCAACGAGAGTTCGCTAACTTGGCGCAAACCAGCGATGCATTTACCGTAGAGATTGTGCGTAAAATTGTCGATTTAGCGCAGCAGGTTAGTGGCCCGCAGCGTAAGCCGCGACTGCTGGTAGTAACCGCTTCAGGGCGCGATCCCTTTGCTGCGGTTGATATGTACACCAATCTGTTTAGCGAAGCCGGCGCCGAAGTAACCTGGTTACCGATCAATGCTGCCTATCAGGCTGCACAGCAAAATAAAGCTAATAATTCGCCATCTTGTGAGCAGTTACCGCAATACCTGGCGGCTTATCATGGCACTTATCAGCGAGCGCGGGTGTACCCCGACTTGATGCAACAGTTTGAACAGTTTTGCCAACAGGGTACCACCGCCGCGGTAGAGCTTATTCGTCGCTCGGATGCTGTTTTCATTAATGGTGGAGACCAGAGCCTGACATTAAAAGCGTTTCGTCAGGATGATGGCACTGCAACGGCGGAGCTTAAACAACTGGAGTCAATGTTGGCCGCCGGCCAGATCATTGTAGCCGGTACCAGTGCCGGTAGTGCTGTGATGGCAGGAGGGAGTTATCAGGGACGCAAAACGCCGATGATTACCAATGGTGATAGCTACAGCGCTATGCAATTCGGTGCTTTTGATTTGCCCGCACCACAAAGTGGCTGTGATAGAGATCAAAGCTGTGCCAACGGCCTTGGCGAAAACCATCTAACCTACAGCGGTGCTGGTGGCCTTGGCTTGTTTAACTGGGGTGTACTGGATACGCATTTCTCTGAACGCGGCCGCCAGGCGCGGCTAGTGCGGTTGCAACATGATACGCAGACTCGTTTTGGTTTTGGTATTGACGAAAATACAGCCTTATTAGTCGGCTTTGACCTGGCAGAAAATGCTCCTGAAGTAAAAATGGCGGTGCTGGGTGAAGCGGGTGTCTTTGTGGCTGATATGCAGCAGGCGCAAAGCAGCGGTGAGGGTAGCGCCAGCCAGATTGAAAAAGTCAGTACGCATTATTTAACCCGTGATGACATGCTGGAAATCAAAGACGGTGTAATGCGTACCCGCTTTGCCGACTGGAAGTTTGCACCTAATAATAACCAATCGCCGCTATTAAGCTCTGGCGAGTTGTTCGAACGTGATAATTATCGCCAGCTGGCACAGCTGCTTTGCCTGACACAAAGCCGACAGGCGCAGGGGCGCGCGGTGCGGGTGGGGCAAGGGCATCAACTTACCCTGAGCAAAGATATGACCACTTATGCGCGTCAGGGCTTGTACCGTCAGGCTGGTACTGAAGCGCAGTATTGTTCATACCGAAACGTTTTGCTGGATATAGCCCCGGCAAACTAACAGTACTCTGCGAGGTGTTAACCTGATGCAAGGTCCGGTTCACCCCCAGGTCAGGAGCTTTGCTAACGGCATCCGCACCTGGGGCAAGCTAAAGCTGGCACTATTGTGCCAGCTTTTGTTATTGCTGCTGAGCGGTCTTGCCTGCATTGCTCTCAATCTGGTGTTGCACAACAGTATTGTCTGGTCACAGGTACAAGCGGTACTGGGTATTAGCCTGCTACTTGGCCCTGCCGTTATTGCCATTGTGTTTTATTTAGTACTGCATCTGGATGCCGCCTTGTCTTACTTAGAAGACTCTGCCCACCAGGAGCGTTTGCTGAATGAAGGGATGCAAGACAATATCCGCCAGCTTAACTTTGAAATTGAAGAGCGAAAAAAAGCTTTTCAAGCCAAGCGTCGTGCTGTAGATGAGCTGCGTAAAGAAATTGCTGAGCGTAAAAAAGCCCAGATAGAGTTAGAAGAGCAAAGTTTACTGATCCGCTCTATTGTCGACAGCTCCCCCGACTTGTTTTACTACCGTGATGAAACTGGCCGCTTTGCCAGTTGCAATAAAATGTTTGAAGCGATTATGGGCAAGCCTGCCAATGAACTGATTGGCCGTTTGCCTGCCGATATTTACACTGATGATAGTGCGCAAGCCGCTATCTTGACCGAACATGAGCTACATATGCAGCCCTCTGAGCTGACACTGGATGTCGAGTTTATTAAAGAGGATGGCCAGGTATTGTGGTTTGAGATGCGCAAGGTACCATTTTATGATCGCCACGGCCGTTACATTGGTTTGCTTGGCTTCGGTCGTGATATTACCTCGCGAAAGCTGGCCGAGCAGGCGTTGGAAAAAGCCTATCAGGACAAAGGCAAGTTTATTGCAACGTTAAGCCATGAGCTACGCACACCGCTAAACGGTATAGTGGGGTTAAGCCGGCGCTTGCTGGAAAGCAAGCTAACAAAGCAGCAGCACGGCTGGGCTAATACTATTTTTAGCAGTGCAGAAACCCTAGGTAATATTTTTAATGACATTATCGATCTGGATAAAATCGATCGGCAGGATCTGGATATTGTTTATCAAAGCGTCGCCTTTAAACCCTTTATTAATGACATTGCTAACTTTGCCGAGCTGTTGTGTCAGCAAAAGGGCCTGCAATTTAGTTTGCAGGTAGATGCTTTAGATGATGTCTATCTGCGGCTTGATCCAACCCGATTGCGGCAGGTGTTGTGGAACCTGCTGAATAACGCCGTTAAGTTCACCAGCAAGGGCAGCGTTAGTTTAAGCTGTCAGCTCAGTGCACAGTGCGACCAGCTTCGCTTTGAAGTCAGTGATACCGGTATAGGTATAGCGGCACAAGAGCAAGAGCGCATTTTTGATATGTATTACAAGTCTAACGACGGGCGCCGCTTAAGCATTATGGGCTCGGGCATTGGTTTGTCGGTGTCACGTGCCCTGGTTGAGGCTATGCAGGGCCAAATTAGCGTGAACAGCATTAGTGGCGAGGGCAGCCGTTTTAATGTGACGCTGCCAACAGCAGCAGCACAGCAAGAGCTGCAGCCCGCGATTAGTTGTCCGGAATTGACCATTTTGCTGGTAGAAGATGTGCCGCTTAACGCTGAAATCGCCACCGGTTTGTTGGAGCAGCGTGGTCACACTGTCGTGCTGGCAGAAACCGGTGAAGATGCCATCGCACTGCTGGAAACCGAAGATGATATCGATTTGGTGCTGCTGGATATGCAGTTGCCTGATATGGGCGGCGAGCAAGTTGCGCACTATATTCGCCAGGAGCCGCACCTGGCAGCCTTGCCCATAGTGGTGTTAAGCGCCAATGTGCGTAAAGCGGAACAGCAATTAGAGGGCATACAAATAGAGGGCGCTCTGGCTAAACCCATTAACACTACTAAGCTTGACCAACTGCTGGCGCAGCTGTTCTCGCCCAGTGCAGTAAAAGTGCAACACCAGCTCCCCAGCAGCGACCAGAGTGACACCGAGGTATTAGACAGCGCCACCCTGAATGATTATCTGCAGTCGCTTGGTAAAGATGCTATGAAGCGCAGTGCACAATTATTTGCTCAGTTATTGCCAGGTTATATCAACCGGATGATGGAAACAGCGCTACAGAAACAGGCAAAGGAGTTTCAGGAGGCGGCGCATAAACTTAAAGGGGCTGCAGCATCGGTGGGCTTGCTATGGGTGCAGCAGCAGGCTAAGCGGTTTGAGCAAGAGCCGGTAAACTGGCAGGGGGTAGAGCGGCAACTGGTGGATTTTCACTTAAAAACAGAGCAGCACCTGGCTGCCCTGTCTGAGTTTATTGAACAAGCTTAAGACTTACTTTTCCAGCTTGCCGACAAAACGGTAACCTTCACCGTGAATAGTGCTGATTAACTCCGGGCTATCGATATCCGATTCAAAGTGTTTACGGATGCGGCGAATAGTCACATCTACAGTGCGGTCATTCGGGCGTAAATCACGGCCGGTCATATGACGGATCAACTGCTCGCGGGTAAAGATTTTACCGGGTGTATCTAACATTAAACGCAAAGCGCGGTATTCGCCTTTTGGCAACCGGCGCGCCACGCCTTTTGGCGAGGTTAAATTGCGGCTATTTTCATCCAGCGTCCAGCCATTAAACTTAACCACGCTTTTGTGCTCTTCAACTACAGGTTGCGCGACAGTGCGGTTTAACAGGTTACGGGCACGGATTGTCAGTTCACGCGGGTTAAACGGTTTGGTCAGGTAATCGTCGGCGCCAATTTCCAGACCCAAAATACGGTCTACTTCACTGTCGCGGCCGGTTAAAAAGATTAAACCGATGTTTTCTTTCTGGCGTAACTCCCTCGCCAAAATCAGGCCGTTCTTACCCGGCAGATTAATATCCATGACAACCAGGCTAACTTTATTTTCGGTTAGCTTCTGATTCATTTCCTCGCCATTTACCGCTTCAATTACATCATAGCCTTCGCCCTGAAACAGGCTGACCAGATTAAGGCGGGTTACTTCTTCGTCTTCAACGATCAGAATCACAGGTGTTTGCATTGGAGTTAAACCTTATGTGAATTTTGTTAATCTTGTGAGATTTTAACGTTTTATAGATGACGTGCAATTGTCAAATAATACGCAATTATAACCATCCGTCCAAATGTTAACAAGTTTTTTGTTAACAATTAGTCTTTGCTAATATTTTCATCTGCTCTTTAAGTCGGCAATCGCTATCTATGCTATTGATTAAATTGAATTAACTTTTAACCACGATAACCGGGAAATCAATCTGAAAACGGACGCCCTGGCCCAGCGTGCTATCGAGTACTATCTTGCCATTTAAAGCCTGCGTCACCAGGTTATAGACCAGATGCAAACCCAGACCGCTGCCGCCTTCACCTCTTTTGGTGGTAACAAAGGGGTCGAAGATACGCTTTTTAATCGTTTCTGGTACGCCGGCGCCGTTATCCCGGTACACCAGCTGGCAGTGGTTATTGCTAACGCTAACATCAATCGTAATTTCACCTTGTTCGATATGTTCAAAGGCATGGATCAAACTGTTCATGATAAGATTTATCAGTATTTGGTTAATCGGGCCGGGTTTACTGTCCAGCTCCAGCTCTGCCGGGCAATTAATGAGCACCTGATGCTGGGTCTTTTTCAGGTTGGGCCTAAGCGACAGCAGTACCTCGTTAATAAGCTGCAGCATATTAAACTGACGGCGATTCTCATTTGACTGATCGACAGCCACCCGCTTAAAGCTGGAGATCAGGCTAGCGGCCCGTTCCATATTGCGATAGATAATGCCCAGATTCTCTTTGCTTTCTGACAAAAATTTCGCCAGCTGTGACGAGGTGAGCTTTTTCTCATCAAAGGCTTTTTGAATATCGGCCAGCTTATCCTGCAGTAAGGTTGAAGCGGTAACACCCAAGCCAATCGGCGTATTAACCTCATGCGCCACGCCTGCGACCATCTGGCCCAGGCTGGCCATTTTTTCGGTTTCAACAATCTGGTTTTGGTATTGGTGCAGCGTCGACAGGGTGTTTAACAGCTCCTGATTCGAGGTTTTTAACGCTTCGGTGCGCTGCTCAATTTTTTGCTCCAGACTTAGCGTTAGCTGGCGGTTTTCCTGCTCGGCCTGTTGTAGTTTACTAATTTGCTGCTCGATACGATCCAGCATGGTATTAAAGGCACGGCTTAGCATGTTGTATTCTTTTATTGGCGCTATCGGCGCCCGGACCTGATAGTTTTTCTCCTTGGCCACTTTTTGCACGACATTAAGTAGGGTATCGATCGGGCTGGTAAAACGCTGCTGCAAGCGGGCACTTATAAAAAACGCACTGCCAAGTGCGACCAGCGCGATAAGAATATCCAGCAGAATACGGGTTTGAATATACGCACTGAGCTCTTCTTGACTGGCCCTCAGATAGACATAACCCAGAACCTCTTTGTCGTGGGTAATGGCTTTGGTCAGTTCAATATAATTGGCGCTGATATAAGGCTTTAGCAGCTGTTGCACCCGTTCAAATTGCACCGGGTAAGGGCCAACACCATCGCGGTTATAGCTGGCAAAAAAGCTGAGTTCATCTTTGGGCGTCAGCTTCTTGTAGATATGAATGTTATGCAGCATATCAACGGCATTAAAAGAGTTAAGCCGGTTGTCTTCGATGTCGGCATCGTCCTGCAAAATACTGCTTTTGGCGTTAAAAGCGATAATGCTGACATAGCCGTCGAGCTGTGCAACGAGCTTTTTTCGCTGTAGCTTCACATCTTGCGTGGCAGATACCACCATTGCCAGGCACAGTGTCAGGCTGCAAATAAGCATGATTACCCAAATTAATGCACTCTTAATCGATGTTGTTTTATCTATGGCAATCATTCAGTTATCTCTATGCCGATGCAGGATTTAGCAGTGTATGTCTGCATTGATGTTATGCACATTAGCGCAATTTAGCAAACCACACTGGCAAATTTAGCAAAGCCGTTTATAGTAGAGGCACTTGTTACTTTTGGGTTTGGTTATGAACCTGTGGGAAAGTTATAAAACGAGTATCTTCCTGTGCCATCAGGCACTTAAGTGTGATGTCGATTTTGCCATTATCAGTGCGCAGAATCCTGCCGGGCACACTGAGCATCCTTACCTTAACTTGCGCCGCGATAACGAATTTCAAGCCTGCCTGAACAAGCAGCGTTTACCTCATCGCTCAGTAATAGGGAGTGCACCTGATAGGAGTTTTCAGGAAAAAAGCTGGATAGTGTTGTGTGATAAACCACAGGCAGTGGCACTGGCACAGCAGTTTGAGCAAAATGCTATTTATTGGGTAGAGCAGGGGCAGTTGTTTTTGGTCCCGGTGTTATTCACGGCAAAGGAGGAGTGTTTGGGCAGTTTTGCTGAGCGTCTGGTGCTGCTTAGCGACTAACGCCGTTGTTTCAGTATGTCTAATACGGTTTGAAGTTTATCGCCATGCTGGGCTTCAAGCTGACGCCTTGTCATGTTCTGACTAATTTGCTCAGCTTCATTCTTTGCTGGCGTTAATAGCGGGGCAAAGTCTGTAACACAAACACATAGCACGCTGTTGCTGGAGGCACCCGGCAGCTGCACTGCCCGGTATAGCAGGTGCGGACAGGCGTTTTGCCGCTTCGGGTCCTGAATGCAGTTAGTGCTAGCCTGTACCGGCGCTGAAAGCGCGACGATAAGCAGGACTAGCACCAAGTGTATTCGCATCATGTGTCTCCGTTATCGCCTTATGGAAAAGCCCGGTATACGACAAAACCATTTGCTTTGGCAATAATTTCAACCCGTTTAAAGGCCTGCTGTAATAGATCCAGATAAGCCAGATGGCTGTTTGCCACCAGCGTCAGGTTGCCCTGCGGGTTTAAACGTTTGGCACTGCCCTGAATAAAGCTTTCCACAATACTGTAGTCGGTTTTAATGCCAGTGTGAAACGGTGGGTTGGTGACAATATAGTCAAACTGCTTGGGTTGAGCCGGTAAGCCATCGGCCAATAGGACTGAGCCTTGTAGCTGGTTAGCCTCTAATGTAAGTTCAGTTGACGCCACAGCCAAAGCGCTAATATCCGAGCTGTACAGCTCAATGGCAGGGTGACGGCGTTTTAATACGGCGCCAATTACACCGCAGCCACAGGCGAAATCAAGTACTTTACCGCCACTTATCGGCGGTAAGTTGTCCAGTAACAACGCGGTGCCGATATCCAGCTTGCCATGGTTAAACACACCGGGTAATGAGCATAGCTTGAGTGTTTTGCCATCGTTTTCAATGCTGAACTGGCTGGCTGATATCTGGGGTAAAGCAGTAAAGTCGCCAAACAGCGAAAACCACAGGCAATGCTTTGCGTTATCTAATTTATTGGCATTAAGCGCCAGTTTTTCTGCATGGCTGGGTAGGCTTTTAATGCCACCTTTATTATCGCCTACAACAAATACCTGAGTAGCCGGGCTTATCGCCGTTGCTAGTTGCGCCAGGGTAAAACCAAGCTGCTCTTTACTTTTGGGGTAAAACAGCACTAGCGTATCAAATGTTTGAGTAAACTCTGGGCTAAGCTCGGTGTGCAGGGTTACCGCACTTTGCTGCCAGCAGGCAGCGACAGCTGCATCTGTGCTGTAGCAGCTTATGTCAAGCTGTGGTGAAAGGTGCAATAGCTCGCTGGCCAGGTTGTCGGCCTGAGGCTCAACTAACAGCACCCGGCCGTTTAAGTCATTAATGTTGCGTAGAACCAGTTGACTGGTGGTGGCGAGCATTTAGCTTTCCTTTTTAAACATCAGGTCCCAAACACCATGGCCCAGACGCTGACCACGTTGTTCAAATTTGGTCAGAGGCCTGTGCTCGGGGCGCTCGACATAACGGCTATCATCGGCCAGATTAACAAAGCCCTCGGCCTGCGACATCACCTCAAGCATATGCTCAGCGTAGTTTTCCCAGTCGGTCGCCATATGAAACACGCCACCGGCTTTTAACTTACGCCGCAGTAACTGTACAAAGGCCGGTTGTACGATGCGGCGCTTATGATGGCGCTTTTTGTGCCAGGGATCAGGAAAAAAAAGCTGCACCGTGTCCAGGCTATTGTCGGCAAGCATCTGCTCTAATACTTCAACGGCATCATGTTCAAACACTCTCAGGTTGTTAACCTGCTGGGTCACTGCATCGGCTAAACAGGCACCGACACCGGGCTTGTGCACTTCAATGCCAATAAAGTCTTTTTCTGGCGCGGCCTTAGCCATTTGGACCAGTGATTTACCCATACCAAAGCCAATTTCCAGCACCTTGTGGTTGTCCCGACCGAACAGCGCTGGTAAGTCAATAAGCTGTGGTTGGTAGTCGACACCATAGTCGGCCCAGTATGTGTCCAGTGCGTGCTGCTGCCCTTTGGTTAAACGGCCTTCACGCAGTACAAAAGAGCGGATCCTGCGCATATAGGTCTCGCCCTGTTGTTGTGCTGGCTGGTCGTGCGTGTCTGTCATTGTCTGCTCCAATATGCGTAATTGGCGCGTATTATCCTTGTATTGACGCTATTGCTCAACCGCCGATTCAGGTTGGCAAGCAAAGCCTTGCTGCTTATACTGCGCGGGATCTAAAATTGAGGTAAAAATGCTGCAGCAACAAGACGCAATTTGGTTTTCAAATCAGCTGGTTAACTGGTATCGCCAGCATGGCCGTAAAAGCCTGCCGTGGCAGCTAAATAAAAGCCCTTATAACACCTGGCTTAGTGAAGTGATGCTACAGCAGACGCAGGTTGCCACCGTAATACCTTATTTTCAGCGTTTTATCAGCCGTTTTCCCGATGTAAAAGCGTTAGCTGAAGCGCCATTAGATGATGTATTGCATTTATGGACCGGGCTGGGCTATTACGCCCGGGCCCGCAACTTGCACAAAGCGGCACAGCAGATAGCCGCACACTATGATGGACAGTTTCCGCAGCAGTTTGACCAAGTGCTGGCGCTGCCTGGAGTTGGCCGCTCGACCGCCGGCGCTGTATTGTCGCTGGCACTTGGACAGCATTATCCGATTTTAGACGGCAATTGTAAGCGGGTGCTGGCGCGCTTTGCCGCAGTTGACGGCTGGCCGGGTGAAAAAGCGGTAGAGCAACAGCTTTGGCAGTTGGCAGAGCAAATTACGCCCGCTGAGACCGTAGCAGAGTTTAATCAGGCAATGATGGATTTAGGCGCCAGTTTATGTAGCCGCAGTAAGCCGCGCTGTGCTGATTGCCCGCTAAAGTTAAAATGTAAAGCGGCGCTTAGCGCTGAGCAAGCGCGTTATCCCGGCAAAAAGCCGAAAAAAGCCCTGCCAGAGCGACAAAGTTTCTGGTTGCTGTTGCAGTACAATAAGCAACTGTTGTTAACGCAGCGGCCAGCGTCGGGGCTGTGGGGCGGCCTGTATGGTTTTTTTGAGTTTGCCTCGGCAGCGGAGCGCGAGCAATTTATCGCTATCAACGCCCTTGAACTTAGCCAAAAAATTGAGCTGGCAGGCTTTCGGCATACCTTTAGTCATTTTCATTTATGGGTGCAACCGCAGTTAGCGGTGCTCGTTAAAGCACCGCTGCAGGTGCAGGAGCAATCTGCGGCAACTTGGTTTACAATAGACGCCATTCCGCCGGTGGGACTGTCTGCACCGGCCAAGCAGCTGTTTGCGCAGGTTGTCGCTGCAGCGTCAGAGCAGGAGGAAACACAGGTATGAGCCGTACCGTATTTTGTGAATATCTGAAAAAGGACGCACCGGGGTTGGATTTTCAGTTGTATCCGGGTGATTTGGGCAAAAAAATCTTTAACTCGATCAGTAAAGAGGCCTTTGCCCTGTGGCAGGCGAAACAAATAATGCTGATTAATGAGAAAAAGTTGAACATGATGAACCCGGAGCACAGAAAGTTGCTGGAAACACAGATGGAAGCCTTCTTGTTTAAAGGCGAAGATGTTGAAATTGAAGGTTACAAGCCTGTCGATAAATAAACGTATCTAACACTGCCGCTGGCGCGGCGGCAGTGGCAGCGCTATAATTCGCATTAGAAATTTTTATCATTAACCTACTTTTGCGAGAGCTTATGGCGCGCCGCTTACCCCCTCTTAATGCACTGAAAGCCTTTGAAACCGCAGCACGCCATTTAAGCTTTACCAAGGCGGCGGAAGAGATGTACGTTACGCAGGCCGCTATTAGCCATCAGATCAAAGCGCTGGAAGACCATCTTGGCCTTAAGCTGTTTATGCGCAAAAACCGCTCTTTGCTGCTGACTGAAGAGGGGCAAAGTTATTTTCTCGATATAAAAGAAATTTTCTTGCAGTTACATGAGTCGACAGAAAAGCTGCTGGCACGCGGTGCTAAGGGTTCGTTAACAGTAAGCCTGCAACCCAGCTTTGCTATTCAGTGGCTGGTACCCAGGCTTAATCAATTTAGTGAGCAACACCCCGATATCGACGTACGCATAAAAGCGGTTGATTTGGACGAGGGCTCGCTGACCGATGATGTTGATGTGGCCATTTATTATGGCCGCGGCACCTGGCGTAACTTACATGCTGATAAGCTGCATACTGAATATCTACTGCCGGTGTGTTCACCGTTGCTGTTAAACAGTAGCAAACCGCTGCAAGAGCCGACCGATCTGCAGTACCATAACCTGTTGCACGATGGCTCGCGCCGTGCCTGGAAAGCCTGGTTTACTACTCAGGGCTTTAAGCATTTTAATGTGAATCAGGGGCCGATTTTTAGCCACTCATCGATGGTTCTGCAGGCGGCGATTCATGGCCAAGGCGTGGCGCTGGCGCACAATGTGCTGGCCCGGCCCGATATTAACTCCGGCCGGTTAATAGTGCCGTTTAACCATGTACTTATCTCGAAAGACGCTTACTATCTGGTGTGCCGTGAAAGCCAGACTGAGTTGGGTAAAATTACTGCCTTTCGTCAGTGGATGACACAAATGGTCGAAGCAGAGCAAGCCGCCTTTGCTGAACAGCAGTTTACCAATGCGGTGGCGCTTGACTAAGGTACTAATTAACAAGGCGGCTAATGCGAAAGCGCGCTTGCTGCTGGCGCATGGCGCTGGTGCCGGTGCTAATAGCGAGGTGATGCAGCAGTTGGCCTGTGCGCTGGTTGAATGTGGAATTGAAGTGTGGCGTTTTAATTTTGGCTATATGCAGCAGGCGCTTGATGAGGGCAAACGGCGGTTGCCCACGAAAATTCCGCTGTTAGCTGACGAGTTTAGCCAGCACATAACGCAGTGCCCGGCAGATTTGCCGTTATTTATTGGTGGTAAGTCTATGGGCGGGCGGGTGGCGTCATTGTTGAGTGGTCACAGCGCGGTGCAGGCGGTATTTGCCTTTGGTTATCCGTTTCATTCGCCGAACAAGCCGCAGTGGCGTACTGAGCATTTTGCAGATTTAGCTGCACCTTTGTATATCGCCCAGGGCGAGCGGGATGCTTTTGGTAGCAAAGATGAGCTGAGTAATAAACACTGGCCGACAGTTGAGCTTTACTGGCTGACTGATGCGAACCATGACTTTGTGCCCCGGGTTAAAAGTGGCTTGACTCAGCTGCAGTTAGTTAGTGCAGCCGCAGCCTTTTGTAGCAGGAAAATTGATGAAGTACTTTTGGCAGTTAAGTAACAGTATTAGTGCTTTTTACGGTGCTGCGGTAGTGGCACTGAGCGCCGTATTGATGCACCTGTGGCAAGGCGATTTAACCGCTGAACAGCTGTCCAGAGTGTTAAGTGCGCTTGGCATGCTAGCGTTTCATGCCCTGGCACTGCTGGCCTTAGGGTTGTCACAAAGTAGCAGCCGGTTAAAGCGACTGGTAGCGCTGTTATGGCATCTGGGGCTTTGCTGTTTTGTTTGGACCTTATTGGCGGGTGTGTTTGCACTGCCGCTATATTATTCACAACTGGCCCCGGTAGGCGGGCAGTTACTAATTGCTGCCTGGTTATTGCTGGCAATAACAGCGTGGCGGCGGAGCTGATATGAGACAACTATTACTGTATTGCCGGGCGGGTTTTGAAAAGGAGTGCGCGGCAGAAATTCAGCACAAAGCGGCTCTTAATAACACTGGTGGCTTTTGTAAGCTGCAAAATGACAGCGGCTTTGTTATTTTTGAAGCCTATGACAGCGACAGTCTGGCGGCGTTTTACCGTGACTATCCTTTTGAACAATTTATCTTTATTCGCCAGTGGAGCTTACTGCAAGCGGGTTTACTTGATTTACCACCGGCTGATCGCATTGCGCCGGTGCTTGAGGCCCTATTGTCAGCAGAGCTAACCGGCTGTGGCGAGTTGCGGGTAGAGTACCCCGATACCAATGACGGTAAAACCTTATCTACGCTGGCGCGTAAACTTACAGTACCGCTGCGTCAGGCGCTGCGCCAGGCGGGCGTGCTGACGCAAAAAGAGCAAAAACGGGCAGCAGTGCTGCATTTGTTTTTATTAAGTGGTCAGCAGGGCTATATTGGGGTGTCGTACCCGGAGAATAACAGCCCGCTGGAAAATGGCATTATGCGGCTTAAGTTTCCCGCTGAGGCGCCAAGTCGCAGTACATTAAAGCTGGAAGAAGCGTTTTTACAGTTTATCCCTAAACGTGAGTGGGATACGCGACTGTCCGGAGGCTTACATGCGGTAGATTTGGGCGCTTGCCCTGGTGGCTGGACCTATCAGCTGGTGAAGCGCAGTATGATGGTTACCGCCATTGATAACGGCCCTATGGCGGAGTCTTTAATGCAGACCGGTCAGGTGCAGCATTTAATGGTTGATGGCTTTAAGTTTGAACCGCAGCGCAAAAACAACTATTGGCTGGTGTGCGACATGATAGAGCAGCCGCAGCGGGTGGCCGAGCGGATTGCCGACTGGCTGATTAACGGCTGGTGTCAGGAAACCATCTTCAACCTGAAGCTGCCAATGAAAAAGCGCTATGAAACGCTGTGCGATATTCTGAAACAGTTTGAGCAGCGTCTCACATCAGCCGGCATCAAATACCGGCTGCAGGCAAAGCACTTATACCATGACCGCGAGGAAGTGACAGTGCATGTACAAAACCTGGTGCGGCGATTTTAATTAAAGCTCTGCCTTAAGAGGCGCTGATTCAATCAGCGCTTAATGTTAACTTTACCCAGACCAGTCGATGATCTGAGCTGGCACCGCGTGAACCGACTAACGGATACAGTGGATCGGCTTTTTCTGGCCAGAACACACCGCTATCCATCAGCGTGAAGCCTTGCTTTGACGGCAGCACATAATCAGCCCGCATACGCCAGCCGGCAGTATGTACCGCACCATGCGGGTTATCCGGGCTGTGCTCTTTACCGCCCAGGCTTTTTGGTGGCTGGCTGTTGTTAACGGCGGGGTGCTGATATAGCGCGCTGATGGCACTGTTAATGGCATCGCCTTCACCTTCGGCAGAGGCGTTTAAATCACCCAGCAACACAAAACGCTCGCCATGGCTAAAACCGCCTTTGTTGCCGTTATCATCATAAATATACTGGTTTTGCCCCGGCGTTAAATAATCTATCCAAAAGCGCAATTCATCATGGTTACGAATGCCGTTGCGGTTTTCCGGGCCGTCAAAAACCGGTGGTGTCGGATGGCTGGCCAGAATATGCACCGTCTGACCGTCAATCGTTAGCGGGATATCCCAGTGGCTTTTGGACGACAACGGGAACTGCTGCCAGGCATCAGCATTGTACCAAGGGCTGCCATCCGCTTTTTTGGTGGGCATAAAGCCTGGCATATCCTTCCATTTAAAGTGCTGAAAAGTGCGCACTTTAGCGTTATCTAGTGGGTATTTTGATAACAAAAGCATGCCATACTGGCCCGGGTAAAAGCCAAAGGCCCAGGCATCGGCGCCAACGCCGGTCGCTTTACCATCGTTGTCTAAGTCAAAAGGACTAGGCTGGCCGGTGTTGACCGTGCTGTAGTAAAAATAGGGGTAATCTATCGCTTTGGCGTTACCCTGCGGTTTATTTAAGTAATTACGGATAAAGGCTTTTACACCCTGCTCAGGGGCGGCAATATAATCAAACTCGTTCAATAGCAGCACATCAGGTCTCACGTGCTGAATAATCTGGGCAATGTTACGGATCTGTGGCTGATCGTCAGTTTGCAGCAGCTTAGCCAATACCTCACCATCGCCCGGCTCACCACGCGGCAGATAGTTTTGTGCTTCCATACTGACATTAAAGGTAGCAAAGGTAATTTCTTTGGCATTCATAGCTGTACTGGCTCCAAGGCAGAGCAGCGCGCCGATAAACAGCGCTTTAGGTAATGTTAACATTTAGGCGGCTGACAAGAGATTTTTCATGCGCGATAGCATAAAACGCTAACTGGATAAACACCAGTAAATGAATGAAAAGCTAGAATAAGTCGTTTTCTAGTCAATTTTAAGTCGTCTAGTGCGCAACTCAGACCAGCTATGTTACACTTATATTGCAACCGCCTAGGACAATGAGAGGAACAAAAAGTTCCCGTAAATCAGATGGGCGTAAGAAAAGTGTAATATGGTTTAGTTACCATTATCTCCCAAATTGAACACAACAACTGTATTCAAATGGATTTTAGATAAATACCTACAACTACCAGGTGAAAACGATATGAAAATTAAAAGTATAGCTCTTGCGGTAACGCTCGCTTTAGGCGCAAGCAATATCGCTCTGGCACAAGAAACTTCATCAGCTATTCGGGGTGTTGTTACTACTGAAGCCGGTACTACAGTTGCCAATGCTACAGTAACACTAACCGACAAGCGTAGCGGCACTACCCGTACTCTGACAACTAACGAAACCGGTACTTTCTCTGCACGCGGTTTGCAGGTTGGCGGCCCATATTTGTTGACAGTAAAGAGCGCCGATGGCCTGGTTGAAACTGTTGACAATGTTTTTCTTACTCTTGGTGATACCCAGAACCTTAACGTGATAGTGCAGCAGCCAGACGTTGAGCGGATTGCGGTTACCGGAACGGCAATTAGCAACTCTAACTACGGCGGCACGGGCCCTGCAGCAAACTTCAATCTGGAAGATTTACGCAATACGCCAGCGATTAACCGCGATTTACGCGATGTGGTGCGCGTTGATCCACGCATCTATATTAACGAAACAAATGCTGGTGATATCCAGTGTGCTGGTGCAAACCCACGCTTTAACAGCCTTACGGTCGACGGTGTGCGTACCAACGATAACTTCGGTTTAAACTCAAGTGGCTATCCAACCGAGCGCATGCCGTTTTCTTACGATGCGATTGAGCAGGTTGCTGTTGAACTGGCTCCGTTTGATGTGAAATACGGCGGTTTTACTGCCTGTAACATCAACGCTGTAACAAAGTCCGGTGGTAATGAGTTCAGTGGTAGCGTGTTCTTTGACTACACAAACGATTCTTTACAGGGTGACAAGCTGGAAGGCGACAAAATTAATGTTGGTGCTTTCAATGAGCGTCGTTATGGCTTTAATGGTGGTGGTGCAATCGTTAGCGACAAGCTGTTTTGGTTTGCTGCTTATGAAAAGTTAGAAGGCGCTGATACCTTCGACCGTGGCCCTGAAGGTTCAAATGCTGCCCGCGAAGTGTCTGGCATTACATTAGAGCAAGTCGATGAAATTGCACGTATTGCCCGTGAGGTTTATGGTTTTGAACCGGGCTCATTCCCATCGAGTATTCCGGTTGAAGACGAAAAAATTCTGTTGAAGCTTGACTGGTTTATTAATGACAGTCACCGCGCTGCTTTTACTTATAACTATAACGATGGCTTCTCTATTGCTGAATCTGATGGAGATGATGACGAGCTTGAGTTCTCAGGCCACTTCTATGAGCGTGGTGCGGAGTTTAACTCTTACGTAGCGAACGTATTCTCTGACTGGACAGATAACTTCTCTACTGAAGTTCGTTTAGGTTATTCTGAGCTTGATGCTCGTGTAAGCCCGTTAGGCGGTACTGAGGTTGGTGAAATTCAACTGCGTGTTGGCCCTACAGTGTATTTGGGCGCTGACGACTCACGTCACTCTAACAAGTTAACTTATGAAACCACTTTCTTTAAATTTGCTGGTACCTACTTGTATGGTGACCACTCAATCAGCTTTGGCGTTGAGCGCGAACAGTACGATGTGTTCAACCTGTTTATTCAGGAAACTGAGGGTGAATACGTATTTAACTCTATTGAAGATTTTGCTGCGGGTATTCCGTCATCAGCCATTTATGAAAACGCCGCTGGCACTAACAACCCGATTGATGGTGCAGGCCAGTTTAAATACGCAGTAAACACCGCTTATGTGCAAGATGAGTTTTACATTGTTGATCACGATGTAACCTTAACTTATGGCTTGCGTTACGACTGGTACACTACCAGTGATACACCACGTGTAAATCAGAGCTTTACCGATACTTACGGGTTTGCAAATGATGCCACCCTAGACGGCGAAGGGCTGCTGCAACCACGTTTAGGTGTTAACTGGATGGCAAGCCCAGAGCTTGAGGTTCGTGGTGGTATCGGCCTATATTCAGGCGGTAACCCAAATGTTTGGTTATCTAATAATTACTCAAACAATGGCGTTTCACTGTATCAGGCATCTACACCAAGTGATTTTTTCAATGCAGATAACACACTGTTTGACATTCCACACACTGGTTCAGGCCGTCCGTTAATTGATATCCCTCAGCAACTTTTTGATGAAGTTACTGCTGCTGATGGTCGTGGTCCTGTAAATGCATTAGATCCAAACTTTAAATTACCTAAAGAGTGGAAGTATGCGTTAGGCGCTACTTACACCTTCGACAGCGGCTATGTGGTGATGGCAGATTTGCTATACACCAAAAAAGAAGATGCGGCTATCGTATCTGATTTAAGACGCTCAGAAGAGGGTGGTTTTGGTCCGATCGGCGTATTACCAGACGGTCGTCCGCTGTACCCGTCAATTCCACGTAGTGTGCCAGAGGCCTTCCTGTTGACTAACGTGAATGGTGACTCAGGTGCCAATCTGTCAGCGTCGATTTCGGTTAGCAAGTCTTATGACTTTGGTTTAGATCTGACTGCTGCTTATGCATATACCGATTCAGAAGATGTAAATCCAATGACCAGTTCAGTGGCTTACTCTAACTACGGTAACCTGGCAACGGCTGATTTCGAAAATCCTGGTATTGCGAAATCAAACTATGAAATTCCACACCGTTTCACACTGCGTGCAACTTACACTGTGGAGTTAATGGATGGCTATGATTCTACATTTAGCCTGTTTGGCTCAGCCAACGAAGGTCGCCCATACAGCTTCACCATGAACGGCAATGGCGATATCTTCACTGGTAGACAGTTGCTGTATGTACCAACTGGCGTAAACGATCCTAACGTTGAGTTTGCAGATAGCTTTGATACTGATGCATTCTTTGCATTTATCAACCGTGAAGGTTTAGATAAGTACGCAGGCGGCTATGCACCTCGTAACGAATTTAACAGTGATTGGTGGGTCAAAGTAGACTTCCGTTTCGAGCAGGAATTACCGGGCTTTATGGAAGGCCACCGTTCTAGCCTGTTCTTCGTGATTGATAACTTAACCAACCTTATCAATGATGATTGGGGTGTGTTGTATGAAACTAGCTTCCCACGTGCAGTAAACGTAGCGAACTTTGGCACTACAGCCGATAACAAGTTCCTGTACAACACCTTCAATGCTGGTCGCGTAGACCCAGTTCAAGGCCGTGCGGGTGACCCATCTCTTTGGAGCATGCGTTTAGGCTTTGAATACAAGTTCTAATACCAGTGTTGCTTCAAATTAAAGATGCCCGCTGAATGCGGGCATTTTTTTATTTCTAAATAAGCACTTTTTAGCGATAATCAGCAGCTATTTTCTGCAAAAGTGAACGTTTCAGTGGGAAAAAACACTATCATAGCTATTGCCGGCGCTTCGGCGTCTGGTAAAAGTCTTTTCGCATCAACAGTCTACCAAGAACTGGTGGCTGAGCTGGGTGGTGAGCGTATCGCCATTTTGTCCGAAGATGCCTATTACCGTGACCAGAGCCATTTGTCTTTTGAGCAGCGAACGCTAACCAATTACGACCACCCTGCAGCGTTCGAGCATGAATTACTGGCGGCGCATTTACGCGCACTGCGCGCTGGTAAAGCAATACAGATGCCGCAATACAGCTATAAAACCCATACCCGAACTGAAGAGACCATTGCGGTACAACCGGCCAAAGTGATTCTGGTGGAAGGCATTTTACTGCTAACTGATGAGCAGTTGCGTGAGCAGTTTGATATCACCGTATTTATGGATACGCCACTGGATATCTGTTTACTGCGTCGGATAAAGCGGGATTTAGAAGAGCGTGGCCGTAGTTTAAGCTCGGTCACTGAGCAATATGAGAACTCGGTGCGTCCGGCATTTTTTGAGTTTATCGCCCCTTCCAAACAATATGCCGATTTAGTGGTTACCCGTGGTGGTAAAAACCAAATTGCTATTGACATTATAAAAGCAAAAATCCGCCAGTTGCTGGCAGAATAACAATAATCAGGGAATAACCGATGATGGGATTAGTGGGCATTGCAGCCCTGTTACTGGTAGCGTATCTGGCATCAGCCAAGCGTAGCCGTATTAACTGGCGCACCGTGGGCGGCGCCTTTGCTATTCAGCTGGCAATAGGCGCATTTGTGCTTTACGTACCTTTTGGCCAAGATGTGTTGTACAACATCTCTCAGGTGGTGGCTAACGTAATTGGCTATGCCAACGCCGGTATTCAGTTTTTGTTCGGTGATCTGGGTAAGTTTTCCCAGGGATTCATTTTTGCCATCCATGTGCTGACCATTATTATCTTCTTTTCATCGTTAATCGCGGTGTTGTATCACGTCGGTATTATGACCTGGGTAATCCGTATTATAGGCGGTGGTTTGCAAAAAGTGCTGGGTACCAGCCGGCCAGAATCGATGTCGGCTGCAGCCAATATTTTCGTCGGTCAAACCGAAGCGCCGTTAATCGTGCGGCCTTTCATTCCCACTATGACACGTTCCGAGTTGTTTGCCGTTATGGTGGGTGGTTTAGCATCTGTTGCCGGTTCAGTACTGGCCGGTTACGCTGGCTTGGGCGTGGAGTTAAAGTACCTGATAGCCGCCAGCTTTATGGCTGCGCCCGGTGGCTTTTTAATGGCAAAAATGATCCTGCCGGAAACTGAGCAGCCAAAAAATGAACTGACAGAAATTAATACCGAAAAGCCTCATACTAACGTGATCGATGCCGCTGCAGCCGGTGCGTCCAGTGGTATGCAACTGGCATTGAATGTAGGTGCTATGCTGTTAGCTTTTGTCGGTTTAATTGCGCTGGTTAATGGCATTGTTGGTGGCGTGGGCGGCTGGTTTGGTAAAGACGATTTAACACTGCAACTGATTTTCGGCTACGTATTTCAGCCGCTGGCCTTTATTTTAGGCGTGTCTTGGGATGAGGCACGCATGGCTGGCAGCTTTATCGGCCAAAAGCTGGTAATAAATGAGTTTGTCGCATACCTCGACTTTGTGCAGGTGAAGGAGCAGTTAAGTGCCCATACACAGGTGATAGTGACTATTGCTTTGTGTGGTTTTGCTAACTTTTCGTCAATTGCTATTTTATTAGGTGGCTTGGGTGGTATGGCGCCAGGTCGCCGGGCTGATATTGCTGAGCTGGGTTTAAAAGCTCTGTTGGCAGCAACATTAGCTAACTTGATGAGCGCTGCTATTGCAGGGTTCTTTTTTACTTTAGGCTAAAAACAGGTCTTTTATATGACAAAGCAAGTTCCTACGTTAGATATAAGACGGTTTGCCACCGACAAAGATAACTTTGTTGCCGAAATTGGCAAGGCCTACACTGAGTTTGGGTTCTGCGGCATTAGTGGCCACGGTATTCCGGATGAAGTGGTAGCAAATACTTACAATGCAATTAAGCAGTTTTTTGCTTTACCGACTGAGGTTAAAGCAAAATACCATAAACCAGGGCAGGGCGGTGCACGCGGTTACACCGGCTTTGGGGTTGAAAAAGCAAAAGACTCAAATCACCCAGATTTAAAAGAGTTCTGGCATGTTGGCCGTGAGCTGCAAGGCCCAGCGCCGCATCCCAGTTTGTATCCTAATGTGTGGCCAAAAGAGGTAGAGGGCTTTAAACAAGCAACTTATGCTCTGTACACAGAACTGGAAAAGTTAGGTAATACGGTACTGGAAGCCCTGGCACTTTATCTGGGACAAGAGCAGAAATATTTTGCTGATAAGGTGAACTACGGTAATTCAATTTTGCGGCCGATTCATTATCCGCCAATTAAAGATACCAGTACACAGTCTATCCGTGCCGGTCAGCATGAAGATATTAATCTTATTACCCTGTTAGTGGGTTCTAACGAAGCGGGTCTTGAGATATTGCGGCGTGATGGTAGCTGGCTGCCGGTCACGACTATTGAAGGCACAATCGTGGTCAACATTGGCGATATGTTACAGCGCCTGACTAATCATGTATTACCATCGACCACACACCGGGTTGTTAACCCTGCTGGTGCGGCAGCGGGTGAGCCTCGCTACTCAATACCGTTTTTTATGCACCCCAACCCGGATTACGTAATTGAAACACTCTCAACTTGTATCAGTGCTGATAATCCTAATCGTTACCCTGAACCAATTAATTCAAACGACTACCTAATGCAGCGTTTAGAGGAGATTGGTTTGCTGAAAAAGGCGAAATACTAGGCGCTTTGCCTAGTATTTGTCCGAACAGTGCAAAACAGCAGAAAATGTGCAGTTTCACAGTTGACTGCTGTTTTAAAGTCGCTATACTGCACGCCATGTTAAGCGCTGAGCGCGAAACATAATGCAGATGTGGTGGAATTGGTAGACACGCAAGCTTCAGGTGTTTGTGCCCACAAGGCGTGAGAGTTCGAGTCTCTCCATCTGCACCAAATAAACCGGCTAAAGCCGGTTTTTTTGTGCCAAAATTTTACCGTTTTAGTTCGATGCGGCGAATAAAGTCTTCTACCAGTAGATCGTACAATTTATTACCCAGATATAGGTCTTCTACACCATCGTCGATGTTAGGGTTATCGTTCACTTCAATTACATAAACCTTATCGCCATCCTGTTTAATATCAACACCGTAAAGGCTATCGCCTATCGGGGCGCAGGCTTTAAGCGCAGCATCGATAACATGGCGTGGTACTTCACTGATGGCGCACGTGGTAAAACCGCCGCTTTGTGTTTTGGCGCTGCCATGCTTGTATATTTGCCAGTGGTTGCGGGCCATAAAGTATTTACAGGCAAAAAGGGCCATGCCATTTAGCACGCCTATACGCCAGTCGTACTCAGTAAAGGTGTAACGCTGCGCTAGAATAATAGCGCTTTGTTCAAACAAGGTTGTTAGCTGAGCTCTAAGTTCAGTCAGGGTTTTTACTTTAACCACACCGCGGGAAAAACTGCCATCTGGAATTTTTAGCACCAACGGTAAGCCCAAGGTATCTGCTGCGCGTTCCAGGTTGTCCTCATCCTGTTTAAATAGCAAAATGCCATCTGGCATCGGTACCTTGTGTTGTTCAAATAGTGTTTGCAGGTACACCTTATTACCGCATCGCAATATTGAATTAGGGTCATCAATGACGGCCAGCCCTTCGCGTTCTGCTTTTAATGCCATATGAAAAGTGTGATGGTTGACTGATGTGGTCTCTCGAATAAACAAACCATCGAACTCTGCCAGGCGATGAATATCTTTAGCGCTGATCTGTTCTGTATCCATAGCGGCCTTGCGCGCGGCTTTGGTAAATAGCTCTAGTGATTTTGGCGTGCAGGGAGGAAATTTTTCTTTAGGGTCAACCAGCACGGCTAAATCATATTTGTACTTTTTATTCGTTGGTTCTAAACGCCAGATCTTGTGGCTGTATTTTTCCAGTGTATTACCAAAAAAGCTTTGCTCATGTTCGTCCAGTTTATTTACGCTGCCTATTTTTAAGGTCTTTACCTGCCAGCTGGTCTTTTTCTGCAGCTCTACACGCAGAATAGGTACCGGAAAGGCTTCAAATAAATAGGCCGCCACCTTCTTTAAGGCTTTAATTGCGGTTTCACCGAAGTAAATATTAAAAACCAGCTGTGTTTCTGTCTCACCCGCCAGCGCTTTATTCAGCTGGCCTAAAATACTGCCAGGGATCTCCTCGGCAATATCGGCTATTTCGTGGCGGTTAAATTTATTAAATGCTCTTACCGAGGGCATAACGTTGTGGCCACGCGCTTCAGCCAGTAAAGAGCAGTAATAACCGGTACCTAAATACTGAGCCTGGCGGCATAGGTTAATTACCCGGGTACGTTGCTTATTCTTGGCTGACCACTTTAAATAGGCAGTTAAAGTCATCACGCCGTCATACTGATAATAGGGTGCCCAATCTTGTGCTTTATCGACGACAATGATCAGTTTGGCCATCTCTGCTCCTGTAATGTTGGCAAACAACGAAATTTCTTATCGAATTTTCATTTGCTTAGCGCGCTTTATCCTAAACTTAGTAAAAATTTAGCTTAAGGCAACCAAGAGTGCAGTAATGGCAGTAAATAATAGTGAGGTGTCATTAGTTAGCAGATTAGCGAGAGCCAGTGATGTGTCTGCTTTATTGGCGTTGGAGTTCGCTTGTTTTAATTCAGACCGTCTTAGTGTGCGCAGTTTCAAGCGATTTTTACGCGAAAAACGCAGCGACTTATATGTGGCAGAGCTTGACGGCGTGCTGGTTGGGTATTTTTTACTGCTTTACAGAAGAGGCACCAGCCTGGCAAGACTTTATTCACTGGCAGTATCGCCGGCTTATCGTAAACAGGGCATCGCCGAATTTTTATTGCAACAGGCAGAGCAGACAGCCGCTGAGCGTAATTGTGTGTTACTCAGGTTGGAAGTGCGGCAGGATAATGTTGCTGCTATCCGCTTATATCAAAAATTGCACTATCACGAGTTCGCTGTTAAGCATGATTTCTACGAAGATCACTCCGATGCCATCTGCATGCAAAAACAGATCATTCAGTTTGACAGCAGTTCGGTCAGACGACAGGTGCCTTATATTCATCAGACCACTCCTTTTACCTGTGGCCCGGCCTGTTTATTGATGGTGTTTAACTACTTCAAGCCTGGCCAGTTTGGCCCTTATGCGCTTGAAATAGACATCTGGCGAGAGGCCACTACTATATTTATGACATCTGGTCACGGTGGTTGTGGCCCGCGAGGCTTAGCCCTCGCCGCGGTTAAGCGTGGCTTTGCAGCGGAAATCTATCTGAATAAAGACGGCCCCCTTTTTACTGATACGGTACGCAGCGAAGTAAAAAAACAGATTTTGCAGCGGGTACATGAGTCGTTCCGGCAAAAAGTGCAGCAAAAGGCAATTCCAGTTCAGCTTAAAGAGCTGACCATCGATGATATAAAGCAGCTATTACACCAAGGTGCTTTGCTATTGGCATTAATCAGTACCTGGCAGTTTGACAAAAGCAAAGCACCGCATTGGGTGGTGGTGTGTGCGGTTGACGAACATTTTGTGTATATCAACGATCCCGATACCGAGGATATCCCCTGGCTATCCCCAGCCGAAAGACAGTATATTCCGGTAGAGCACTCAGTATTTAACAAAGCTTTTAGCTATGGCAAAAACCGTTTAAAAGCTGCAATAGCGATTAGGAACACAAAACCTTAGCGTTTTTGCTGGCTTTTAAAGCGGTTTGTGCAATTTTTCTGCGAACGATCACAAAAACACAGGTTTTCACACTTAACCGCTTGCACGTGTTTTAAAACGCCCTATAA
>NZ_JBDPJM010000015.1:0-58494 GCF_039871805.1 Rheinheimera fenheensis
GATTCGAACTCTCGGTGGGCTATTAACCCACGCCGGTTTTCAAGACCGGTGCATTAAACCGCTCTGCCATCCCTCCGGCGACGCGTATATTAATCAGTTAACCCGATAAAAGAAAGCATTTAATTAAAAAAAATGTCATGCCAATTAAATTGTGCCTTCAGGTACTGGTCTGAACGGAACTTCCTGCGTATTATGCTGCCAAAGCTTTCACTAAACCTTTGTATCAGGAGAACATAACATGTCATACAGAGATACAACTACCCTCAGTACCGCCGGACGCAGTATTGAAGTAAATAAAGTACTGCGTAACACTTATTTTCTGCTGGCAATGACACTGACATTCAGTGCCGTAGCTGCAGGCATTGCCATGGCGATGAATATGTCACCCGTGATGTCACTGGTGTTTTTCGTTGCAGGTTTTATCACTCTGTTTATTGTTAACAAAAAGGCTGACAGCGCCAGTGGCATCTTTTGGGTATTCGCCTTCACTGGCCTGATGGGTGCCTCCCTTGGCCCTATGCTGAACCACTACGCTAGCCTGGCTAATGGCCCGGCGCTCATTATGCAGGCACTTGGCGGCACCGCACTGATTTTCTTCAGCCTGTCAGCTTATGCCTTAACCACCCGAAAAGATTTCTCGTTTATGGGCGGTTTTTTAATGGTTGGCTTAATTGTGGTGTTGGTTGCAGCACTGGCGAATATCTTTTTAGCTATTCCAGCCCTGAGCCTGACCATCAGTGCCGTAATTATTTTGCTGATGTCGGCACTTATCCTGTTTGATACCAGCCGTATTATCCACGGTGGTGAGACAAACTACATTCGCGCCACGGTAGGCTTATACCTGAATGTGTTTAACATTTTCGTTAACCTGCTGCAGTTATTGGGCGTGTTTGGCGGTGATGACTAAGCGCCAGGCTTTGCCTTAACAGCGATATTCGTTAAAATGCCCTGCTCGCCGGGGCATTTTTATTTGCCGGCTTTTAATCAGGACGACAGCATGGCACGACTTGGCCTATTGATAACTTCAGATTGCTTTGCCAGCCAGACACTGAGCAGTGTGCTGTGTTTTGCCAAAGCAGCGCTGGCACAGGGCCATCAGATTGATCATGTATTTTTATATCAGGATGCTGTTAACGCAGTCGCTGCAGAGCAAGACTTGCCGGCTGACGAACCCGATGTCAGCACTGAGCTGGCGCAGTTCTGTCAACAGCAGCAAATAGACTTACTGTTTTGTGTTACTGCTGCCGAAAAGCGCGGCGTCATAAGCCCAAGCCGCCCGGCTAAAGCGGGCTATATCGCTGCCGGCCTGGCCGAGTTTGCTATGCGCCAGGCCAATATTGATAAATTGGTACAATTTTAATGGCGAATATTTTACTACTACAACGCCATAGCCCCTTTAGCAGCAGCCATGGCCGCGAAGCACTGGATCTGGCGTTGGCACTTGCAGCGGTTGAGCATAATGTCAGCATTTTGTTTAGCGGCGATGCGGTATATCAGCTGCTGCCAACAGCCACTCATGCCGACTTTAAGCTAAAAGCGTATCCGCGCAGTTTTGCCTTGTTTGAGCTTTATGACATTCATCAGGTGTATGTTTGTCAGCGATCGCTACAGCAACGTGGCATTAGCGTTGACCAGCTGAGTCTTGCTGTTACAGCTCTGGCGCCAGCAGCGCAAGCGGCGCTGATAGCAGAGCAACATCAGGTAATTGGTAGCTAATGAAACTTATATCACTGATAAATCCGCTCACGGACTTTAATGAACTTGCAGCTTTGTGCAAGCCGGAAGATGCCTTATTGTTGCGCCAAGATGCCGTTTACCTGTGCTTACGAACGGATATGCCATGGCCGGTTAGCCAGTGTTATGCACTGGATATTGACGTGCAAAGCCGCAATATTACCCTGCCGGACAGTGTACAGCTGATTAACGCCGCGCAATGGGTGGAGCTGGTAGTGCAAGCAGAGGTAAACCTGTTATGGCCGAGCTGATTGTGGGCGACCAGCATTTGCCGCTGGATAAACACGGATATCTGTTACACCTGAATGACTGGAACGAAGAAGTTGCTCAGGCGTTTGCCTTGCTTGAAAATATCAGCCTTAGCGCAGCGCACTGGGAAGTGGTGCATTTTGTCCGACAGTTTTACCTGCAGTTTCACACCTCACCGGCAATACGCATACTGGTTAAAGCCATGGCGCAACAATTGGGGCCGGAAAAAGGCAACAGCAAATACCTGTTTATGTTATTCCCTCAAGGTCCGGCTAAACAAGCAACCCGTATTGCTGGCTTACCTAAACCCGCCAAGTGCTTATAGCCGCTCTAACCAAACGCATCTGTGACTATGCTAATAATGGCCTCCAGCGTAACAATAGCGAAAACGGCCACTATTCCCACGATAATGGCCCAGTAAATTGAGCGCATCAGCGCCGGGTTGGTTTGCTTCAGGCTTTTACGTGGTTTAGCGGCCATGCCCTATTCCTGTGCCGACATCATAATGATTAGTATAGACAGTAATAAAAAGCCCCGGCAAACCTGATCTGCCGGGGCTTTTACGTAACTGAAGTAAGCTGCGCTATCTTACCTGCTATTTGCTTAGTTTTTCCACGCCGCCCATATAAGGCCGTAGTACCTCAGGCACTATGACGCTGCCATCGGCTTGCTGGTAATTTTCTAAAATCGCCACCAGGGTTCGGCCAACGGCCAGTGCCGAGCCATTAAGCGTATGAATAAGCTCCGGCTTTTTCATTTCTGCACTGCGGTAACGCGCCTGCATGCGCCGCGCCTGGAAATCGCCCATATTGCTGCAAGATGAAATTTCACGGTAGGTGTTTTGTGCCGGCAACCAGACTTCCAAATCATAGGTTTTGCAAGAGCCAAAGCCCATATCACCAGTGCACAACAACATGACACGGTATGGCAGGCCCAGCAACTGCAATACTTTTTCAGCATGGCCAGTCAATTCTTCCAGCGCCTGCATCGACTGCTCTGGCTTTACTAATTGCACCAGCTCCACTTTGTCAAACTGATGCTGGCGGATAAGCCCACGGGTGTCGCGGCCGTAAGAGCCCGCTTCACTGCGAAAACAAGGCGTATGCGCAGTGTATTTAATCGGTAATTCGTTGGCGTCAAAAATAGTATCACGCGCCAGGTTCGTTACCGGCACTTCAGCGGTAGGAATAAGCGCCATACCCTGCCCCTCTTCGGTTGCTGGCTGGGTGTGGAATAAATCGGCACCAAATTTTGGCAGCTGGCCGGTGCCATACAGACTGGCGTGGTTTACCAGATAAGGCACATAGACCTCAGTATAACCATGCTCACGACTGTGTAAGTCCAGCATAAACTGGGTTAAGGCACGGTGTAAGCGCGCCACCTGACCACGCATCACGACAAAACGTGAACCGGCAACCTTAACAGCACTTTCAAAATCCAGCCCTTTGTCCAGCGCTTCACCCAGCGCCACATGGTCTTGAATGGTAAAGCTGAACTCGGTTGGCTTGCCAACGCGGCGCACTTCAAGGTTCTGGGTCTCATCTTTGCCGGCAGGTACCGACGGATCAGGCATATTCGGCACACTCAGTGCTATTTGCTCAACCTCGGCCAGCACAGCATCAAGTTGCTGCTTGGCAGCATCAAGCTGGGCACCCAAGCCATCTACTTCAGCCAGTAGCGGCGTAATATCTTCACCACGCCCTTTCGCTTGGCCGATAGCCTTAGATTTGGTATTGCGCAGGTTTTGCAGCTCCTGCGTATCAACCTGCAGCTTGCGTCTTAGCTCTTCGAGTTCAGTTAAGCGTGCCACATCCAGCACAAAGCCACGTTGCGCGAGACGAGCGGCAGTTTCAGTTAATTCGGTACGTAAAAATTTCGCATCTAGCATAGTAATTACTTCATTGAACCCAGTTTAAGCCCTAACCAGGCAAGCGTTAAACATAACAACACATTGAAAAATACGTTGGCGATTGCCTTTTGCCAGTCGCCCTGTTGCAACAGCAACACGGTGTCCAGCGAAAAGGTTGAAAAGGTGGTAAAAGCCCCTATCAAGCCGATAGCCACCAGCGCCCGCCATGGCGAAGTAGCCAATAACCCTGCGCTAAACAGGCCATATAACAGCCCTAATACAAAAGAGCCCAGAATATTAACCAGCAAAGTGCCAAAAGGGAATGACTTACCTAAAACATTCAGCGCCAACTCGTTACAGGCATAACGTAAACACGCACCGATTGCGCCACCAAAGGCCACGGCCAGATAGGTTAACATGGCTCATCCCGCTGTTTTGTACTTTGCGCGTCTAATTCATGCAGATAGCGCAGCTTTTCTGCCAGCTGTTTTTCCATTCCGCGCTCACTGGGCTGATAAAAGCGCTGGCCACGAAGCTCTAATGGTAAATAGCGCTCGCCGGCAGCATAAGCACCAGGCTCATCATGAGCGTATCGATAACCTTGGCCCATCCCCAGCTGCTGCATTAACGCCGTTGGTGCGTTACGCAAATGCATCGGCACCTCATACGCTGGCTGCTCGCTGACCAGTTGCTTTAACTGGTTAAAGGCACTGTATACCGCGTTACTTTTTGGCGCCAGCGCCAGATAAACTGCAGCTTGTGCGATGGCGCGCTCGCCCTCTGCCGGCCCAACCCTTTCAAAAGTATCCCAGGCATTCAGTGCCAGTGTTAATGCACGCGGATCGGCATTGCCAATATCTTCACTGGCAATCGCCAGTAGGCGGCGGGCAACGTATAAAGGGTCACCACCGCCGGCCAGAATACGGCAGTACCAATATAGTGCAGCATCCGGATCTGAGCCGCGTACAGATTTGTGAAAGGCGGATATCAGGTCATAAAACATATCCCCCTGATTATCAAAGCCCGGTAACCGGCGCGGCATTAACTGTTTTAATGTCTGTACACTGATGCTTGTTGCCTGGCCTTCGGTTTGATTAAGCTCAGCCGCTTGTTCAAGTAAATTTAACAGCCGGCGCGCATCCCCCGCGGCCAGCTGTAACAATAAGGCTCTGGCGGCATCGTCTATTTGTATCTGCTGTTGGCCAAAGCCACGCTCGGCATCAGTTAATGCCTGCTGCAGCACCTGATCCAGTTCTGCCTCAGTCAGGCTTTTTAGCACACAAACACGAGCGCGAGACAAAATCGCGTTATTCAATGCAAACGACGGATTTTCGGTGGTGGCACCGATAAAAATAATGGTGCCATCTTCAATATGGGGTAAAAACGCATCTTGCTGACTTTTATTAAAGCGGTGTACTTCGTCGACAAACAACAGGGTGCGCTGTGAATATTGCTGCTGGCGCTGCTGTGCTTGAGTGATAGCATCGCGGATCTCTTTAATGCCCGAAGTCACTGCAGACAATTTGATAATAGCGGCATCAGCATGGCTGGCAATTACCTCTGCCAACGTGGTTTTGCCGGTGCCGGGCGGCCCCCACAAAATAAGTGAAAATACCCTGCCGGCTTCTATGGCTTTTCGTAGTGATGTAGCAGGTCCCACCAAATGTTGCTGGCCGACATATTCGTGCAGATCGCGCGGCCGCATTCTTGCTGCCAACGGGCGAAAATCATCGCTAAAATTAAACGGCAGTGACGTCACAATCGTTATCGCTGGCGCTGATCGTCAATATCGGTGTGCTCTGGCGGCACAAACTGAAACAGGCTGTCGTCCAGGGTAACGTTCAGCTGCATCAGGGTAAAATTAAACTCACTTTGTTGCTGGTTCATGTCCAGCACCTGCATGGCAGAGAGTGCATCGCCGGAAAACCGCAGTGTCAGCTGCTTTACCGGGCTATCGGCCTGCTTGGCGGTAATAACAAACTGCTCTGCCTGCTGGGTCACGTCGTACTGCGCCCACAACTCGGGTTTGGTTGAGGTTAACAGCACAAAAGGTGTGCGGTTAACTTCAGTGGCTGCATCATAAATAGTCAGCTGCTCCAACGCTTCGTTATAAAACCACAAGCTTTGACCATCACCGATAAATAAATTCGCTTCAGGCTCAGTGGTTTCAAAGCGAAAACGCGCGGGCTGTTTAATTAACAGCTCGCCTTTACCCTGTTGCAATAACTGGCCATCATGGTCCACTACCCGTTGCTCGAAGCTGGCAGCAAAGCTTTTAATGGTGGCCAGTTTGCGCTGTAAGGTACTCTCAGCAGTTTGTGCCAGCAGCGGCACGCTAACACACAACATCAGGCTCACAACAACACGCGCTAACATTTTAATATCCCTTAGGTGGCGGTGGCGCCATCACTTCACGGTTACCATTATGGCCGGGGCCACTGACAATACCACTGTGCTCCATCTGTTCAACCAAACGGGCTGCGCGGTTATAACCAATACGAAACTTACGCTGCACACCCGACACTGAGGCGCGGCGGCTTTCGGTAACAAAGGCCACGGCCTGATCATACAGCGGATCAGCCTCGCCATCTTCACCTTCTAAGGTTTCGCCGGGCAGCAAATTCTCTTCGGTGGTTTCACCGCTTAAAATCTCAGGTATGTAGTTGGGGCGACCGCGTTTTTTCCAATCAGCTACCACAGCATGCACTTCATGGTCATCCACAAAGGCACCGTGTACCCGTGTCGGCACGCCAGAGCCGGGCGGCAAATACAGCATATCGCCCTGGCCTAACAAGCTCTCAGCACCCTGCTGATCTAAAATGGTGCGCGAGT
Organism: Rheinheimera fenheensis; assembly: GCF_039871805.1. Taxonomy (NCBI): domain Bacteria; kingdom Pseudomonadati; phylum Pseudomonadota; class Gammaproteobacteria; order Chromatiales; family Chromatiaceae; genus Rheinheimera; species Rheinheimera fenheensis. Next base: position 6,665 of record NZ_JBDPJM010000015.1, read on the forward strand.
CTATCTTCGACGACACCTGAAAGGCGATACGGGTGGGTATATTGGCTTTAATCAGGCCGGTGATGACATCGACCGATGGCCGCTGTGTCGCCAGGATTAAATGAATACCGGCCGCCCGCGCTTTTTGCGCGATACGGGCAATCAGCTCCTCAACCTTTTTACCGACAATCATCATCATGTCGGCAAATTCGTCTATCACCACCACGATAGCCGGCAGCTTTTCCAACAGCGGTGGCTCGGTACGCATATCGTCTGATGGCCGCCATAACGGATCTTTTAACGGCGTACCATCAGCAATCGCTTCTTTTACCTTAGCGTTATAACCCTTTAAGTTACGCACGCCCAGTGCCGACATCAGCTTATAACGGCGCTCCATCTCACCGACACACCAGCGCAGGCCGTTAGCGGCATCTTTCATATCGGTGACCACTTCAGTCAGCAAATGCGGAATGCCCTCGTAAATCGACAGCTCGAGCATTTTCGGGTCAATCATTAAAAAGCGCACATCATCTGGCGTTGATTTGTACAGTAAGCTACAAATCATCACGTTCACGCCCACTGATTTACCTGAGCCTGTGGTACCTGCCACCAGCAGGTGGGGCATTTTGGCTAAATCGGCTACCACCGACTTACCGGCAATATCTTTACCCAGCACCATGGTCAGCGCGGATTTTGACTGCTCAAACACCTCATCGCCAATAACTTCTGATAAACGCACAATTTCACGATGCTGGTTTGGCAGCTCCAGGCCGATAAAGGACTTACCTGGTATCACTTCTACCACCCGCACACTGATAGCGGATAACGAGCGGGCTAAATCTTTGGATAAACCGGTAATTTTACTGACCTTAACACCCGGCGCTAAATCAAGCTCAAACCGGGTAACCACAGGCCCCGGGTGCACACCCACGACTTTAGCTTCGACGTTAAAATCCAACAGTTTGGCTTCAACCAGACGAGATACCCGCTCTAAATCGGCCGGATCTATCGGATTAATCGCTTTATCTGGGCGGTCGAGCAGTGCCAATGACGGTAGTTCATCTAACTGATGCGACACTTCCTGGCTGTCATCTTCTTCTTCACTGCCAAGGCTTAGCATTGGCTCATCCTGAGCCTCTGGCGGTAAATCCAGTTGTTGTAACGTATTATCGGCCCAGCGCTGGTTATCCGGCTCGTCTATGGCACTGAATGACAGAGTTTCGTCGGCCAGGGTATCCACACTATAGAACGCTTTAGCCTGGGTTTTAACATCCAGTGGCGTAATCGGCAGACTGTCTGACACTGTCTTAACTGGCTGTGGTTTTGGCAAGGGTGTGTTGACAGCAGCATCGGCGCGGGATGTTTTCGCTGGTGCTAGCGGCTCAATATCGTTTTCATCTTCGGCGAAAGGATCATAGTCATCTGCCTGACGTGCTTTTAACCGCGCTGGTACACTTACCAAGAACTGTATACCGCTGTAACAGGCGGCGCCCAGCGCGTCGGCAACTGTCAGCCAGGAGATACCCGTCATCAGGGTCAAGCCAGTGGCAAAGCCGCACAGCAGCAATAACACGGTACCAATAAAATTAAACGCTGGCAGCAATGCGCCAGACACCACGTCTCCAATAACGCCGCCTGACGAGAAATAGTAAATATCATTAAAATTCATACTACTAATGGCGGTGGCACTTAATAGCGTCAGTACCAGGCCGATTAGTCTGAGGCCCAGGATCAGGTAATCCAGACTCATCACATGATGAAAGCGTTTAAATAATAAATAGCCGGCAAAGGCGATTAAAAACGGTAATAAATAGGCTATCCAGCCAAAACTAAACAGCAACAAATCAGCCAGCCAGGCCCCCACCGGCCCGGCATAATTGTGCACGCTGTGTTGATAACCGGTTTGCGACCAGCTGGGGTCGGCCGGATCGAACGTTAACAGCGCCAACAACAAAAACAGGGCAAAGCCGGTAAACAGAATCAACCCGACTTCCAGCAAACGCTGTACCCCATTCAATGGAAAATAAGCTCGGTTTTGCAAATGAAATGCCCTACCCTTTTATCGTTATAGTGGTGCACGCGCGAACTGCCGTTAAGATACCAGAGACAGTGTAAAAGTGCATCCGTGAAGCATGGCTGAACCAACAATTAGCTTGCAACACAGCGAACTAGCCGCTAATGGCCACAAAGGTGGTTTGCTTCACCTCTTCCATCACAACATAGGTGCGGCTTTCACGTACACTGGGCAAACGCAGCAGGGTTTCCCCCAGCAGTTCACGGTAGGCTGCCATATTGGCCACCCGGGTTTTTAACAGAAAGTCGAAGCTGCCCGATACCAGATGGCACTCCTGAATTTCTTGGAGCTTTTGTACCGCTTTACTAAATTCGTCAAAATCTTCCGGCGAGGTTTTGCTTAAGGTAATTTCGACAAACACCAGCAAAGCAGCGCCGACTTTATGCGGGTCAACCTGGGCGGTGTAGCCTAAAATTACGCCTTCTGCTTCCAGCTTGCGTACCCGTTCCAGGCAAGGTGTCGGGCTTAGGCCAACCCTGCGCGCCAGCTCAACATTGGCCAGGCGGCCGTCGCGCTGTAGCTCAGCCAGTATTTTGCGGTCGATTCTGTCTAACTTCTTGATACTTTTACTTAAAGAATACATAGCAGCGTAAAAAATTGCTTTTTATATTTAAACAGAATTTTGCACCACCAAACCGCTTTAAAACAAGCATTAATTCTATATATTTAGCAGTATACTGCGCACAAATTTTACCTTGGCCAACCAAAACCTGATAAAAGGGCATATAAACATGATTATTGGCGTACCAAAAGAAATTAAAAACCACGAATACCGTGTTGGCATGACACCGGCCAGCGTGCGTGAACTGATTAATCACAAGCACAGCGTGATTGTTGAGACCAATGCCGGCATGGGTATTGGTTTTACCGACGACGACTACACTGCTGCCGGCGCAACTGTGGTGGCAACTGCCACTGAAGTGTTTGCAAAAGCCGACATGATTGTGAAGGTAAAAGAGCCGCAGGCCGTTGAGCGCGCCATGCTGCGTGAAGATCAGATCCTGTTCACCTACCTGCATTTAGCACCGGATTTGCCACAGACCGAAGATCTGATTAAATCAAAAGCCGTTTGTATCGCTTATGAAACCGTTACCGATAGCCGTGGTGGTTTACCGCTGTTAGCACCTATGTCAGAAGTAGCCGGCCGTATGTCTATTCAGGCCGGTGCCCGTGCGCTGGAGAAATCCTGTGCTGGCCGTGGCATGCTGTTAGGTGGCGTACCGGGCGTAGCGCCGGCGAAAGTAGTGGTGATCGGTGGTGGTATGGTAGGTACTAATGCCGCACAAATGGCGCTGGGCTTAGGTGCCGATGTTACCGTACTGGATCGCAGTGTCGATGTGCTGCGCCGAATCAATGCGCAGTTTAACGGTGCAGTTAAAGCCATATACTCAACCGCTGACGCACTTGAGCAGGAAGTTTTGGCAGCTGATTTGGTCATCGGTGGCGTACTGGTACCAGGCGCTGCAGCGCCTAAGCTGGTAACCAAAGATCACATCAAACGAATGAAACCAGGTTCAGCTATTGTCGACGTAGCGATTGACCAGGGTGGCTGTGTTGAAACCTCTAAACCAACTACCCATGCCGACCCAACTTACATTGTTGATGAGGTTGTACACTACTGCGTTGCCAACATGCCGGGTGCGGTACCACGTACCTCTACTTTTGCGCTGAACAACGCCACGCTGCCATTTATTATTCGCCTGGCCAATAAAGGCTACAAGCAGGCCTTACTGGACGACGCTCATTTACTGAATGGCCTTAACGTGATGCACGGTAAAGTGACCAACCAAAGCGTGGCTGAAGCCTTAGGTTTTGACTATGTTGAACCCAAAAGTTTATTAACTGCTTAATGTTCAATAAATAAGCAACTTAATTCAAAGGCCGCTTTAGCGGCCTTTTTTATTGCTGGCAGTTTTTTATTTGTCTGACAACGGTTTATTTGCATTTTACTATATACATTCGCTGCAGACCTGTTATAGTGCTTACCGGCCTGTAAAGCAGACCTATGTAACAAAATGTTTATGAACACTTCGCTACACAGCTTCATTGTAAGTCATGTCCTGAAGATTCACGCACGTTTGGCCGCATAAGTAAGGTAACAGTCAGGCTAAAAGCGCAATTAAGCGTCAATTAGTTTATTTAAATTTTTAGGAGTCATTCATGGCTAAAGTAACTGGTGTAGTTAAGTGGTTCAACGCTGATAAAGGTTTCGGTTTCATCACTCAGGACAACGGCGGCGCAGACGCTTTCGTTCACTTCCGTGCAATCCAGACTGAAGGTTACAAGACCTTAAACGAAGGTCAGCGCGTATCTTTCGAAATCGAACAAGGCCAAAAAGGCCCACAAGCTGCTAACGTTACTGTACTGTAATTTAAGCGCTTGCTAAAAAAGGACACTCAGGTGTCCTTTTTTATTGGCTGCAACTTAGCCAAGTTCCGCCAAGCCCTACTCCTCTTTCTCTTGTCGCACAAAAGCAATATCGGTAAATCCCATGCGGGCAAATTCCTGCTGGCGATAATTTTTAACCGCAGCGCCGCGCTTGGCTGTCATGGCCACCTGTTGCTCCATCGCTAAAAAGCGGGTTAAATCTATCCCCTCAGCCGCCGCCACCGCCTCATACATATCGCGGTACTTGTCATAGCTAAAGTTAATCACCTTACGCTGTTTATTAAAGCTGTAACTAATTTGTCTGGCCATGAGACGCCTCTTTGTTTCGGGTACACAACTTACAAGATAACACCAGCAGCACTGAACCTAGTGCTAGGGTAGTGATATTCTCCTGCCGGTTCCACAGCAGAATGTTTACCACCAGGCCCGCCGGGATCAGCATATTATTCATCACCGCCAGCACACCGCTACTGACCTGGGTGGCGCCTTTATTCCACCAGTAATAACCGCCGCCAGACGCCACCAGGCCAAGCCATAAAAGCACTACCCACTGCACGCTGGTTTGCGGATAGTTGCCAGCGCCAAGCAGCCACCAGGCGGGCAGGGCGATAAGTAAAGCGCCAAGATAAAACCAGCCAAATAGCTGATGTTGTTGCACGGCTATCGGCTGCTGTGCCATCAACCGCTTGTAACCTACCTGGCCGATGGCAAAACAAAGGTTAGCGCCCTGCACTACGGCAAAGCCCAGCCAGTAATCACTGCTCAGGCCCTGATAACGCATAATGGCCGCGGCCATTACTGCTAAAACAGCCGCCAGTAAAAACCGCAACTGAAAGCGCCCGGCAAGTAAGTCATGCAGCAAGGTGATATACACCGGGGTAAAGATGGTAAATACCAGTACTTCAGGCACGCTTAACAGCAAAAATGACTGATAGTAAAACAAGTACATCAGCCCCAGTTGCACTGCGCCAAGTAGCATTAACTTAGCCACCAACACCGGTGGCTGTGGCCGTAAGAAAGGTAAAAACACCAGCAGCGCCAGTAATACCCGGCTTAATACAGCAAAATAAGCATCAACCTGTCCGGCCAGATAAACGCCAATTAAACTAAACGAGAACGCCCACAGCAGTGTTACGGCAATCAGGTAGTTCACTGACTGCTCTCTTTATCTGACGTTATTGGCTGCTGTGACGTTAGGGGCTGCTGTAAGGCTAACTGTTGCTGCTTAGCAAGCGGCGCGGCATAAACTGCGTTAAGCATGGGTGCCGCGCTGGCCGGTAACTGCTGCAGGCGCTGTTGCCAGATTTCGGCGACTTTTTCACTGATATCAGGATGTTGCAAACCTGCGGCTAAGTAATTTACCGGATATAAACGGTATTGCTGCCATATTTGCTGGTCAATTAGGCTGGCCAGCTGCTCCGGCTCGGCCGGAATGTCGGTTAAGGGTTTACTGAAAGCGACATGCACCCTACCCTTAAAACCAACAATACCTTTGATAATACTGTCGATATCTTCGAACTCACCTTTCTGGTAAGCCCCCTGGGTTTGTTTTTGCCACAGCTCGTTTATTTTATCGATATCGCAAGGGTCGTACTCATAAGACAGGCACACCGGCACGATATTGAGCCCGGCCATATAGCTAGCAAAGTCTTCACCACGCTTTTTACCTTCCATATAAAACATTTTCAGGATGGCAGGGTCGGTTTGATCGTTGCCATCTTTAGCCCGCCCCTCCTTTTGCGCGATCCAGATAGCATGCTGCTCTGACAGTGATTGTTTAATGTAACCCGAAAGCTGTGATAAGTTTTTCAGCATCTCACGAGGGCCTTTAGCACCCCGTTTGACGATAAAACTTTTATTAAGCTTCATCAGTTCAGTGGCACAGGGCTTACGCAGCAGGTTGTCACCAATGGCAATACGCACCGTATCAAAGCCATGGTGATGCAAGCACCAGTTGACCAAAGCCGGATCCATGGCGATATCACGGTGGTTTGACACAAATAAATACGCCTTACCCGGCGTTAAATGCTCAATGCCCGACACACTGACGTTATTGGTGGTGCGGTCAATCATGCGGTCCATAAAACCGGCCACCTGCTGCTGTACAGCCAATACCGTAGATAACTTAGCCCAGCGCCGTTTCAAGGCAAACTTCACCAGCGGTGATAACAGCCAGCCAAAAGGACCGGATAAATGCGGAAAGCGATAATGTAAAATGGCCTGAATAAATTCATCATCGGCAATTAAACGGGCTATGGCCGGCGCCACTTCATCATCATTGTAAGGCCGGATATCGGCAAAAAGATCTTGGTCTGACACAACAATCACTACGTAAAATTAGCCAACAAGCGCCACATTTTACTGGCTTAAACAAAATTCACCAGCAAAGATACATAATTGTTTATACCAGAACCCAGATTGCGCCCGGCTACCACAACAGTACAGCACTTTATCGCAACCGGGTTGCCGCAGGCATTCGCTGTGCTGACAATAACGCCAACACTCACTAAGGGATTAAACCATGCGAAAACTTCTTACTGCTGCCGGTTTACTGTTAAGCTTTGTCAGTAACGCCAATAGCTTTAGCGTTAACTTTACCAGCCAGGCACCAGACAACAGCGACACCTTGCTGATGCTGGTCGGCAACAACACACCGCTCACTGACGCCGGCCTTAAACAACTGGCTGACAGCGAAAATTTCAGCGGCAACAGCGGCCAGCAGTTACAGTATCTGAAACCGGACGCCCCTTTTGAAGACTATCAGCGCCTGATACTGGTTGGCGCTGGCAACGACAGCGAGCACAGCGCCAGCAAAGCGGCTTTTATTGGTGGCGATATTGCCAGGTTGTTAGGTAGATCCGCGGCAAAACAGGTGGTTATTGATGCCAGCGCGCTTAACAGCAGCTTAAGCGATACTGAACTTGCTGCCCAGTTGGCGTTTGGTGCTAACCTGGCCAGCTACACGTTTAACCGTTATGTGAGTAGTGCAACCGAACCTACGTTACCGGCACTGCATTTTATCGTATCAGATGAAAAAGCCGCTCAGCGCCGGCACCAGCAATTAACGGCCATTGCCAATGGTGTGCGTCTGGCGCGTGATTTGACCAACGAGCCAGCCATGGGTTTGGCACCCGCTACCTTTGCTGCTAAAGCGTTAGAGCTGAAAAAGCTGGGTGTTAAAGTCACGGTGTTGGATGAAAAAGCGCTGGAAAAAAACAATATGGGCGCCATTTTAGCCGTAGGCCGTGGCAGCGCCCGCCCACCGCGGTTGGTCATAGCACACTGGCAAGGCAGCCAGCAGGCACCGCTGGCCATTGTCGGTAAAGGTATAACCTTTGACACCGGCGGCTATAACCTGAAAACCCAGGCTGACTCTATTATTCGTATGACCAGTGATATGGCCGGCGCCGCCGCCGCACTGGGTACCGTAGCTGCACTGGCAGAGCAAAAGGCGCCGGTGAATGTCGTAGCTCTATTAGCCCTGGCCGAGAATATGATTTCAGACCGGGCTTATTTGCCGGGCGACGTGATCAATACCGCTGCTGGCCTAAGTGTAGAGATCATCAACACCGACGCCGAAGGCCGGCTGGTTATGGCTGACGCGCTATGGTATGCCGAAAACACCTTAAAGCCACGGGCCATTGTTGATATTGCCACCCTGACCGGTGCTAAGGTAACCGCTCTGGGGGCTTATTATGCCGGTTTGTTTACCCAAAATGAGTCGCTGGCACTGCAGCTGCAGCAAGCAGCCGGCAGCGTAAACGAGAAACTCTGGCGCTTGCCACTGAGCGACGAGATGCGCCCTGAGCTAAAAAGCAGGATTGCCGATTTGCGTAATACCGGTAGCAGCGCAGGTGCATCTACCGCAGCACTTTTTTTACAGCAGTTTGTAAAAAATACGCCTTTTGCCCATATCGACATTGCCGGAAATGCACTGACCAACAGCAGTAAAGGTATTACGCCAGAGGGCGCAACCGGTTTTGGTGTGCAGCTGTTAACAGAATGGGCATTAACTCAGCCGTAAGGCGTTTACCCTGCCCGCTGTTGCCTGAGGCAGTACTTGTTGCCTCAGGCCCACATTACCGCAATAGCCGCCAGTACAATTAACCCCAGGCCCCAGTGATCCGCTTTTTGCAGTTTTTCTTTAAATACAAAGGCGGAGATCAGCAGCATAAACAGCACTTCTACCTGTCCCAGCGTTTTTACCAACGCAACTGACTCTAGGCTCATAGCAGTAAACCAGCCGATAGAGCCAACACAGCTACATACACTCACCGCCAAAGTGAGCTTGGGCCGCTGCCACAACGCCGCTAAACTGGCTTTATCGCGTAACAGCAAGTAGCTGCACAGTAGCAGAGTTTGCAGCAAAATAACTAACAGCAGCACCCAGGCAGCACCATGCGGAAAGGGTAAGCTCAGCACCAAACTGGCCTGGCGCACCCACAACGAGGTTAACGCAAACGCCAGGCCGCTTAATAAGCCCAGCAGCAATACCGGCCAGGATAACTGCCTTAAACTGGCGCCACTTAATAAAAACACGGCCGCGGCGCCTAACAGCACGCCAACCCAACCTAGCGCCGATAAAGATTCATTGAAAAACACCACGCCCAGCACTGCCGCTAAAATGGCTTCGCTTTTGGCAAGACCCGCACCTATGGCATAGTTTCTCAGTTTAAACAGCTTAACCATTAAAGCGGTGGCCAGTATTTGTGCCAGCGCCGCTGCAATGATAAAACCGGCAAAGCCCGCACTGAACTGTGGCAGAGCCACCGGCTGCCACTGATATAGACCCAATAAATACACGGCAGCCAGCGGCGACGCCCAGATAAACCTGGCCAGCGTTACCCCGGTAATGCTTACTTCTTTGCTCAGTTGTTTTTGAAACGCATTGCGCCAGGCCTGCATAAAAGCGGCCAGCAAAGTAAAGGGGATCCACAGCACAGTGTCAGACTCATTAAGACGTAAAGATGGCTATAGTAACAAGGCTGGTAAAAAGTAGATAGCGGCAATACCGCAACAGCTCAGCATGCTCAGAGCACAGAGCACAGAGCACAGAGCGCTGATGCACATCAGCACTCTGTATCCCAAACGTGGTTATTCAGTAAAGTTTAACTCTACCGGGGTACTGCTGGCCGGAATGTCGACATTTTGCGTTTGTAAAAACTCAATTGGATCGGCCGCTTCAGGATCGTCGGTGATATCACAGCTTAGTGCCGCAGTATAACTGTCAGCATCAATAAAGCCAATGCTGTAGTTGTACTCGCTGACACCATCAAAATACACATTGGTGCTGGCATATGGCTGGTAAGTGTTGTCACCGCCGTTGTCCGCTAACTCGCCTGTTGGCCGGTCTGCGCCCTGGTACAAATACACTGTTGCCACCGGCAGCGTGGTATCGGCAGGCGCTACCGTACAGTTATTGTTAATCAATAAGCCTTCAGCAACCTGGCCGGTTAAATGACCTATCTCGCTGTTATTGACCAAACGTAACCCTGTGGGTTTTAGCAGATAACCATTCTGGCCCGGCGGGTTCACCATGGCTTTACGCAGGTCAAACTCCAGCGTGTAGTTAAAAGTACCACCGGCCGACAGAGTTACACCACCCAGTTTTAACTCGTTAGACGGAACGCGTAATGGCTCACGCATACCATCGTCCAGCTCTACGTAACTGCCCTCAGCAATTTCCAGACGCAGCTGGCCGTAATTGCCCGCTTCAAACTCAGCACCGCTAACCAGGGCTTCAGACTTAGCACCGTCTAACAGCAGTAAATCAATGCCTCGGGTATTGGGGATCACATTGCCCTGCGCATCACGGCAGCTGTCATTAGCCTCAGCTGCAACATCATCCTCACCTATGGTGAAACTCTGGCTACCGACACCGTTACCAGTGAGTTCAATCTCGTTGAAACACACCATCACAACCTTAGCGCCATTTACCGGGGCATCACTCACACCCAGGCTAAATTTGGCAAACATAGGTTCACTGTCACTACCGCCGCCACAGGCAGTTAATACTACTGCCGACGCGGCAACTGCGCTGGCTAAGAGTGTTTTTTTCATTAGGTTATCCTCCATAAGCTGCAGCTACGTTATAACAAACCTAGCTGAACCACTACTTAATCATTCAAATTATCGCATCAGCTACTAAAGCTGGCGAAAATTGCGCCAGTCAACTGCAACGGCATTGCATTCTGGCGGGGAATCATTATGATACGCCCTAAGTCGGTACGTAGCGCAGCTTGGTAGCGCACTGTCATGGGGTGTCAGGGGTCGGAGGTTCAAATCCTCTCGTACCGACCATTAAATTCCTCAACAACAAAGCCTCGCTTTTGCGGGGCTTTGTTGTTTCTGCGTTTCGCTAATTGGTTTACAGCTTAAAGCCGCTGAGTGACTGTTTCATTTCCCGCGCCATTTGCCGCAGTTGCTGGCTTGCAGCAGATAACTCGGTCGATTTCGCGGTGGTGCTCTCTACTGCCTGGGCGATATTTTCCATATTTTCATTAATGGTGCCTGACACCACTGCCAGCTCTTCGGTGGCGCTGGCCAGCTGATCGTTGACATCGGTAATACTGGATACCGCTGTATTAATGCGCTTAAGCGCTGCATTGGCCTGCTGTGAGCATTGAATGGTTTGCTCGGTCTCAATTTTGCTTTGCGCCATGGACTGCACGGCATTGGCTGAGTCTTGCTGTATACCCTGAATACGCTGGTTAATATCCTGGGTTGAAGCTTGTGAGCGGCTGGCAAGCGTGCGTACTTCATCAGCGACTACGGCAAAGCCCCGGCCCATTTCACCGGCCCGGGCGGCTTCTATTGCAGCATTAAGCGCTAATAGGTTGGTTTGCTCGGCAATAGCGCCAATGACGTCTGTTACGGCGCCCACTTCCTCGCCACGTTGGGATAACTGCGCTATTACGGTCGATACCTGCTCCAGTTTAACTTTTAACGCATCAATAGCATAAATAGTCTGCTCCACCGAAGCGACACCACTGGCGGTTTCGGTATCGGCATCGCGCGCGGCTTTGGCCGCTGTGGTGGCGCTTCTGGCCATATCTTCGCAGGTAGCGGTCATTTCATTAACGGCAGTGGCAACCTGCGCCGTCTGATCCATCACACTTTGCAGTATTTGCTGGGTATGCTGGCTGGTATCATCCAGCGCTTCAGATTGCTGCGCTAACTGCTCGGCCATCGCCTGCTGCTTACCGATAATGCCTCTTAACTGCGTTACTAAGCCACTTAGCGCCGCCAGCAAACTGTCGTTATCATCAGTCGCCAGATTAAACTGCACCGAAAAATCGCCTGCTGCCACCTGTTGCACCAGCGCTTTTGTGCTGGATACCTCGCCGCCCAGTGCCTGCAGCAGCCAGCGACGGATATACAACGACATGCCAACTGTCAACACGACAACCAGCAGCACCACCAGACTGATTTGCGTTGCCACCGCCCAAAATGCCGCGTTCACATCGTCAATATAGATGCCGGAGCCTAAAACCCAGCCCCAGTTGTCGTCTTTAGCGACATAGGAGAGCTTGGTGTAACGCTCTTCTGTCACACCGCCGCCTTTTAACGGCTTAGGCCACTGGTACTCAACAAACCCATTGCCATAGCGGTTTATTACATCAACAAAACTGACGAACAAGTTGGCATTGGCCAGGTTTTGCTGCTGGCTGCCATCGCGGTTACGCATTAGGGTGGCGTGATTAAAGTTTGGCCTATCCAGTACAGTGCCATCCAGCGCCGGTACTGTCGGGTGCATTATCATCTTTGGAATGGGCCGGCCAGTGTCGTTGATCCAGATATATTCGGTACCGTCGTAGCGAATGGCTTTTATCGCCGCCATCGCTTGTTGCTGCGCCTGCTCCTGGCTTAAACTGCCGTTTTGTTGCAGCGCCTGATAATGCTTTAGGATACTCAGGCCGCTATCAATAACCGCTACCACGCGATCTTCGCGCCCTTCTATCAAACTGTGTTGCAGTGCATTCAGCGCCACCATCGCCAGCACCATAAAGCCGGTTAAGGCCAGAACAGAGATGCTGAGCAAGCGCCCACCTACCGTTTGCCAAATTGCCATAATGCTACCCACGAGTGTTATTAAAATTTTTTGATTGCCAACAAAACTTGCTTTATAGCAAGTAGTTAGCAGTTGTTACTCAGCATAGACGGCGCTTCAGTTTTTGTCACACCTTGTAATTAGCGGCAAGGCAAGGTAGAACAGTGTTGTCATAAACGGAGGATCTTATGTTGGCGCTACGACACCTGATTTTTACTGTGTTATGGCTAAGCTTTGCGGTGCAAGCCGCCCAAGGCAATAATGGCCGCGGTGCAGTTGCTTCACCCGACCGTTATGGTGCCGACACGGCTGAGCTTATTTTACGCCAGGGTGGTAATGCGGTAGATGCCACTGTAGCAACCGCTTTTACCCTGGCGGTTACCTACCCCGAAGCCGGCAATATTGGCGGCGGCGGCTTTATGACATTGTGGTTTGATGGCAAGCCCTACTTTTTAGATTACCGCGAAACGGCGCCAGCTAAAGCGCACCGCGATATGTACCTTGATGCAGACAAACAACTTATTGCTGATTTAAGCCTGATTGGCCACAAAGCCAGCGGCGTACCGGGCACCGTGATGGGGCTATGGCAGGCACACCAGCGCTTTGGCAGCATGCCCTGGGCAGAGCTGCTAAAGCCAGCCATTGGCTATGCTAAAAACGGCTTTATCGTAGCAGAAAACCAATATCAATACCGGGCAGACTTACTGCAACAACTGGAAGGCAAAACCAATTTTGCCCGCTATTTTGCCCGCATGCAGGCCGGGCAGAATTTTACCCAACCAGAGCTGGCTGCCACCCTAACCCGCATTGCCAAACAAGGTCCGTCAGATTTTTATCAGGGTGAAACCGCCAGGCTTATTGCGGCGCAAATGCAGCGCGGCGGCGGCCTTATCACATTGGACGATTTAGCCGGCTACAAAGCAGGCTGGCGCGAGCCCATTATTACCCCCTGGCGTGATAAACAGCTGGTGACGACAGCACCACCAAGCTCAGGTGGCATAGCGCTTAGCCAGCTATTAGGCTTAAAGCAGCGTTTGGCAGCGCATTTTGACGGCGTTGCTCTTAACAGTGCGCAGTATGTGCATTTAATTGCCGAAATTGCAAAGCGTGTTTTTGCCGACCGTGCCGATTATTTGGGCGACCCTGACTTTACTGCAGTGCCGCAGCAACAGCTCTTAGACGCAGCCTACCTGGATAAACGCGCCGCCGAGATTAATCCCAAGCAACTCTCCGCCACCGCGGCGGTAAAACCCGGCCTGGAGGGGTATCACACCACCCATTTTTCAATCTTAGACAAGCACGGTAACGCGGTAGCCAATACCTACACCTTAAACCTGGACTTTGGCAGCGGTGTAGTGGTTGAAGGTGCCGGTTTTTTACTGAACAACGAAATGGATGATTTCTCGGCTAAAGCCGGTGTGCCCAATGCCTTTGGCGTGGTAGGCAGTGATGCCAATGCCATCGCGCCGGGTAAGCGTATGTTATCGTCAATGACCCCAAGCTTGTTGGTAAAAGACGGCAAGGTAGAACTGGTTATTGGTACGCCGGGCGGCTCGACTATTTTTACCTCGATATTCCAGGTGATAACCAACCTGTACGATTATCAGCTATCGTTACAGGACGCCGTTGCCGCGCCGCGGTTTCATCACCAGTTGCTGCCAGAGCACCAAATTACTATGGAGCCTTATGCGCCATTACTACCCAAGGTGCAGCAGACCTTACAGCAGCAAGGTTATAATCTGTACACACAAAGCTGGAGCCTGGGCGATATTCAGGCAATACGGGTAACCGGCACAGAAATAGAAGCCGTGGCTGATCCGCGCTCACGCGGTGTGGCGCGCGTACTTAGTTACTAAGCTGATGTGTTGTTTACAGCAAGTGTGTTTATTACCATGGCCTTAGGATGTCGATAAAAACCGTATTACTTAGTATTACCCTGATGGGTAGCGCACTGCCGGGCAGCGTAGTGCTAGCCGATGTGTTGGCTACCAATGGTATGCCCGCCCCGGTTACGGCAGTGACACTGCGCTTTTGTTATGAGGACAAACAATTACTGCCCTATTACGCCGGTGACGGTGGAGAAATACCAGAGCAGCCCGGTGCTACTATTGAACATTTGCGCCGCGCAACAACCGCTGCAGGATTAACACTGGAGCTGGTTCGCCTGCCCTGGCTGCGCTGCCTGCAACGACTGGAAGACAACAGTGTCGACGCATTGGTCGCCGCTTATGATGAAAACCGTGCGCATTACACCCGCTACCCAACACAACCTGACGGCTTACCAGATCCAAGCCGCGCTATTAATCAGTTGGGCCTGTGTCTGGCCTATCGCTTTGATAACAGTCTGGCAGAAAAAATCAGCAGCCAAAGCGCGATAACAGTATCGCGGCCGCTCGGTTACCGCCCTATTCCGTTCCCGGCTAATACTGCCCTGGTACCAGCGCACTCGCCTGAGCAAGCATTAGAGCTGGTTGTATCGGGTCGGGTTGATGCCACCACAGTGCTGTGTCAGCTGAATGGTATTAACGCCAAAGAGCAGCATATTAACCGTATACCGGTGCTGCTACTGTACCCGCCGCTGTATCAAAGTGACGGCTATCTGATGCTAAGTCAGGGCTTTTATCAGCAGCATACACAGCATGCAGAGCGCTTATGGCAAACGCTACCCGTCACGCTGGATAAAAACCGCTACCTGCAATATCTGGATTATCCATTCTTATAAGCAAGCTGTACTAAAGGCTTATTGCCGCCGGATAGTTATTTTGCCATCGTTACCCTGGCATAAAATTATTCTCTGGAGTCACCATGCAACAATTCCTACTTATCGGACTGGCTTTAACTGCCATGTCTCAGCCTGTGGCTGCTGAAACCGATCCCGTGCCCAAACTAATCCTGCAGCCCACCATTACTCTGTCAGGTCTCTCCAGTGGCGCTTATATGGCGGGCCAATACCATTTGGCCTTTGCTGAACAGGTTGACGGTGTCGCCATGCTGGCGGCCGGCCCGGTGTATTGTGCGCAGAATAGTCTGGGCCTGGCGCTGGAGCATTGTTTTAACAAGGCGAGCAGCAACCCCGACATGACTGCAATCAACAATTATTTGAAAGACCAGCAAGCACAGGGCAACCTGGCACCAGTAACAGCACTACAACAGGATAAAGTATGGATTTTTCACGGTAGTAAAGACGGCACTGTTTATCCAGGTCTGGCTGTCACGCTACAAAAGCAATATCAGCAATGGCTGGCTGAGCCTAATATTGCCTTAGTGAACGACAAAGCTTTTGGACATACCTTCCCCACCGATCGCACAGATTTGGGCCATTGCGACCTATCCGAGCCGCCTTTTCTTGCTAGCTGCGCTTACGATGCTGCAGGCGAACTGTTAACCTTTTTGTTGGGTAAGCAAAACCCGAAAAGCAGCCGCGCTGCAGGACAACTGCTTAAATTAGATCAACATACATTATCACCGGCTGGGCAAAACACACTGGCACAAACCGGCTATTTGTATGTTCCGGCAAGTTGTGCCGCTGGCCAAAGTTGTCGCTTGCATGTCAGCTTCCACGGCTGTAAACAAAATGCCGACAGTGTTGGCGATGCTTTTGTCACCGGCACTGGCCTCAATCAGTATGCTGATACAAACCAGCTGGTGGTGTTTTACCCGCAAACCCGTGCCAGTAACATTAACCCCTTTAACCCCAATGCCTGCTGGGACTGGTGGGGCTACACCGGGCCAGATTATGCCACCCGCAGCGGCGCACAATTAAGCGCGGTGCAGCAACTCGTCAATAAGCTACTGACCAATTAAACCAGGCTGATACTGATAATACCGGCGGTAAGAATTACCGCCGTTGCCAACAGCACTTTATTGGCCAGTGCCCGTGCACCTAAGGTGTAAACCAGTACACATTTCACTAGCGTATTACTCAGCGCCGCTATGGTAATCGCCACAGCGGCTGTCGTTAGCCCTTCAGCAGATTGCCGGCCATATTCAGACATCGACAAGGTAATGGCATCAACATCAGTTAATCCGGCTACTGCGGCCAGCAAATACAAACCCTCTTCGGCGGCGTAGTGTTCAGTAAGTTTTACCAGCAGTAAAATTGCCGCAAACAAGGCGCCAAACTTTATTGCGGCCAGCAAGCTAAAGGGGTTGGTCACTTTTACCGAACTTTGCCGTGGTGCCTGATAGCGCCGGCTGCCATGCCAGTAGAACACGGCTGCCATCACTGCTGTGGTACACGCCATTACACTAAAGGGCAGCCAAAGGGCTGCCAGCAGCGGTTTAAATACAATAGTTACTGTTACCATCACGCGGATAAACATCACCAGCCAGGCCAACAGTAAACCACAGGCTTGGGTATCGGCCGCCAACGGATCGCTCTCGACTTTACTGCTGCGGGCAAAGCTTAGTGTTACGGCAGTGGACGACGCCAGGCCACCACTGATACCGGTTACCACCGCGCCATGCGCAGCACCAAGCCAGCGCACAGCGACATAACCCAATAGCGACATCGAAGAAATCAGGATCACCAGCAGCCACAGTTTGTAGGGGTTAAGCGCTTGCCAGGGATCGACCGGTGTATTGGGCAACAGCGGCAACACGATAAAGCTGGCAATCAACAGTTTTAAACCGGCATACAAGTCGTCCATGCCAATTTTGTTTACCAGCCCATGCAGCGGTTGTTTAAAGGTTAAAATCGCCGAGGTCAGAATACCGAGCATTACCGCCAGCTCAGCATAACCAAACATTACCGCACCACCGAGCAAAGTGACCGTAATAGCACTGATTTCACTGGTTAAACCCAGCGAATTAGGGCTGCTGCGATTTTCCAGCACATAGGCGATTAACACCGCAAATGCCACCACCAATACCGTCACCACGAACAACCAGGATGACTGCATATGCAGTGACAACCAGGCCGACACCGCGCCCGCCTGAGCAAACAGAATATAAGTACGCAGGCCGCCAAAACTGTTAGGGTGCTCGTCGCGGCGGTGTTTCTCCCGCTCTATGCCTACCAGAGCACCAAGCAGTAGCGCGATCACAAAATTTTGTACCATTGCAAAATCAAATGCCGACATCGTTTGTAAACTCAACCGTTTAGCTCGCTTTGCCACAGCATAGCGCAGTTTAATGCGTCATGGCATAGCCCAGCTGGCAAAAGCCGTTAATTGAGCTGCCAGGCACTTCAGGGTACACTCGCCCACCCGTTAGCACGCAGTGAGACACGCTTATGGCGCTTAAGGCCACCGTATTTAAAGTACAGTTACAAATTGCCGACATGGAGCGGCATTATTATCAAAGCCATAGCCTTACCCTGGCGCAGCATCCATCTGAGAATAACGAGCGCATGATGGTGCGCCTGCTCGCTTTTGCCTTAAATGCGAGTGATAGCTTAAGTTTTACCAAAGGCCTAAGCGCTGAAGATGACGAGCCTGAGCTATGGGATAAAAGCCTAAGCGGTGAGATAAACCTGTGGGTAGAGTTTGGCCAAAGCGACGAGAAATGGCTGCGTAAAGCAGCTGGTCGGGCCAAGCAGGTGCAGCTGTTTTGCTATGGCGGGCGAAGTGTGCCGGTATGGTGGAAGCAAAATGAACAGGCGCTGCGGCGCTATCAAAACCTCAGCGTACTGGAGATAAATGAAGCCTCGGTGGCAGACATGGCCAAACTGGTTAACCGCACTATGCAGCTGCAATGCAACATCAGCGACGGCCAGATATGGTTATCCGACGCTGAGCACAGTGTGTTAATAGAGCCGCTGTGGTTAAAAAAGGCCGGCTAACGGCCTGCTCAACCTAAACGTGGGTCGCTTGCGGCAACGCCCGGCTGCTGGTTATTGGCCGCGACGAAGGCCAACAGCGCCGGGTAGTCATCCAGCTCAACTAACTGGCGAAACAGTGTCCAGTCAATCAGGCTGTACAACGCCATACTTACATAGTGCCACTGGCTGAACTCACCATTGGCGGCCTGCTGCTCTAACACATAAAGGCAAGTAGCAACCCGCTCTTTTTGTAGATTAAAAAACAGCTTATCGTCGCTGGTATCAAAGCCGCTGCGGCTGCATTGTAACAGCATGACCAGCGAATCATTTATGGCATTAATCACCGTCAGCTGATTCTCCTGGTACCAACTCAGCACAGTAAAACCCAGTTGCGCGGCCAGATAACGGTAAATTACACCAGAGTCGAAAATCACCTCACCGTTACGCTCCAGCATCGGAATGCGCAGCGTCGGGTTAATCGCTGCCAGGGTTTGCCGGTCTTGCCCGGCAAAAATATTCAGATTAATAAAGTCATGCGGTGTATCGGCCAGTAACAAACGGATCCGTCTGACATAGGGTGAAGTTTGTGAGCCATAGAGTTTCATTGCGTCTCCTTTGCCGTGGTAAAAAGTGCAGTGATACGAAAACCGGTAACCAGCATGGTGCCGGCAATAACAATAGCGGCGCCGAAAAGCGTATGCCAGCCGATCGCTTCATCTAAAAACACGTGTCCCCACAGCACACCAAATACCGGAATTAAAAAAGTTACGCTAAGTGTTGGTGTAGCACCAAGATCCTGCACCAAACGAAAATACAATAAATATGCCACACCGGTGCACAGCACCCCCAGTGCCAGCACAGCGAACAGGCTGGTCGCGGCAGGCTCTGCCACAGGTCGCGGTATAAACCACAACAACGGCAATAGCCACAGGCTTGCAGCCCACATACTGCCATGGGCATTACTAAAGGCCGGCACCGGTTTGGCCTGCCGGGTATACCAGGTCGCTATGCCATAACAGCAGGCGGCTGCCGCTGCGGCTACTAATGCCCACACACTGCTTTTGTCCGTTACAGTGCCGTCAAATCCCACCAGGACGCCGACACCTGTAATACCCAGCAGCAGACCTGAGGCCAGCCTCAGTGACATAGGTTGGCGAAAGAACAGCCAGCCAATAATAGCGCCCCACAGCGGTGCCGTGGCATTTAGCACCGCCAGTAAAGATGCGGTAAGGCTTTGCGCCGCATAGGCAAATAGCAAAAACGGCAAAGCCGTGTTAAAAAAACTCAGCAGCAGATAGTGTCCGGCATACTGTTTAAGCGGCAAGCGTTGTTTTAGCACCAGCGCGACCAGCACTAAAAACACTGCTGCCATAAATACCCGGCCAAACATCAACCACGCCGGGCCCAGCTCTGGCACACCCAATCGCATAAACAAAAAGGACGCGCCCCAGATCGCAGCCAGTACCACTAACCGCAAAACACTTGCTGCACTCACCCACTGTTTCCTGTTTTACTGCTGCCTGACAAAGCCTGTAACACCCCTTATCGGTATAACCAAAACCACACTGCGGCACCGGTTAACAACAGCAGTAGCATAATTAAACCCCAGGGCCGTTTTTTCTCGGCAAAGGGATCAGTCATCGTGCGTTTAGCGCCTTTAGGTAACGTGGCAAGCCCGGTTAAGGATGCGCCAAAAGGCACATTAATACGTGCCCGTGTGTTAACTGCCCAGCCATTTGCATCCAGTAAAGGCCCCAGGTTACGCCGGCGCAATGTCATATAAGCCATCAGCATAGATGGACAGGAGATCAAAAGCACAACGCCCAGCAGCACCAACGGAACTTGCCACCAGGGTAAGGCAAACAGGCCAGACACTATCGCCGCTAATGCCGTGCCCAAGGCGCCCACTGCCAGGCCGATGGCGGCAAAAATACCGGCAAACTTAGCTATATCAAAACTGCTTGCGCCCGCAGCCGGCGCTGCAGCTATATCCGCCGTGGTTTTAGTCTCGATATCTTTATCGCGGCTGGCGGCAAATTTTTGTAGCTGCGTTTCGATAAAGGCCGCAACGCGTTTGTAGGGTGACCAAAATGCCTGACGGATACTCACCGGTTGCGCCACTACTTTAGTTACGCTGGCTTTCCAGTCCCGGCCCTGGCGGTCATAGAACACGCCATTACGCCCCGGCACCATTAACTCGTCCACATCGCCACCGGTTAGGGCCGCGACAATACTCACTGGCGCTTCCCCCTTGCGTACGCAGGTGCAGTACACCAGATAACAACCGCTAAAAGGCGCCATGGTGGCATGACGGGCCATATCATTAACAAACATCACCAGCTCGCAGCTGCGCTGATCCAGATAAAGGGTCCCCGCCTGAAAGATGGCTTTCTTTTTACCTTGATAAAAATCACTCAGCGAAACAAAGTTACGCAGTAAGGTCACCAGATAACGTTGGTAGTGCACCAATCGCTCGGCATTATCGACATTATCAGCAAAGGTTTTCTCGGCTTTATCTGCAGCTATCAAGGCTTCTAAACGCAAGGCAAGATCCGAGTTGATAATCTGCTGCAACCGTTCAGTCGGTAAATTGTGTAGCGCAGAATCAAGCTTGCTGGCCTGCCAGGCACGCCAACCAGCGAGCTGGGCTGAAATAGCAACCCAATCTGCCTGCTGCAGGCTGTCAGTGTCTTTGCCCAACAGTGGCTGAACCACCTTAGTGCTAAATTGCGCTATGGCAGCTGCCCAGGCCGGGTTTACGCCGCTGCCAAGCGGTAACGGCCGCTCTGGCCCCACTTCGGCTAACGGTAAGGCGGCAATATCAGTATCTGCACTGGCAACGGCACGGTTAGCCAACACAGCATAAACGCCGGCTTCTGGGTTAAGAGCCGGTGTGGCCCGGCTGTCAAAGGCTGCCAACTGGCAGCGAACAAAAAAGTCATCGATTTTAGCTTGCACCTGCTCAAAGGCGGCAACGGCATCAGCCGTCGCACTGCCTAATGGATTGAGCTCGGTGGAGCCATCCTCAGCGGCCTGATACCAATCGACAATGGCTTTGGCATCGGACATAAAAGCAGCCAACAGGCTTTCATCGACGCCCTGGCCACCACTGCGATCCGCTACGCCACCGGTTACAGTGACGATGTCGCTAATGAACTGCTTCAACTCGTCATCATCGGTCAGTTCAGCCATCACCACGCCATCACCGTTAAAATGATCGGCCGAAAATAGCTTGGCTTTATCGGCAAAGTCTTCAGTCTGCAGTGTATCTTGTGCGGTTTTACCACTGTATTGCAGTACACGCTGGGCGGCGGTTTTAAGCGCCTGCCCCTCTTCGTCCTGATCATTGATGGCGGACAGCGGCACGCCAGGGTTTTGGAACATTAAATCGGCATCCTGCAGACGCTGGCAACACCAGTGCACAGCAGATTGCACTTCCGGGATCCGCACCTGGCCATCGCCATCAGTGTCTAACAGCGCAAGCGTGCGGCTGTCAAATTCCAATCCGGTAGTTGGGCAATTAAGCACGGTCCAAAGCTTTGGATCCAGCTCATTTAAGTGTTCTAAGTCTGCCCCACGCTCCAACGCAACCTGATCAAAACCACCGCTGCGAAAAAAATGCCATTTATGTTGATTTTCGTTCACTGACATCGTTTTCTCTCCCTGATATTAAAAGTTAACTGAGCATAATGCACAGTTATTACATTTACCATGCAGCCAACTCATTGATGCAGAATTTTTGCACACAGCTGTTGCCAAGCTATGCAACTTTATTGCATAATCATCCCGCTTCATTTTTGCTTTATAGCTTTTGGCCCACGCTTTGCGTGGGCTTTTTAATTTTAGCGCGTAGAAAAAACGTCAGCTTTTGTCATCATGGCCAATACGGCTTGCAACAGCACCGGTTTGTTGCTGATATTTGGCGTCGGTTCTTTTGTTATAGGGCCGCGCTGCCGGGCCTGTCATTAACTCAAAATTCAGTGCACCAATTTTCATTTTCGGCCTAAGCGCCAGCGGCAATTTACCGCTGTTATAAAACTCCAGTACGATATTACCCGACCAGCCCGGGTCGATACGGTGCGCAGTAACATGCACCATTAAGCCTAAACGGGCCAATGATGAGCGGCCATCCAGCCAGCCGACGATATCATCCGGTAAGGTGACCGACTCCAGCGTCATCGCAAGCGCCAGCTCGCCCGGGTGCAGAATAAACTTATCGCCATCGGCAATGTAAATCTCATCGCTCATCACGCTGTTCAGCGCTTTATCCACTTCGGCGCGGGGGCCGCTTAAATCGATATAAGGCGCGGCATGGGCCTGAAACACGCGGAATTTATTGCCCAAACGAATATCCACACTAACACCACTTATCATGTCGGTGTCAGGCATAGGTGCAATGCTAATTTTACCTTCGTCTAAATAGCGCTCTATATCACGGTCACACAGTCTCATTCTAATCGTCCGTTATGATAATTTCAGGTTGGCGGCGTTGTTGGGCACTTGCTTGCCAATGCAGCGCCAGCATAATTTGTTGGCCGATTGTACGGTATATTTGCGCCACAGGCTGCTGTTTTAACACCACAGGTACGCCAGCATCGGCCTGCTCGCGGATTTGCTTTTGCAGCGGCAACTGTCCCAACACCGGTACCTGATAGCGCTCTGCCAGCGCCACACCGCCATCGGTGCCAAAAATATCATCCTGCGCACCGCAGTGACTACACTGATAAAAGCTCATGTTCTCTACCAGCCCCAGCAGCGCAATATTCACCTGACGAAACATGCTAATGGCTTTTTGCGCATCGGCCAGCGCCACATCCTGTGGTGTGGTGACGACAACAGCCGCAGTCACGGGCAGTTTTTGCGCCATGGTCAGCTGAATATCGCCGGTGCCCGGCGGCATATCAACAATTAAATAATCAAGCTCTGGCCAAAGGGTTTCATTGAGCAGCTGTAATAAGGCTTGGCTGGCCATAGGCCCGCGCCAGACTGACGCTTGCTGTGGGTCGACTAAAAACCCTATTGATTGTAAATAAACCCCATGGGCAAACTTGGGCTGCATTAACTTATTATCGGGTGAGCTAATCTTTTCTCCGGCCAACCCTAACATCGTCGGGATAGACGGGCCGTAAATATCAGCATCCAGCAAGCCTACTTTAGCGCCTTCCAGCGCCAGCGCCGCGGCAATATTCACTGCCGTAGTCGATTTACCAACACCACCTTTGCCCGATGCCACCAGAATGATCTGTTTAATGCTTTTAAATACCGGCGCGGTATTAAGCTCGTAGCTTAGCTGTAAGATGTAGCTAAAACCGGCCTCTGTCAGCGCCTGCTGCACCCCCTGTTTTATTGATAGCAACGGCAGCTGCAAGCTTAGCTGCAGGGTGTTGTTTTCAAGCTTAGCGCTATGCAGCAACAGGGATAGCGGCACACCGCTGCCAGGCAATTGCCATTGTTGCAAGAACTGCTGTAACGCCTCCGGCAGCACTTGCGCGTGGTTTGCTTTAAACCAGTTAAACATCAGCACCTTTCCAATTTCAGAGTTAACGCGTTTTTTTGCCCAATCCGCTGCTTGGCGGGTGCGCAACGATGACGGCTAGTGTATCATTTAGCGAAATTTTTTCAGTTATTTATGCAAAAGAGCACCGCTTAATGTCGACACGGAAAATACTGGTAACCAGCGCTTTACCTTATGCCAATGGCCCTATCCATTTAGGCCACTTACTGGAATATATTCAAACCGATATCTGGGCCCGCTTCCAAAAAGCACGCGGCCACCAGTGTTACTACGTTTGCGCCGACGATGCACACGGCACGCCCATTATGCTTAAAGCGCAAGAGCAAGGCATTACGCCCGAGCAGATGATTGCCAAAACCAATATTGAACATCAGGCAGACTTTGCCGGCTTCGCGATTGGCTTTGACAATTACTACTCGACCCACAGTGAGGAAAACCGTCAGTTTGCCAGCCAGATTTACAACAAACTGAATGAGGGTGGTTACATAAAGCGCAAGACCATCAGCCAGCTGTTTGACCCGGATAAACAGATGTTTTTACCCGACCGCTTTGTCAAAGGCGACTGCCCCAAATGCGGCGCACTGGATCAAAACGGCGACAGCTGTGACGTCTGCGGCGCAACTTACAGCCCGACCGAAGTAAAAAATGCCCGTTCCGTGGTATCAGGTGCTACGCCGGTGTTAAAAGACTCTGAGCATTATTTCTTTGATTTACCGGCCTTTGGCCAGATGCTGCAAGACTGGACCCGCAGCGGCAGCTTACAGGATGAAATGGCCAATAAACTGCAGGAATGGTTTAAAGACGGCT
This sequence comes from Rheinheimera fenheensis, assembly GCF_039871805.1. Taxonomy (NCBI): domain Bacteria; kingdom Pseudomonadati; phylum Pseudomonadota; class Gammaproteobacteria; order Chromatiales; family Chromatiaceae; genus Rheinheimera; species Rheinheimera fenheensis. Next base: position 31,239 of record NZ_JBDPJM010000015.1, read on the forward strand.
TGCAAATGTGGGACATCAGCCGTGATGCGCCCTATTTTGGCTTTGAAATTCCAGGTGCTCCGGGCAAGTTTTTCTATGTTTGGTTAGATGCGCCTATCGGCTATCTGGCCAGCTTTAAAAACTTCTGCGATAAAACCGGCACTAACTTTGATGAGTTCTGGCGCTTAGACTCTGACGCCGAGGTGTATCACTTTATCGGCAAAGACATTATTTATTTCCATAGCCTGTTCTGGCCGGCCATGCTGCATGGCGCTGGCTTTAGAAAACCCAATGCGATTTATGCGCACGGTTTTGTTACGGTTAACGGCGCTAAGATGTCCAAGTCGCGTGGTACCTTTATTAAAGCCCGCACCTATCTGGATCATTTAAACCCGGAATACCTGCGCTACTACTTTGCCTCTAAACTGACCAGTGGCATTACCGATCTGGATTTAAACCTGGATGACTTCAGCCAGAAAGTAAATGCCGATCTGGTGGGTAAAGTGGTCAATATTGCCAGCCGCTGCGCCAGTTTTATCACCAAGCGTTTTGACGGCAAGCTGTCAGCCTCTGTTGCTGAACCTGCACTCTTGGCTGAATTTGTCGCTATGGGCGACAGCATTGCTGAGAGTTTTGAGAAGCGTGAGTTTGCCCGTGCGATCCGCGATATTATGGCGCTGGCCGATAAAGCTAACCAATACATCGATGCCAAAGCGCCCTGGGTGCTGGTAAAAGATGAGAGCAAACAGCAAGAAGCGCATGATGTGTGCTCGATGGGCATTAACCTGTTCCGCGTCCTGATGCACTACTTAAAACCGGTATTACCGCTGATGGCATCCGAGACCGAAGCCTTTTTAAATAGTGAACTTAGCTGGAACACCTACCAGCAGCCGCTGCTAAACCATGCGGTTAACCCGTTTAAAGCCCTGATGCAGCGGGTTGATCCGCTAAAAGTGCAAGCCATGCTGGAGGCATCGAAAGATAACCTGCAACCGCAAACCAGCACTAAGCCGGTCGCTGAAAAGGCCGCTAAACCTGATGCTAAAGCCGCTGCTGGCGAGCGGGAGCCAATTGGCGACACCATCAGCATTGATGATTTTGCCAAAATTGACCTGCGCGTAGCCAAAATTATCAAAGCTGACGCCGTAGAAGGTGCAGACAAACTGGTGCAGCTGCAGCTGGATATCGGTGGCGGCGAAGTACGCCAGGTATTTGCCGGCATTAAAGCAGCCTATTCCCCTGAGCAGTTGGAAGGCCGTTTAACGGTGATGGTAGCTAATTTAGCACCACGTAAAATGCGCTTTGGTTTATCAGAGGGAATGGTACTGGCTGCAGGCCCCGGCGGTAGCGATATTTTTATCCTGTCACCGGATGAAGGTGCCATACCGGGTATGCGGGTGAAATAAGTCATGGGCAGCAGCGCTGCCCGTATTTTTTTAAAAGGCAAAGGATGTCTAGCAAAAGCCCCTATCGCAGTTTTAGTGCATTATTTTTAACCACCCTGCTAATGCTGGTGGCCCAGGGCAGTTTATCGACCTACCTGGGCTTATCGCTTGCGCAGCAACAGGTAGACTCTACCTGGATAGGGGCGCTAATGTCCTGTTACTATCTGGGACTGGTACTGGGCTCTAAGCTGGGCCATAAAGTAATAGCCCGGGTCGGTCATATTCGCGCCTTTGTCGCCAGTGCAGCCATTGTCAGCACCTGTGCGATGAGCCACGTGCTGATAGACGAACTGGCTATTTGGCTGCTGCTGCGGGTGGTGGTTGGCATGGGCATGATGTGCCAATACATGGTGCTGGAGAGCTGGCTCAATGAGCAAACCGAAAGCTCGCAGCGCGGCACTGTGTTCGCCTTTTATATGATTACCTCTTACCTTGGCATGATTGGCGGCCAGGCTATGTTGAGCCAGTTTCCTGAGCTTGGCATAGCGCCGCTGCTGATCATCAGCATGTGTTATTCGCTGTGCATAGTGCCGATTGCCCTAACCCGGCGTATTCACCCGGCGCCACTGCAACCGGCACCACTGCAAATATTCACCTTCTGGAAAAAAGTGCCGCAATCACTGACCGCTATTACCGTGGCTGGCATGATGGCGGGCTCGTTTTATGGTCTGGCACCGGCCTATGCTGCCAGTAAAGGCATGACTACCGAGCAGGTCACCTTGTTTATGTCGGTGACGATACTAGCCGGTTTGCTGGCGCAGTGGCCGATGGGCAAAATCTCTGACCGTATTCCGCGTAGCCGTATTTTACGCTTTAATGCCGCGGTGCTGACCATACTGACGTTGTTAATTGCACTGCTGCCGCTGTCGGGCATACTGCTGTTGGTCGCCACTTTTTGCTATGGCATTTTGGCTTTTACGCTGTATCCGATTGCCTCGGCTTTTGCTAATCAAAATGTCGAGCAAAATGATCGGGTGGCGCTATCTGCCACCGTATTACTGACCTTTGGTTTAGGCGCCTGTTTTGGCCCGCTTTTGGCCTCGGCCCTGATGCAATTGCTTGGCCCGGCCATGTTATATGCCTTTATCAGCGGCTGTGCCTTTGCGCTGTTCTTACGTTTGCTTCGGGTAAATTACACGCAAAAACAAGTGAAACGCATGATGGACGAGCAGCAAAATGCCCAGTTTAAAATGGGCTCAGGCGATTTAGTCTCCTCCCCCTTGGCCGCTGCACTGGACCCGCGGGTTGACGAAGAGGTGGTACTGGCGCAAATGCATGATGAGGAGTACCAAGCCGCCCGCCAGCAAGTGCCGGCAGGCTATGACGAAGATGTCGAGTTTGATAAAAGTGATGATAGTTTTGAGCAGACTGACGCTGACATCCCGGCAGCCGATACGCAGGCCAAGCAGCAAACCTGATATTGAAGCCGCTGTCTGCAGCGGCTAGTTGTTGTGCATGACCACTTTATTCCACAGGTTCTGGTTTTTCACGTAAGAGAAGTACTCATCAGGATGCCAGCACTTGGGCAGCAGTGGCATATTTTTACGTTCTTCAAAGTTTGATACCAGCTTACTGAGAATTTCCAGTAACCTGTCTTCGCTAATTTTCTCCAGCTTTTTGCGCGCCGGTGGGTAGTAAAGGTTATTCTCGACACTGATAATGCAGCCCTGGGCCGACACGTTATAAGTCAGGTTGCGCGTTACCATACGGCAGATGGGCTGGCGAATATCAGCCGGGTACAGGCCGGTAACAATGGCATATTCGTAGCGGTCCAGATCCTGCCGGTCTGAGTCTTTTGGAATATAAGTCACGCCAAAACCCTGCGGAAACACGCCAGTAATGGCCAGCAGTGCATCAACCGCGACTTTACTGTAAATGCCTTTCTCTACGCCTTTCTCTAACACCAACGCCACCTTGGGTAAGGTGTCGTAGGCGTAACTGCTTTTAGTCGATAGCACCACTGAAGTATAAATTTGCGGAATTTTTAACAGGTTGCCAATGCCGTGCTCAGGTTTAATGGCATTTTTTAGCAGCATGACGACAAAGTTTTGCCGCTCGGCTTCCAGCTTCAGGTGCTGCTCGCGCTCTTGCTTCGAGTTACCGCTATATTTTTCCAGCCCCAGGCCCTGCACCACGTATTTCAGGCTTTCCCGATAGCTGATTTGCAATAATGCAACCCGCTCATCATTATCAAGTACCCGAAACTCATCCGCGTTACCCTCCGGGCCTTTTAGAATAAGTTGGGCGTCAGGATGACAAGTACCAATGTCCTGCAACAGGGCTGCCATCAACAGCGGCAGCTGTACATCATCCCGAAACGGGTGATACTCATCTTTTACTGCTTTTTGGCCTTTGCTTGCCTGCAGCCGCTGCTGCACATAAGCGTTGTTCAGCTCGCCATCGGCCAACAGTTTATCCAGCAGGCGCAGCGATAAAATGGCTTTGTACAGATGTTTGCTTTTTTGATTGCTGGCCGCAACCTGCTTACCTTCGGTGGGCGACATCAATTGGATAGTGCCCAGCAGCTTGGCGCTGAGCATATTGGTTTCTTCCACCGACTCACCCTGACACAGATCGAGAATATCACGGCACAGCCGTTTTAGCGCCGCCATACGTACGCTGGCTTCTTCTTCTCTGGCCTGGGTAAAGGTTTGCTGCTCGGTTTGCGCCTGCTTTAAGTTACGCTCGACCAACGCCAGATCGCGCTGACTCACCTGCTGCTGACGGCCCTCGAATAACATGACCTGCTGCGCCAGCTCGGTTTTTTCGGCTTGTTGTGCCAGCGTTTGCTGAAAATACACTGTAGCCTGCTCATATACCGAATCAGCGACCGGCGTGGCGTCATAAATACGGTTTATCAGTACACTGACTGCCTTGCTGTATGTTGATTTACCAATACTTCCTAGTGTCATTCGGGCCGGATGTCCTGCATATGTTAAGATAAAACGCTCTCACTCAGTTTACCCAAGCGTCACGGTTTTGCCAGTAAATCAGAATGTTAACACAAGCTTACCAATAGTCGAATTACTGGCCATTAACTGATGTGCCTGCTCGACCTGTCGCCAGGGAAATTGTTGTTGCAGTACCGGCGCTATCTCACGCTGCGCCAGGGCTTTGCCAAAACTTTGGCTAAACGCCTGCGTCAGGTTGGCTTTATAACGGTTACTGCGATTACGCAAGGTAGAGCAAATTAGCTGACCTCGGCGTTTAAACAACGCCGCCAAATCTAAAGACGACACTTCGCGTCCGCCCATCATGGCGTACACCACCAGCTTGGCGTCCATTGCCAGCAAAGGGATTTCACGGCTGATGTACTCCCCAGCCACCGGGTCAAGAATAAGCTGAATGCCATCCGGCCAATGCTGTGCCAATACCTGCTCAAAGGCTGAACTTTGGTAGTTAATGGCGATATCTGCGCCTAATTGGCGACAGGCCTCAAGTTTATTGTCGCTGCTGGCGGTGACCGCCACCTGTGCTCCCAATGCTTTGGCCAGTTGAATAGCGGCGGTACCAACACCGCTGGCGCCGGCATGAATAAGCACGCGCTGACTACTTTGCAGGTTGCCAATGGTACATAGCAGCTGATATGCGGTTAAAAACACCTCTGCTGTGGCAGCCGCTTCCGCCATCGAATAGCCATTAGGCAGCGCCATCGCATGGCCGGCCTGCATCAGCGCATATTCGGCATAGCCGCCACCATTTACCAGGCCAAACACCGCTTTGCCAAGCCAGCTTTTATGCAAGGGCCCGGTAGCAACGACTATGCCCGCCACTTCCAATCCCAGGTTCGGACTGTCATTGACCGGTGGCGGGTATAAACCGCGGCGCTGCATTAAATCGGCCCGGTTAATGCCGGCGGCCGCCACCTTTATTAGCAGTTGGTCGGGCCCGGGCTCAGGCGTTGCCAGCGACTGCGTTTGCAGCACGCTATGTTTACCCGGATTAACTACCTGTATTGCCTGCATCATTGCCGGTATTGTTGCCAAGGTATGCTCCTGCTGTTTATCTGCGCCACGCGCTAACTAAAACAAATTCTACTTTAGCTTTGGCCGGCGCTTCTCTACAATGCGGCCTTTAGTCTAGCACAGTGTAAAAAAGTCAATGAACAAGCCAGCACACCCAGCCGCTATGCCCAGCCTGATGCTGCAAGATAGCCGCGAAAAATCGTTAAAACGCCAGCATCCGTGGATTTTTTCTAAAGCCGTGCACAAAGTGAATGGTAACCCTGCCGATGGCCAGACAGTTGCAGTGTTCAGCAGCAAAGGCGAATGGTTGTGCTACGCAGCTTACAGCAGCCAGTCACAAATTCGTGCCCGCGCTTGGAGTTTTGTACAAAGCGACGTTATTGATGATGCGTTTTTTCAGCGCCGCATTGCCCGAGCCTGGCAGCTGCGCACTGAGCTGTATGATTTAACCGACACCACCGGCCTGAGAGTGGTTGCCGCTGAGTCTGACGGCTTACCCGGCGTCACCATTGATAAATACGACACTATTTTAGTTTGTCAGCTACTATCCGCCGGTGCTGATACTTGGCGCCATGCCATTGTCAAAGCACTGGTAGCGCTATTTCCCGGCCACAGCATTTATGAGCGCTCTGATGTCGATGTGCGGAAAAAAGAAGGGCTGCAGCCGACTACAGGCTGGCTGCACTTACCGCGCGATAGTGGCGAAGTGGTAATCAAAGAGCATGGTATGTCACTGCTGGTTGACGTTATACATGGCCACAAAACCGGCTTTTATCTGGATCAGCGTGCCAGTCGTGCTGCCGCTAAACGTTATGCCAAAGCGAAAACAGTGCTTAATTGTTTTAGTTATACCGGCACCTTTGGTGTTGCCGCACTTCAAGGCGGTGCCCTGTCGGTGACCAATGCTGATCTCTCTGAGCTGGCACTTAACACAGCGCTTAAAAATGCTGAATTAAACCAATTAGATTTAACCAAGATCGAAAACGTAAAATTTGACGTATTCAAACTGCTACGCCAGTATCGGGAACAAGGTAAGCAGTTTGGTATGGTGATACTCGACCCACCAAAGTTTGCTGAAAGCAAAGCGCAGTTAATGGGCGCCTGTCGCGGTTATAAAGATATCAACATGGTGGCAATGCAGATTGTTAAACCCGGTGGCTTGCTGCTGACGTTTTCCTGCTCTGGTTTGATGGAAGACAATCTGTTTCAGAAAATCGTTGCCGACGCCGCGCTTGATGCCAAACGCGATTGTTTATTTATCGAAAAGCTCAGCCAGGACGGCGACCACCCTGTCGCCAGCTTTTACCCCGAGGGCAGTTACTTAAAAGGCCTGGTGTGTAAGATCTACTAACCTTGCTTATTTGGCGCTGGCAGCACCTTGCGTTAAGCTAACGCCACTAAACACTATTGGAGGAACCTTATGAAAGTTTTCGCAATTGCACTGGCACTAGCCAGCAGCAGTGCCCTGGCCACCAACTGGCAGTTGGACAATAGCCAGTCGGCGTTACATTTTGTTTCGGTAAAAAATGATGTGGTAGCAGAAACGCACCGTTTTAAGCAGCTTAGCGGCCAGTGGGATGGCAGCAAAGTAGAAATCAGCATAGCGGTAAACAGCATGGATACGCAGATCCCTATTCGCGATGAGCGGATTTGGCAATATGTGCTAAACACCGGGCAATTTGCCGCCATCAACGTAACAGCGCCGCTGGCATCAGATAAGCTGGATAATCTTTCAGTAGGCCAGTCTAGCGTGCACACCGTGCCGCTGAGTGTGAATATTGCCGGCCAAACCAACGAGCTAAGCGCACAAGTACGTATTACCCGCTTAACGGATAAAAGCCTACAGGCCACGACAGAAGCGCCTGTTATGCTAAACACTAACAGCTTTAATTTGACTGCCGGTGTGGCCAAGCTGCAGGAGCTGGCGGGCTTAAAACGTATCGAGCCATTAGTACCGGTAAGTTTTAGCGTGCGGTTTAATCAGCAGTAGTTGTCGCTTAACCATAAAAAAAGCAGCCTTGGCTGCTTTTTTTATGCGTATCACAACCTAAAAGCCTAATTTAACTCCATAAAGGCCAGGCCAAGCTGATACACGTCTTCACTTTCCTGCGCACAGCGCATCACCTTGGCCACGGCATCCAAGGGTGGAATGCTGGCGTTGGCTGAGTCGAGCCGCACTCTAATCAGCGTGCCCATTTCCAGTGGTTCATCAATTTCAACCGCCATACCCGTAGCACTTAAGTCACGGCAAATACCATCGACAGTGCGGCCGGCTTCAGGATCGTTAATCAGCAGTTTTACGTCTGCGTTTACCATCATCCTGAAATAATGCCGGTTATCTCCTTTTGTTAACATAACGCCTCCCCAAGCGACAACAGCGTTAAGTTATAGAACTTTCCACCCTGGCTGTAAAGCCTGCTATGCAACATTACCGTGTTAGCCTTTAATATCAGCCACCGCATGCAGCACCCGTTTTACGGATACCGGATAAGCCGTGCCAAGCTGCTGCGCGTGCAGTGACACCTTAAGCTCCTGCAGCATCCAGTAAATAGCCTGCACAGGCTCAGGCAGCAGCTTGCTACCGGCAAATTTACCTAACAGCTTTTGATACGCATCTTCTGCTTTTTGATACTCGTGCATCAATAAGCGATCGCGCTGCGGGTCGACCGGCAGTTTCTCCAGCCGTTTTTGCATTGCCTGCAGATAACGCAGTATGTCATCTAACCTCGCCGCGCCATGGCTGCTGACAAAACCTTTAAATATAAGCTCGTCCAGCTGCTGTTTAATATCACCCTGCGACTGCACATGAGCCAAATCCACTTTGCCTTTTAGCCGTTTTTGCATGTCATGATACAGCGTCAGAATTTGCTCTACTTTTAGTGCTATCGCCAGTACCGTATCGCCAAGCTCAGCGCGAACCAACTCTTTTAATGCAGCAAATTCTGTTTCGGTCTCTGGCATTTTCTGCTGAGCAACCAGCGCATCGACACCGGCGGCAATACAGTCGTCTATCAGCTCCAGCACCCGGCCAAAGGGGTTAAAATACAGCCCTAGCTTGGCTTTGTTTGGTAACGACTCCTGCAAGTATTTCACCGGCGAAGGAATATTTAACAGCAGCAAACGCCGAAGCCCCTGCTTGCTGGCATGCAGCGCCTGCTGTGGGTTATCTAAAAGCTTAATCGCAACCGAATCACGCTCATCTACCAGCGCCGGAAAGGCTTTAATTTCATAGCCGGCCTGCAGTTTAACGTACTCGCGTGGCAAGGTACCAAAGCTCCACTGCGTCAGTTTATCCTGCTCTATGCCCTGCTCGGCAACCTGGCTTAAACTTTGCTGCACTTCGCCCTGTAGCCCCTGCTGTAACATACTTAACGAGCGGCTTTGCTGTAGCGTATTGCCCTTATCGTCCACCACTTTAAAGTTCAGCTTTAAATGTACCGGTATACTGGTGAGATCCCAGGCATCTTCCGGTATGGTCACGCCCGACATGCGCTTTAACCGCTCAGTAACCACCGCCAGCAGTTTACCCTGCTCAGGTGCGATACTTTGCATTAATGCATCCGCATAGTTGGGCGCCGGCACAAAGTTGCGCCGGTATTGTTTGGGTAGCGATTTAATCAGCGCCACTAACAGCTCATGACGCAGCGCGGGAATAAGCCAGTCAAAGCCGTCATCTTCCAGCTGATTTAGTAGCGCCAGCGGGATGATCAGGCTAACACCATCGTCTATCTCGCCGGGGGCAAAGTGATATTCCAGCGGCAGCGTTAAATTGCCCTGGCGCCAGCTTTCCGGGAATTTATCCGCGGTGATATCACTGGCATCACGATTAAACAGGCTGCTCGGGTCAAAATTTAAGTAGCTGGCATCTTCGCTGCGCTTTTTCTTCCACCACTTGGCAAAGTCGATACGGTTATTAGCCCACTGCGGAATACGCTCGGCATAAAACGCCGCCAGAGTTTCTTCTTCCACCAGAATATCGCGCCGGCGCGACTTTTCTTCCAGCGCAGTCACATTGTCGATAAGTTGCTGGTTGTGCTGTAAAAATGCTTCGTTAGTGCCAAGCTCCTGCCCCACAAGCGCCGCACGGATAAACAGGGTATGACATACCGCAGGATCGATTTTACTGTACAGCACGGCGCGCTTGGGCACGATCACAAGGCCATACAAACTGACCTGTTCATAGGCGATAACTGCACCGCGTTTTTTCTCCCAGTGCGGCTCACTGTAGCTGCGGCTGACTAAATGCTCTGCCAGTGGCTCTATCCACTCGGGCTCAATTTTGGCCAGGGTGCGGGCGTACAGCTTACTGGTCTCCACCCATTCGGCCGCCGCTACCCACTTGGGTTTACGTTTAAACAAATGGCTGCCGGGGAACACATAAAAACGGGTTTGCCGCGGGCCCAAATAATCGGCCTCAGAATCCTTAAAACCGACCTGGCCCAATAAGCCACTGAGCACCGCCTGATGAATAGCCTGATAACCGGCACTCTGGCTATTTACACTGTAACCCTGCTCCTGCATTAACTGGGTTAACTGGCCGGTGAGGTCCTGCCACTCGCGCACGCGCAGGTAATTTAAAAACTCCTGGCGGCATAACCGGCGAAACTGGTTATTGCTCAGCTGCTCTTGTTGCTCCAGCAGGTACTGCCACAGTTTTAACCAGCTGGCAAAATCAGAATCCGGATCGGCAAAGCGGCTATGGCACTGATCGGCTTTTTGCTGCTTGTCTAATGGCCGCTCACGCGGATCCTGAATTGATAACGCGGAGGCCAACACCAGCATATCACCTAAGCTGCCGTTATCAGCGGCAAACAGCACCATCCGTGCCAGCCGCGGATCGATTGGCAGCCTTGCGAGCTTTTTACCAAGCTCAGTCAGCTTAAGGCCAGTTTTGTCACGCTGAAGCGGTATAGCGCCAAGCTCTTCGAGCAGTTTAATACCATCGTTAATAAAACGGCTGTCCGGCTTTTGCAAAAAAGGAAAGGCGGCAATATCCCCCAGCCCCAGCGCCAACATCTGCATAATGACTGAGGCTAAGTTAGTGCGCAGAATTTCCGGATCGGTAAACTCCGGCCGGCTGTTAAAATCTTCTTCGCTGTACAGGCGAATACAAATACCGGCCGCTACCCTGCCACAGCGGCCTTTGCGCTGGTTAGCACTGGCTTGGCTAATGGCTTCGATCGGCAGTTGCTGTACTTTTGAGCGGTAACTATAGCGTGATAACCGTGCGGTACCGGGATCTATCACATAACGAATGCCTGGCACCGTTAGTGAGGTTTCTGCCACGTTGGTAGCCAGCACAATGCGCCTGCCGGCATGGCTTTGGAAAATACGGTTTTGCTCGGCCGCGCTCAACCGCGCGTACAATGGCAACACCTCGGTATGCGGTAGCTTGAGTTTTTCCAGTGCATCGGCAGTGTCGCGGATTTCACGCTCGCCGTTTAGAAAAATCAGAATATCGCCCGGCGGCTCGCGGTAAAGCTCCTCTACCGCATCAAAAATGCCCTGCAGCTGATCGGCGTCTTTATCGTCCTGCTCGCTAACCGGCCGGTAACGGGTTTCTACCGGGAAGGTGCGGCCGGAGACCTCTATTACCGGAGCATTAAAAAAGTGCCGCGAAAAACGCTGTGGATCGATAGTGGCCGAGGTGATAATCAGCTTCAGATCCGGCCTTTTGGGTAATAACTGCTTAAAGTAGCCCAGCAGAAAATCGATATTCAGGCTGCGCTCGTGCGCTTCATCAATAATGATAGTGTCGTACTGGTTTAAAAACCGGTCTTGCTGAATTTCAGCCAGCAAAATACCGTCGGTCATCAACTTAACAAAGGTGTTGTCACCGGTGTGATCGCCAAAGCGGATCTTATACCCCACCTGATTACCCACCTGACACTGCAGCTCTTCGGCAATGCGGTCACAAACACTGCGCGCCGCTAAGCGCCGTGGCTGGGTATGGCCTATCATACCGGCAACGCCGCGGCCCAGCTCCAGGCAAATTTTTGGAATTTGCGTGGTTTTACCGGAACCGGTTTCACCGGCAATGATCACTACCTGATTGGCGGCAATCGCGGCTTTTATATCATCTTTTTTCTCAGATACCGGCAGCTGCGGCGGATAACCGACCTTAGGCAAATTCTCCGCCCGCGCGTTTCGTAATGCTTCAGAGCGGCTGACATCGGCCGCAATACGGTTAAGCTGCGCCGTTAAGGCGTCATCGCTAAGAGTTGTGCAGTGTTGCAGGCGGCGACGCAGGCGAAACTGGTCTTTTAACAGACAGTTGGCAATACGGGATTTAAGATCAGAGACAGAGATAACAGCTTCAGACAAAACAACGCCCTCATTAACAGAGGGCGCCATGCTACCAAGAGCGGCAGGTAAAGATCCAGCGCTACCGCTATCCTACCTTGCCATAATGCGAGTGCAGCTCTTTATCAATTGCACCCAATACATCAGAGCGGGTAATAATGCCCAGTAGATGGCCATCGTCATCTACCACCGGATACAGTTTGGGTTTGGCTTTTAACATGGTTTGCGCCAGATCGATAATGCCATCATAACTTTTTACCGTCAGCACTTCGGTGTTCATTACATCGGCCACCCGCGCCGCTTGCTGGTCGTGATAGGTCGACATTAACATGCGCTGCAGGCAATCCTGCTCAGAGATAAAACCGATGATTTTCTTCTGCTCGTCAATTACCGGGCCACCAGTCTGACGACCACGAATTAAGCGGTCTACCGCCATTTCTACCGGCATTTCGGCGCTAAAGGTTACCGGATAGCGGTTCATATAATCTGCGACTTTAAGTAAATCCATGCTTCCCCCTGCACTAATACATTGAGCATCAGGCTCCTGATAAGGTTAGCGCAAATTCACCGCTTTGCCGTAAATTCAGTTGCCTGGTGCAAAGATTTCACTCACCGCCTTACCACCCTCGGCTTTTAATGCGCGGTACATGCCTTCGGTATTAAAGGTCCAGCTTAACTGGCCTTTATTATCGACCACGATGACACCGCCATCACCACCGACCGCTTTTAACTCGGCCAGCACTTCCTTGGCCGCTGCCGCTGCTGATTTTCGCTGATATTTCGCCCGGGCACAGATATCGCTGGCCACCTGATAACGGATAAAAAATTCACCATGGCCGGTGGCCGACACGGCACACTGGTTATCGGCAAAATTACCGGCGCCGATAACAGGTGCATCACCGATACGGCCATAACGCTTGGCGGTCATACCACCGGTAGAGGTCGCCGCCGCCAGGTTACCCTTGCGATCAATCGCCACGGCGCCAACCGTGCCCATCTTCCAGGTCGGATCATAGGGTAATGCCGCCTGATGCGGCAGCGGCGCTATCGCCTGTTTCGCCCGCTTGAGTGCTTCATAACGAAATTCAGTATTAAAGTAGCTGTTATCTACCAATTCCAACTGCTGCTCTTGGGCGAACTGTTCAGCGCCCTTACCAGCTAACATCACATGCACCGATTTCTCCATCACCGCCCGCGCCAATAAGATTGGGTTTTTCACATTAGTAACACCGGCTATGGCACCGGCATTGCGGCTTTTGCCATCCATAATAGACGCGTCCAGCTCGTGCGTTTCATCAAAGGTGTAAACCGCGCCTTTACCGGCATTAAACAGGGGCGAATCCTCCAGTATGGTAACTGCTGCGGTAACAGCATCTAAACTGCTGCCACCGCGCTCTAACACGCTGTAACCCTGGTCTACCGCATGAGAAAGCATGGCATGGTAAGCCTGCTCTTGTGCCGGCGTCATGCTGTCACGGCTAATGGTGCCGGCACCGCCATGGATCACTATGCCAATAGGTGCTTTTGCAAGGCTGGGCAGCGCTAAAACAGTCAGTACAGCAGCGAGTAATAGTGTTTTCATTGAGCAATCCTTGTGCTGTGATGTCATTCTTTGTACTTGATTTATCACAAAATCACAACCGGTTGCCCTATTTGCGAATTTTCATCGTAAAAAACCCATAAAATAGCGATTAATTTGCGCTAAAGTTAAAGCATTACGTGGAGGCTTTATGAAACAAAACGCAGCATTTCTTGTCTGTTTAGCAACACTCTTTTTGTCTGCTTGCGCATACAACAGCCACGTCAGTAGTGTCGTTGAAAGTAGCCAACTGTTTACAGATTACCCTTTTTCCGGAATCGCTGAAGCTCCTGAAACACCTGAAGAAATTTTTGCACTACCGAAGCACGTTAAGCAGGAGCTCATGCAACTTGTTGCTGACGAATATGTTGCAGAGCAACGGGCTAAAGCTGTGCTTGAGTATATTTTCTCTTTTGCTGAGGATGGGCTTCTATACGACAGTGCGGCAACAAGAACAGCAAGTGAAACGCTACAGATCGGTCAGGCGAATTGTTTAAGTTTGTCTATTTTAGCTTTTAGCATGGCAAAAGAACTAGGTATGGATGCCAGCTTTCAAGATGTACAGATCCCAGAATACTGGACTAATCAAATGGGACAGAGTTGGCTCAACGGTCATGTAAACATTAAACTGAAACAACAAAGCATAGTAGAGAACAGTATCGGTCGCTCACTACTGGGTAGTGATGTTGTTATAGATTTTGACCCAGACACCCTCAAAAAACGCTTTCCTGAGTACAAAATCGGCATAAATCGAGTTATAGCAATGTTCTATAACAACAAAGCAGCTATCGCTTACGCTGAAAAAAACTACGCCCAAGCGTACCGCTACTACGCAGCTGCAGCGAACGCAGATCCAAGTTTTGCGGTTACTTGGTCTAATTTAGCCATTTTGTATCGTCAACATGGACTGTATGATTTAGCAGAGGATAGCTACAAACACAGCTTAGCTATTGAACCTGATTCAAACAATACCCTAGCTAATCTCGCATTTTTATATCGCCAAACCGGGAATATCAGTAAGGCAGAACAGTTAGAGAACCGTGTTTTACAAAAAAGAAAAAATAATCCCTACTACTACATTATGCTAGGTAATGAAGCCCTTGAGAGTAGAGATACAGCTGGGTCAATACCCCATTTTAAACAAGCTATTACACTTGATAAAACAAATCATGAAGCTTATTTTGGCTTGGCAAAAGCACATTTTCTGGCCGGAGACAAAGGCCTGGCATCTCGATTTATGGCTAAAGCGAAGCAATACGCAGTTTACAAACAAGACCGCCAAAGGTATCAACAGAAACTAGCTGTTTTAAATCAGACTGCGAGGGTGTATTGAGCTGTAACTCACGACAGACCTCTGCTCGGGCAGCCCCATGCTCAGAACAAAAGGTACAGTTGCCTGTTGCGCCTCGGTAAACTCCTGCTTACAGCTTATGCCCTGCCAACCAATTTGGATCAGGCTTTGCGCCACCGCGCCACCTAAGCTGGCGCCTGGCCCCAGCAAAATAATATGCTCTGGGGCAAACTCTTTTACCGCCACCTGCAGTGCCTTGCTGAAATCATAGGTCTGGCATACCTGATGCTGCAAGGTGTAGCGCTGCAGTGCGGCTAAATCAGTGCCCCAACCCGGCCAGATCTGGCCACGCCCGTCGATCAGCGGCAGGTGTGGCTGACTAAAGCGCGAGGCTGGCCAAAGCGCCAGGGCTTTATCCGAGCCACTTTGCATTAATGGAGTGTGAAAGGCAGCGTGGCCTGGCAGCAACAGCGGAAAACGTTCCTCACAAGGCGGTAAGGCCGCCATTGCCGCCGTTACCGCGTTATCGGTGCCGGCCAGTACTGCATAACCGCCATAGACTATGGACACAAAAAGCGCGCCAGCGTGTTGCTGCAGCAGCTGCTGCACCCGCGCCGTGCGCTGGCTATCGGTTTGCCAGTTATCATCAAGAAGCGGATAAATAAACTGCATACCGGCGCCATCTGCGGTAAGCCGCGCCATATCACTGACCAGTTGCATGCCGCTATCCGGTGCTAAAACACCGGCACAGCCCAGTGCGGTGTACCAGCCCATCGAATTACCGGTGACTGCCACGACGTCAAACTGCTCTGTATCTATACTGCGATAATCCTGCATACCGGCAGCGAATATTAGCGCGGCGGCATTTTCCGCTTTTAAATGTACGCTGCGGCTAAACTGGGCGGCGCCGTCCAGCTCGCTGACACTGGCAAGGCCAAGCTTGGCTCTTACCTGATCAAAGCTGGCTAACAAAGCACGATCTTTGGCATGCTGTGTAATGTAACCCAGTTCAGCCTTGTTGTAAGTGCCCCGGCCCGGGCACACCACCAGCGCCGTCTTTTTCATAACATCACCTGTTCAGTGGCAACCGTTAGCAGACTGAGTGCCTGTTGCACAATTTGCTGCTTCGATGGCAATACGGCATAAGCCGCGGCGCCAAGCGGAATAAAACTATCTTCAGCACACAGCCGCGCAATACTAAAGTGGGCGGGTTTAGCTTCGTGCAAAGCAGTAAACAGCTCTTCGCTTAACGAGCCACGCCGGCGGCACTCATCGACAATCAGTACTTTGCGACAGCCGGTTAAGGCTTTGACAATTAAATCTGTGTGCAGCGGCACCAGGGTACGTAAATCCAGTACGCGTAACTGGTAGCCCTGTGCAGCCAATTCAAGCTCGGCCTGCCGGCTTAAGTAATAACCATTGCCATAACTTATAATGGCCAGCTCATCGCCATCGCCATACACTGCAGGCTCTCCCAAAGCTGGTAGCGGCGTGTCGGGCGACGGATAATCATGACACCACAAAGCATCGCCATTGCTGACTAAATCGCGCGTCATATAAAGCGCTATAGGTTCAAGGAAAATCACCAGCCGCTTTTGCTGATGCGCAAGCGCAACCGCCTGCCGCAGCAGTAGCGCAGCGTCGTAACCATTTGACGGACAAAGCAGAATCACACCGGGGATGTCGCGAAACACAGCAAAAGAGTTGTCATTATGAAAATGGCCGCCAAAACCGCGCTGGTATGCCAGGCCGGCAATACGCACTACCATCGCATTATGGTACTGGCCGTTAGAGAAGAACGGTAAAGTCGCCGCTTCACCACGTATTTGATCTTCAGCATTGTGCACATAGGCCAAAAACTGAATTTCCGGTATCGCGATAAAGCCCTGCTGCGCTAACCCTATTGCCATACCCAAAATACTTTGCTCATCCAGCAGCGTATTAATGACACGGTTACTGCCAAAGGCATGGACTAAATGCTGGGTAACACCGTAAACACCGCCTTTTTTGCCTACATCTTCGCCAAACACCACAGTATTGCCATATTGCGCCAGCACATCATGTAGCGCCCAATTCAGCAGCTTGGCCAAATGCTGCTTTTTCCCCATATTGTGCTGATCAAAAGCCAATAGCTGCTGACGTGCCTCAGCGTTTGGCACTACCGGTACAGCTTGCGCATCGCGCATTGGGGCAATAGAAGCCATGACCTGCGCTGCACTGGTCAGCTTAGGCCGGCTGCTGGCAATGGCAGCCACCCGGCTAATTTGCGCCACCAGCGTATTTAGTTGCGTCAACAACTGCTCTGCACTCACCTCACCGCTGGCCAGCAGTGCCGCCGTGCTGCTAAGCAGCGGGTCTAGCTCCAGCTCAGCCTCAATTTGTGCCTTGGTACGGTAGGCCGCTTCGGCATCGGCACCGGCATGGCCAAATAAGCGCACGGTAGATAAATGCAGCACCGCCGGTTTACGTTTGCTGCGCACATAATCGGCTGCACGCCTTGCAACATGGTAGCTTTGCGCCAAATCGCGGCTGTCGGCAGCAAAATACTTCAGTGCCGGCCTGTCGGCCAAATCCTGCTCTATCCAGCCGCTGGGCGTGGGTGTAGAAATACCCAGGCCATTGTCCTCGCAGACAAACAGTACCGGCACCGGCACCTGCTGATAAGCGGCCCAGCAGGCTGAGTTAATCGCGCCCTGCGCGGTGGAATGATTGGCTGAGGCATCACCAAAGCTGCACAGCACTATGGCATCGGCCGGCCATTGACCGTCCAATCCCAGTCGTTTACTCAGGTCAATGGCAAAAGCCGCACCGACGGCTTTGGGCAACTGCGACGCTATAGTGCTGGTTTGCGGCGGGATATTTAGCACCAGACTGCCAAGCACCTTGTGGCGGCCGCCGGAGATCGGATCTTCACTGCTGGCACAAAACGACAGCAACATATCGTACAACGGTGTGCTGCCTGGCAGCTGTTTGCTGCGCTCAATAAAAAACGCACCGCTGCGATAGTGTAGAAACGCCGGATCAGTAAGCCTTAACGCCGCTGCCACAGCGGCATTACCCTCATGGCCAGCGCTACCTATGGTATAAAAGCTTTGGCCTTTGGCCTGTAATAAGCGTGACTGTAAATCCAGCAGCCGGCTACATAACTGGCTATGCCATAGCTGGTACAGCGTTGAAAAATCAATACTGTGGCTGCTACTGTGTAGCGGCAGCTTACCGCTGCTTAACCGGGCCCGGTATTCATTAACCCAGGGATGTACTGCTTCTGACATAGACGGACTCCGCTGCAAATGCTGCTGATTTGGCTACCGATGTGGCAAAGCGGCCCGCTTAAGCGCCGCTAAACGCCTGCAAGCCGGTTTGCGCGCGGCCTAAGATCAGCGCATGCACATCGTGGGTACCCTCGTAGGTATTGACTGCTTCGAGGTTCATTACATGGCGGATAACATGGTACTCATCAGCGATACCATTACCGCCGTGCATATCACGGGCAATACGCGCAATATCCAACGCTTTGCCGCACGAGTTGCGCTTAATCAGTGAAATTGTCTCTGGCGGTAACAGGTTCTGATCCATCAGCCGGCCGGCTTGCAAACAAGACAATAAGCCGATGCTGATTTCGGTTTGCATATCCGCCAGTTTTTTCTGAATGAGCTGGTTAGCCGCCAGTGGCCGGCCAAACTGAATACGATCCAGCGTGTACTGCCGGGCCGCATGCCAGCAAAACTCTGCCGCACCCAGCGCGCCCCAGGCGATACCATAACGCGCCTTATTCAGGCAGCCAAAAGGACCTTTTAAGCCACTCACATTAGGCAGCAGCGCCTCTTCGCCCACTTCAACGTTATCCATTACAATTTCGCCGGTGATCGACGCACGCAACGAAAACTTGCCGTCAATTTTTGGTGCCGATAAGCCTTTCATGCCTTTTTCCAGCACAAAGCCGCGAATGTCACCGTCTAATTTGGCCCACACGACAAACACATCGGCAATCGGCGAGTTGGTGATCCACATTTTGCTGCCATTTATTACATAACCGCCGGCAGTCTTTTTCGCTGTAGTGCGCATACTGGCAGGATCTGATCCCGCATCGGGTTCAGTTAAACCAAAGCAGCCCACCCATTCACCGCTGGCGAGTTTAGGTAAATATTTCAGCCGCTGTACTTCGCTGCCGTATTCGTGAATGGGGTGCATTACCAGAGAGGATTGCACGCTCATTGCGCTGCGATAACCACTATCTACACGCTCCACTTCACGCGCCACCAGGCCATAGCAGACATAATTCACTGCCGAGCAGCCGTATTTTTCCGGCAAGGTCGCGCCAAGCAGCCCCAACTCGCCCAGTTCATTCATAATTTCGCGGTGAAAATGCTCTTCACGGTTCGCCATCAACACCCGTGTTTGCAGCTTTTCCTGGCAATACTGGTGGGCGGTATCGCGGATCATCCGCTCTTCTTCCGTTAGCATGTTGCTAAATGCAAAAGGGTCCTGCCAATCAAAATGTGCACGTGCCATAGCAAATTCCTCAGTAAAACCAGCAAAGTAATTTTAGTTATCGCCAGAGTAGCCTGCTTTCATGTACAGTTAAAATATAATAATTCTGTATCAGGTATAGTTTTTAACTATGGATATCCGCCAACTCAGTTACTTTGTTGCCGTATATGAGCAAGGCAGTGTCAGCGCCGCAGCGCGCCAATGCTGTGTGGCACAGCCATCGCTATCGGCTGCCCTGCGCCAGTTGGAACAAGAACTGGGCGTCACCTTATTTATCCGTCTGCCAAAAGGGGTAACACCAACCGAAGACGGCGATAAGCTATACGGCCATGCCGGCCGCCTGCTTAGCCAATTGCAGTCGTTAAAAGCTTCGTTCAGCGAGCCGGTAGCTCGGGTAAAGTTCCGTTTGGGGCTTATTCGTGCTCTGGGCGTAGAGCGTATGAGTCAGTTGCTGCGCGAATTTAGTAATAGTGTGCCGGGGTTAGAGCTGCATTTAGTCGAGCCGGATGAGCCCTGTGATGCGCGTATTATTACGCCGCAGCTGCTTAAAGCCGGTGAAGCCTTTGCACCTATCTGGCACGACAGTTATTTGCTTGCGCTGCCGCCTGGTTCTGCCCTGATGCTGCAGGACAATATTGGCCTGGCCGATTTTGAAAACCTGCCGCTGATTAAACGCACCCCCTGTGATGCCTGGAACAGCCTTTACCCGGAGATGGTGCGCCGCGGTATTAAGCCTGATCTGCGCGCCAACATTCAAACCATCGAATACGCACTGGGGCTGGTATCCGCTGGTGTTGGCTGTGCGCTGGTACCGAACTTTGACAATATGCAGCAGCGCAGCGATGTATTATTGCGCCCTATTGCCGACGCAAAGCTGGAACGCACCATCGGCCTGGCATACCCGAAAAACAGCAGTAGCAATGCACTTGCAATGTTGTTACAGCAGTGTCAGCAGGCCAGCGCCCGTTAATTAGATCAGCAAAAGCATGTCACCTCTGTTGCCATACTGCTACACTGGCGCCACTAGCTACCGGTTATGATTTGACGATATTTATGAGCCAAAACGCCAGTTTTTACTTTCACGATTATGAAACCTGGGGCGCCGATCCTAAGCGCGACCGCCCGGCGCAGTTTGCCGGGATCCGAACCGATTTAGACCTGAATATTATCGGTGAGCCGGATGTCTGGTACTGCCAACTGGCCAATGACTACCTGCCGCACCCCCAAGCGGCGTTAATTACCGGCTTAACGCCTCAGCTGTGCAATAAAAAAGGCCTGAGCGAAACTGACTTTATGCAGCGTATTCTGCAACGCTTTAGTACGCCCAATACCTGTGTACTGGGTTATAACAACCTTCGCTTTGATGATGAAGTGACCCGCTATAGCCTGTACCGCAATTTCTATGAGCCCTATGGCCGCGAGTGGCAACACGGTAACAGCCGCTGGGACTTAATCGACATGGTGCGAGCTTGTTATGCGCTGCGTCCCGACGGCATTAACTGGCCACAGCGCGAAGATGGCAGCCCCAGCTTTAAACTGGAAGAGCTAACCCGCGCTAACGGCTTAGCTCATGAAAACGCCCATGATGCGTTATCCGATGTCTACGCCACCATTGCCATCGCCAGACTGATAAAAGAAAAACAGCCTAAACTCTTTAGCTATTTATTTGAGTTACGAAAAAAAGCCAAAGTGGCCGAGCTGATTGACGTCGCCGGTATGACACCGCTGGTGCATGTATCGTCAAAATTCCCGGCTACTCAAGGTTGTGTTAGCTGGGTGGTGCCGCTGGCATTTCACCCGACGAATAAGAATGCGGTGATTTGTTATAACCTGCAGGCCGACCCCACACCACTGCTGGAAGACGATATCGAGACCTTACAGCAAAAGCTGTACACCAAAACGACTGATCTGGCTGAGGGCGAACAGCGGCTGGGCTTAAAGCTTATTCATTTGAATAAATGCCCGGTTTTAGCACCAGCAAAAACCCTAACAGAACAGCGCGCCGCAGAATTTGGTATTGACAGAGCAAAGTGCCTGAAGCATTTAGAATTTTTACGCCAGCACCGTGAAGTGCAGGCCAAAGCTATTGAGTTGTATGAGCAGCTAAATGAGTTTGCCGCAGAAACCAACCCGGATTATCAGTTGTACAGCGGTTTTATCAGCGATGGTGACAAGCAAAAAATGGCGCAGTTGCATCAGCTAACGCCAGAGCAGTTGGCGGTAAACGCGCCGATGTTCAGTGACGAGCGCCTCAACAGTCTGCTGTTTTTATACCGTGCCCGCAACTACCCTTACAGCCTGACTGACAGCGAACAGCAAAAATGGCAGCGCTACCGCACGGATAAACTGATGCATGGACTGGATAACCCAAATTTAACGATGGAAGACTTTAGCCTGGCGCTGGAAAATCTGGCGCATGAGCACGCCAGTGATGAGCAGAAGATGAAAATTCTTAAATCACTTTACCTGTATGTGCAGAGTTTATAAAACACCGGTTGCAATCAGACCTTGAATTTCGTTAGCAATACGTGAATACTTAGCACCATCTTGTCGGAGTGCCCAGCTGTTTACAGCGGGCTGAGACCGTGAAAACGGGATCCGTTGAACCTGATCAGGCTAATACCTGCGAAGGGAAACAAGGGGAAATACAGCATTTAACCCAGGCCAAATCCGCCCGTCGGATTTGCTGACTGTTATAACCTGCCCCCACTCCGGACAAGCAACCTCAACTTGTTAACCGGAGCTTGCTATGTCTGCTACACCTTTATCAAAACGTGAGTTACGCGCCCATGCCCGAGCCTATATTCAGGCACTGCAAGGCGAAAACTTTCCCGGATCCAGCCGTCGTTACCTTGAATGCGGTCAAAGTGGCATTAAAGTGCCCGTACGGGATATTCACCTTAGTCCCAGCCGTTTAGCCGATGGCAGCCTTCAAGCTAACCCGTCACTGCCGGTGTATGACACTTCGGGCCCTTATGGCGACCCCACGCAGCCGTTAGATGTACTAAAAGGCCTGCCTAAGCTTCGGCTTAACTGGATTAATCAGCGCGGTGATGTAGCCCCCTCGCCCGAGCTGCCATATGCCGATATCGCACTGGATGAACAGATCACCGAATTTGAGCATCAGCCGCTTAAAGCCAAGCCTGGCAAAACAGTCACCCAATTACACTATGCCCGTGCCGGCATTATTACGCCAGAAATGCACTTTATCGCCCTTAGGGAAAATATGGCCACAGCAGATGATGGCGTCAGAACCCATCAGGGCGAAAGCTTTGGCGCAGCTATCCCTAAGCAAATCACCGCAGAATTCGTGCGCCAGGAAGTGGCCGCCGGCCGCGCCATTATTCCGGCCAATATTAACCACCCGGAAGCAGAGCCGATGATTATTGGCCGCAACTTTAAAGTTAAGGTCAATGCCAATATCGGTAACTCGTCGGTTAGCTCCAGCATTGAAGAAGAAGTGGAAAAGCTGGTGTGGGCCACGCGCTGGGGCGCAGATACCGTAATGGACTTATCTACCGGCCGGCGCATCCACCAAACCCGTGACTGGATTATCCGTAACAGCCCGGTGCCTATTGGTACAGTACCGATTTATCAGGCGCTGGAAAAAGTAAACGGCGATGTCAGCCGGATAAACTGGCAGGTGTTTTATGACACCTTAATCGAGCAAGCTGAGCAAGGGGTCGATTACTTTACTATTCATGCCGGGGTGTTAAAAGATTTTGTTGCCTTAACCGCGAAGCGGGTAACCGGCATCGTCTCACGCGGTGGTGCAATTATGGCGCAGTGGACAAGGTTGTATAACGAGGAAAGCTTTTTATATCAGCATTTTGAGCAAATTTGCCAGCTCTGTGCAGCTTACGATATTTCATTATCACTGGGTGACGGCCTGCGCCCAGGTAGTATTGCCGATGCCAACGATGAAGCGCAATTTGCCGAGCTGCGCACCCTGGGCGAACTGACCAAAATTGCCTGGCGCTATGATGTACAGGTGATGATAGAAGGCCCGGGCCATGTGCCGATGCAGCTTATTCAGGAAAATATGACTGAGCAGCTAAAGCATTGCCACGAAGCACCGTTTTATACTTTGGGCCCGCTGACGACCGATATTGCACCGGGTTACGATCATATTACCTCTGGCATAGGTGCTGCGATGATTGGTTGGTTTGGCTGCGCCATGCTGTGCTATGTTACGCCAAAGGAGCATCTCGGCCTGCCCAACAAAGAAGATGTAAAACAAGGTCTTATCGCTTACAAAATTGCCGCCCATGCGGCAGATCTGGCCAAAGGCCATCCGGCAGCGCAGCAAAGAGACAATGCCCTGTCTAAAGCCCGCTACGAATTTCGCTGGCAGGATCAGTACCATCTGGCACTGGACCCTTTCACCGCTAAAGCTTTTCACGATGAAACGCTAAGCCACGAAGGCGCCGATACCGAACAGTTTTGCTCAATGTGCGGACCGAAATTTTGCTCAATGCGGCTTAACCAGCAAGTTCAGCAGCAAGAGGCATTAACTGATGCTTGAGCAATTATCTAAAGCAAAACCCATCGTCTGGACTATTGCCAGTTCAGACAGTGGCGGTGGCGCCGGCATTCAGGCGGATTTACATACTTTTGCGGCAATGGATTGCCATGGTTGCAGTGTAATTGCGGCTGTCACGGCGCAAAATAGCACAGAAGTGGTTGGTTATGAGGCTGTGAGCCCTGCATTGTTTATCACCCAACTGAATTGTCTGCTTGAGGATATGCCACCTAAAGTAATTAAAATAGGGCTGATTCCTGATGCCGGATTGTTGGAGCAATTAGCCAGCTGGCTGGCGCAACATAAAACGGAATATTCTTTTGTGGTTGTAGCCGATCCGGTGCTAAGTAGCAGTAGCGGCTATAATTTTGTCCGGCAAAGCACACTGAGCCTCTGGCGGCAAAAGTTGTTACCCTTGCTGGACCTTATTACCCCCAACCTGCCGGAACTTTCCCTGCTTAGTCAGTTGCCGCACTCTGAGAGTGAGTTGCAAGCTGAGCAATTATTGCAATGGGGCGCAAAAGCCGTACTGGTAAAAGGTGGCCACAATAGCAATACAGTCGATATCACTGATCAGTTTGTCAGCCCAAACAGTCGCTTTCAGCTTACCCTACCCAGGCTCAGCGCGGTGCATAACCACGGCACCGGCTGCGTTTTATCCAGCGCAATAGCAGCAGCCTGGGCTCATGGTTATGAGCTTGCGGATAGTATTATTGTTGGCCGAGCTTATTTGCAACAAGCGCTGTGCCACAGCTACGCGACAGGCAAAGGCGCCGGTAGCTTACAGCATCACGGCTGGCCGACAGAGCCGCGCTATTTTCCCAAACTAAAACAGCCGCAAGATACTCACTACGATACGCTCAGCTTTGCCGCCATCACCGACCCTATCGGCTTTTATCCGGTGGTGGACAGTGTGCAATGGCTAAAACGTTTGCTGCCACTTGAACCGGACGTTATCCAACTACGCATAAAACATGGCGCTGCTTTGGAAATTGAACAGCAGATAGCCGAAGCTGTGGTATTAAGCCGCGACTACAAATTGCGGCTACTTATCAACGACCACTGGCAGCTGGCAATTAAATACGCTGCCTATGGCGTGCATTTAGGCCAGGAGGATTTAGCTGAAGCAGATTTACCTGCAATAGCTGCCGCCGGTTTACGTCTGGGCATTTCAACCCACAGTTACGCTGAAGTATTACGTACGCGTCAGTTACAGCCGTCTTACATCGCATTGGGGCATATTTTTGCCACCCAAACCAAGCAGATGCCATCACAACCCCAAGGCTTAACCAGGCTCAAGCGCTACGCAGCACTCTGTAGCGATATGCCAACTGTCGCGATAGGCGGTATTAGCGCAGAACGGCTTGATGCAGTGTTGCAGTGCGGTGTATCCGGTGTAGCCGTGGTATCTGCCGTTACCGCGCAGGCTGAACCTGAACAGGCATTTTCACGCTTTAAACATCACGTGGAGCAACATTATGCACATTTTGCTTAACGATACCTCATTACAACTTGCTGATGACAGCACCTTAGTGCAACTGTTACAGCAACAACAGTTAACCACTGAGGGCCTGGCAATCGCAGTGAACAATAGCATTATCGCTAAACGCCTTTGGCATGAGTATCAGTTGCAAAATCATGATCAGATACAACTATTTCAGATAGTGACAGGAGGCTGACCTTGCTGACAATTGCAGATACAACCTTGCACAGCCGCCTGCTGCTAGGTAGCGGAAAATTTGCCAGCCCACAGCTGATGCAACAAACTATAGAGGCCAGTGGCAGCCAGATGGTTACACTTGCCATAAAGCGACTGGAGTTAGATAAACCCCGGGATGATTTATTGACGCCACTGCGGGCGATGAAAATTCAGTTGCTGCCAAATACCTCTGGCGCTAAAACTGCGAAAGAGGCTATTTTTGCCGCTGAACTGGCACGCGATGCACTACAGACCCACTGGCTAAAACTGGAAATTCACCCTGACCCGCGCTATTTAATGCCCGATCCTATCGAAACCCTACTTGCTGCCGAACGGCTGGTTAAACTGGGCTTCGTGGTACTGCCCTATTGCAGTGCTGATCCGGTGTTATGTAAACGGCTGGAGCAAGTTGGCTGCGGGGCAGTCATGCCACTTGGCGCTGCTATTGGCTCTAATCAGGGCTTACAAACCCGCGCCATGCTGGAGATTATTATCGAGCAAGCCACAGTGCCGGTGATCATAGACGCCGGGCTTGGCGCGCCATCACATGCTGCTGCAGCGATGGAGCTAGGTGCCTCAGCCGTACTGGTGAATACTGCTATTGCGGCAAGCCAGGATCCGGTAGCAATGGCAGGCGCCTTTGCACAAGCTGTAAGTGCAGGACGCATAGCGTATAAAGCCGGCTTAGCTGCCACACAGGCCTATGCAGCAGCGTCAAGCCCGCTAACTGATTTTCTGGCGGCACTATGAGTTTTACCCAACAGTGGCAACAACAAAGCTGGCAGGAACTACAGCTGCAAAGCCGTAATTTCAGCCTGATTGATGTGCAAGCCGCGCTGACCAAACCGCGGCTTGGTATACCAGATTTGCAGGCACTGCTCTCACCGGCTGCTTTACCACTACTGAGTGCGTTGGCAGCTAAAGCACAGCAACTGACCCGGCAACGGTTTGGCCATACAGTGCAGTTTTATGCACCGCTGTATTTGTCCAATCTGTGCGCTAATGAGTGCACGTACTGCGGTTTTTCACTCAGTCAAAAAGTAAAACGGCGTACCTTAAACCTGGCGGAAGTAGCACAGGAATGTCGCGCGATAAAAATGCTCGGTATAAATCAGGTGCTGCTTGTGACAGGTGAGCACGAGCGTAAAGTCGGCATAGATTACTTCTGTGAAGTGCTACCGTTAGTCCGCAGCTACTTCAGCACTGTGCAGTTAGAAGTACAGCCACTAAACAGCGCTGAATATAGCAAGCTAAAGGCGCTTGGTATCGATGCAGTGATGCTATATCAGGAAACCTATAATGCTGCGGCGTATAAGCAGTATCATCTAAAGGGTAAAAAAAGCGATATCCACTGGCGGCTTGATGCACCAGACCGCGTGGGACAAGTCGGTATTGATAAAATCGGCCTCGGTATTTTGCTTGGTCTTAGTGATTGGCGTACTGACGCCATATTGCTGGCACAACATCTGCGTTACTTACAACAACACTACTGGCAATGCCGTTTTAGTTTATCCGTGCCGCGTATCAGGCCATGCAGTGGCGGTAGTACGGTAGCAAACCCCATCAGTGACAAAGAACTGATCCAATTGATTTGCGCTTTTCGATTGTTTGCACCAGAGCTGGAAATTAGCCTGTCAACGCGTGAATCTGCCACATTTCGCCAGCATGTGGTGCCGCTGGCCATAACCAGTGTCAGTGCCGGCTCAAAAACCCAACCCGGCGGTTACAGCGTTGAGCCAGAAAATCTGGAACAATTTAGCACTGACGATAACCGCGCGCCGGCAGAGGTAGCCAAAGCTCTGATGCAAAAAGGTTTACAACCGGTTTGGAAAGACTGGGACAGCTTTTTAGGCCGTTAAGCGCAAAACAAAAACCCCGCTCTAGAGAGCGGGGTTGGTATTGGGAGCCTGGCGGTGAACTACTCTCGCATAGCGAATGCTACACTACCATCGTCGCAGCTGCGTTTCACTTCTGAGTTCGGA